>NZ_JAKGAK010000030.1 GCF_023061185.1 Chromohalobacter beijerinckii
ACACCGAGCGTGCCCAAGTGCACTTCGACCACGCTATTACTCACCGATGCACCCAGTCCAGGTGCTCGAACGCGCCTCGGGCGTGATCCTCGCGGAACATCTCGTGGTCCCGGTGCAGGCGGTCGGCGGCTTCGATACCGTGATGTCGTTAGATCCTTGCCCACCAGCATGCATGACTTGGGAGGAGGGTGCATGTGCGCTGGGGCGTTAGCGGACGTCGAGCTCCAAGAGCCGCCCACCGGCCTGCGCGAAGCGCTCGAGGTAGACCGCGGGGTCCAGCAGTTGATACGGAAAGTAGAGCCCCGCGCGAACCGCCGGTTTGCCGTCGAGACCGACGAGCCTCTCGAGGAGTAGCGCGATCCCCAGCCCTGTCAGCGGCATTTGCCCTTCGGGATGAGTCACCGCGCGGCGTGAGCGTAGCGGCTGCGCTGCCTGATCCTCGCCCTCGAGTTCGATGATGATCTCGGTGGACATCGGCTCGCCACGGCGGCGGCTCGAACTGACACCAATGGCCAGGTTGAATTCAACGTTGGGTGCACCGGTCACGGTGGCGAGGCCGAACACGTCGTGAGGCGATAGCCCGGTCGCTTGCAGTGTCGTCCCATCGGCCGCGCGAAAGTGGGTCTCTAGGTCGTCGCCGCTACGCCAGATCCAGGCACCGTTGCGGCGTGCCTGGACGGCAGGAAGGGCCTGCGTCTGACGCTCCAGGTCGTCGAAAGAGGCCGGGCCGCCTTCGTCTTGCTCGTCCAGCAAGGCGCCGATGCGAATCGTGTCGATGCGACGGAAGGTCTTGGCGAACTCGAGCGCGGGAATCGTCGTCGCTCCCACCAGCCATTCGGTACCCAGCACCACCGGTGCAGCATTCGGTCGGTGCATATAGGCGGCGATGTCGGGGCCGATTTCGGTCATGGCGGGGGACACGCTGAGATAGGGCACGCCCCGACGTTGCGCGAATTGAAGCGCGGCAGTGGTGGTGTCGGTGAAAAAAATCGCGATGGCGCTGACCGGGCGTGCGCCGAGACCAATATCTTGCGCGCCGAGGTCCACCGCCACGCCTTCGGCGTTGCCGATACCAGCGGCCGCTTGCTGGGCTCTGGCGAGATCGCGTCCGCCGATCAGCAGGGGAAGTTCCGGATACGTTTCGCGTAGGAAGCGTGCCGCCTGGCGGCCGACGGTACCGGCGCCTCCAATGAGCAGGATGGGGTCGAGTGTCATGTCGGGTCTCCGGGTCGAGAGATAACCTACTAAAGGTAGGTTTTTGAACAGTAACCTACTCGTGGTAGGTTTTCAATTTGCCAGAGAGCCTGGAAGAGGGAAAAACGTGAAGCGCAATGCAGGCGAGACAGGAGAGAAAACGGGCGCCAGGCGGCTCTCCGGGACCGAGCGGCGGCATCAATTACTGGATACGGCGTTGCAGATCGTGCGGGAAGAGGGCGCGGATCGACTGACGCTGGGCCATCTGGCAGCGCGTGCCGGCGTCTCCAAACCGGTCGCTTATGATCACTTCGGAACGCGCTCGCAGCTTCTGATCGCGTTATACAAACTGATCGATCGTCGGCAATCGGAGGCACTTCGCGAAACGCTGACGGCCGATGGCCGGAGCTTCGAGGAAACTGCGTCGCTGCTCGCGGCCGCCCACGTGCATTGCCATGCCGACACCAGCGGCGAGTGGCATGCCATTGGCGCCGCGCTGGCGGGAAGCGAAGAGAAAGAGGCGGTCTATCAGGAGTTGCTCGATGGCTACGTTCAGCTGTTCGCGGCGGTATTGCGGCCCTATTGCACGCTTGGGGAGACTGAGCTCGAACGCCGCTGTGTCGGCTTGATCGGTGCGGGTGACGCGCTCTCGGCGGCCATGGTGCGCGACCAGTGCAGTGAAAACGACGCAGCACAAGCCTTCGCCGCAC
Organism: Chromohalobacter beijerinckii; assembly: GCF_023061185.1. Classification (GTDB taxonomy): domain Bacteria; phylum Pseudomonadota; class Gammaproteobacteria; order Pseudomonadales; family Halomonadaceae; genus Chromohalobacter; species Chromohalobacter beijerinckii. The sequence goes on from NZ_JAKGAK010000030.1 coordinate 1,905, forward strand.
TGATCCGGGGTGGGCTTCGGGAGACGTCTTGATGCCGCATCGCAAACCTCACCTCCCCACCAAGATCTGCCCGGTGTGCCAGCGCCCCTTTGCCTGGCGCAAGAAGTGGGCGCGGGACTGGGAGAATGTCGTCTACTGCTCGGCCCGGTGTCGCCGCGAGAAGAGGGGATGTTGAGTTTTCATGATGCCTGGTTGAGCACCCTCAGCTGGCAGGGCACGCTTTGAATCGACTCAGCGCTTCCAGCAACCAGCGCTGGGCGATGTGCTCCTGCTCCAACCGTAGAGCGGGCGCCAATCGGTTCTCGCTGAGTGTTTCAAACACGTCACGTTCTGCTTCGGTCAGATTATCGAGTACGCCGGTGAACCGCTTGGCGTCGTCTTCCCGCCCCCAGACCGGCCGGTGCGCCTCGAACAGTTCGCTGAGCAGACCGCAATGGGGTTCGATGATGTGTTTTACCTGCAGAAATTTCCGCTTGTTGTACTGCTCTTCCTCGTTGCCGCTGAGGGCGCCCTCGGGGCAGGCGCGCAGCAAATGATGGCAAGATGATCCTCACCTTGGGTAGTAACGACTTCTGATCGTGTGTGGGGATTCGGATGTCGTTCGCGAACAAATAAAGGGGCGTATGGTTTCGATTCAGGTGGGTGGCGAGGACAGGACCGCAGAGATCACCAATTGGTCGATCTGGAGCGATAAGCAAGAAGGCCTGCAACTGAAGTGCTCCTATGTGAACAAGGGCAAGGCCGTACACGCTCTCGACGACTGCGTCATCTCGCCCATTCGAGAACTGGGCGAGATGTTGATGACTAAGCCCCCCAGCACGATAGTCACGCCCATCGCCAAGGCGACGATCTACGGTGAGCGGTATGCCGTCGTGCACTATCCGAATGCTGACAAGCCCTACGTCTACAAGATAGACGACATCGACTTTGATGCGTCGACGGCAATGAAGGGAACACCGGCCTTTCGTTATTTCGAGGCAGTGGCGCATGCCCGGCAGGATCGTGCGAAGTCGAAGACCGACCGTGAAATCGCCGCCAACGTGGTGCGCCAATTGGAAAAGCTCCCTGCCAGTGCCGACACCGCTTTGCAGGCCTATTGCACAGGATGCAATGGGGCGCTGGCGATGGATGAGGGGCTGATCTATCCGTTCGGACTGAACGAGAGCCAGCTCGCGGCGGTCGAGCAAGCCTTCCGCGCCCAGGTCAGCGTGATCGAAGGCCCACCGGGGACTGGCAAGACCCAGACCATCCTCAACATCCTCGCCAATATCCTGCTGCGCGGACAGACTGTGGCGGTGCTGTCCAACAACAATGCGGCGGTGGAAAACGTTTACGAAAAGCTGGAGAAGTGCGGCTTGGGTCATCTGATCGCCAAGCTCGGCAACCAGAGTAACCGCCAGGACTTCTTCGCCGACCTGCCGCCTTGGCCATCCAGCGAGCCTGAACCTGCCCCGACTCTGGAGGAAATTCAGGCTCTACTGGGCCGCTTGAAGAAGCTCTTGCACGATCAAAATCGGATGGCGCAACTGCGAGTCGAAATCGATGAGTTGATCGTCGAGCGACGCTACCTGCAGAAGTGGCAGGCAGACAGTGGCGTGCAGGCCGCCGCCTCGTTGGACAAGTACGGGCTGACGCCGCGAAAGACCGCGGACCTGATGGCCTACCTGGCCCATCTCGGCGAGCAGCGCACCCGCCTCAAGGACCGCATCGAGTTGCTGTTCAACTTCAGGATTTTCCGTGCCAAGCCGTTCGCCCAGGGCGATACGCGCCTGGCTGTTTTCCATGCCCTGCAGATGCACTATTACGACAAGGCATTGCAGGAGAAGGAAGCGGAACTGCAGACGTGCCGCGAATCGCTGGCGAGAGAAAATTTCGAAGCCTCGCTGGAAGCATTGAAGACGGCATCAATGCGCCATCTGAAGCAGCATCTGCAACGCCAGACGCAGCCCTCGGAAAGTTTCGATGCCAAGACATACCGGCGTCAGCAGCAGTTCGATGCCTTCGTGCGGCGTTTCCCGATCCTGGGCAGCGGCACGCACTCCATCGTCAATTCGATCGCGCCGGGGGCAATCCTCGACTACGTGATCATCGACGAAGCCTCGTTGCAGGACATCGTGCCGGGCATCTTGGCGCTGGGTTGCGCCAAAAATCTGATCGTCGTTGGTGACAACCGACAGTTGGCGCACATTCCGGTGAAGCTGGACCTGCCGGCGCCCGCCGACGCTTACGATTGCGAGCGATACAGCCTGCTCGATTCGTGCATCGAGGTGTTCAAGGAGACGCTACCCAAGACCCTGCTGAAGGAGCATTATCGCTGCCATCCCAGGATCATCCAGTTCTGCAATCAGCAGTTCTACGACAACGCGCTGGTGCCCATGACGGAGGACAAGGGCGAAGTGCCACTGCGCCTGGTGGTGACCGCCAAGGGCAACCACACCCGTCAGAATACCAACCTGCGGGAGTTGGACTCCCTGCTCAAGCTGCTCGATGACGAGGGCGAGCCGGTCGGGCTGGACGGCGACGGGTGTGGTTTCATCGCGCCGTTCCGGGCACAGGTCAATCTCTCCGGCACGCATCTGCCAGCGGATTTCGTCAAGGATACCGTGCATAAGTTCCAGGGCCGGGAGTGCGACGAGATCGTCTTCTCCACCGTGCTGGACAAGAAACGCTACAACCAGGAGCGCAAACGGCTGGATTTCGTCGATGATCCGCGCATGATTAACGTGGCGGTGTCGCGGGCCAAGCACCGTTTCACCCTGGTAACGGGCGATGAGGTGTTCGCCGGAAACAACGGCCATATTGCGGCCTTGATGCGCTACTTTGCCTATTACGCTCAGGACGAGCAGATCGTGCGTGCGCCTGTGGTGTCGGCTTTCGACTTGCTTTACCGCGAGTTCGATCAATCCCTGGCGCGCTTGAACGCTCGCTTGCGGCCTGAGGATTCACGCTACAGATCCGAACAGATCGCGGCGCAGCTGCTGCGCGAGGCGCTATCCGATCCGTCATGCCAAGCGTTGATGTGTCACGATCAGGTCAAGCTGAATCAGATCGCATCACCGAGAAACCCGGATTTGACGCAGCGTGAGCGGGCCTTCATGGCGCGTGCCAGTTGCGATTTCGTGATCTATTTCAAGGTGGGCAAGACCCCGCTGGGGGTGATCGAAGTCGACGGTGGCTCCCATGACCGGCCCGATCAGGCGGCGCGGGACGCCTTGAAGAACAGCATCCTGGAGAAAAGCGGCATTCTCATCCTGCGTCTGCGCACCGTCGAGGGTCGTATCGAAGAGAGAATCGCCGACTTTATCTCCCCGTGGACGACCCCTGCGGGCGACGCGTAACGCAGCATCGTCCTGCGCATCTTCAGCGCCGCCCACAGCAGCAAATGCGTATCCAGTAGCAGATTTATTCAGCCCTTGAAGGAATCGGCAATGTCGGTTTCACCGAGGCGATCAAAGTCCTCCGGCACCCGCATCTGCCTCTTGAGAAACCCCCGGTGCCGGACCTTTCCGGGCTCCGGCGCATCCACCGCGGTCACCCGTGCCATTGGCTTGCCGGCCTTGGAGATAATGAAAGGCTCACCCTTCGCGGCCTTGTCCACCAACTGGAATAGGCGCGTATTGGCGTCGCGCATATTGATGATGTCCATGACACCTCTGAGCTAAGTCTTGTCTTCAAGCCCAGACAAATCACCACCATGCCAATCATAGTAAGGGCTAGGTCCAACCGGTATAGATGAAGAACATACCAGTTTGAAAGCGTCCATCATTGTGCGGTTTCGTCATTCCAGCAGCAGCATGCCCTGTTCGATATCCGCGGCAATCGCCTCGCAGAACGACGCCAGGTCGCCGCGCCTGAGCGCCTGTGTCACTTCGCGATGATAGTCGTCGGCGATGCTCGATGCGCCCCAGCGCGTGCAGATGTAGCGCATGCTGGGGCCGTATTGCAGCCAGAGTATCTCGACCAGTGGCAACAGCACCTGCGATTGGCTCAGGCGGTAGATATGGAAGTGAAACTGGTAATTGCCGCGCATGTAGCTGACCAGGTCGCCCTGGGCGATGGCGTCGTTGATCTGCTCGTCGATCCGTTCCAGGGCCTCGATGTCGGTGGCGCCGATATTGTCGAAGGCCTGGCGTGACACCTCGGTTTCCAGGTTCTTTCTGGCGAACAGGATTTCATGGAACCGGTCATGGCTCAGCTCCGGGACGATGATCTTGCGGCTGTCGGAGAAGATCAGCGCGCCCTCGGTCACCAGCCAGCGTATCGCCTCGCGGGCCGGCATGGTGCCGGTGCCGTATTGCGCGGCGATGCGCCGAATCGAGATCACTTCGCCGGGCGTGAAGTCACCCTCGCAAAGACGCACGCGCAGAGCCCGGTGAAGCCGGGTCGAGGCGGTATCGGGTGAAAAAGCCGTACGACTGGCGGTTGATTCCGTGGTCATGCGATGTGCCAAAGCCTTTTGTGATGAGGAAGCCGAGCCAGGCGTTCCAGCTTAACGTAACTGGCGGGGGCAATCACGATACCGGCTTGCTTGTGGGGTTGATGGGGCTCTGCTAGTGTGATCACACACGTGTGATCACATCGGACCATAACAAGATCGAGAGTCCCCTATGGCGCAGATATCGCAGGCTTCGTTTGCCCACAGCACTGACCGTCCTCACGGGGAGGAGGGCGCCGACCGAGTCGACGTGTTGTGCATCGACATGAACGGCATTCCGCGCGGCAAGTGGGTGCCCGCCGAACAGCTCGACAAGGTGATGGACGGGCAGGTGCGCCTGCCGCTCTCGACGCAGTCGCTGGATATCTGGGGCGAGGACAACGATGCGCTGACCGGGCTGTCGCAGTCGATCGGCGACCCCGACGGTGTCTGTCACGCCGATGAGCGTACCTTGACGCCATTGCCCTGGGCCAAGGGCCACCAGGTGCTCACCACCCTGCACGATCTGAACGGCACGCCGAGTTTCATGGACCCGCGCGCCATGCTCGCCGCGGTCGTCGAGCGTTTTAGAAGCCACGGCTGGACGCCGGTGGTCGCCATCGAACTGGAGTTCTACTTGCTCGACGCCGAGGCACGGCACGCACTGAAGACCATGCCGCCCGCGCCGCTGTGTCCGGGCGGAGAACCCCGGGGTCAGCAGCTCTACGAGCTCGAGACGATGGATGCGGTGGCGCCGGTCCTCGACACCATTCGCGCGTTCGCCCGCGCCCAGAATATTCCGGCGGATACGCTGATCGCCGAGTTCGGCCCGGGGCAGTTCGAGGTCAATCTCTGGCATCGCCCGGATGCCCTGGCTGCCGCCGACGATGCGCTGTACTTCAAGCGTCTCGTGGCTCAGGCCGCCCGTCACCACGGCCTGGCGAGCACCTTCATGGCCAAGCCCTACACCGATCAGGCGGGGTCGGGCATGCATCTTCACGTCAGTGTGCTCGACGAAGATGGCAACAATATCTTCGATCAGGACAACGGCGCCGGGCATCTCGACGCTGCCATCGGCGGTGTGATGCACAGCTTGCTCGATGGCCAGGCGATCTTCGCGCCGCATGGCAATTCCTACCGCCGCTTTCAACCCGACAGCTTCGCTCCGATCGAGTGCACCTGGGGGTGCGATCATCGCGGTGCGGCCGTCCGCGTGCCGGAATGGCATGGCGCCGCGGCGCGTCTGGAGCATCGCGTGGCCGGCGCCGATGCCAATCCTTACCTGGTCGCCACGGCGCTGCTGGGGGGGCATTCTGCATGGGCTCGAGCAACGCATCGCGCCGCCACCGGCCATCGAGGACGAAGCCCATTCGCGGCAGCCCCCCCGAGCATCTCACCCATGATTGGCTCACCGCGCTCGAGCGCTTCGCCGCCTCGTCGGCCATGGCCGATATATTCGGCACGGCGTATCGAGATCTCTACGCCAGAATCAAGCGTCACGAGGCCCGGGAGCTCATGGCCAGGGTCACCGATGTCGACCGCCAGACGTATCTTTCCCGACTCTAAGGAGCAGGCATGACCCAGCAACGCTGTGCTTCCTATTACACCGCATCGATCGTTCAGGAATCCGACTATCCGCGATTGGAGGGCGAGCATCGTGTCGACGTGGCGATCGTCGGCGGCGGCTTCACCGGCGTGGCCACGGCAGTCGAACTGGCCGAACGCGGCTATCGCGTGGCCATCGTCGAGGCCAACCGAATCGGCTGGGGGGCCAGCGGACGCAACGGCGGGCAGGTGACCGGCAGTCTCTCCGGCCAGGACGCCATGACCCGGCAAATGCGCCACACGCTGGGCGACGACGCCGAGGCGTTCGTCTGGAACCTGCGCTGGCGCGGGCACCGGATCATCAAGCAACGGGTCGAGAAGTATGCGATCCCCTGCGATCTCAAGCACGGCCACCTGCAGGCGGCCTACAAGCCCAGCCATATCAAGGCGTTGCGACAGGATTTCGAGGCGTCGCAACGCCATGCCATTGGCGAGCACATCCACTGGCTGGATGCCGAAGCGGTGCGCGGCGTGGTCGGCACCGAACTCTATCACGGTGCGATCCGCAACGATTACAACATGCACCTGCACCCGCTCAACCTGTGCCTCGGGGAGGCCCGCGCGGCGGCAAGCCTGGGGGCGCTGATCTTCGAGCATTCGCCGGTGGTGGATCTCGAGCACGGCGATACGCCGGTGGTGGTCGGCGAGCACGGTCGGGTGATGGCCGACAGCGTGATCCTGGCCGGCAACGCCTATCACCGCCTCGAGCGCAAGCAGCTGAAGGGCAAGTTGTTTCCGGCATCGCTGGGCATCGTGACGACGGCGCCGCTATCGTCCGAACAGGTGCAGGCCATCGATCCCGAGGACCTGGCGGTCTATGACACGCGTTTCGTGCTCGATTACTACCGATTGACCGCCGACAAGAGGCTCCTCTTCGGTGGCGGCGCCAACTACTCCGGCCGCGATTCGGACGACATCGCCTCTGAGCTGCGGCCGCGCTTGGAGCACACCTTCCCGCAACTCGAGGGCGTTGCCATCGATTTTCAATGGCAAGGCATGGCGGGCATCGTCATCAACCGCATTCCCCAGCTCGGCAAGCTCTCGGACAACGTCTACTACGCCCAGGGCTACTCCGGCCACGGCATCGCCACCTCGCACATCGTTGGCGAGATCATGGCCAATGCCGTTTCCGGCACGCTCGAGGAGTTCGATGCCTTTGCCGGCGTTCGACACCTCCGCATCCCGCTCGACGACCGGCTCGGCAATGCACTGCTGGCGGCCGGCATGTGGTACTACCAATTACTAGAAAAGCTGAAGTAGCAATTACTAGAAAAACTTAAATAAAAATTACTCGAAAAACTGCAATAGCGGCGCATTTGCGCCCGACAATTCGGCTTCCCGTCATTCACGAAAGCACAACAACAACTCCGCTGAGGTGAGACACGATGGAATATGACAATCCCCTTGTCCTGCTGCCCACGGCAATCGTCCTGATACTGGCATTGTGGACACGCAGGGCCCTCGAACCCTTGGTCCTGGGGGCCTTTATCGGCACCCTGATGATCGATCCCGGCAATGCCCCTGAGCAGCCTTACCGAGGATCTGCTCACGGTGATGACCGATGAAGATGTCGCCTGGGTCATCATGGTCTGTGGCCTGATGGGCAGTATCATTGCGCTGCTGCTCAAGTCCGGTTCTTCGCGCGCTTTTGCGGACAAGCTGATGCGCTATACCACCAACAAGCCTCGCGCGCTGCTGGGCTGCTGGGTCATGGGCATCATCCTGTTCGTCGACGACTATCTGAACTCCCTGGCCGTCGGCACCTCGATGCGCAAGGTCACCGACCGCTTCAAGACGTCCCGGGAAATGCTGGCCTACGTGGTCGACTCCACCGCGGCGCCCATCAGCGTGTTGATCCCGATCTCGACCTGGGCGGTCTTCTTCGGCGCGCTGCTCGAGAGCAACGGCGTGGCAGAGGATGGCCAGGGGGTGTGGACCTACATCCAGGCCATTCCCTTCATGTTCTACCCCTGGGTCGCGGTGATCCTGGTGCCGCTTTTCATCTTGCGCTGGATTCCTGCCTTCGGCCCGATGAAGAAGGCCGAGCAGCGTGCCGAAAAGCAAGGGCAGTGCGTGCCTCCCGGTGCCGAACACATCGATGACGAAATCGCCCACCTCGAAGCGGACACCCATGCGAAAGGCAGCATCTGGTCCTTTCTGCTGCCCATGGCGTCACTGGCCTTCTTTACCTGGTGGTTCGATCTGGATTTCCTGATGGGCATCTTCGTGACCCTGGCCGGCATGATCGTGGCTTTCATCGGGTTCAAGAAGCTGTCGCCCAGCCAGACCTTCGACAATATCCTGGAAGGCTTCAAGTCGATGCTGGATGCCTTGGCCGTGCTGGTGGCCGCTTTCCTCTTCAATGAGGTCAACACCTCGCTGGGGCTCGCCGATTATGTCATCACCACGGTCGAGCCGCTGGTCAGCGCGGAAATGCTGCCCTTCATCATTTTCACCGTCATGGGTTTCGTGTCCTTTGCCACCGGGTCCAACTGGGGCGTGTTCGTGATCATCCTGCCGATCGTCGCCGTGCTGGGGCAGAACCTCGGGGCCGACATGACGCTGGTGATCGGTGCCACGCTCTCTGCCAGCACCTTCGGCAGTCATGCCTGCTTCTATTCCGATGCCACGGTACTGACCGCCCAGGCCAGCGGCTGCACTCCCTTCCAGCACGCCTTCACCCAGTTGCCTTATGCGGCCCTCGCGGGCTGTATTGCCGCCGCGGGGTATCTGGTGCTGGGCTACATGTGATCTTGGATGAGCGAATACGCCATGCACACTGATGCGCTTAGCAACTTCTGGAGCACCACCCTGGGCGAGCGGCCGGCGTCGCGCCCGCGCCTGACCGCGCATGTCCAGGCCGACGTGGTCATCGTCGGTGCCGGCTTCACCGGGCTATGGACCGCTTATTACCTGAAGCGCCTTGCCCCCGAGCGAGAGATCGTCGTGCTCGAGGCCGAACGTGTCGGTCATGGCGCGTCGGGGCGCAATGGCGGCTGGGTGGTGGGTAACCTCGCCGGGCTGGAGCGGCATATCGGGGACTTGCCATTGGCGGAACGGCAAACCTGTTGTGGCGTGGTGGCCGATAACGTCGACGAGGTCGGCCGGGTACTGGCCCACGAGGGGATAGAGGCCGATTTCAACAAGGGCGGCGCGATCTATGCGGCGGCTCGCTACCGAGATCAGATCGCCATCCAGCGCGACTACCTGCAGCATCTGCATGAGCTGGGGCACAGCGAGGCGAACTGCTACTGGCTGGATGCCGAGCAACTCTCGGAGAAGGCCCGATTCAGAAACGGCTACGGCGGCATCTATCATCGCCAGGTCGCCACGCTGAACCCGGCCAAGCTGGTCGCTGGCCTGGCCGAGTGCGTCGAGCGCCTGGGCGTGACGATCCATGAGCAGAGCCGCGCCGAAACCCTGTCGCACCACAAGGTGAGCACGCGCGAAGGCAGCGTCGAGTCACCGATGGTGGTGTGTGCCACCGAGGGGTACGCCGACCGGTTCCTCGATTTCAAGCGCCACGTGATTCCGGTGCAGAGCCTGGTGATCGCCACCGAGCCGCTATCGGAGGCCCGCTGGCAGGAGATCGGCATGGCCGAGCGTCCCGCCTTCGCGGATGCCAGCCGGTTGATCAATTACGGCCATCGCACCGCCGATGGGCGCATCGTTTTCGGTGCCCGCGGCAACTATTATCTCGGCGCTAGATCCAAGGCCGACCAGGCGATCGATGATGAGGCCATCCGCATGCGGCGGGACCTGCTGGTGGATCTCCTGCCCGCGCTGGAGGGTGTCAGGGTCGAGTATGGCTGGGGCGGTTCGCTGGGCTTGTCGCGCAACTTCCGCCCGCATGCGATCCTCGACCGTCGCGACGGCCTTGCCACTGCGGGCGGCTACGCCGGCGAAGGGGTGGCCGCCTCGCACCTGTTCGGTCGTACCCTGGCGGAGATGATCCTCGAGCGCGATACCGAACGGGTGCGCATGCCCTGGGCCTTCAACGACGCCAGTCATCGTCAGCTGATAAAACGCTGGGAAGTCGAGCCGCTACGCTGGCTCGCCGCGCAAGCGATCACCTTCAGCTATGCCGGAGAAGAAGCGCTGATGCGTCGCGACAAGCCGGCGCCCCTGCTCAAGCCCGCACTCAGACGATTGAACGATCGCTTCGCCTCGATCATCGAGTAACGGCCGAGCAGGGCGCCCCGCGCCGGGTTCATGCGTCCCCGGCGTATCCGTCCTCGGGCATCTCGGGCTCGCCTTCAGGCGATGTGGCTTCCTCGTTGGAGGCGCCGGATGTCTCGGTGGCGGACTCCGCTGACGGTGCCTCGTCGTCATCTCGCGTCACCCGCCAGATCGCGTTGGTCATGTCGTCGGCGACGATCACCGAGCCATCCGGTGCGACGGTGACGCCGACGGGGCGGCCGCGGGTCTTGCCGTCACCGGTGAGAAAGCCGGAGACGAAGTCGACCGGGTCGCCAGAGGGCTCACCGTTCTCGAATGGCACGAAGACCACCTTGTACCCGACGGGGTCGGCTCGGTTCCAACTGCCGTGTTCGCCGACGAAGACGCCGTTGGTGAATTCTCCACCCACGGCGGTGTTGGAGAAGTCGACGCCAAGCGGGGCGTGGTGCGAACCGAGGCTGTAGTCGGGCGCGATCGCTGACTCCACCAGCTCTGGGTTCTCCGGCTTCACACGCGGATCGACGTGTTGGCCCCAGTAGCTGTAAGGCCAGCCGTAGAAGCCGCCTTCCTGAATGGAGGTGAGATAGTCGGGCACCAAGTTGGGGCCGAGTTCGTCGCGTTCGTTGACGACGGCCCAAAGCTCGTCCGAGTCTGGCTGAATGGTCAGCGCGGTGGGGTTGCGCACGCCGGTGGCATAGGCGCGGTGCGCGCCGGTCTCCGGATCGATCTCCCAGATTTCCGCACGGTTCACTTCCGCCGCCATGCCGCGCTCGGTGATGTTGCTGTTGGAGCCGATGCCGACGTAGAGGTAGTCGCCATCCGCGCTGGCGGTCAGTGACTTGGTCCAGTGGTGGTTGATCCGCGAGGGGAGTGGGGTGATCACTTCCGGCGGGCCGCTGGCCTCTGTCTGACCTTCTTCGTAGTCGAAGCGAACGAGCGAATCTTGATTGGCCACGTAGAGATCGTCATCCACCAGGGCGAGCCCGTAGGGCGCATTGAGGTTTTCGGCGAAAACCGTCTGTTCCTCGTACTTGCCATCACCGTCGCCATCACGCAGCAGCGTTAGTCGGTCGCCGCCTTTGACCGAGGTGGTGCCTTGCGACTGAATTAGCCCGGCGATGAAATCCTTCGGCCGCGATTTCGGGGCGTTACCGCCGCCTTTGCCTTCCGCCACCAGGATATCGCCGTTCGGGAGCACCAGCGTCTGACGCGGGACCTTCAGGTCGGTGGCGATGGCGGTGATCGTGTAGCCATCGGGTACCGTGGGTTTCGCATCGTCCCACGGGGCCTGCTCGGGGACCGTCATGTTGGGGAGCAGCCCGCGCTGGGGTTCGGGCAGTGCCGGGTCAGGACCGTACTGCTGGCCCGAATCGGCGGCCTGGGCGCCACCGGCGAGCAGCAGGATCGAGAGCGGTGCGGCGTAACGCATGCCAGTGGGCTTGGGTGTTAGCTTCATGACTGACCTCCGCGCTTGCGGCTGATGAATCCGATCCAGACGGCGATGAAAGAGAGCACGGCAATGGCGATGGAAAGCGTCAGTCCCGTCGGCATCATGCCCCAGGCGTCTCTGGCGTGGACCAGTGCGTTGACGAAGCCCAGACCCCAAGTCACCAGCAACAGCAGGAAGTAGACGACGGAAAGTCCCCGGCGGCCGGCCGAGCGAAAGATCCCGATCAGTGCGCAGATCAGCGCCAGACCGCAGAACACCAGGCCGCCGGCGATCAGCCAGGAAGCGAAGTGGCTCCACTGTATTTGATACGTCGTGGAGTAGGCGTAATCGCTCAACGCGGCGCCCAAAAAGAGAGGGAAGGCGCCCGCAAGCAACATTCCATGTAGCGGGTTCGGCCCGCTTCGGACCGGTCGTTCGGCGGTGGCAATCACGGCAAACTCCTTTTGCTGATCAGTGGAAGACGCCTCGCCTAAGAGGACTTAGCGAGGCGCATTCGGCTGCAGTGTAGTTGGCTCATACAGGTCCCACCAAAATAGTCGTACTGCCGGTGCCCTTGCTTGCCTATAACACGCTGTTGCTTCCCGGAAACGAATCATCGAGGAATGAAAACTGGACGCGGCATTCACCGGTGCGCTGTACTGCGAGCAACCACTAACTGGGTGGTCTTTCATGGAGAAAGGCCCGACCGGGTCGGGACGATCCGGTGGTAGGTGGATCGCATGGATGGCCCACTGAATCGGTAAGGGACGTATGAAGAAAAATGGCGCATGGCGACTGTGGCTGGTGGCTGCAGTGGTTTTTATATTTTCCAGCTTATGCTCGGCGCAAACGTCGGACTACGACAGTGAGGAGACACGTTGGTTCTCCGTCGATTCGCTAAACGCGGGGCTGGGCCAGGTTCCCAAAGCGGTCAAACGCATGACGCCACGGGAGTCGATACGTAGCTTTCTGACACTGACTGAAAATGAGGACTTCGCGGCAGCGGCGCAGATCCTCAACCTTTCCGAACTGTCCTCGGCGGAGCAGCGAGAGCGGGGGGAGCAGTTGGCCAGGCAACTGGCCGAGGTTCTCAAACGCGGCGAATGGCTCAAGGTTTCCAGCCTTCCCGGGCGCCAGGATGCCGCCATCGAAGACCCCACAGGCCAGCATCCTCAGACGGGAGAGCCTCGACGGAACCTCAAGCTGGCATCGCTCACTGCCAAGGGCGAAAGCTATGATATTCGTCTGGGCCGATATCGGGTGGGTGACGAGGAGCCAGTCTGGTTGGTCATGCCAGATAGTGTTTCCTCGGTGCCTTTGCTTTACGAAGAATACGGTCCTTTGATGTTTGAGGCGTATATTCCGGATCGCTTCAAGGCCTCGTTTGGAGTGCTCAGAATCTGGGAATGGATCGCCATTCCGGTTTTTCTGTTGCTGGTGGGGCTGATGGGGTGGTGGGTCCACCATCTGGTCGGGATGGCGACACGCTGGCTGCCTACCGGCTCGCCCAGCATTTTTGTTGGACGAATCAAGACGCCTGTAGCACTCGTCGTCATGTCACTGGTAACCCAGACAGTGCTCGATTATGTAGTGTCTTTCTCAGCCGTGGCGACCACGTCCTTCCGGGTGCTGTTGATCATCATTCTGGCTTGGGGTGGCTGTACGATTGCGCTGCGCCTAGTCGATACTTTCATGCTGCAAATAACGCGGCGCCTCATCGGACAGATCGATGACACCAAGCCCCAGGACGCGCGTCAATTCTTGACGACACTCTACGCGCTGCGTCGCATCATTATTCTGATCACGGTCACTGCTGTTTCGATCTATGTGCTGAGTCAGATCCAGCTATTCGAGACGCTGGGGGTCACCTTGCTGGCCTCGGCCAGCGTATTGGCGGTACTGGTGGGTATTGCCGGCCAGACTGTACTCGGCAATATCCTTTCTTCGTTTCAGCTCTCGTTGGCCAAGCCCATACGTATCGGCGACCTGGTGGTCTTCGAAGACCAGTGGTGTTATGTGGAAGGTATCTTCTATACCTACATTCGCTTGAGGGTCTGGAATGACCGGCGCTTGATCGTGCCGGTCACTTACTTCGTCTCTAGGCCCTTCGAAAACCTGTCGGTCAAGAGTGCGAAGGAGTTCCGGAGCCTGGAGTTGATCCTCCACTTGAGCGCTGACATCCAATGCCTCAGGGAGAAGTTCCTAGAGTATGCGCAGGAAGAAGATAACGTCATCGAACACCACAAGCTTTCTTGTTACGTGACGGGACAGACCGAGCGAGCGCAGACAGTCGTCTGCTATCTGATGGCGTCGGATCCTTTCGCCGGCTGGGTCGCCGAGATGAATGTGCGGGAGAAATTGATGGCCTTCATCCGGGACAACCACCCCGAATGGTGGCCAAGGGAGGTGACGGCGATCAGCGAATTCGATGTGGCGTTAGGGGAAAGGCCGGGACGTCCGTCCGGCCACGGTGGCGGGGCTTCTTGATAGGGGGCTCCAACAACTGCGTCGAGCCATGAGTGCTTGCGTCTCAACTCTAGCCGGCCGACCAGTGGGCGGAGAGTTTGCGACAGTTGCTTGTCAGCCGCTGATGGAGTCTTTCTAGCAATACCTGTTCCGTGCCGGGTTGGACGACTTCCTCGAGACTTGCTCGGGTTGTTGCCAGGGCGGCGGGCATTCGCTCGGCCAGTTGGAGTCCCAGCCTGATGAAGTAACGTGGCTGAAAGCGTAACGATCTGGCGAGTGATTCCAAATGTGATTTCTCGATGTTGCCGGGCCTGTTTTCACCGGCAACCTGGAAAGCGAAATGGCGTGATAAGCCGCTATAGAGCGTCGTGCTCATCAAGTCGTAAAACGGTGCCAACCGCGGGCCTTCGTCAGTTTGCAAAAGGGAGAGATTCTTGGCGTGGCTGTCGTTGTTACCGATCAGTAGATTGAAGAAAAACCAACCGATGAGTCGCTGGAGGTCCCTGGCAGGAACGCCGGCCTGTTGCAGTAGTTCTCGGCATCGCGCCAATCCGGGGCCGCCATCGCTTTCGTACTTGATACTCGACGGGGCGCCACTGAGCTGGCAGAGGTCCAGTTGATGCAGTCTTCGCAGTCCTCCTCGATCATCGGGAGTACGGTCATAGCGACGCACGAGGCAAGCACGGGTCTCTAACTGGTAGCTGGCTTCTGCCACCTCGAGTTCGAGCTTGGCCGCAAGTTGCATGCAGAACGTCTCGTTGAGGGCGGATGCCCAGACACCGCTCAGGCGCCGAATATCCGGCTTGAGGATATGGCTGGACGGCGCCGCTCCGTCCGGTATGGCGGGACTGCCGTCTTCCATTAGTATCAATAGCAACTTGTCTTGAGCGCCAGCCAACGAGATGCGAGCGCCCTCGCCTTGCTGTGACAGTAGCGGGCTCCGCTCTCGGTGATGAAGATGTTCGGCCAGCTCACTCCAGCGGAGGGGGCGATAACGGGGCGTCGACAGTGCCTCGCCCGAAGGTATCAGAGTAAAGCCGCTGGCCGTATCGCCACCAATGGCTTTCAAAAGTCCGAAGAGGGTGCTGGTGTGGTGTCGGATCTCCAGGTGATGCCGGAGATCGCCTTCTGGCAGGAGATTTTCGAAGTACGCCACAACGTCATCGCCGACATGCACGCGGCGGGTCAGTGAAAGGGAGGGGGAGAGACTGACAGCCCGTGGAGATGCTTGCCATGGCGGCTCGTACTCGAAACGCAGCGGCTGCACGTTGTATAGCCTGCCTACCAGGCAGTCGCCATGATAGACATCCAGGGCCTCGTCACTCGCCATGTTGATGTATCCCTTTGCGCTGCACGATGACCTCGAGACCCATGAGATCCAGTACGTCTAGAACTTTCTGGAGCTGCAGCGTCGGTTTACCCCGCTCCAGATCAACGATGAAACGGTTTCCGGTACCGGCCAGCCCGGCCAAATCGATCTGTAGCAAAGATTGTTCGGCACGCGCCTGGCGCACGAGCTTGCCAAGGTCTTCGCTGTGACGAATTCGGTCGCCAAGCGTTTTGGGTGGGGTGGAGTCGGTCATGTGTGCGCCTTGTCTATAATTACCGTTCGGTAAGTATAGCGTCATGTGTCGTGATTTCCAGCATTATAGTTACTGATCGGTAATTTATAGCTCTACGAGAGCCGTGGTGCCCAGATAGTTACCGATCGGTAACTATGAGTGGTTGAAGCTTATCAATCTCCCACGCGCCGGAAAGAGAATAACTCGGCCAGTGGATGATCTCGGCCCTCGATCAGGTCGCGTAACAAGCCGGCGCCGATCATGCTGTAGCTGATGCCGTTGCCGCCGTAGGCCATGGCGAAGTGGACACGGGGGCCGTATTGCGGATGCGGGCCGAAGAAGGGCAGTCCGTCGTCGGTTTCGGCGAAGGTGCCGCCCCAGGAAAACGTCGGGTTGAGCGAGAGCCGTGGGAAGAGCGTTTCCACCTGGGCGATCAGGGTCTCGGCCTTCTCGCCGACGCGCTGGTCGCGCTGCGCGGGGATATCGAGGTCGTCGTCTTCGCCGCCCACCAGCAGTCGGCCGTCACCGGTGGTGCGCATGTAGAGATACGGGCGCGCGGATTCCCAGATCAGCGTCGAGGCGAGTTCGCCGAGCACATCCGGTGCAATGGGGTCGGTGATGAAGGCATAACTGCTGCGGTTGATGGCGACCTTGTCATCGAGCCAGGACTGGGCCTCGTAGCCCGCGGCGACGATGAGATACCGGCAGTCGAGTGAGTGGCCACTGACGGTAGTGAGCGTGACGCCGTGCGCATGCGGCGTGGCGGTGGCGACCTCGGTGCGGTCGTATACGTGGCCGCGGGCGGTGAGCACGCGGTTGAGCAGCTTATAGGCCATGCGGTAAGGGTC
>NZ_JAKGAK010000031.1 GCF_023061185.1 Chromohalobacter beijerinckii
ACAAAAAGGCCACTCCGAAGAGTGGCCTTGAATACCCGAATGGTATCGATAGCGACGCTGGGAATCAGCTCTCGCGTTTACCGTCGACCAAACGATCCAACTTGAACGGATTGCTCTGCTTGATCGCTTCCGGCAGAAGGCCGTCGGGCAAGTTCTGGTAGCAGACCGGACGCAGGAAGCGATAAATAGCTGCAGTCCCCACGGACGTCGTGCGTGAATCCGACGTTGCCGGGAACGGACCGCCATGGACCATCGCGTCACACACCTCGACACCGGTCGGCCAGCCGTTGACCAGAATACGACCCGCCTTGCGTTCAAGCGTCGGCAATAGTTGGCGCGCCACATCGAGATCGGCGTCATCCATTTGCAACGTCACTGTTAGTTGGCCTTCCAGGTGCTCGGCGACCTTCGCAAGTTCGGCCGCATCGGCACATTCGACGACCAACGAGGTGGCGCCAAACACTTCGCCCTGCAACGCCTCGTCACTCAGAAAGTCCTGTGCCGCGGTCACGAACAGGCCAGTTTGGCACTGGTTCGGGCCTTCGCCCTTTTCGCCACGCGCCACTTCCCTCGCCTTACCATTACTCACCAGCGCACCGACACCGTTCTCGTAGGCTTCATGGATGCCCGGCGTCAGCATGGTCTGCGGCGCACTGCCCTTGACCGCGTCACCAGCAGCAGAAAGGAACGCATCGAGTTCCGGTCCCTTGATCGCGATGACCAGTCCTGGGTTAGTGCAGAACTGACCCGCGCCCATGTTGAGCGATCCTACGAAGGCCTTGCCCATCTCCTCGCCGCGCGCCTTGAGCGCCGCCGGCAGTGGGAAGACCGGATTGATCGAACTCATCTCGGCATAGAACGGGATCGGTTCGGCCCGCGACTGAGCCGCCTTCCACAAAGCCAGACCGCCGCTGCGTGAGCCGGTAAAGCCAGCCGCCTTGATGCGAGAATCCGTGACCAGAGCAGTCCCCACCTCGCGACCAGAACCGAATATCAGTGAGAAGACGCCTTCCGGAAGCCCGCACTTCTTGACTGCGGACTGAATTGCGCGGCCAACCAACTCGCTCGTGCCCGGATGTGCGGCATGTGCCTTGACGATGACCGGACAGCCTGCTGCCAATGCAGAAGCGGTGTCGCCACCGGCGACGGAAAACGCCAACGGGAAGTTGCTGGCACCGAAGACAACGACCGGGCCGAGCGCGATGTGGCGCTGACGCAGATCGACACGCGGCATCGGCTGACGATCCGGCAATGCCGGATCGACGCGGACATCGAGCCATTCACCGTCACGCACGACGCGAGCGAACATGCGTAGCTGACCGCAGGTACGTCCGCGTTCGCCCTGAATGCGCGCCTGGGGCAGACCTGACTCGGCCACGGCGCGCTCGATGAGATCGTCACCGATCGCCTCGATCTCATCGGCGACGGTTTCGAGGAACTTGGCGCGATCCTCTAGCGAGGTCTCGCGGTAGGTATCGAAGGCGCTCCAGGCCAGTTCGCAGGCACGCTCGACGTCCACTTGCGTACCGCCCGGATAGGCTGGATCGAGACGCTCGTTGGTTGCCGGATTGATCGCTTGGATCGGATCGCGGCTGCCTGCGACGAGCTGCTGACCGATTATCTGCTTTCCTTCTATAATCATACAGTTACTCCTAGCATAGAGTGCCGAAATCAGCACAATTCAAGTCAAGCGTATCGAAAGACGTCAGCGCACTAGAGCGGGACGCTTGGGATCGAATTCCCACCCCGGGATCAGATACTGCATCGCCATGGCATCATTACGCTGCGTCACGTCGAGACGCTTATAAAGCTGGTGGGCTTCCATCAACTTTTCCTCGTCCAGCTCAACGCCGAGCCCCGGCGCGGACGGTATCTTCAGCTTGCCATCGCGGATCAGAAACGGCTCCTTGGTGATCCGCTGTCCATCCTGCCAGATCCAGTGCGTATCGATGGCGGTGATCTCACCCGGGCAGGCCGCTGCCACATGCGTCATCATTGCCAGCGAGATGTCGAAGTGATTGTTGCTGTGCGAGCCCCAGGTCATACCCCACTCATTACACAGTTCGCCGACCATCACCGCGCCCTGCATGGTCCAGAAGTGGCAATCCGCGAGGGGGATATCGACTGAATTAAGCTGCACGGCATACTGCAACTGTTTGAAGTCGGTGGCGATCATGTTCGTCGCCGTAGGCAAGCCGGTGCGCTTCTTGAACTCCGCCATGGTCTCACGACCCGAATAGCTTTCTTCCTGGCCACAGGGATCTTCAGCATAGCTCAGAAGATGCTTGACCGGTTCCAGAACACGCACGGCTTCGTCAAGCGACCAGGCGCCATTGGGATCGAGGGTCAGCCGCGCCTCGGGGAATACCTCATGCAGCGCGCGGATGCAATCGGCTTCCTCCTCGCCGCTCAGCACGCCGCCCTTGAGCTTGAAGTCCCTGAAGCCATATCGCTCATAGGCAGCCTTGGCCAGGTTGGCGACGGCCTCGGGCGTCAGTGCCTCCTTGCGGCGTACTTCATCCCAGGCATCCTGCGGATTCTCGGCTTTGGGATAAGGCAGGTCGGTCTTATCCGGATCGCCGAGCAGGAACAGATAACCCAATGCCTCGACTTCGTCGCGTTGGCGACCGTATTGCCCCAATAGATCCGCCACCGGCATACCCAACGCCTGGCCCAGAAGATCAAATAGCGCGGATTCGATGCCCGTCAGCACATGCACCGCCACGCGAAGATCAAACGTCTGACGGCCGCGCTCTTCACGGCCGTTTTTTGCCAGAAGCTGTTTCGTTTGACTCAGCGTTTTCTTGATATCGGTGACACGCGACCCCTCGACCAGCCCCCGGCACTGTTCCAGCCCATTGAGAATACCGGCGCTCGAAGGGATTTCTCCCACGCCTTTATTTCCCGCGTCGTCTTCGAGAATCACCACGCAACGGATGAACCAGGGCGCGTGGCCACCGCTCAGGTTGAGCAGGAAACCATCGTAGCCGGCCACCGGAACTACATGCATGCTTTTCACCTGAGACATCATGGCACGTTCCTTCATCTTGGCGCCCGGTATATTTAAAAGCTTCCCGGCACGCAATGGCTTATACTTTTAGGACTGGCCTATCCAATTTAATACAAGGCTTCTGCGACGGTTCGAATAAAAGCTATGACAGCTTAGACAGGCGGCTCACCAACACCACCCTTCTTTGGCTTTCGAATCACCATGAAGTAGAAGAACACCCCTGTTAGGATAATAAAGAAGAGACTATCGAGACTGGTCAAGAAAACCATTGGGCTACCGTCATTAATAGACAATGCACGGCGGCAATACTCCTCCAAACTGGGCCCGAGCACGAAGCCGAGCAATAAACAGACAGTGGGGTAACTCTGCTTGCGAAGGAAGTACGCAAGCACACCAAATACCAGCGCCAATGCCATCTGAAAGGTGGAATAGGTCGCGACATAACTCCCCACCAGCGCCACTACGGCAATGCTAGAGTAGAGGATATCTCGGCGAATCGAAACAATCTTCAGAAAGTAGGGGCCAAGAAGATAGAGCGTCAGCGGTACCAGGATCAACGCGCTGACGAATAGCGAGGCAAACATCGGCGCAACCAAGTCGAGCTGCTGTGTCATGAATTGTGGACCGGGCTGAAGACCGTTTATGACCAACACACCAAGAACAATAGCAGTCGTTGGATCACCAGGTATGCCAAAAGTTAGCATCGGAACAAACGCGCCGCCACACATGGAGTTGTTGGCGCACTCAGCCGCTGCTATGCCTTCCGGATTTCCCTTTCCATAGCGTTCTGGATGCTTCGAAGAACGCATAGATTCTGCATAAGATACAAAGGCAGCCATAGAACCACCGGCACCTGGCAAAATCCCGACTGAATAGCCGATCAGCGCGCTTTTTAAATAACGGATTAAGCCGATCTCGCGGACTTCCGATAGCGGGGGAATAAAGTCGCGTCGACGTACGTTGGCCGCCTGAATCTTACTGGTATCCACAGTTCGAGTACTACGACTATCGGCTTGAATAAGCAACTCACTGATAGCGAAAGTTCCGATAATCAGTGGCATCATATCTATTCCCTGAACCAACACACTCGATCCAAAAGTAAAACGAGCCATTGGTTGTACAACGTCAATACCGATTGTAGCAATCATCACTCCTAGCAACGTGGCTACCATGCCTTTAGTGATAGACCCACGTTGAGAAATAATGATAACAATGAGAGCGAAAGCAATGAGTGAGAATTTACCGGGAGTCCGAATCAACAAAGCAACGTCTGCAGCCAATGGAGAAATAACCATCAACAGCAGTGCCCCAATGGAACCACCGATCATTGACCCCAGGGCAGCATGTCCCAGCGCTTTTGCACCTTCTCCTCGCTTCTGCATTGGGTAGCCTTCCATAGCTGTCATCATTGACGAAGGTGCTCCCGGGATATTGATGGTCGTTGCCGTGATGCTACCGCTACACATACCCGCCATGAAAATACTGGCGCAGGCTACCAATGCGGTGGTTACATCGAGACTGTAAGTCAAAGGTAGCAACAGCGCGATTGCGAGCACCGAGGTGAGCCCAGGCACTGCCCCAAATAATGTTCCGATCAGGAAACCGCCCACCATATAGAGAAGAGTTTCAGGATTAGTGAGAGCAGCGAAGCCGCCCAGCAGCCCATATATAGATTCCATGATCACTGGCTCCATAGGGTCGGCAAACGAACTTGAAAAAAGACCTCAAATAGCAAGTATCCGACACTAGTAATCACAACAGCGGCTATCAGCTTCATAACCCAGTTCTTCTTTAACTCGCCAGCAAAAAGGCAGATCAACAACAAGACATAAGAAAAAGTCGATACGATATATCCAATCATATCAAAAGCCAGCAAATAACCAGCTGTTAGCAATACTACTCCAATTGCCCCCAGAGAGATACCGGCATAACTTTTGCTAAACAAGGCCGAGCTTTCCTGTTCCGTTCCCTCTTCGGTCTTCATGCCCTTTTTGCGTTTGACCTCCTGCACCATCGCACACACAAGTGCGATAAGCATGATGACTGCAGTGGCCATAGGGAAGAACGACGCCGTCATATTGCCATCTTTCATCGGCGGGCCAATCTGTATTGCCGAGATCAAGTACACAACAGTGATGAGAGACAATACTGCCGGAACGTAGAACCCCCCACCTAAAGGAAATCGTTGAGAAGACATATAAAAAACCCGTTAGGACGACACTGCACCATGCGACTTACACAGCGCAGCAGCGGTGCCAATTCGTGTTGGTGATTTACTTTTCCAACACACCTTTGTCGACCAGTTCATCCATTGTATTAAAGAGCTGCTCCTGAGTGTCGTGTGACCACTCAGTAACTTCCTCAGAACCTAGCCAAGCGGGAGTTACACCAACCTTCTTCAACCACTGCTGAAAATCATCACTTTCATAGGCGGTGTGATAGGTTTTTTCCAGCTTTTCGATCACATCATCCGGTGTGCGTTCAGGAGCAACCAAAGTTATGAAACTACCCATTTGCAGGTCAAGATCGGTATTGGTTTCAGTCACCGGCGGCACATTAGGGAAACCCTCGTTCTGGGTATCGGAGAACTCAACTAAACCGCGGGCCTGGCCAGACTCAATCAATGGAGCTAAATCTCCAAGACTGGTAACGACGGCATCTACTTCCCCATTGAGCAAGGCTTCCTTCTGTGTAGCTGCGCTACTGTCATAGGAGACAATCTTGAATTTTGCGCCCGTAAGGTCTTGGAGCTGCAACAGAGTCAGGTGGGTTCTGGCCCCCATATTTTGAATACCGACACGGATGCTCCCGGACTCCTCTTTAGCGGCGGATATAAAGTCATCTAGCGTCTGGTAAGAGGAGTCTTTCGGCACTGTAATCGCATCGGCTTCACGTGTAATGCGGGCAATCATTCGCATCTTGTCCATATTGAAGCCGGGCAGCATCTCTTTCCAGGGGATCGTGATGATGCTGTCATAAGTAATGGCTGCAATAGTCTGCCCATCTGGTCGTGCCTGCATTAACTGAAGCAGGCCAGTAGCCGTCATGCCTCCCGCAACGTTTTCGACGTACATCGAGACTGGCATAGACTCTTCAGCGATATTGGTGATCTTGCGCACGATAGCATCCGTGCCACCACCAGCTGCTGCAGGAACAATCACACGGATGTCACGGTTAGGGTAGTCAGCGTGAGCAACATTGGTGCTAAACGCTGCTACACAAGCAACCCCTAAAAGTGTTTTTTTGAATATCATTCCACACCTCTTACTAAACTGATCATTTGATTAATTTCCTTGAATGAAGGCATATTAATAATAATGCTAATGTTTAACTCATTTTTACTGGTATAATAAGTCACTAAAGCCTCACAACACATGACTCAGCTTTATAGCGCCTTCGAATTTTCAATGAGCTTCACGAGTTCATTAACCTCATTTTCATCAGGCATCACCAGCGGCGCACGCACATCCCCTGCCGGCATACCAATGATGCCCGCTCCTGCCTTCACAAGGCTGACTGCGTAACCTTTCTTGCGGTCACGCAGATCGACAAAAGGAATAAAAAACTCTTGAGTAATCTTTTTCACCGTGGCGCTATCGCCTGCACGCAGGGCGCGGTAGAACTTCAGCGCCATATCAGGAACGAAGTTAAATACGGCCGAGGAGTAGGTATTGACGCCGATGGATAGATACGCCTCGGCGAAAATTTCAGCGGTCGGGACACCGCCGACATAGATGAGGCGATCGCCTACTGTCTTGACGATCTTGTTTAGGAGTTGCATATCGCCCTTGCCGTCTTTCAGTCCGATCAAGTTAGGGCATTTATCGGCAAGCTGTTGGACCGCCGGCGCTTCGAGAACACCATTGCCGCGGTTATAGTAAATGACATTGATCGATGTGCTGTCACAGATCTGTCGGGCATACTCGACCAACCCTTCTTGTGGGCATTCGGTCAGATAGGGAGGCATCAGCAAGATACCATCAGCACCGGCCTCTTCCGCGGCGCTGGCAAAGGCTTTGCCGCTTTCCACGCTCAAACCTGCACTCGCGATGACCGGCACCTTGCCGCCGATTTCATCGACTGCGACGCGTACGATATGACGAAACTCGTCCAAAGAGAGGTTGAAAAATTCGCCAGTTCCACCAGCCACGAAGACGGCGGAGACATCATGGCTGACGAACCATTCAAGCCGTTTCCGGTAGCTCTGTTCATCGAAACGACCTGCGGAGTCGAAATCCGTTACCGGGAAGGAAAGCAGACCATCGCCAACCGCCTCTACCGTTTTTTCTTTGGAAAAATGCACCGTCATCCCCTCGCATCTGTCTTGTTTAGCGTGCTGACATAAAGCCTTTATGTCATACATCATACAAGTAAAAGATAGAGGCCTGTTCGCTGTCACACAACATCGACAATAGTCGATAAAACCAAGGTATAAAGAGCGTGTGGTGAAAAGGAAGAACAAGACTCGGCGCAGGGGTCGCCGCTACCGGGGACGGAGGTAGCGGCGAATAATGGCGGGATCAGGCCTGGGTGCCCTCGACGATCTCGAATTGCTCAAGACCGCCACCCTCGGAAAAAGCCTCGGCGGGCATGGGGTTGGCGTGGGCTTGTTTGAAGTCGTCACTGCCTACCCAAGCGCGGAAGGCATCCTGGTCTTCCCATTCCGTCTCGACGAGATAGGGAGCCTGATTGCCCTGAGGCCGCAATACTCGCATGGCTTTGAAGCCAGGCTGCTTGTCGACCTCGCTGGCGCGTTGCTGAAACCGACGCTCGAATTCGGCTTCATACCCTGAATTGACGAAAACTCGGTTGATGACGATAAAACTCATTTGTTTCTCTTCTTAGCCAAGCAGTTCACGCGGCGACTGCCAGTGTTTGAGCGTCGCGCACCCTGCGGCCCAGATATCGGCTTCCAGCTTAGCGATGGTGGCTGTCGGCATGGGCTGAGACGCACGCACATCGCCCTCGACCAGACGCCCGACCAGTGCGCCGACCAATGGCATGTGGCTGACCAGCAGGCACGGCGTATGCGCGACTTCGTGCTGCAACCAGTCGATGAGAGGCTCCAGCGGATCATCCGGAGTGATGATCGGTAGCGTTTCGACCGAACGCTCCAAGGGCGTCGCCATCCACTGCGCGGTCTGCTGAGCACGTCGGTAGGGGCTGGCGACGATACGCAGTGCCGCGCGCATGTCATTGGCGAGCATGCTCTCCAGCCATGTCCCCATGGCACGCGCTTCCGCCTCGCCTTGCTTGGTGAGTGACCGCTCACTATCTGGCATACCTGGCACGGCTTCGCCATGACGCATGATATAAAGGTTCGACACGCTCAAGTCTCCTCTGCGCCGGGTTCCATCCGACGTGCCTCGAACACGTCCTGCCGCGGCAAGACGAACTCAACGTCGCTGCTCTGCTCTTGCTGCATGAGCATTTGTGCCATCTGCCGCGCCGGCACGCCGTTGAACAGCACTTGATAAAGCCCTTCGGCCAAGGGCATGTAGATGTCTTCACGGCGCGCTTTCTCGCGTACCAAGCTAACCGTGTTAACGCCTTCCGCGACCTGCCCCAGCGATTCTATGGCTTCCTCGAGTGTCTTGTTCTCACCCAGCGCGTACCCGACGCGATAATTGCGCGAGAGCTTCGACGAGCAGGTCACGATGAGATCCCCCACACCCGCCAGCCCGATGAAGGTCAGCGGATTGGCGCCCAGCGCCACCGCAAAGCGGCTCATTTCCGCCAGCGCCCGCGTCATCAACATGCTGCGCGTGTTTTCGCCCATACCCAGCGCCGCCGCCATGCCCGCGGCGATGGCGTAGATGTTCTTCAACGCCCCACCGAGCTCGACACCATAACGGTCGTTGCTGGCATAGACGCGGAAATAATCACAGCCGAGTGCCGATTGTACCCGCGCCCGCGTATAGGGATCATCGCTGGCGATGACCGTCGCCGTGAGATGCTTGTCGGCAATTTCGGAGGCGAGATTGGGCCCCGAAAGTACACCGATATGGGGGAAACCGGTCTCTTCCTCGAGGATCTGGCTCATCAGTTTGAAGCCCTCCTCACGGATCCCCTTGGTGGTGCTGACCAGAATTTGCGAAGGCTTGAGCCACGCCCGAGCCTGACGAACAACGGCGGAAAAGGCGCTCGAGGGAATCGCGATGAAGACCACCTCGGCATCCTGTAGCACCGCACGCATATCGTCGGAAGCGACCACCGAAGGGTTGATGGCGTAATTCGGCAAGTAGCGTGGATTGCGGTGCTCGCCGTTGATCTGCTCGATCAAGGCCGGGTCGCGCAACCACTGGCGCACACGGGCTCCATTGTCGGCGGCAATACTGGCGATAGCGGTGCCAAAGCTGCCGCCGCCAAGCACGGCGACTTGAAGACGTTCGTCGGTCATGGACGTTTCCTGGTGGCCTGCGAAATGACGCCATTGTAGCGGACCTGACGTGTCACGCACGCCTGATCATCGTCTGCCTTCAAACGACGACACCGCCCGTAGGCGGTGTCGTCATACTACTCGCTCTGCTCCTGCCAAGCAGCAGGCCGATCAATCGATCATCGGCAACAAGGCATCGATGCTCGATTTGGCGTCGCCATACAGCATGCGAGTGTTTTCCTTGAAGAACAGCGGGTTCTCGATGCCCGAGTAGCCCGTACCCTGACCACGCTTGCAGACGAAGACCTGTTTGGCGTCCCACACCTTGAGCACCGGCATTCCGGCGATGGGACTGTTGGGGTCTTCCTCGGCGGCAGGATTGACGATGTCATTGGAACCGATGACGATCACCGCGTCGGTTTCGGCGAAATCGTCGTTGATCTCGTCCATCTCCAACACGATGTCGTAAGGCACCTTGGCCTCGGCCAGCAGGACGTTCATGTGTCCCGGCAAACGCCCGGCAACCGGATGAATACCGAAACGCACCGTCTTGCCCGCAGCACGCAACTTGCGGGTCAACTCACTGACCGCATTCTGCGCCTGCGCCACCGCCATGCCGTAGCCGGGCACGATGATCACGCTATCGGCATCGTTGAGCGCGCTCGCCACGCCACCGGTATCGATGGCAATCTGCTCGCCCTCGATCTCCGCGGCCGGCCCTTTGCTGCCGCCGAAGCCACCCAGTATCACGTTGACGAAGTTGCGATTCATCGCCTTGCACATGATGTAGGAGAGGATGGCACCCGAGGAGCCCACCAGCGCCCCGGTGACGATCAACAGATCGTTGGAGAGCGTAAAGCCGATGGCTGCCGCCGCCCAACCGGAGTAGCTGTTGAGCATCGACACCACCACGGGCATGTCGGCGCCGCCGATGCCCATGATCAGGTGATAACCGATGAAGAACGCCAGCAGTGCCAACAACAGCAGCGTCCAGAAGCCCGCACCGTTGAGGTAGGCGATTGCCAACAGAAGCGCGGCGATCGCCGCCCCAGCATTGAGCAGATGGCCGCCTGGCAATTGACGTGGTTTGCCGTCCACCTTGCCTGCCAGCTTGCCGAAGGCAATCACCGAGCCGGTGAAGGTCACCGCACCGATGAATACGCCCAGCACCACCTCGACCTGCAGGAAGGTCAACTCGGCGGGGGTCTTCTCGGCCACCAGCGCGGCGAAAGCCGAAAACCGCTCGCTGGCGTCCCCGACGAACTGCGCGGCCATCACCCGGCGACGCTCCAGGTCGGCGTTAAAGCCGATGAACACCGCCGCTAGACCGACGAAGCTATGCAATGCCGCCACGAGCTGGGGCATTTCGGTCATGTCGACCTTCTTGGCCAAATAGACGCCGATACCGGCGCCGATCACCATCATCGGAATCATCCACCAATAGCCGCCCACATTGGGGCCGAACATGGTGAAGATCACCGCCAGTGCCATCCCGACAATGCCATACCAGACGGCACGCTTGGCCTTTTCCTGATTACTCAATCCCCCCAGCGAGAGGATGAACAACACACTTGCCGCCACCGCTGCGGCGGACACCAATCCTTGACTCAACATCGTCTTTTCTCCGCCGCGTTAGGATTTCTGGAACATGGCAAGCATCCGGCGTGTCACCAGGAAACCACCCACGATATTAATGGTGGCAATCAGCACCGAAATGCCGGCCAACAAGCCTACTAGCCAACTGCCCGACCCGATCTGCAAGACCGCGCCAAGGACGATGATGCCCGAGATGGCGTTGGTCACCGCCATGAGCGGCGTATGAAGCGAGTGACTGACATTCCAGATCACTTGGAAACCCACGAAGCAAGCCAGCACGAACACAATGAAGTGCTGCATGAACGACGCTGGCGCTACCAGTCCCAGCAGGCCCATCACCACGCCACCGGCCACGAGCATGCCCACTTGGCGCTTGGTCTGAGCAAGGAAGGTGGCATGTTCGGCAGCCTTCTTCTCTTCAGCGGTGGGCTCCTTGGGTTTCTCCTTGGGCGCCGACTGCCCGATGGCCTTGACCTTGGGCGGCGGCGGCGGAAAGGTGATCTCGCCATGATGCGCCACGGTGACGCCACGAATCACGTCGTCTTCCATGTCGTGAACGATCACGCCATCCTTTTCCGGCGTCAGATCGGTGAGCATGTGACGAATATTGGTGGCGTAGAGCAACGACGCCTGCGTCGCCATGCGCGAAGGGAAATCGGTATAGCCGACGACGACCACGCCGTTGTCGGTGACGATACGCTCGTCAGGGACAGTGAGGTCGCAGTTACCGCCCTTCTCGGCCGCCAGGTCAACGATTACCGAGCCCGGCTTCATGGCCTGAACCATGTCCTCGAGCCACAGCTTGGGCGCCGGCTTGCCCGGAATCAGCGCCGTGGTGATGACGATATCCACCTCGGGCGCCTGCTCGCGGAAAAGCGCCAGTTGCTTCTCGCGGAACTCGGGGCTAGAGGGCGCCGCATAGCCGCCAGAGCCCGAGCCATCTTGACTGTCCTCGAAATCGAGGAACAAGAATTCGGCGCCCATCGATTCGATCTGCTCGGCCACTTCGGGGCGTACGTCGAAGGCACGTACCACGGCGCCAAGGCTAGTCGCGGTGCCAATGGCAGACAGCCCGGCGACGCCCGCGCCCACGACCAGCACCTTGGCCGGCGGTACCTTGCCCGCTGCCGTGACCTGGCCGGTGAAAAAGCGTCCGAACTGGTTGCCTGCCTCGATCACCGCACGGTACCCGGCGATGTTGGCGGTGCTGGAAAGCGCATCCATCTTCTGAGCGCGCGAAATACGCGGCACCATGTCCATGGCCATGACCGTGGCACCGGTCGCCTTGCAACGCTCGAGCAAGTCTTCGTTCTGAGCGGGCCAGAAAAACGCGATCAGCGTCTGCCCCTCGCGCAGATAGCCCACTTCCTCTTCGTCGGGTTCGCGCACCTTGATAACGACATCGGCCGCCGACCATAACGCCGCACCGCCGTCGACAACCTCGACACCTGCATCGCGATATGCATCGTCGTCGAAACCAGCCGCGCGCCCGGCGCCTGACTCGACGATGCATTCATGACCGAGTTTCTGGATGTGCTTAGCACTTTCCGGCGTCAGCGCCACGCGCGCCTCGCCCTGGGCACGCTCCCTGGGAGCCCCAATTCTCATGCCGCACCTCCTGTTTCGTGTCGGATAGCGCCTTGCCAGGCGCCGCCTGCCATATATTCGGTGATGTTCATCCTTGACTCCTCGCTCGTCGCATAGGGCTCTCCCTCATGGAAGGTTGTGTCATGTCGGCACATTGGAACGTGGTCATGTAAATAACGTCGTCGTACACCAGGAACGTCGATGCACCTCGAATAAAAGAGTCTTATTTATTTAAGGAAAAACGCCTTAAAAATCAACAGGAAAACCAAAATTCTCCATCATAATCATTGAGTTATAGCAACCATAACGCAGCTCTTATGCCTCACCACCCGCCACAACCCATTGTTTTTATTCGAAATTATTTGTAAAACAATACCTCTTTTTTTCCTTATGGCACTCATAACCGATACATTATTCGCGCCTTCTCTTAGTTAAACCTCACGCATATTAACGTTACGAACACCGATAATATGATTGTAACTTCAACAACCGCGACATAGCTCTTCCACGCTCAGAATATCGACTCCCTGGCGCTCAAGGAG
>NZ_JAKGAK010000032.1 GCF_023061185.1 Chromohalobacter beijerinckii
TCGGGCCCTGAGCGCAAACGGGTAGCAGAACGGTCAAGGTAGGTAGTTTGCCATGGCCATCAGAATTCAAAAATCCGAGACATATCTATTTTTAATGCCTATAGCGTGAGTCGCGCTAAGCTGATCTTCATCTAAGCTTGGATATGTCAAGGTGGGTTTTACAGCGCCCCACTCCCTAATGCGCTAGCACGTCGTTGAGGAGCGCTTATGTCCAAGGTTCGGAACGATGTCTACATCGAACCCGAAGCGGAAGGGAGTCAGGCGGTCAACGCATGCCGAAAGGTGGTGGGCCTGGTACCCGCTCCGGAGATGTCCGCTGAGATGGCCGAACAGGTAATCGATCAGTTACCCGAACTTCTGGTCAACTATGTCGACGACCGGTTGAGTTGGGAGGTGCAACTGATCGTCGATCCGTTGATCGGCGCTGCAGAGGCTTCCACCGATATCATAGGGAGTATTCTCGAGTACAAGCGGGATCGGCAGTGGGACTACGCGGTCTGTATTACCGATTTGCCGATCTACATGCATGGGCGCTTCGTGATCGCTGAAACCAGCACGGTGCATGGCGTTGCGATGGTCTCATTGCCTGCCTTCGGCATTACCGCGATACGCCACCGCCTGAGCGAAGCGATTCTGCAACTGATCAACGAATTGCATCATGGCAGTTCGGAAGAGGACCGTGCTCGCCAAGAGCAGCGCACCCAGCAATCCGATAAAGTCCACGAGAGCCTGCGTGGCAAAGGCGCCCGGAAACTACTGGGTAGGCACCTCTACGAGAAGCTGTTCCCGATACGGCGGATAGCGCTACCGGGCGAGGGAGAGTTCTTCGATGTACGCTTTATAGCCGAATCAAGGATCAACGGAAACCTTCGCATCCTGGCCGGCATGGTGCGCGCCAATCGCCCCTGGACCATCTTTCCTGCTTTCAAGAGCGTCATCGCCGTCGCGTTCGCGACCGGCGCCTATGGTCTGGTGTTTCCCACCCTTTGGCAGCTCAGCGCCAATTATGGCCGGCCACGCCTTGTTCTGCTTATGGGAGTGGCCATGGCGGCGATGATCGCCTGGATCATCATTGCCCACACGCTGTGGGAATCGATAAAAAACGCCCGATCACCACGTCTGGTTCGCCTCTATAACACGGTTACTGTCCTGACGCTAAGTGCCGGGGTCATATTCTATTACGTGATCCTGCTGGGCCTTTTCTGTTTCACGGTCCTTGTTTTCATTCCGGCCAACATGCTGGAAGCGCAACTCGGCCACGCGGCCAGTCTTTTCGATTACACCTCTCTTGCCTGGCTCGCGACTTCGGTTGCCACTATCGCTGGGGCCCTAGGGGCCGGACTGGAGGATGAAGAAACCGTCAGAAACGCCACTTACGGCTATCGGCAGCGACGCCGTAACCAGGAAGCGAATAGGCGCTGACAACTCTGTTTTTGTGATCAGCCGTTGTTCCTTGGTGGTGTCCACGCCGGTGCTTCGTCCTCGATTCGCCGGGCGTCTTCCCGCATGGCGTGCCCTAGCGACTCGTCCAGCTTCATGAACAGCTCCCCGTAGCGCGGGCTGAAGTGAATGCCTTCCTCGATGTTGCGCCAGGCGTTGAACAGTTGATCTTCGTGGGCTTTTTCGCTGGCGACAAAGGATTGGGTCATCCGGCGGGCGCGTTCTGGGTGGACGCCCATGGCGGTGAGGGCATCGCCGCCGAGTTCCAGAGCGGAGTAATAGGTTTCGCTCACCACATCGTCGGCGCCGGCCTCACGCAACTCGTAACCATGGCCGCGGTCGAAAGCGCGGGCCAGCACCCAGACCTCTGGGTAAAGCTGTTTGACGTGACGCACCAAACGTACGGCCCGGTCCCTGTCGTCAATGGCGACGACGAGCAGGCGTGCCTCGGCAATGCCGGCGGTTTCCAGTAGTTGGATGCGGGTGGCGTCGCCAAAGTAACTTGTCAGTTGGATCCGGCGCAGGTTTTCGATCTGCTCCAGGGCGTGGTCTAGGGCAACGCTGGGAATGTTGTTGGCGCGAAGCAACCGACAGACGATCTGCCCGAAGCGGCCGACTCCTGCCACGATCACCGGCGCCTGCTCTTCTATCTCATCCGGCTCCACTTCTTCATTGGAGGCCTTCTGGTAGCGTGGCAGCACCACCCGGTCATAGACAATGAACAACAGCGGCGTCAGGAACATGGACAGAGCCACCACCAATGACAGCATCTGCGCGGTGTCCGCCGGGATCACACGGTTCTGGGTGCTGTAGGTCAGCAGCACAAACCCGAATTCACCGGCCTGGGCGAGCCCGAGGCTGAATAGCCAGCCTTCACTGCTGCGGATTCCAAAAGCGAACGCCAGGCCAACCAGAATCAGCGCCTTGCCAATGATCACTGCCAGGGCGAGAAGCAGGACGGTATGCCAAGACTCCGCCAGAACGCCGAAATTGATCCCCGCGCCCACGGTAATGAAGAACAGCCCCAGCAGCAGCCCTTTGAACGGCTCGATATTGGCTTCCAGCTCGTGCCGGAATTCGCTGTTGGCCAGCACGACACCGGCCAGGAATGCGCCAAGCGCCGGCGACAGGTTGACCAGGCTCATCAGCGCCGCGATGCCGATAATCAGCATCAGGGATGTGGCGGTGAATACTTCCCGCATGCCGGACTGCACCACGTAGCGGAACAGCGGCCGGCTCAGGTAATGGCCGCAGACAATCACCAGCACGATCGCACCGACAACGGCCAGCCCATGCGCCCAGCCCGGCAGGTTCTCAACCAGGCTGAGGCTGCTGTGTCCGCGCTCTGCATCGATGGCAGAGATTCCGGACACGGCCAGCAGCGGGATGACGGCCAGCATGGGAATCACCGCAATGTCCTGGAAGAGCAGCACTGAGAAGGCACTCTGGCCACCTTCGGTTTTGACCAGGCCCTTTTCGGTCAGCGTCTGCAGGACAATCGCGGTTGAGGAGAGGGAGAAGAGAAATCCTACCGCCACGGCGGTTTGCCAGGCTATCCCCAGCGACCAGGCAAAACCGGTGGCGACGGCGGCGGTCAGTGTGACCTGTAGGCCGCCGAGGCCGAGCAGCCGGTTTCGCATGGCCCAGAGGGATTTGGGGTCAAGCTCCATCCCCACCAGGAACAGCATCATCACCACGCCGAACTCGGCAAAATGCTGAAGGGTGATGGTCTCTTGGCCCACCAGTCCGGTCACCGGCCCTATGACGACACCGGCTACCAGGTAACCGAGTACCGACCCCAGTCCGAACCGCCTGGCCAGTGGCACCGCGATTACCGCGGCCACCAAGTATATAAACGCCTGAACAAAGTAGTCAGTCATCAGTCATGTCCGTGGACCGGGAAGCAGATATCGGTTCTTCTAACCCTAGATGAATGGCTGCATTTTGCTTCCGGTTTCGAAAACGGGGACAGACCCGATTTTCGGGCCTTCGTCCTTCCCCGGGCGGCCTTTTCTCCGCTTCGCTACGTAAAGGCCGCTGCCACGCTGACCCCGGGAAAATCCTCACCCAGCCCCATCCCTCGTGTGATTCACGGGGGATGGCAGCCATGTGCTTTACTATCTTTACCTTTTATTGATGCAGGAGGCTTCCATGATCGGCGGCTTGATAGGACTACTGGATGACATCGCCGCATTGGCGAAGTTGTCCGCAGCATCACTGGATGATGTGAGTGCCGCCGCTGGGCGTGCGACGACGAAGGCGGCTGGGGTAGTGGTCGATGATGCGGCGGTGACCCCGCAGTACTTGCAGGGGGTAACGGCGGAGCGCGAACTCTCGATAGTGAAGAAGATCGCGATGGGGTCGATCCGCAACAAGCTGATTTTTATCCTGCCGGTGGCCTTGCTGCTGAATCACTTCTTGCCGGGGCTATTGCCGATCATCCTGATGGTGGGGGGCACCTACCTGGCTTTCGAGGGCGCGGAGAAGGTCTGGCACAAGCTCTCCGGGGAGCAGGATGACGACAAGCCGTCGGTTGAAAAGGGGCCGGAGGCCGAGAAAAAGATCGTCAGCAGTGCCGTGCGGACCGACCTGATTCTATCCGCCGAGATCATGGTGATCGCGCTTTCCGCCGTCTCTCACCAGGGATTCTGGTCGCAGTTGGCGAGCCTGGTGGTGGTCGCGTTTTTCATCACCATTCTGGTGTATGGCGTGGTGGCGCTGTTGATCAGGATGGATGATCTCGGCCTAAAGCTTGCCCAGCGCGATAGCTCGGGCATTCAGACGCTGGGCCGGAGCCTTGTGACTGCCATGCCCAAGGTGCTGACGACCATCTCGGTGGTGGGCACCGTCGCCATGCTCTGGGTGGGCGGGCATATCCTGCTGGTCAACCTGGGTGCCGATGGCACGGGCTGGTTCAATGCGCCCTATGCGTGGGTTCACCATCTCGAACAGGGCATTGGCGAGGCAACCGGTGGCCTGGGCGGGATGCTGGGCTGGAGCTTTAATACGCTGTGTTCTGCGGTGATTGGCTTTCTGGTGGGCTCGGTTGTCGTGGGCGTGCTGCACTTCATGCCTAAGCGCTGAAGCCGAGCGCATCGGTTATCACGTATCATGCAGTCAAGCCAACGCTTGCCTTTCGGGGCTGGCGCCTTACTGCCTGCCGGGGATCTCCTTGCCATGACACGCGTCGCCATCTTCGTGGATACCCAGAACGTCTACTACACCGTGCGCGAAGCCTACGGCAAACACTTCGATTATCGCCGGTTCTGGGCGAGGGTGACGGCGAACCGGGAGGTGCTGGCCGCGCGCTGCTATGCCACCGACAAGGGCGACGCGAAGCAGCGCGAGTTCCAGAATATTCTCCGCTCGATCGGCTTCGAGGTCAGGCTCAAGCCGTTCATCCAGCGCGCGGATGGCTCCGCCAAGGGCGATTGGGACGTGGGCATCACGCTGGATGCCATCGAGTACGCGGCACAGGCGGATGTGGTGGTGCTGGTCTCCGGCGATGGCGACTTCGACCTGCTGGCGGAGAAGATCCGCGAGGTGCATGGCAAGCGCGTCGAGGTCTACGGCGTGCCCAAGCTCACCGCCAATTCCCTTATCAACGCCGGGAGCCAGTTCATCCCCATCGAGGGCGACCTGCTGTTGGGGTGAGGCGCTGATGCTGAGTTGCCGGATTCGTCGGAGAGAGCGTGCTATGGTCGGTTAATCTTGAACTCACCCGAACAAGCCCGACATGAGCGAACAACTGCAGATCCTGATCTACGAGGATGCCGATAAGGCGGTCGACGTGCGTCTGGACGACGGTCGCGAAACGGTATGGCTGACGCAGCGGCAGATGGGCGAAGTGTTCGAGACCACGCCCGAGAACGTGCTGATACACCTCAAGAACATCTTCAGCGACGAGGAGCTGGCCGAGGAGGCAACTACTAAGGATTTCTTAGTAGTTCGGCAAGAAGGCCGCCGTCAGGTGCGCCGTCACATCCGACACTACAACCTCGATGCCATCATCTCCGTCGGCTACCGCGTCAATTCTCGGCGTGCGGTCCGCTTCCGCCAATGGGCAACGCGCGTCCTTCGGGAGCACCTCATCCAGGGCTGGACGCTGCATCAACAGCGCTTTGAAGCTAATGCCCAGGAGTTGGAAGCGGCGATGGCGCTGGTGCGCAAGGCGGCGCACAGCCCGGCGCTGGATGTGTCGGGCAGTCGTGGGTTGGTGGATATCGTCGCGCGTTATGCGCAGACGTTTCTGCTGCTGCAGCGCTATGACGAAGGGCTATTGAGCGATCCCGACGTGCAGGTGGGCGGTCAGCTTCCTTCGTTGGAGATCGCGAGAGCCGCGCTGGGTGAGTTGAAAGCCGAATTGATAGGACGGGGAGAGGCCACCGACCTGTTTGCGCGCGATCGAAGCGATGGGCTGGCCTCATTGCTTGGTAACCTCGATCAGTCCGTCTTCGGCGAGCCGGCCTATCCGAGTATCGAGTCGAAAGCTGCGCAACTGCTCTATTTCGTGATCAAGAATCACCCGTTCGCCGATGGCAACAAGCGCAGTGCGGCGTTTCTGTTCGTCGACTTCCTGTACCGTAATGAGCGCCTGCTGTCATCGACGGGGGAGCCCGTGCTCAACGATGTCGGTTTGGCCGCGCTGACGCTGCTTGTGGCGGAGTCCGATCCCGCCAACAAGGAGACGATGATCCGGCTGATCATGAACATGCTCGCCGGTGATGCAGCGTCCGCTTGAATGATGGGGTAGTGGCCCTCTGGTGAGCTGCGACATCGAGGCCGCGCAACGTTATCTCGCTTGCTTGCCGCCCGAGCAACGTGCCAGGGTCGGCGAATTGCGCGACCCCTACGTCAGCCGGGCGCTGACCCGACTGCATAACGCCCCTCTCGCGCATCGCCCTGGAAGCGGGATACGACTCGGAAGCCGCCTTTAGCAAGGCGTTCAAGCGGACGTTCGGCATGCCACCGGCAGCATGGCGACGTGCGCAGCAATCTTTGGAGGAATATCGAGGGGCAACTGACGAATGTGATCCGTAGGCATGTGGCCGGTGCGACGGTGCTCTACGAGCTCAGGATCAGAATGCCCAGACCCGCCGCAATGAGCAGGCCCCCGATGAGCCGGCTCACGTGATGGGCGTGGGGCACGAGCTTCTCCATCAGGAACAGCAGGGCCAGGGCGGCCATCCAGGCGAGACTCATGACGCCCCCGACGAACATCAGCAGCATTAGTGCCCAGCAACAGCCAATACAGTAGGCGCCGTGGCGGATCCCCATGGTAAGTGCCCCGGCGGTGCCATCGCGCCATTCCGTCATCAGAAAGCTAAGCGGCGAGCGACACTTGCTCAGACAAGCGCGCTTGAGTTGGCTGAACTGGAAACTCCCCGCCAGGATGAGCAAGCCGCCCCCGAGTGATGGGCCCGCCTTGCCCATGGTTGAGCTTATCAGCGTACTCTGTTGCAGCCCCCACTGGGTCGCGGCGGCCAGGAGGCCGAATCCCATCCAGGTGGCCAAATAACCCGCTATGAAACACCAAGTGGGGGCGATGGCTCTGCCATGGGCCATGCGTTGCTGGTGCACTCGGGTGTAAGTAAGAATCATCGGGCTGGCGCTCGGCAGCATCATCGCGACCATCATTACGCATCACATCAGCGCGCTGATCGCCGCCATATCCAGTCCCCATTCGCCTGAGGCAGGCAGGCTCATGGGCATGTCGACATGGCGGGATGTGCCTGTGATGACGAGATAGCTCCAGGCAAGCAGTGTCAGCACCCCCAGGGCGATAGCGACCACCAGCCGCTCCCGCGAGTGGAGCCTGGCCATTGTCAGGTGCATGGCAGGACGCCCGTTCAAGGCCCGGCGTAGGCGAACGGCGAATAGAAGGCCGTACGCTCGCTGAGGTCGACATCGATGCCATGAGCCTGGTGGAACAGTGACTGGGAGATAGCCACCACCAAGGATTCACCCGGTGCGACCGCCAGGGGATGGTTGCGAATGTGGATATCGCCGCCGTCCTGACCTGCGAGCGCTTTGATGTGCGCGCCCACCGATTCGCCGAGCGTCAGGTGCCGCTGGCCTTTTTCGGCCTCGTAGCGAATGGGGACCCGCTCGACAGCGCGTACTTCGCTAATCAACGAGGCGAGTAATGCCGGGTGGCCCCCGGCCTGGCCGCCGAATATCGTCTCCATTGCCTCTTGCTGGCGCTCGTCCCCGCGTTGGTCCAGGTAGAGCACCGCCTTCCAATCGCCCTCCGCCATTGGCCCTGGGGCGTACAGCGCGACCGCCACGTTGAGGTCTTTGAGCGCCACATCACCATATTGCCCCGTGGAAATGTGCCAGCCCACCAGTGCCGTGCAGTCACCCTCGGTAGGGGCTCCCAGATAGAGGCAGGGGCAGGCCCCCTTGCAAGTGCAACTCTCCAGATAGTCCCCCTCTAGCTTCCATTGCGTGTTCATGGCCACGCTCCTCTTCAGTCCGGCTGGACTTGCGTCTCTTTATGTATAGCGCTTGCTGGGCCGAAAAGCGTGAAGAAGTGATGGTGACACCTGCAAACTTGCGCAACCGACCTGGCGTGAAAGTGCCCCATAGTGATCTTGACGGCATGGTTCATGAATCCGCGCCGCCATTTTCTTCTCAATGCCGCGAGCCAGTTCATACCCATCGAGGGCGAGCTGTTGGAGTTAGGCGCCGCTACGCTGCAGGCCTCGTGGAGAACGGGCCCGATGTCCATGTCGAGCCCGCGAAAGCCACGTATCAGCGCGCCTGTATGAATTCGAGCAGGTCGGCGTTGATCTGGTCGGGGTGCGTGGCGAACATGCCATGCGACAGGTCGGGATATGTCTTCAGCGTGCCGTTAGGTAGGAGCTTGACCGCCTTGTGGGCCGAGGCCGCGATCGGAACGATCTGGTCGTCCTCTCCGTGCATCACCAGCACGGGAATCGTGATCGCCTGGAGGTCGTCGGTGAAGTCGGTCTCCGAAAATGCTTCGATGGAGTCGTACTGGGCCTTGGCGCCGCCTTCCATGCCCTGTCGCCACCAGTTGTCGATCAGGCCTTGGCTGACCTCGGCACCGTCGCGATTGAACCCGTAGAACGGGCCGGCGGGGATGTCCTTGAAGAACTGTGCGCGATTGGCTGCCAGGGCGTTGCGAAAGCCGTCGAACACTTCCTTGGGCGTGCCTTCTGGATTGGCGGATGTCTTTAACATGAGCGGGGTAACCGCGCCCATCAAGACGGCCTTGGCGACGCGGCCTGATTCTGCCCGAGCGACGTAGTGCGCGACGACGCCGCCTCCGGTCGAATGACCGATATGAATGGCGTCTTTCAGATCGAGTGCATTCACCAGCTCCGCAGTGTCGTCCGCGTAGGTGTCCATGTCGTTGCCCGTATCGGTCTGGTCCGAGCGCCCGTGCCCTCGGCGGTCGAACGCGATGACACGGTAGCCCTGCGATAGAAAGAACAGCATCTGACTATCCCAGTCGTCCGCCGAAAGCGGCCAGCCGTGGTGAAAGACAATGGGCTGAGCATCTTTGGCTCCCCAATCCTTGTAGAAAACGTTCGTACCGTCTCGAGTCGTAATGGTTGCCATCTTTTTCTCCTCCTGTTGGGTAGACGCCGGGTACCGGTTTTTCCAGGGGCTGGCGACTCGATAGGCGATTCGCGGTTCTCGGTTCTCGCAATGGTTTCACCATCCCCGCTCGAACAGCTCTTTTAGATTAGCCGCT
This sequence comes from Chromohalobacter beijerinckii, assembly GCF_023061185.1. Lineage (GTDB taxonomy): Bacteria > Pseudomonadota > Gammaproteobacteria > Pseudomonadales > Halomonadaceae > Chromohalobacter > Chromohalobacter beijerinckii. The sequence continues at coordinate 9,164 of NZ_JAKGAK010000032.1, forward strand.
CGCGCGGGGAAGCGAGCCAGTTCATTCCTCTCGAGGGCGATCTACTGCTTGGTTAAGGCATCGCTACAAGCCCTCCAGTT
>NZ_JAKGAK010000033.1 GCF_023061185.1 Chromohalobacter beijerinckii
CGCTTATCACATACCAGAGTTCGTAATTAGAGGATGGCGCTGACGTTGGTCGTTGCCAGCGCGTACAATGCCGCCTCGACATAGGTTGGGGCTCGTACCGCCGGGTCCGCCGTCGCTTCATTCACGCCGTTTCCCGCGAGAACCCCGATTTTGCTCTCTACCGCCAACATCACCATGCAGTTCGGCGCCAAGCCGTTATTCGAAAATGTCTCCGTCAAGTTTGGAGAGGGCAACCGCTATGGCCTGATCGGTGCCAATGGTTGCGGCAAGTCTACCTTCATGAAGATTCTGGGTGGCGACCTGGAACCCACCAACGGCCAGGTGATGAAGGACGCCACCACACGGCTCGGTAAGCTGAGTCAGGATCAGTTCGCGTTCGAGAACGAGCGTGTCATCGACACCGTGATCATGGGTAACACCGAGCTTTGGGAGGTGACCGCCGAGCGCGAGCGTATCTATTCGCAGGCTGAAATGTCCGAGGAAGATGGCATGAAAGTCGCCGATCTCGAGGTGCGCTACGCCGAACTCGACGGTTATACAGCAGAGGCCCGCGCAGGGGAGTTGCTGCTCGGCCTCGGTATCCCTCTTGCGCAGCACACCCAGCCGATGAGCGTGGTGGCGCCGGGCTGGAAACTGCGAGTGCTGCTGGCCCAGGCGCTGTTCAGCGATCCCGACGTACTGTTGCTCGACGAGCCTACCAACCACTTGGATATCAACACTATCCGGTGGCTGGAAGGGATTCTGCGTTCACGTAGCTCGACCATGATCATCATTTCTCATGATCGTCACTTCTTGAATAGCGTCTGCACCCATATGGCGGACCTCGACTACGGCGAGCTGACGCTGTTTCCGGGTAACTATGATGAGTATATGACCGCTGCTACCCAAGCGCGGGAGCGCTTGCATGCCGATAACGCCAAGAAGAAGGCGGAGATTGCCGAGTTACAGCAATTCGTCAGCCGCTTCTCGGCCAACGCCTCCAAGGCCAAGCAGGCCACATCGCGCCAACGCAAGATCGACAAGATCCAGCTCGATGAGGTCAAACCGTCGTCACGCGTCAGCCCGTTCATTCGCTTCGAGCAGACCAAAAAGATACACCGACATGCGTTGAACGCCGAGAAACTCTCCAAGGCGTGGGGTGACAACGTGCTGTTCGACCGCTTCGATTTGCAGATCGAAGCCGGCGAGAAAGTCGCTATCATCGGACCCAACGGGATTGGTAAGACGACCCTGCTGAATTGTCTGGTGGGCACAATGACACCGGATTCGGGCGAGGTGAAATGGACCGATGCGGCAGAAGTGGGGTACTTCGCCCAGGATCACGCTGATGATTTCGAAGGCGGTGAGACGCTTTTCGAATGGATGCGGCAGTGGACCACGGAAGGTGAGCAGACCGTACGCGGGGCGCTGGGCCGGATGCTGTTCTCCAACGATGATATCGGTAAGTCGGTCAAGGTGATCTCAGGGGGCGAACAGGGGCGGATGCTGTTCGGTAAGCTGGCGCTGCAGAAGCCTAACGTGCTGGTGATGGATGAGCCCACCAACCACCTTGATATGGAGTCGATAGAAGCGCTCAACCTGGCGCTGGAGAATTATCCCGGCACCTTGATCTTCGTCAGTCATGATCGTGAGTTTGTCGGTTCCTTGGCGACCCGCATCATCGAGATGAAGGACGACGATATCGTCGACTTTAGCGGCAGTTATGATGATTATCTGCGCAGCCAGGATATCTACGGTTAAACGCAACATTCGCCCTTCCCGCAACCAGCGGATACCACAGGCCTAAAAGGCCGCTCCCAACCAACGCATGCTGCGTGCAGCATGCGTTGGTGCGTTTTAGCTGCCCATAGGGTGTATCAGCTAGCTCGCCACGTTACGTTTCGTTGTCTTAGCCTAATGTCTACACGCCATACCGGTATGATGTATGACAACATGCGTTAAAGTACCTAGACTGATTAAGCAATGGGGCATTCCATTACTCAGCCGGTCAGGCAGGTGATTGTCCTAACTAGGATGGCATTGATTTTTACTCGGTTACGATTTTAAGCAATGAAGGAGTGGAAAATTAATCAGTGTGGTTAGTTTAATATAAAGAAACAATATGAACTATAAGGAGCAACGTCATGCAGACCAACAAAAGACTAAAGATGACAAGCTATGTAAAAGCAGCAGCGACGATTGGAATGCTGTTGAGTGTTTCTATTTCGGCGGCGGCACAAGCAGACAGCTGGCGCGGATGGAACATCCACCCACCTAGCTACCCGAATGGCAAAGCCCTGGAAAGTTTTGCCAAGGAGGTCGCCGAGAAGACCGATGGTCGTGTCGAGCCTAAGGTCTATCATAACGCGGTGCTGGGCGATCAGCCGGACGCCATCGAGCAGGTGCGTAGCGGTGCGCTGGATTTTGCCAACTTTAATATGGAGCCGATGGGACCAATCGTACCTGCCACTAACGTCCTTTCACTGCCGTTCATTTTCAAAAGTCCAGATGATATGTACCGCATCATGGATGGCGAAATCGGTGACCGCTTCGCCGATGCGTTGGCCGAGAAAAACCTGATTGCGCTGTCCTGGTTCGGCTCCGGAGCGCGCAGTCTCTACAACACCGACCATCCGGTGAAGACGCCCGACGACGTCGAGGGCCTCAAGGTCCGCGTCATGAACAATGATCTCTATGTCCAGATGATCGACGAGATGGGCGGTAATGCAACGCCGATGGCTTATAGTGAAGTCTATCAATCGCTCAAGACCGGGGTCATCGATGGTGCCGAGAACAATTACCCGTCTTATGAGTCCAGCGGCCACTACGAGGTGGCAAAGTACTACTCCCTGACCGAGCATCTGATCCTGCCTGAGTGTCTGTGTGTCGCCAAGGCCAGTTGGGAGGAGCTCAACGATGAAGATCAGAAAGCTGTACGTGAAGCGGCTGAAGATGCTGCCAAGCAGCAGCGGCAACTCTGGGAAGAAGGTGTTCAGGAAAGCCGGCAGAAGGTCCTCGACGCCGGCGTGAAGATCAATGAGGTGGATGACAAGTCGGCATTTCAGGACAAGATGCAGCCGATATACGACGCGTTCATCCAGGAGCATCCGGATCTGGAATCGCTCGTGACGGATATCCAAGCTGCCCAGAAATGATTCGTTAGTCCCACGAAGCGCTCCGGGCGGGAGTCCCCCGGGGCGCCTTGAAAGGATTGAATATCGTGACCTCATATTCCGACCAACTGAGTGACCAGAGCGAAGAGCCGCCACATCAGACGCCATTCGATCGCTTTCTGGATGGCATCGCACATCTGTGCATCATCGTCTCGGGTATCCTGCTGGTTTTTCTGATCGTAACGTTCGGGTGGCTGGTCTTTGGCCGTTACGTTCTCAACGACACGCCGACGTGGGTAGAGCAATCCTCGCTGCTGATTGTCGTCTATATCACTTGTCTGGGAGCGGCTGCCGGCGTGCGCAATAATACTCACCTGAGCATCGATTTCGTCCGCGAAGGGTTACCGGTATTACCGCGCGAGATCATGCGCTATATCGCCGATTTTTTCGTAGCTACTTTTGGGTGCTTCATGGCCTGGCAGGGTTGGCTTTTGGTCATGGATAACCTCAGTCGAGCGATTCCCATGATCGGCCTATCTGAGAGTTGGCGTGCGGCCCCTCTGTCGATCTGTGGCCTACTGATGGTGCTATTTTCGGGGGTAAATGTCGCCCAGCGTCTCATGAAGAACAGGAGGAAGTGACACCATGGGCCTGATCATTCTTTTCGGCGTTTTCTTCCTGGGTCTGATAGTCGGTGCGCCGGTAGCCTTTGCTGTGGGGCTGGCCTCGGTCGTCACATTCCTTTACGAGGGGTTGCCGCTTTTCGTCGGTTTTCAGCGGATTCTTTCCGGTATTTCTGTCTTCTCGTTACTGGCCATACCGTTCTTCATTTTTGCCGGGGAACTGATGCTGCATGGCGGCATATCCACCCGCCTGGTTCGGTTGGCATCGGCTGCGGTGGGGCGGGTGCGCGGTGGGCTAGGCATGGTCAATGTCAGCTCGTCCATGTTGTTTGGCGGTATTTCAGGCTCGGCGGTTGCAGACACCTCAGCGCTTGGTTCGATCCTCATCCCGATTATGAAAGAAAAAGGCTACGATGCCGATTATGCGGTCAATGTGACCGTAACGTCTTCGATCGCGGGGATCGTGATCCCACCTAGTCACAATATGATTCTCTATGCGGTTGCCGCAGGTGGTGGTGTTTCTATCACACAGTTGTTCGTTGCCGGTATCGTGCCGGGTGTCTTGATGTGTCTGGCATTGGCTTTGGCTGCCTATATCGTAGCGGTAAAGCGCGGCTACAAAGGTGAACCATTTCCTGGGTGGTCGGCGTTGGTCATCAGCTTTGTCGCAGCACTGCCCGGGCTGTTGACTGCGGTGATCATCGTCGGCGGGGTCCTTTCGGGGATTCTGACGGTAACCGAGTCCGGCGCCTTCGGTGCGATCTACGCTATCGTTGTGACCGGGCTAGTCTATCGCGAGCTGCGTTGGGAGCCCTTCAAAAAAGCCGTCTACCAGGCGGTGCGCACGACATCGCTGGTAATGATCTTGGTGGGCTGTGCATCGGCCTTCTCCTATTTGCTGGCTCTTTATGACGTGCCCGCTTTATTGATCGAAATGCTGACCAGCATTTCCGATAATCCATACGTCATATTGCTCATGCTGAATGTGCTTCTTCTAGGACTCGGCATGATGATGGATATGGCCGCATTGATTCTTATCTGTACACCGATTTTCCTTCCCGTTGCGACTCAGTTTGGAATGAGCCCGATCCATTTCGGCATCATGCTGATGATGAATCTCGGTATAGGGCTATGTACACCACCGGTCGGTTCCTGCCTGTTCGTCGGCAGTGTGATAGGCAAAATAAAGATCGAAAAAGCAGTCAAGACGATTTGGCCTTTCTATCTCGCACTTTTCATGGTGCTGATGCTGGTGACCTATGTGCCAGCCATTTCCATGGCACTCCCCAACTTCTTGGCCGACTGACTTTAGATAGGGGCGATCAATGAAAATAGAAGCCGTAAACGTGCATCTGCTGGATCATCAACTCGACCAAGCGTTTGAAAGCGCTTCAATGCGTTTCGATAGGCGCCAACATTGCCTGGTCGAAATCGTCTGTGATGATGGCACCATCGGCTGGGGCGAGTGCCTGGGTCCCGCCAAGCCCAATGCCGCCGTGGTCAGGGCGTACTCCGTAGCGCTTATCGGGTGCAATCCGCTTGAAACGGAAAAGCTGTGGCTCGAGCTCTATAACCGCTTGCGCGATCAGGGGCAGCGCGGTCTTACCGTGACGGCACTGAGCGGTATCGATATCGCGCTTTGGGATATCAAAGGCAAGCACTATGGCGCGCCGATATCCGAGCTACTGGGAGGGCGTTTTCGTGAGTCCGTGCGGGCGTATGCCACTGGCTCGTTCAAGCGTGATGGGGTCGACCGAGTCCAGGACACGGCCGAGGAGGTTGCCGGTTATGTCCGGGAAGGCTTTCATGGCGTGAAGATCAAGATCGGCTTTGACGTCGAGGAAGACCTGAAAGTGATCGCCGCCGCGCGCGAGTCGCTGGGTCCCGAGGGACGCCTGATGATCGATGCCAACCATGGGTACGATCTGCTCGAGGCGCTGGATCTGGGCAAGCGTGCCTCTGCCTTCGGCGTGGATTGGTTCGAGGAGCCGGTGTTGCCGGAGCAGATTTCCACCTATCACGCAGTGCGTGATGGGCAGCCGATTCCTGTGGCGAGTGGTGAGAATTGGCATGGTCGTTATGCCATGTTGGAACCGCTGCAAACCCGTGCGGTGGATATCGTGCAGCCGGATGTCTGTAGCGTGGGAGGGTTTTCGGAAATGCGCCGTGTCGTCGATATGGCGGCCATGTTCGGCGTTCGCCTGGTGCCGCATGTGTGGGGAACGGCGGTATGCCTGGCTGCGAGCCTGCAAAGCATGGCAGCGTTGCCACCGAATCCACCCCGTCGTCGCCCTCGGGAACCCATCATGGAGTTCGACCGGACGCATAATCCTTTCCGACAGGCGGTCGTCAAAACGCCGTTGGAACATGCCGGCGGTGTTATGCAGATCCCCGATGGACCGGGTCTGGGCATCGAGATCGACCGTGATGCATTACGCCAATTCGCTTTGAAGGAGGCATGAGCGTGTCAGAAATCCCTGCCAATACTCGTCCGCTCGACGGCCCGGCCCCCAAGCTCACGGCGCCGGCCGGTGCAACCGACTGTCATATTCACCTGTATCTGCCGGGCTTCGATGCTCAACCCGGCGGTCCGAAGATTCCCGAGCTGGCAACGGTCGAGGATTATCGCAAGCTCCAGCGATGGCTGTCGCTCGAGCGTGTGGTCGTCACCCAGCCCAATGCGTATCAGCGTGACAATCGCGCTCTACTTGCGGCGTTAGATCAACTGGGTACGCAAGCTGCCCGCGGTGTCGCGGCGGTAACGCCCGATACGCCGGCCAGCGACCTTAAGGTCTGGCATGACAAGGGTGTGCGCGGGGCGCGGATCATGAATCTGCCGGGGGGGCGCGGTCACCCAAGAGCAGATGCTCGATGTCGAGAAGCGTATTCGTCCGCTGGGTTGGCATCTGATGGTGCAGTTCAACGGCTGCAATCTGAACGACTACGTCGACGGCCTGCGACGTATCGAAGGCGAGTACATCATCGATCATATCGGCAAGTTCATGCCGCCCGTAGCGCCGGACGATGCCCGGGTCGACGAGATCCTGCGGCTGCTGGACCGTGGCAATGCTTGGTTCAAGATCTGCGCCGGCTACGAAGCCAGCCAGACCGGCGGTCCCGACTATGCGGATATCGGGGCGATTGCCAAGCGGGCCATCGCGCATGCGCCCGAGCGCATCATCTGGGGCTCTAACTGGCCGCATGTCGGCGTACCGCGCGAACAGTACCCCGACGATGCCGAGCAACTCGACGTGTTGCTCGAGTGGGCTTCGGCCGAGCAGCGCCAGCGGATTCTCGTGGACAACCCGGCGCGACTTTACGGCTTCTAGATGTCGCTATCTTGTTGAAGGAGCGCGCATGCATGCGATGACGAGCATGTGTATTGATATCGCGCGTACTGAATATTGAAGGAGTGTATGGCATGTTGAATCGAATTTTGGTGACAGGCGCGGCCGGTGGTGTGGGTAAAGCGATCCGCCCGTACCTGGATCAACTGGCAGAAAAAGTACGCCTGTCCGATATCGCTGAATTGGGGGAGGCCCAGCCGCATGAAGAGTTGGTGTCCTGCGATCTCGCCGATGCCGATGCCGTTAGAAATCTGGTCGCCGATTGCGATGGGATCATTCATCTTGGCGGTGTCTCGGTGGAACAACCTTGGAACGATATTCTCCAAGCCAACATCATCGGGGCCTACAATCTTTACGAAGCGGCTCGAAACCTCGGAAAGCCGCGCATCGTGTTTGCCAGCTCCAATCACACCATCGGCTTCTACCCACGCACGACACGCATCGACACCGAGGCGCCGCGTCGTCCCGACTCGCTGTATGGTCTGTCCAAGTGCTTCGGTGAAGACTTGGCAAGTCTGTACCACGATAAATTCCAGATAGAGACCCTGAGTATTCGTATCGGCTCATGCTTCCCCAAGCCCGTGGACAAGCGAATGATGGCGACATGGCTGAGTGTCGAGGATTTGGTGGATCTACTCGGACGCGCGTTTTCTGCCTCCAAGCTGGGCAACACCGTGATATATGGGGCGTCTGACAATGCCGAGAAGTGGTGGGATAACAGCCAGTCAGGATTCCTCGGCTGGGTACCCAAGGATAGCTCCGAAGTATGGCGTGAAGAAATCGAGTCCCGTAATGAAAAGCCCGATATCAATGACCCCGCCGTGATTTTCCAGGGTGGGAAGTTTACCGCGGCGGGGCACCCCGATGACGGCTGAAGCACAATACTGGAATAATGGACTCTCGGGGCCCGGACAAACGTCCGGGGTGAGCTTCTTTTTGCGGGGCATGGAAAAGCGATGACACAGGTTATGAATCCACTTGGCGTTAAGCGTGTCTCCCAGCAAGGGAGTTTGTCCCGGCAGGTCTCGCAGCAACTCGAGTCGATCATTGCGCAGGGCAATATCGCAGTGGGGGATAAGCTGCCCCCAGAGAATGGCTTGTGCGAGATGTTTGGCGTCAGTCGTACGGTGGTCCGGGAGGCAATTACCCACCTCAAGTCGCTGGGGCTGGTCGAGACGCGTCGCGGGATCGGCACGCGGGTACTGCGCGCGGCACCAGAGGAAGCGTATCCCGCCAAGCGGATCAGCCTGACCACGGTCGAGGATATTCTAGGAATTCTCGAGTTGCGTTTGACCTTGGAGCCGGAAGCCGCCGCCCTGGCAGCGTTGCGGCGCGACGATGCGGATATCGAGCGACTTCGTCAGGCGCATGGGCGCTTCATCGAGGCGTTCCAGCATCAGTCACAGGCGCGGGAAGAAGACTTCGCCTTTCACTTTGCAGTGGCTCAGGCCACGCATAATCCGGCATTCACCACGGTGTACGAGCAGTTGAACCTGGGCGCCATTCCGCGCGCCAAGCTGCTTTCCGTCGAGCTCGACAC
>NZ_JAKGAK010000034.1 GCF_023061185.1 Chromohalobacter beijerinckii
GGCTGAAGGGCCTGTAGCGATGCCTCAACCCAGCAGCAGATCGCCCTCGATGGAGATGAACTGGCTCGTCTTGTATCTCCGGGATCAAACGGCCGGTCCCGTGCTCTCTCGTACTACCAGCTCGAAGGGCATGATGCGATGCTCATCCGCTGCGTCATCCCGACCATCGATGATGTCGAGCAACAGAGACACGGCCTCGCGCCCGAAATTCTCGGCGGGCTGGGCGATGGTCGTCAGGGAGGGATCGCAAAAGGAAGCGAAGGCGATATCGTCGAATCCCGCCACCGAGATATCCTCGGGCACCCGAAGCCCCGCTTCCTTGATGCGCCGCATGGCACCCATGGCCATTTCGTCGTTTTCGCAGAAGATCGCAGTGGGTGGGTCGGCTCGCGATAGCAGGTCACCTGCCGCCCGATGACCCGAGGGCGGCGTGAAATCGCCAGGACACCACAGGCTCTCGTCCGACATCAGGCCAGCAGTCGCCAGGGCATCCTGGAAACCGAGTAGACGATCTCGGGTCAAGGGGCTGTTGAGCGGCCCTTTGATCATGCCGATACGCCGATGTCCCAGTGTCAGTAGATGTTCGGTCACCACCCGGGCGGCGGCTCGGTTGTCGAGCTTGACGGTGGGGCACGGCGACTTGTCGAGCACCTCACAGGCGTTGACCATCGGCGGTCGCGCCTTGCCATCCGAGGCCGTGAAGGGATCATAGGCGCGCAGCTGGATGAGGCCGTCGGCCTGACGCGTCGACACCAGGCCGGCGTAGGCCTGCTCGGTGCGTTCATCGCCGAGTGTATTGCACAGCAGAATGCCATACCCCCGCCGCTGCGCCGCTTCCTGGATGCCGCCAATCACCCGGGCAAAGAAGGTGTTGGCGATGGTCGGCACCAGCACCACCAGGTTGCGGGTGCGTTGCGACCGGAACTGCACCGCCATGAGATTCGGCCGGTAACCAGCCTGCTCGACGGCGGCCAGCACTCTGTCGCGCGTTCCCGGCGATACGATGGCGGGCGTCTTCAAGGTGCGCGACACCGTCGCCACCGACACACCGGCCAACTCGGCCACCTTACGAATATTGGTCATTCCTGGCTGTGAACCTCCTCGTCTCGTCGCCTACCTCGGCACCATCATGCGCGCCAGTCTACTGCATCATTGCCCCTGGCTCATCGGTGCACCCGCTCGCGCCCCTGCGACCTAGGTCGCATTGATGCCCCGCGTCTGGGTGACTAGCTTACAGCTTAATGTAACCGGTTACATTTCATGAGTAGATCGGTTGAAACGGCCCAGCCGAACCCTGTGGAGGACGAATGACAACAGCAAAACGACGCGTGCGAATGGGCATGATCGGGGGTGGCGAAGGCGCCTTCATCGGCCGGGTACATCGCCTGGCCGCCGCTCTGGATGGCGAGCTTGAACTGGTCTGCGCCAGCTTCAGCCGCGACCCCGGCAACAACGCCCGCACCGGCGAGGCCTGTGGCCTTTCGGCACAGCGCCTCTACCCCGACTGGCAGTCACTAATCGATGGCGAGCGCCGGCTACCCGACGATCAGCGCATGGACGTGCTGGTCGTGGTCACGCCCAATCACCTGCACGTGCCCATCAGCCAGGCCGCACTCGAGGCGGGCTTCCATGTCTTCTGCGAGAAGCCGGCAGCGACCACCCTGGAGGAGGCACGCCAGCTCGCTGCCACTCTCGATGTGGGCACGAGCCTCTACGGCCTCGCCCACACCTATCTCGGCTATCCCATGGTCTGGCAGGCACGCCGCCTGGTGCGCGATGGCGAGCTCGGCCGCCTGCGCAAGATTCACGTCGAATACCCTCAGGGCTGGCTCAGCACCAACCTCGAGGGCACCGGCAACAAGCAGGCGGGATGGCGCACCGATCCCGCCATCGCCGGTGCCAGCGGATGCATGGCCGACATCGGTACGCATGCCTTCGGCCTCGCCGAGTTCATCTCAGGACACCACGTCACTGAACTCTGCGCCGCCCTTGGCACCCACGGCGAACAACGGCGGCTGGACGACGACGGCGACGCCCTGTTCCAAACCGCTGAAGGGGCCAGCGGCACCCTGATGGCAAGCCAAGTCTGCACCGGCGAGGAGAACGCCCTGAAGATCCGCCTGTATGGCGATCGCGGGGCGCTGGAATGGCAGCAGATGGAGCCCAATACCTTGGTCCACCGGCGCCTTGATGAGCCCATGCGCGTGCTGCGTGCGGGGATCGATCAGCCCGGCCTGGCACCGGAAGCCCTGGAGCGCCTGCGACTGCCCGGTGGCCATCCCGAAGGGTACCTGGAAGCGCTGGCCAACCTCTATCGCGACTTCGCCGACGCCGTCCGACGTGGCGAGCACGGTGCTGCCGCGGGCGTCCCCGGCATGGAAGAGGGCCTGCGTGGCATGGCCTTCATCGAGGCCCTGCTGAAAAGCCAGGCCGGCACCTCCAAGTGGACATCCCTCGAGGACACTTCCCAGCGGCATGACGCGGAGACAACGACATGACCAGCACTCACGACAAGGGCATCAAGGGTCCGGCGCTCTTTCTCGCCCAGTTCCTTGACGATCACCCGCCTTTCAATGATCTCGACACGATCACCCGTTGGGCCGCCTCACTCGGCTATCGTGGCGTACAGATGCCGACGGTCGATTCACGCCTTATCGATCTCGAACTCGCCGCCGACAGCCAAGATTACTGCGACGAGCTGACCGGACGCTGCGCCGAAGCCGGCGTGGCGATCAGCGAGCTCTCCACCCATCTCCAAGGGCAATTGGTGGCGGTGCACCCCGCCTTCGATGAACTGTTCGACGGCTTCGCCCCATCACACCTGCACGGCCACCCCGAGGCACGGCGACAATGGGCAGAAGAACAGCTCAAGCTCGCCGCCCGCGCCAGTCGCCGCCTGGGGATGAAAGCACACGGCACCTTCTCCGGTGCCCTGCTGTGGCCCTACTTTTATCCCTGGCCACAACGGCCACCGGGGCTCATTGAGGAAGGTTTCGCCGAACTGGCCCGTCGTTGGCGGCCGATCCTGGATGTCTTCGACGAGCAAGGCGTCGACCTGTGCTTCGAGATTCACCCAGGGGAAGACCTGCACGATGGCGCCACCTTCGAACGCTTCCTCGAGACCGTGGACGGTCACCCCCGAGCGAAGATCCTCTTCGACCCCAGTCACATGGTGCTGCAGCAACTCGACTACCTGGGCTTCATCGATCGCTATCACGAGCGGATCGGGATGTTCCACGTCAAGGATGCGGAGTTCACACCCAGCGCCCGCAGCGGGGTCTATGGCGGCTATCAGGGTTGGGTCGACCGCCCCGGTCGCTTCCGCTCGCTGGGCGATGGCCAGGTCGATTTCAAGGGCATCTTCTCGCGGCTCACCCAATACGGCTACGACGGCTGGGCGGTACTCGAGTGGGAATGCTGCCTCAAGGACGCCGCCCAAGGGGCCGCCGAGGGCGCCCCCTTCATCGACCGCCACCTGATCCAGCGCGCCGACAAAGCCTTCGATGACTTCGCCGACACCGGCTCGGACCCGGGGCGCAACCGACGCTTGCTGGGACTCGACGAAACGAACTGATACCCATCACACAATAACGAGGGTACGCCATGCTACGCACACGACTCGGCATCATGATGTTTCTGCAGTTCTTCATCTGGGGCGGCTGGTTCGTCACCCTGGGCACTTTTCTTTCCCAAAACCTGGGAGCCAGCGGAGGCCAGATCGGTATAGCCTTCTCGACCCAGTCATGGGGCGCGATCATCGCGCCCTTTATCATCGGCTTGATCGCTGATCGCTACTTCAACGCCGAACGCATCCTCGCCCTGCTGCACTTGGCCGGTGCCGCCCTGCTGTTCGGCCTGTACCGCGCCCAGGACTTCACCACCTTCTATCCGTTGGTGCTGGTCTACATGATCCTCTACATGCCCACCCTGGCGCTGGTGAATTCGGTTTCGTTTCGCCAGATGCGCGATCCCTCGCAGGAATTCGCCAAGATTCGAGTCTGGGGCACCATCGGCTGGATCCTCGCCGGGCTGGCGATCAGCTACCTGTTCTCCTGGGACGGCGCCGAGGCCATCGCTGGCGGCGCCCTGCGCAACACATTCCTGATGTGTGCCATCGCCTCGCTGGCACTGGGCCTCTACTGCTTTACCCTGCCAGCCACCCCACCCAAGGCGGACACCCGCAAGGGTGGGCTGAAAGAAATTCTCGGACTCGATGCTCTGAAACTGCTCAATGACCGCAACTACGCGATCTTCTTTGTCGCCTCGGTGCTGATCTGCATTCCGCTGGCCTTCTACTACCAGAACGCCAATCCCTTTCTGGCGGAAATCGGCGTGGCCAATCCCACCGGCAAGATGACCCTGGGGCAGATCTCGGAAGTCTTGTTCATGCTGCTGTTGCCGGTCTTCATCCACCGCTTCGGCATCAAGATCACCCTGATTATCGGCATGCTGGCCTGGGCCGTGCGTTATGCCCTCTTCGCCTTCGGCGATGCCGGTGAAGGCGTCTACCTGCTGCTGCTCGGTATCGCCCTGCACGGCGTCTGCTATGATTTTTTCTTCGTCTCTGGGCAGATCTACACCGATGCACGCGCTGGCGAACGCTTCCAGAGTGCCGCCCAAGGCATGATCACGCTGGCTACCTACGGGGTCGGCATGTTGATCGGCTTCTGGGTCGCCGGCCTGGTCACCGATCACTACGCCACCGCCGACGGTCATGACTGGCAAGGCATCTGGCTGTTCCCTGCATGCTTCGCCCTCGCCGTCCTGCTGCTCTTCCTGGTGGCCTTCAAGGACAAGGATCGCGCCAAGGAAGCGTCCGAGGTGAAACGTACCTGAAAGAACCTCGAGCAGTTCGCCGGCGCCATGCCGGCGAACTGCCGCATGGCAACGCGATTGGGTCAGGGAAGAGCACGCCGCCAGCAGCGGTATCGCGTTTCTGTGGCCAAAACAACTCCCGAATACATCGCTTCTCCGCGCGAGCGGCTAATCTAACAGAGCTGTTCGAGCGGGGATGGTGAAACCAGTGCGAGAATCGAGAACCGAGAATCGCCTATCGAGTCGCCAGCCCCTGGAAAAACCGGTATCCGGCTTCTACCCAACAGGAGGAGAAAAAGATGGCAACCATTACGACTCGAGACGGTACGAACGTTTTCTACAAGGATTGGGGAGCCAAAGATGCTCAGCCCATTGTCTTTCACCACGGCTGGCCGCTTTCGGCGGACGACTGGGATAGTCAGATGTTGTTCTTTCTATCGCAGGGCTACCGCGTCATCGCCTTCGATCGCCGAGGGCATGGCCGCTCAGACCAGACCGATACGGGCAACGACATGGACACTTACGCGTCCGACACTACGGAACTGGTGAACGCACTCGATTTGAAAGACGCCGTTCATATCGGCCATTCGACCGGAGGCGGCGTCGTCGCGCGCTACGTCGCCCGGGCAGAATCAGACCGCGTCGCCAAGGCCGTCTTGATGGGCGCAGTGACCCCGCTCATGCTACAGACATCCGCCAATCCGGAAGGCACGCCCAAGGAGGTGTTCGACGGCTTTCGCAGCACTCTGGCAACCAACCGCGCACAGTTCTTCAAGGACATCCCCGCCGGCCCGTTCTACGGGTTCAATCGCGACGGTGCCGAGGTCAGCCAGGGCCTGATCGACAACTGGTGGCGGCAAGGCATGGAAGGCGGCGCCAAGGCCCAGTACGACTCCATCGAAGCATTTTCGGAGACCGACTTCACCGACGACCTCCAGGCGATCACGATTCCCGTGCTGGTGATGCACGGAGAGGACGACCAAATCGTTCCGATCGCGGCCTCGGCCCACAAGGCGGTCAAGCTCCTGCCTAACGGCACGCTGAAGACATACCCCGACCTGTCGCATGGCATGTTCGCCACGCACCCCGACCAGATCAACACTGACCTGCTCGAATTCATACAGGCGCGCTGATACGTAGCTCTCGCGGGCTCGATGGGGACATCGAGCCCGCTCTCCTCAAAACCAGCGGCGCATCCGCGCCTCAAACACGTCGCGTACGGCAAGTACGATGTGGCCCCCTGGCTCATCGCCATCAGCCCACCGACCAGACCGGGGCCCGCAAGACCTACCCACAGGTACCGCCCAAGGTGGAGCATTGCCTGACCGAAAGGGGGCAGGCCCTGTGCCCGGCATTGGATGCCCTGCTGAAATGGGCGGAAAAGGAAGAGGCGCTGCAACCGCGGGAAGAACCGGAGCAGGAGACGACTGACTAACGATCATCAGCTAGTAGATGTTCCGCGAGGATCACGCCCGAGGCGCGTTCGAACACCTGGACTGGGTGCATTGGTGAGCTGGGTAAGTAGCCGGCGTTCCCATGCATCGCGAGATGCTCAGCAAACCTATCAGGTCGCGAAAAATCGAGCCAATGCCTGATTCAGTTGGAGTCCGTCCTCATGTCGCTTCTGTGCTGAGCGCCGCGCTAGGTTCTGCAGCTTGCGTTTGACGCCGGGCAACTCGCGGGCGGCAGGCAGCCCGATCAGGTCGAAGTCCGGCTGTTCGTTTTCGACGGAAAGCAGAAATGCTCGCGATGTGTCGTCCATCCACTCAGCGATACGTGCCAGCAGCTTCACCCTATACTCCAGCAATTCATCCACGGTCACGGGCTCGGCCGTCATTCCTCTAAAGTGCGCTTGAAAGATGGCGTCGAAATCTTTTGGCGACTGAGGTTCGAGAATTTCCCAGGCAGGCTTTGGACTGCAGGTCAGATAGACCAGAAACGTACGCCACAAGTTTTTATTGGCTCGGTCATCCGCCAATAACAGTCCCACATCGAACAAGTCGCGCGGATGCTGACGCGATAGCGCCGCCGACAGCTTCCCGGCATAAAGGTCAGCGAAATCGAGCACTTGTGCGGAAGCAAAGCCGAACGCCTCCTCTACCGCCGGCTGAACCTCCATCTCGCGTACGGCGTGCACCGTACCGCGCATGACCGGCGTGGTTTCGATCTGCACACGCGCCGAGCCCCGACTGACGATCAATCGCGTTATACCCCGACTGCCCTGAGGTGCCGACAACTGCACACTCGAGATGGTTGATTGAGCCCGTAGCGTCTCTGCAAGAGTTTCAAGCGCCTGGCCGATCAAGGCAGTGTCCTCGGCGAAATCATGGACCGGCAACCAGGCGAGATCGATATCTACCGACAGCCGAGGTAGGTCATGTTCGAACAGGTTGATCGCCGTCCCGCCCTTCAACGCAAAGCGCGGCTCCTGCGACAGCATCGGCAGAATATCTACCAGCAACTGAACACGGTCGGTATAGCGTTTATCCCAGGTGCTCATCCAAGTCTCTCGGTAGCGTGATCTGATAAGTCGGATGCAAGCGGCCGCCGGGCACCAGGACGCGTTTACCGCTGCCGAGGTCCACCCCGTCCAGCGGGGTTCTGCGCAGCCAGGCATGCTGATATCGATCCGCCAGAGCGAGAAACAAACGCTTGGCCTTGATGCTCCGACAATGACGCAACAACACCGCTACACGCCTCGGCCGCAGTGTCGTCAGACTCTGCATGAGCGCATCAGCTTCATAGACCAGCGCCGCTCCGGTAGGACCATCGCATAGTTCCAATATCGCGCGCTCCGGTGTGGAGCAGACGATGGGCTCTACACCAGAAATCGCCTCTCGGCGCTCCAAACCCTGGTCGCGTAAAACATCGTCCTGTGTTTCTATCGTGAAATGGGGGACCGACCATTCGAAGGGAGGCTTACCACAAAACACGAACCGCTCGGGCAGTGCCAGTTGACCAAGCCAACCTGGCGGCCGAACCGCCCCATAAAGCGTCACCGTGGCGGCTTCGCCCAGACGTAGATAGTGTTCGTGCCCGTGCATTTCCAGTGCGAAACGCCCGCCAATGTATAACGGGAGGCCTTCTCGCTGTTGCAGACTTCGCAACACGCCTTGCCACTGTAGCCGCCCGCCCTTTCTCAGATAGACCCCTCGTGCCGGCGAGATCAACCATCCGCTGGAGACGTAACGCGCCACCAGGCTTCTCGAATAGCCCTGAGCTTGCAACCAGCGACTGGAGACCAGATCAAAGTCTCCCAGGCTCGCTAGCAGGCGGTTTAGCTTTTTATCTTTTTGATCACTCATAGTAAGCATAATACGACGTTGAAAAACCTTATCCAACGAGAAAAACGATTACAAAAAGTATTTTTCGCTCACCCTGAGTGAGCGTAATGTAGAAATTCCAAACCCCAATTCCATAATGCACCAAGCCACGCAGACCGCGCCCGGGGCGCGTTCGAGCACCTGGACTGGGTGCATCGGAGAGTAATGGCGTGGTCGAAGTGCACTTGGGCACGCTCGGTGC
>NZ_JAKGAK010000035.1 GCF_023061185.1 Chromohalobacter beijerinckii
TCACCAAGTTCAGTTATGCTTAGCATGAAGTTGAATAGAAAAGAACTCTGGTGCTGTGCAAAGAGGTTGTGTATGGTTCCATTTATTCCAGTAAACCAATTAGTAGTTTTAACTATCAATGATAGTATCAAGAAGAGTGAAAAGCATGTTGCTGAAAGTATCAAGAAAGATCTTGGTGATCTTGATGAATTGCCAGATACAGCGATTGTCTTTTTCATTTTAAAGCTCAGGTTGGAGGTGTTAAGGGGTTTTGTTTCTATAATGTTAAGAGAGGCTTAAAGCCTCTCTTTGACGGGATTTTAGGGTGGTGATGACTATTTTGTCGTGGGAGCTTCGTATAGCGGCGCAGATTTTTTATTTCCTGGGCACTGAGAAAAAGCGCTTCCGGGAAGAAGCCACCAATGATCACTGTTTTGAATACCCAGATCATGCTTTTCGGATTGATCGATACAAGCTTCCCCTTTTGCCTGATCTGCTCGTGTTAATATCCAACGCTCATCGGGAGACTGTTTAACCCATGCGTAAGCACGTTGTAATTGTTTTTCTAATGGGGTTTTAAAGCCGAATTGCACGACGGGTTGTTGTGCTTGTAGCACAAATTCTTCATCGAAATCCGGGAGCGCCAATGAAGCGTTTTTTCCTGTTATGCGCTGAACATTTTGCATCATATCGTGAGGCGACCTGGCCGTATTCATTAGTACATAGCCCCATGTAGACCATGAAACCCAGAAGGCCAGCATCCATATTACAAATATCAACATTCCACGGTGCGGTTTTAACCAGAGGATGAGGGGGATAGACAGCGCACCAATCGTCATCCACCAATTCCAAGGCACTACTCCATAGTGCTGCGATAATTCGTTTAGGCTACTGACTCCATAACCACCTAAGACTCCTGCAGTTAGTAAAGTGCCTGAAATGGCAATGATAGTAAATGTTGCCAGATAATTGAGACCCTTTTGTTGCAATAGGCCGGGTATGGACGGCGCGACCGCCCATATTAACAATGGGATTGTAGGCAATATATAAACGCCTCGTTTGCCTGGCGACAACGAAAAAAACAGAAGGATCAGCAATATTGCGCTTAAAGGCATCCAAATCTTAGCATCGCGTCTTCTCAATCGACGCTGCCAGTGTTTAATAAGCCATGGGAAGGCCAGTATTAGAGGTAGCCATGCCCAAGGAATGACACTGGCTAGATAGTAATACCAAGGGTTCAAGTGATGCCATGAATTGGCATATCTTTCGCCCGTCTGTTTGAAAAGGATATTATCCCGATAAGCTGTGAGACTTGAATCGTCTCCAAATGTGGCGATCAAGACCATGGGCACGACCCACAAGCTAACCGTCAAGATAAGTAATGAAAAACCCTTTATATACTGTTTCCATGTAGGGTGATGCACTACTCCTTGTTTATAGAATAATATCCAGCCGGGTATTAACGCCAAGGGCAGAAAGCCTACCCCCTTGGTCAATATACCGATGCCCATTGCGATCCAACTGACATACCACCAGATATTCTTGGCGTCAATTAATGAATAGCGTAGAAACCCGTAAGCCCCTAACGTAGTAAAAAAAGTGAGAGACATATCTATTTGTGCCGTCCGAGCTTGAAGAGCAAATTGGAACGTGCTCAACAGGGCAACGCCGGCTAATAGTGCGATGCGTATACCGTAGAGTCTTTTCGTTAAATCTGCTACTAAAAAGAGAGTTCCGAAAGCAGCAAGTAGAGACGGGAGCATGAATCCCCAACGTACCGAGCCAGTTAGAGCAATACCTATTGCCATTGCCCACATGAAAACAGGGGGTTTGTCGGGATAAATTTCGCCGGCGCGATGAGGAAACCAAAACTGACCCGTCTTAAGCATTTCGAGTGCGTTGAGTGCAAAGCGTGGTTCATCTGCTGGCCATGGATCACGTAACCCCAGTCCAATCGCTAAAATCACAAAACCGCCCAGAAAAAAAAGGCACCAAAAAAATCGGGTATGGCGAGCCACCGTTATTGGCAAGAGCGAAAAACGCATAAAGCTATTCACTTTTCGTTGATTTCATGTGTGTTTCATTACGGATTAAAATCATGTTACGCATGTAGATAAAAAGCCCTGCTCCTTGGCCAACGATAAACACGGGGTCTTGTCGATAAATTGCATAAGCAAAAAGCGTAGCGCCTCCGCCTAGACTTAATATCCAAAACGCGTTGGGCACAATACTGCGTCGCGCCTTCTCACTTGCAATCCACTGGACCAAGAAACGGGCCGAAAAAAAGCCTTGTCCAAGAAATCCAATAATCATCCAGATTAAGTCGTTTTTAAACATATTTGCCGGAGTCGTTGTCAGTAGGGTATGAATCCACCAGCGGCATTAAATTTGCCGGTAGTCGTGATCGGCGGCGCAACCACATGACACCTAGAATATCTATAATTCCTACCCAAAGTCTGTCATGTAAACCATAGTGTGAGTGTCCGTTTTGACGTTCTCGGTGGTTTACATTCATAGAAATACAGGTCCCTCCCTGCGCTTGAATAAGCGCAGGTATAAAGCGGTGCATATGGTTAAAGTATGGCAGTTTAAGAAACGCATTTTTGTTTATTAATTTAAGGCCACACCCGGTGTCGGGTGTTGAATCATTCAGTAGTTTGCTCCTGATACGGTTGGCGATTTTTGAAGAAAACCTCTTATGCCAAATATCACGTCTTTTATTGCGGTGCCCAGCAATTACCGTGACTGTGTTAGTGCTCGCATATTGATAAAGGATAGGTATGTCTGCC
The DNA here is from genome assembly GCF_023061185.1 of Chromohalobacter beijerinckii. Taxonomy (GTDB): domain Bacteria; phylum Pseudomonadota; class Gammaproteobacteria; order Pseudomonadales; family Halomonadaceae; genus Chromohalobacter; species Chromohalobacter beijerinckii. The sequence continues at coordinate 2,769 of NZ_JAKGAK010000035.1, forward strand.
GGGTCGTTTTGTCCATCGGCATCGATAGTCGCCAACCAATCCCCTTCCGCTAGCCTTGCCGCTTGCCAGATAGACGTGCTTTGTCCGGAGCTTTTGTGGTGGCGGTATGCGCGTAGCCGTGGATTTTTCCTGGCTTCATTTGCAAGCCAATTTTGGGTGTCATCTATAGAGCCATCATCGATAACGATGATTTCGTGTTCAATTGAAACAAGTGCCTGATCAATTTCATCAAGCAACGTTGGTAAGTTTTCAACTTCATCTTTTGCAGGAATGATGACTGATAGTGTTTTTGGTCGCATGATTGCATATATAAAGTAGTGGCTTTGTCTTGATTATAAATATTTTTTCTTAAGGTATTCTTAAGCCTTTTGATGAATTTATTTGTTGCGCGTAAGCATGACTTAAGAAGTGGGGTGACATCATGAAGTATCCTTGTTATATATAAAGTTGATGTGCACATGCTCCCCAGAACTTTTTTAAAATACAGTGAATCACCTTGGGTGCCCTTGTTGAAGATGTGGGTTTTATTCACCCTGTTAATTATTGCAATAGCTTATTTTAAATTAGATTTTAGGACGGCTGATGCCGTTTACACGATGGAGGGAGGTGATTGGACGTTATCGGATTTCTGGCTGACTAAGTATGTTCTGCATGATATAGGGAAACGCTTTAGTATATCTATAGGTGTAGTGGTCTTGGTGGCAATTGTTGCAACCTTCTTTGTAGGGGCAATGAAAAGTCTGCGTCGTCCTTTGGTGTATCTCTTTGTATCAGTTGCACTTTCCGCATTAATAGTTTCTTCTATAAAGAACAGCATTAATGTGGCATGTCCTTGGGATTTAGTACGCTACGGAGGGAATATTCCTTACGTTGGTTTTTTCCAAGAGTGGCCTTCTAAGTTTCCAGATATTGCATGCTTTCCTGCCGGGCATGCTAGTGCGGGTTATGCCTGGATTGCCTTGTACTTCTTTTTCGACTACCTCTTTGTCTCTTCTAAGTGGAGACGTTTAGGTGCAGGGGGTGCTATGTCTATGGGCCTTCTTTTTGGTATTGATCAGCAAGTTCGTGGGGCTCATTTTTTGTCGCATGATTTGTGGACATTGATGATTAGTTTTAGTGTTTCCCGAATATTGGCGTATCTGTTTTTTGGTTTAATTAAAAATCGAAAAGTCGCTGTTGGTGATCTTGTTAATTCTTGAGGTGAGGTCGTTTATGTATAATTTATTTTCAAGGCTGAGCTTCCTGCGTCCGGTTTTGACGACGGACTTCCTGACCTTTTTGGTGAGCCTTGGTGTTACATTGTTTTATAATACGCCTTTTTGGGGTGAGGTTTTTGATTATATCTCTCCAGCAGGAATAATGGACTGGTTGCTTTTGCTCGAGTATGGGGTTGTTCTTACTTTTTTGCAGTTTTTTGTATTTGTCTTTTTAGTGAATCGTTGGCTGGCGAAACCTTTTCTTGTCGCCATAATATGTTTGGCAGCGGCCGTTAACTTTTATACAAGCCGTTATGGCGTATACTTCAATACCGATATGGTGAACAACGTTCTGCAGACGGATACCAAGGAAGCTGGTGAGCTGTTTACTTGGGGGTTCCTTGGATACATGATTGTTTATGCCGCTATTCCTTCACTGTTTGTTATCTGGGTGCGTATAAAAAGAGAGAGCCTTTTGAGGTCTGTTTTGAGACGCGCAGTGGTGGTGCTAGCAAGCACCCTGGTATTGAGCGGCTTCATTTTACTGACATTTCAAAGCGTGTCGGCTTTGATGAGGACGCATCATGAGCTGCGTTTCTTGGTCACTCCGGGTAACGCGATAGTCTCTGCTGTTCAAGCTTTAGCTCCTGCACAAGCTCCTCTGCCTGATAAGAAAATTCCGCTTGAGAGCGATGCGAAACTGGCAGACGCGGCATCGAATGGCAATAGCAAGCCTAAGCTGCTCGTCATTGTGGTCGGGGAGACGATGCGGGCTGCCAATTGGGGTCTCAATGGCTATGAGAGGCAGACAACACCGAAGTTGAATGATCGCAACGTGATCAATTTTCCTCATGTAACATCTTGTGGCACAAGCACGGCAGTTTCTTTACCTTGCATGTTCTCTCCGCTTGGTCACGATGACTATGACGAGCGCTATATTAAAAGTCATGAGTCACTTCTTGATGTGTTAAAGCATGCCGGTATCGATGTGGAATGGATTGATAACCAATCGGGATGCAAAGGAGTCTGCGAAGGCGTTAAAAATGAGACACTGTCCCAGCAGGGTTTTCCTGGTCTTTGTGCATCGGGCCGCTGCTATGATGAGGCTCTTGCCGAGCGTTTAAAAGATGAGTTGAAGAAAACTTCGGGTTCTAACGATGATAAAGTCATTGTGTTGCACCAGTTAGGTAATCATGGTCCTAGTTATTACCAGCGTTATCCTAAGGCTTTTAGCAGGTTTGCCCCGGTATGTGAAACTGCTGATTTAAATAAATGTCAAAAAAATGAGATTGTAAATGCATATGACAATGGCGTTCTTTACACCGATAGTGTCTTAGATAGTATGATTGCCGCCTTAAAATCTCAGTCTCAATATTCGGCTGCCATGTTGTATGTGGCCGATCATGGTGAGTCGTTAGGTGAAAATGGTGTTTATTTACATGGATTGCCTTACTCAATCGCACCGAAAGAACAAACGCATGTACCCATGACGTGGTGGTTGGATAAGGATTTTATTGGCTCCACGGGACTGAATGATGATTGTTTATATAAAAATGCAGACGGCAAATATAGTCATGGCAATTTGTTTTCAAGCATTCTGGGGTTGATGCAAGTAGCAACATCGGTCTATAAGCCCGATCAAGACATAACATCGGCGTGTCGTGCATGACTTTAAAATCTTACCTGCAGTGGCACCGAGCTGGGGAGTGTATGATGGTTTATAGGTTTCAGTATGACGTGTTAGCAAGGCCTTTTCGGATTATAAGAAACTTGGCCAGGGCCATCCGTAGTATAGCTGGTGAGGCTCTCTTTAGATGTTTCTTTTTCGAGGCCTGTATTTTTGCTTTATACATTTTGCTTGGGGCACTCGTTGTCCCCTTTGCACTGGTGCTTGGCTTTTACAAGGTCGTCAGGTATGTTCTTGCGAAGATCGGCGGTAGGGCGTGAATTGAAAGAGCCGCCGTCAAGGCGGCTCTTGAAGCTATTCTTGGCGTTTTTTTGTTTTTTGACCAGTAATCATCGCCTTGGCAAGATTTTGTTTTGTTAATTTACTTGAAATAATCACACCAATGACATGTAGTATTGCTGCAATAAGAAGGGCGTTTCCTGATATTGGGTGTACAGTTTCTATCAGTGCGTTTTCATGAAAGGTGTGCGTTGTTAGAAGCCAGCCCAATATTGCTTGCAGTCCAATTCCTCCTAATAGTAAAAAGACCATGGCGCTGCCGGCGGGGTTGTGGCCGTCATAATGTCGTTCATGCCCATGTCGCATGTTTCGTAAATGTTGAAGTATTTCTTTTGGTGAGTAAGTGAAGTTGATGAACCGTGCGTGTCTAGTGCCTATGATTCCCCATATGATTCGTAATACTACTACTACGCCTACT
>NZ_JAKGAK010000036.1 GCF_023061185.1 Chromohalobacter beijerinckii
GGTGGGCTTGTCAGGCGGCCTTGTGGTCGCGCATCCAGGCGATCAGGCCGCCGCTGAACAAGATCTCGACCTGGCGTGGGGTCAAGGTATGTTCGAGCGTCAGCGTTCTACCGTCAGCCTGCGCCGTCACGGGACCGCCAGCTTCCAGCGCTTCTTTTAGCTTATCGAAGCCGATGCGGGTATCGACCTCGAGCGCATCGTAATCGTTGTCGTCGGCGAAGGTCAGCGGCAGCACACCGAAGTTGACCAGGTTCTGGTGGTGGATACGGGCAAAGCTCTTGGCGATGACGACACGCATGCCCAAGTAGCGCGGGGCGATGGCGGCATGCTCCCTGCTCGACCCTTGGCCGTAATTCTCGCCACCGATGACGATATGATCGCCTGTCTCGCGGGCACGGTCGGCATAGTCGTCGACGACGCCGCGAAAGGAAAACTCGGCGATCTTGGGGATGTTGGAACGGTAGGGCAACACCTCGCCGCCGGCCGGCATGATCTCGTCGGTGGAGACATCGTCGCCGGCCTTGACCAGCACCGGCAGGTCCAGTTTTGTCTCGAGCGGCTCGAAATTCGGCAACGACTCGATATTCGGTCCCTTGATCAGGTGCACCTTGCGCGCCTTGGACGCCTCCATGGGAGCGATCAGGGTGCGGGTGTTGATGATCGGGTCGTCAGGCTCCCGCACCTGTGGGTAGGCCATGTCCAGCGTTCGAGGGTCGGTGATCATGCCCTTGAGCGCCGAGGCCGCTGCGGTTTCTGGGCTACACAGGAAGACGCGGTCTTCGCGCGTGCCTGAGCGACCGGGGAAGTTGCGCGGCACCGTGCGTAGGCTGTTGGTATCGTTGGCTGGCGCCTGCCCCATGCCGATACAGCCATTGCAACCGGCCTGGTGCAGGCGGGCGCCGGCACCCAGCAGGCTCAATAGGTGGCCGTCGCGGGTCAGCGTTTCGAGAATCGAGCGCGAGGTGGGGTTGATCTCCAACGAGACGTTATCGTCGATGGTTTGATCCTTGAGCATGGCGGCGACGATAGCGAAGTCGCGGTAGCCGGGATTGGCTGAAGAACCGACATACGCCTGCGATAACGGCTGGCCGGCTACCTCGCGAACGGGGACGACATTGCCGGGGCTCGATGGGGTGGCAATCAGAGGCTCGAGTTGCGATAGGTCGAGCGTCTCGTGGCGGTCGTAGCTGCATCCGTCGTCCGGCAACAGTTCGTGCCAATCCTCGCCGCGCCCCTCGGCAATGAGGAACGCCTTCACCGCCGTATCGGAGGGGAATACGCTGGTAGTGGCACCGAGTTCCGCGCCCATGTTGGCGATGACATGGCGGTCCATCGCCGAAAGCTGCTCGAGGCCGGGACCATAATATTCGATGATGCGTCCCACGCCGCCGCTGACGCCATGGCGGCGTAGCATCTCGAGAATCACGTCCTTGGCACTGACCCAGTCGGGCAGATGGCCCTCGAGACGCACGCCCCAGACTTCTGGCATGCGCGTATGGAAGGGCTCGCCGGCCATCGCCATGGCGACGTCGATGCCGCCGGCGCCGATTGCCAGCATGCCCAGCGAGCCGGCGGCCGGGGTATGGCTGTCGGATCCCAGCAGGGTCTTGCCGGGCTTGCCGAAGCGTTGCTGGTGTGTTGGGTGGCTGACGCCGTTGCCCGGACGCGAAAACCAAACGCCCAAGCGTTCCGCCGAGGTCTGCAGAAAGCGGTGGTCGTCGGGGTTCTTGTTGTCTTCCTGGATCAAGTTGTGGTCGACGTACTGGGCGGAGACCTCCGTTTTGACCCGGTCGAGCGCCATGGCTTCCAGCTCCAGCATCACCATGGTGCCGGTAGCATCTTGGGTGAGGGTCTGGTCGATTTTCAGGCCTATGGCTGCGCCCGGCGTCATGTCGCCGCTGACGAGGTGGGAGGCGATCAGCTTCTGGGTAACGTTACGGGGTGTGTGACGCATGATGATGTCCCCAATGGTGAAATTCGTCCCTTCAGTGTAGGACAGTCATCGTCGGCTTCACGGGCCGAGCATGTGGCCGCTGCCAGTGACGGGCAATCATCGCCAGACAAGGCTCGCCACGAAAGGCCGGGGGCAGCCTCGAAATAGGGGGGACGCCACGTCAGGCGGCAAGTTGCCAAGCCTGAGCGGCGTCATCCATCATTAGCCATTGCTCGATGTCGTACCATAATGTTTCCAGTAGCAGCTCGAGACTCTCTTCCGAGCAACACATAACGTCTCTCCCGGTAACGTGGCAGGGTGAGTGAAGCCCAGCTTTCAGTATGGCGCTCGTAAGCCAAGTCGCCGAGGTTTTTAGTGACGCTTTGTCACCGCGCGTACGGGTGGGCATCATCGCGCCGTCCTGTGGGTTGACGCCCGAGGGCGCAGGAGCAGAAGGGATTCACGCATGACCAACAAGATCAATGTGGGGTTGGTAGGTTACGGTTTTGCCAGCAAGACGTTTCATGCACCGCTGTTGATGGCGGATGACGGCATGACATTGCGAGCAATCTCCAGCAGCGATGCCGCTAAGGTGGCGGCCGATTGGCCGCAGGTTGAGGTCGAAGCCAGCGCGGCCGCGCTCTTCGCGCGCGACGATATCGATCTGGTGGTGATCCCCACCCCCAACGATACGCACTACGATCTGGCGAGTGCGGCCCTGTCCGCCGGAAAGCATGTGGTGATCGACAAGCCCTTCACGGTCACCCTCGACGAGGCGACGTCACTGGTCGAACAAGCCTCGCGGGCGGGCAAGCTGCTTTCTGTCTTCCACAATCGGCGTTGGGATGCGGACTTCCTGACCGTGCGGGACCTGCTCGAGAGTGGCGATCTGGGGCGTATCGCGCATTTCGAATCGCATTTCGACCGTTACCGGCCCGAGGTCAAGACGCGCTGGCGTGAATCGGCCGCCCCGGGGGGTGGCATCTGGTATGACTTGGGGCCGCATTTGATCGATCAGGCGTTGGTACTGTTCGGTATGCCCGAGGAGATCTTGCTCGATCAGGCGTGCCAGCGCGACGGTGCACAGGTCGACGATTATTTTCATGCCGTGCTCCGCTATGGGCAGCAGCGGATCATTCTGCATGCTGGCAGTCTGATGGCGGCGCCTGCACCACGCTTCTCCGTGTATGGCACGCATGGTAGCTACGTCAAGCATGGGCTCGACCCGCAGGAGGAGATGCTCAAGCGCGGCGAGCGTCTGCCCACGCCGGGATGGGGCGAAGATCATCAGCATGGGCTGCATACGGTGACCAATGTGCACGACGCCGGTGCGCGCCCTGAATTGCGGGAAGTGCCTACACGCGCGGGCAATTATCCGGCGTATTATGCGGGCGTTCGCGAAGCGATACGGGGGCAGGGGAAGAACCCCGTACCAGCGGAGCAAGCCCTGGCGGTGATGCAGGTGCTCGAAGCGGGTCGACGCAGTGCGCAACACGGGGGCTTCGAGCACTTGGTGGCGCATTGAGGCTTTCGAGCAGGCGCTCGGTAGGTGGTTTTTCCTTGCATCATGCGAATACCTTGTCTAGGGTCTGTATAGGGTTGAGCGATAACCTTTTACTCGCATAACCCACACACTTCACCTGAATGTGAAGGCGTAAAGGATTAAGGAGGATTCGCATGAAACAGCAACTGACCGCACTGACCTTCGCCGCGCTCCTAGCACTGCCCACTGCGGGTGCCTTCGCGCAAGATGATTCGGCGCCGGATGTCAGCAGTGAGAAAGGGTCAGCCAACACCGCGGAAGGGTCTACCAAAGTTGAAGGTGGTACCGTCAGTGGTGAAACCGAAGGATATGTCGACGGAGAAGACAGCATCCCCGGTGGTGATCAGGAAGGCCTGAGCACCGAAACCGGCTCGGCCAATACCGAGCAGGGTGATACTGCTGCACAGGGTGGCACTGCCGCGGCTCCAGATGCGGATGATGGTCCGGTACCGGAAAGCATGGATGATCCGGCAGACAACCACGGTGTGGATTCCGCGCAGGATGTCGATCCCGAAGAATGATCGTTTTGATGGTCCATGGACTGGGCCACTGTCACGCTAGGAAGCGATACGATGAAGCCCCGCCACG
>NZ_JAKGAK010000037.1 GCF_023061185.1 Chromohalobacter beijerinckii
GTGGTTCGAAGCTTTCCTGGGTGCTCAGCGCCGAGACCTGGCAATCGAGCTGCTGGCGAATGTAATCGATGAACAGCTGCGACTGCGGATTGCAGTCGGTGACCATCAGAACCCTTGTATTTTCCATGCTCATGCGTTTCATCCCGGTGTTGTGTGAGACATTATCAGTGGCATCTCCCGACTTTCTCATGGCCGGTTTCATGCCGAATTGCCTTCAAGCCTTATCCGAGATCCGCCTTTTGTAAATAGACAGTAATCCCGGTATCTTAAAACTTAAAAGAATATAATCTTTATATTTAATAACATTTATTAATTTTATAGTGCCATCAAGTGGTTGGGCGAAGCTCGCAAGCATCTCGATGAGTGCGGCGCGGATGGGGGAAGAGAAATTTCAGTCATGCCGCTAATTTATATTAGTCAAACGATGGCTCAAAAGTATGAGAAATTTCATTTACGCCGCTAACATATTGTTTTAAAACATATATTAATTAATGGCCATGGTGGTTTCCCGACCGTAGAGCGGTCCGTAGAATGAGTGGCCGAGCGATAAGGAGGAAGCATGATGGCGGATCGAAAGACCCTGGTATTGGCCAGCAGCAATGCTGGCAAGTTGCGTGAATTCCAGCACTTACTGAGCCCCTTGGGCCTTGAGGTGCGCCCCCAGCACGACTTCGCCGTGACCGAGGTCGAGGAAACTGGCTTGACCTTCGTCGAGAATGCCTTGCTCAAGGCCCGCGAAGCCTCGCGGGTAAGCGGATGTCCCGCTCTCGCCGACGATTCGGGGCTGGATGTCGACGCCTTGTATGGCGCGCCGGGGATTTACTCGGCGCGTTTCGCGGGTGAACCCAAGGATGATGCCGCCAATAACCGCAAGCTCCTGGAAACGCTCGATGCGGTGCCAGAGGGTCAACGCTCTGCGCGATTCTGGTGCGTACTAGTGTACTTGCGGCACGCCGAAGACCCGGTGCCGCATATCGTGCAATGTGCTTGGGAGGGAGAAATCCTGGCGCACCCGCGGGGTGAGGGCGGTTTCGGTTACGATTCACTCTTCTGGGTGCCGGAACGCGGCATGAGCGCCGCGGAATTGCCCGCCGAGGACAAGAATCGACTCAGCCATCGAGGCCGTGCCATGACCGCGCTGCTTGCCCAATTGTCCGCCGACTCATGACGACCCTACCTCCCTTGTCGCTCTATGTGCATGTGCCTTGGTGCGTGCGCAAATGCCCATATTGCGATTTCAACTCGCATGGCGTGGGCCATGATCGAACGTTGCCCGAACGTGCCTATGTCGCTGCCCTGCTCGACGATCTGGAAGCAGAGTTGGCGTTGGCTAGGGGCCGCGAGCTGGTGAGCATCTTCATCGGCGGCGGCACCCCCAGCCTGCTGAGTGGCGCGGCGTATCAGCGCCTTTTACAGGCGATAGAGGCGCGCTTACCGTTCGCCTCGGATATCGAGATCACCCTGGAAGCCAATCCCGGAGCCGTGGAACACGACCGCTTCGCGGCCTATCGCGAGGCCGGCATCAACCGCCTATCGTTGGGGGTGCAGAGTTTCCAGTCTCGCCAGCTCGAGCGGCTGGGGCGCATTCATGGCGGCGATGAAGCCGCCCAGGCATTGCGCAACGCGCGCGCGGCGGGGTTCGATAACATCAACCTCGATCTAATGCACGGGCTTCCCGAGCAGGGCGTGGAAGATGCCCTGGCAGATATCGATCGGGCGTTGGCATTGGCGCCTGAACATATCTCCTGGTATCAGCTCACGCTCGAGCCCAATACCGAGTTCTACTCGCAGCCCCCGCGCTTGCCCGATGAAGACGTTCTGTGCGATATCCAGGAGGCTGGGCATGCACGGCTCGAGGCCGCCGGTTATCAACGCTACGAAATTTCCGCCTACACGCGTCCCGATCACCAGGCGCGCCACAACCTCAACTATTGGACGTTCGGCGACTATCTCGGCATTGGGGCCGGAGCGCACGGCAAGTTGAGCGCTTGGCAGTCCGATGGCAGCCTCGCCATCGAACGACGTTGGAAGGTGCGTCAGCCGGAAGCCTATCTGCGGCGCGCACAGGATCCACGCGGTTTCGTCGCCGGACGTCGCGCTCTCGAAACGGCGGATTTGCCGCTGGAGTTCTTGATGAACGCCTTGCGTCTCACCGAGGGCGTTCCGCGACATTATTGGCGCGAGCGGAGCGGACAGCCTGATACACTGCTCGACGCACGACTGGAAGAGGCCCAGGCCAAGGGATTGCTGCGCGATTCGTCGCAGCGTCTACAGGCATCGCCTCATGGGCTGTTATTCTTGAATGACCTGCTCGCGCTTTGCGATGAGCAGTGACAAACGTTTCGATAGCAGGAACGCTAGAACGTTTTACGAAACGCATCACAGTTAAGGAGAAAGGACGCATGCAACGCTCGATATGGATGGCGATTCCGCTGGCTCTGGCGATTGGTGTCACGGGTTGTGCAAGCAACGATGCGCAAACCGGCGGCCAACAGAGTGACCACGGCAAGACATTCGGTGGTGCGGGCATCGGTGCCGCAGTGGGCGCAATTGCTGGGGCGCTAACCGGGGACGGTAGCAGCAGCACCCGTGACCGTGCGTTGATCGGGGCGACTGCCGGGGCAGCCATCGGCGGCGGTGTGGGCGCCTACATGGATGCTCAGGAAGAAAAGCTGCGCAAGGATCTCGACGGGACCGGTATCGGGGTCGATCGTCAGGGCGACAATATCGTCCTCAACATGCCTAGCAGCGTGACCTTCGATGTCGACTCCAGCGAGCTACAAACGCCCGCTCGTCAGGCACTCAACGATGCCACCGCCGTCATGCGTGAGTATCCCAAGACACGGATCAATGTCGCCGGGTACACCGACAGCACCGGTAGCGCCGACTACAACCAGCGCCTGTCGGAGCGTCGCGCGCAGTCTGTAGCCGATTATCTCGGCCAAGGAGGTATCTCTGGCAATCGTATCGCTACGGTCGGCCACGGGGAGAGCCAACCCGTCGCCAGCAATGATACTGAAAGCGGTCGTGCCCAGAACCGGCGTGTCGAAATCACGCTGACGCCGGTCACCGAGCAGAGCTAAGCGACTACGGCGTCGCGCCAGGCCGGGGAAGCCGGCCTGGCCTGCCAAGTTCATCAGCGCCCCTGACGTGGGCATCCTCCGCGCTTCACGTCGTTTCGGAACCTTTCATGCTCGCCTATCAGCACGCCTACCACGCCGGCAATTTCGCCGACGTTCACAAACATCTCTCCGTGTTCGCCGTTTTGCGCCATCTATTACGTAAACCTTCTCCTGTTACGTATGTGGATACGCATGCCGGGCGTGGATTGTATCCCCTCGATGCCGAGGAAACGCAGCGCCTCAAGGAATATCGCCATGGTGTGGCGAGTCTCTGGGCGGCGCGCGAGCGCCTTGCCGACGATCCATTGCTGGGCCCATGGTGTGAGTGTCTCGGCACAGTGCAGGCATCACCTCGGCTCAGCCACTATCCGGGGTCGCCCTGGTGGTTGTCCCAGGCATGTCGGGTGCAGGATCGGCTCGACCTATACGAGCTTCATCCGGGCGAGG
>NZ_JAKGAK010000038.1 GCF_023061185.1 Chromohalobacter beijerinckii
GAAGAAATGCCTGACGATGACCTACTCTCGCATGGGGAAGCCCCACACTACCATCGGCGCTAAGCGGTTTCACTGCTGAGTTCGGCATGGGATCAGGTGGGACACGCTCGCTATGGTCGTCAGGCGAAACAGGTGTCATGGCCCTCAGGGCCACAACGCAATTGGGAATAAGCTGACACGCTACGTCTCATGCGTATCCGGGATCGGCTCGTCACCAGACCCTTTGGGTGTTATATGGTCAAGCCTCACGGGCCATTAGTACACGTTAGCTCAACGCCTTGCAGCGCTTCCACACCGTGCCTATCAACCAGCTGGTCTCGCTGGGCCCTTCAGGAGGCTCGAGGCCTCGGGGAGATCTCATCTTGAAGGGGGCTTCCCGCTTAGATGCTTTCAGCGGTTATCCCGTCCGCACATAGCTACCCGGCAATGCCACTGGCGTGACAACCGGAACACCAGAGGTGCGTCCACTCCGGTCCTCTCGTACTAGGAGCAGCCCTTCTCAAATCTCCAACGCCCACGGCAGATAGGGACCGAACTGTCTCACGACGTTCTAAACCCAGCTCGCGTACCACTTTAAATGGCGAACAGCCATACCCTTGGGACCGACTTCAGCCCCAGGATGTGATGAGCCGACATCGAGGTGCCAAACACCGCCGTCGATGTGAACTCTTGGGCGGTATCAGCCTGTTATCCCCGGAGTACCTTTTATCCGTTGAGCGATGGCCCTTCCATACAGAACCACCGGATCACTAGAACCTGCTTTCGCACCTGCTCGACGTGTCTGTCTCGCAGTCAAGCACCCTTATGCTCTTGCACTCATTGCACGATTTCCAACCGTGCTGAGGGTACCTTCGTGCTCCTCCGTTACGCTTTGGGAGGAGACCGCCCCAGTCAAACTACCCACCACACACTGTCCTCGACCCGGATAACGGGCCCAAGTTAGAACGCCAATGATGCCAGGCTGGTATTTCAAGGTCGGCTCCCCTGGGACTGGCGTCCCAGGTTCCAAGCCTCCCAGCTATCCTACACAAGCAACATCAGCATCCAGTGTGAAGCTATAGTAAAGGTTCACGGGGTCTTTCCGTCTAGCCGCGGGGACACCGCATCTTCACGGCGATTTCAATTTCACTGAGTCTCGGGTGGAGACAGCGTGGCCATCATTACGCCATTCGTGCAGGTCGGAACTTACCCGACAAGGAATTTCGCTACCTTAGGACCGTTATAGTTACGGCCGCCGTTTACCGGGGCTTCGATCAAGCGCTTCGCCGGAGCTAACGCCATCAATTAACCTTCCGGCACCGGGCAGGCGTCACACCCTATACGTCCGCTTACGCGTTAGCAGAGTGCTGTGTTTTTAATAAACAGTTGCAGCCACCTGGTATCTTCGACCGGCTCGAGCTCAGAACGCGAAGTCCGTCACCCTATGCCGGCGCACCTTCTCCCGAAGTTACGGTGCCATTTTGCCTAGTTCCTTCACCCGAGTTCTCTCAAGCGCCTTGGGATTCTCACCCTGACCACCTGTGTCGGTTTGGGGTACGGTCGCATGTGATCTGAAGCTTAGAGGCTTTTCCTGGAAGCGTGGCATCGATGACTTCCAGACCGTAGTCTGTTCGTCTCGCCTCTCGGCCTTGAGGATCCGGATTTCCCTGAACCCTCGGCCTACCGGCTTTCACCAGGACAACCAACGCCTGGCTCACCTAGCCTTCTTCGTCCCCCCATCGCAATCACATCCGGTACGGGAATATTAACCCGTTTCCCATCGACTACGCCTTTCGGCCTCGCCTTAGGGGCCGACTCACTCTGCTCCGATTGACGTCGAACAGAAACCCTGGGTCTTCCGGCGTGCGGGGTTTTCACCCGCATTATCGTTACTCATGTCAGCATTCGCACTCGTGATATCTCCAGCGCGCTTCTCAACGCCCCTTCACAGACTTACACGACGCTCCTCTACCACTCATCCAGAGGATGAGTCCGTAGCTTCGGCACCTGGTTTGAGCCCCGTTACATCTTCCGCGCAGGCCGACTCGACTAGTGAGCTATTACGCTTTCTTTAAAGGATGGCTGCTTCTAAGCCAACCTCCTAGCTGTCTAAGCCTTCCCACATCGTTTCCCACTTAACCAGAATTTGGGGGCCTTAGCTGACGGTCTGGGTTGTTTCCCTTTTCACAACGGACGTTAGCACCCGCTGTGTGTCTCCCACGCTGCACTCATCGGTATTCGGAGTTTGCCTCGGGTTGGTAAGCCGGGATGGCCCCCTAGCCGAAACAGTGCTCTACCCCCGACGGTGATACGTGAGGCGCTACCTAAATAGCTTTCGAGGAGAACCAGCTATCTCCGGGCTTGATTAGCCTTTCACTCCGATCCACAGCTCATCCCAGCATTTTTCAACATACTTGGGTTCGAGCCTCCAGTCAGTGTTACCTGACCTTCACTCTGGCCATGGATAGATCGCCCGGTTTCGGGTCTATATCCAGCGACTCATCGCCCTGTTAAGACTCGGTTTCCCTACGCCTCCCCTAGTCGGTTAAGCTCGCCACTGAATATAAGTCGCTGACCCATTATACAAAAGGTACGCGGTCACACGTCGAAACGTGCTCCCACTGCTTGTACGCATACGGTTTCAGGATCTATTTCACTCCCCTCGCCGGGGTTCTTTTCGCCTTTCCCTCACGGTACTGGTTCACTATCGGTCAGCCAGGAGTATTTAGCCTTGGAGGATGGTCCCCCCGTCTTCAGTCAAGGTTTCACGTGCCCCGACCTACTCGATTTCACCAATGCGGGTTTTCGGTTACGGGGCTATCACCCACTATGGCCGGCCTTTCCAGGCCGTTCACCTAACCGTGCATTGACTTAAGGGCTAGTCCCCGTTCGCTCGCCGCTACTGAGGGAATCTCGGTTGATTTCTTTTCCTCGGGGTACTTAGATGTTTCAGTTCCCCCGGTTCGCCTCCCAACCCCTATGAATTCAGGGTGGGATACCCAGCTTGTGCTGGGTGGGTTTCCCCATTCAGAAATGCCCGGGTCGTAGGTTGTTTGCCACCTCACCGAGCCTTATCGCAGGCTACAACGTCTTTCATCGCCTCTGGCTGCCTAGGCATCCACCGTATGCGCTTCATCGCTTGACCATATAACCCCAAAGGGTCTGGCCTGGCGACGAACACGATTTTGCCGGATACGCTTGAGACGTATCGTCTTGCTTTGTCAGCTTATTCCACATTGTTAAAGAGCATTAGAGCAAAAGCTCTAAGCGGTAGGCTTTGCGAGAAA
>NZ_JAKGAK010000039.1 GCF_023061185.1 Chromohalobacter beijerinckii
CCCGATCAATGTGTTGCATACAATCCACAAAAATACAGTCGCAGGCCCTCAAGAATCGGGATCAAAGGCAGGAGAAAAATCGGTCAAATCCCGCTTTCGCATGCCCAAGTCCTTGCCCATGGAGCGCCATGCTCCCACGGCCCTGGTTACCTCATCCCAGGCTGTCGTCGCTTCCTGCACGCTCATCCTGAAGTACGGCGCCCCTTCCATGAGCATTCTTCGACTATCGATAGGACCGGAGTCTTCGGTCAGCCATATCTTGCTCTCACGACGATCCCCCGGCATGGGGTTGAGATCGAACGCCGGCGCGAGACGCCAGCCGCGACGCCTTGCGTCGTAAAGCAACCCCGTATTGCGAAGATGATCGTCGGTGTTACAAATGAGGAAATTGAAGGCCAGACGGCGCCACAGCTCGTGGATGTCAGCGATGGGGTCGGAACCCGCTTGTAACAACACATCCACGAGCTCGGTGTAAGCATGGACTTCGTCGCGTCCACTCGTCTGCAGCATAGTAGCGGCCGACACGTATGGAATGCGTCCTCCACCACCAGTACGGTCGAATCGTCGGATCACCGCCACGGCCGTGCCCCGGATGAGTTCCACACGCGTTGGCGCGGCGCGAATGCCTGCCCGAATTGCCAGGGTCATGGCCAGCACTTCGCCCCGGATCACGTCGCGCTGGTCCGCCTGGCTCGGGAACTTGCCCAGGGCCAACCAACCGTCGGTATCGAGGACCGTGGACTTCGGACGCGCACCGCCCAACGACGTCCCCTGCCCGAGTAGATATTGCAGGTCTTGCGCACTCTCCACGCCCTCTTCCAACGCCCGAGCGGCATGCAGAACTTTGTCCAGCTCCACCAGCGGTGGAACATGACGATGAGCGCCATCCGTGTGTAGATAGGTACCGTGCTGAGGATCGAAAAGGCGCAAGGCTCCGACACGCGCTTCATCGTCGACCCAAGTGAGAAAATCGACCGGGGCCAGCGGCGGATTCTCGCGCCCCTGCTGGCGCGACTTCGCGTGCGCGCGACGGATAACCCGCTCTCCCCAGGAATCCGGCGCCGTGTCCTCAAGAGCCCGAAAAAACACACCCTGTGGATGCTGAACTCCGGGGACGGGCTGCAGGTCTGGCGACACCGTGAAGAACCGCGGGTCCTGCAACCAGTGTTCGTCATAGCGGAAGGCGCTGCGCTTGCCGCTGCCCAGGTACAGGCGTCCGATGAGTTTGCCATCCGTACCGAGATGGATGTCGAGATCCTGGCGTTGTGCCTTCTTGGTCACCATCAAAAGCCCTCGAACTCATCGCCACCCGTGGCCCCGCCTTCATTCCCCGATTCCTCCGATGGCCTTGCCTTCGGTTTCTTCCCACCGGCTGACCGCACCCGTTGGGGCAACTGGTCCTGGGCCAGTTCCAGGCCTAAGGTATCTTGTTCCAGCGCCATGATCTTGACCACGTCCTCGAGGCGACCGAGCACATGCAGGGCGCGCAGGAACGTATGCAACGCGGTCCCGGGATAACCGTCTTCCATTCGCCTGACCGTACTCAGTGACGTGCCGATACGCTGTGCCAAGTCCTCTTGCGTCAACCGACGCATGCGACGGGCCATCGATAGATCATGACCAAGATGACGCAAGGCACGCGCCACAGGCGGCGGCATCGCAACCTGAGTGCCAGAATGTTTGGAACCTGAGGACACCATATCCAAGCTATCCAAATATGAACTGTAATTGCTTCATAGTAGCCAAATTTGAACGCTACGGCGAGGAAAAAATCAAACGCTTAAAAATTTAAACGCTCATATTTGATGACTTAAAATCAATTAGAGTTCAAATATGGTCGTTTATAAGAACCTGT
>NZ_JAKGAK010000004.1 GCF_023061185.1 Chromohalobacter beijerinckii
CTTTCAACGCATCACCGACCCGCTCATGATGCCCAAATCACGGGCTGTGTGGTTTACTGGGATAGCAAGAAAGAGCTCTAAAGCCCCACTATCTGAAGTGATTAAGCGCTGTCAGACTTTACGCTGACGATCTCAGCCGGTTTATGATTACGATCGATGATCGTACGTGCCTCGGCTTCACTCTCCGCTTCGATCTCTTCGCTCCGAAGCTCACTTTCACCAGGTAGTTTGAATTCAACCGTGTACAAGTCCATGTGTGCGTTCCTCCATCATTTTGATCATGCACTCATAGGTTTAGTAGCCAACGAAGGTCAGCGCCAGTGGCCGCGATTCAATTTTTGATCGTTTCATGATGAGCGTTCCCCAACGCTTGCGCCTCATGTCCGCATGAACTTTAGAGTGCACGTAGGTGTACGCCACGCAAAGTGCTATTGCGTGTAGTCGGGATTATGTCAGGTTTCAGATTAAGAAAGGCCCGTGCGTGATTGCTGGGCTTTTGGAGCTGAGAGGGTGGGTCAAATGACGCTGGGTCAAACTTGATGGTGCGGATGAAGAGACTCGACCCCTCATCTTTTATTCATGAAAATGCTTTTATATCAATTGGATGCGATAGGGTGAGTGCAGATTCTGTACCCATGGGGACCAAGGTGGGGGCTCAGCTAGAGCCCGAGCAGCTTCTCGACTGCCTTGTGGATGTCCGGGCCGTCGGCGTGGATCCACTTGCCGTAGCGCTGCTGGATCATCTGGATGCTGCTGTGGCCGACGTGGTCGGCGATCCAGTGGATAGGGGCTAGATCAGTTGAGAGCATCTGGCTGATGCTGATGCGCTCGACGTTACCGGTAGTGGCATCGTGCAGTTCCCCGAGCTGCTGGGGCTTACGCACAAGCAGGCGAGGGACATCGTCTCAGATCATGCGCCCATCTACATAACTGTCGGTGATGCCGATCCCGAGTTCGTGGCCTTGGATGGAGTTTCTGTCGCCGAGAGTGCGGACAGCAAAAGTGCGGGCGGCGAATGCGTCAACATCAATAAGGCGATGCCCAATCGACTAGATGAGCTGCCGCACATCGGTCCAGCTGGGGCAGAAGCCGTCATCGATGCTCGCCCGTACCAAGGTGTCGATGGGCTGACTCGGGTGAGTGGTATCGGCCCGTCACGAGCCGAGGAGATCGAGGCCAGCGGCGTAGTGTGCAGCTTGTAATCTGGAGCAGGGCCACTTGGAGCCGGTAATTTAGGCCGCTTTATTGCGGCCTTTCTGTTTGCATTTCCGTTTCAATATCCATGGGACTGCCGATTTCGGCTTGCTGTGATTGCTTGTCGTAGACGCATAACAGCTGTAATCGATTTTTAGCGCCGTGCTCATGCCCGGTCATGCGGGCAAGTCCGAAATGCTTGGAGCTAAAGGGGTCCACCGCAATCGTCTCGACATTTAAGCTGCCATCGACAGCGCCGCGACATTTTTTTTCAACGTCTGCACGGAAATCTCTCCAGGCGTTTTCACTGGAGGCTGCAGCTATGGTCGACATAAGTGCAGTGCTTATAGCCATGATTGCTAAAGATATGCGGCCATATTTTGTGTAATGCATGGTGTTCTCCACTGATGGTGACTCTTATGTTTTCACAGCCCCCGTTGTCAGGCGAATGTGGCATGGCCGAGGTGTCGAGTGGTAGGAAGTGAGCTCTATCGTATCCTCGCCACCGGTAACTCATCCCAACTCGTCGTGTACCGCCCCGTCAAATACTCCCGCCGCAGTTGCCGCGCCGCGCTTGCGCTGGCCTAACAGCTCATAGTAAGAGGGTGAGGTTGGGGGTGAGGGGCGTTTGCGAGCCATAACCATGCTCCATGCGAATGCTGTTTATATATATAGTATCTGCACGGGAAGGTGGGTAAGGCAAGTGCTGATGCACGGCTTCCTAATTCCATGTCGTGACGGCCAACTCCTCGTAGCTCGGCGATTGTCGTTGAGCATATCTGAGGAGTCATTCATGACTATGTATTCAAGCTCTACTGTCGCGAACATGATCGAGTTGCTGGAAAGCACGCCGGCATCATCCGCTGGCAACATCGCGGAGCAGCTTCAAAGGCGTTTAGATGATCATCGAGAATGGGGAAAGCAAGGCGTGGCCACGTTGAGAGCAGACGACGCGAGAAAGATAGCTGCCGTACTCGACTGGCATAAACGCCGGCTGAGAAACGGTGGGGCGGTCGGGGTTAAATGCTGACCACAAAGCTGACCACACTATGCCAAAACTGACCATATGTAGACCAGTAGAAGCAAAGGAGCGTTTATAACTGATTGAAAAAAAGATATTGATGGTGCGGATGGGGAGACTCGAACTCCCACGCCTTTCGGCACTAGAACCTAAATCTAGCGTGTCTACCAATTCCACCACATCCGCAGTCTGGCAGGTCGAGCGACATTGTACGTATGCCGAGAGGGAAGTCAATCGCCATGGGCATCGAGTGCTATTGAGCATCTCGGTGGTTTTCGGTCATGGGGAAGACTGGTCTGCATCGAGCGCAGCGTGCGGGAGGCGGCAGGCGTGCTAGGCTGCTTCTTTCGAACAGGGCTGGGTAACCTTGTTAACTTAAAAAAAGCATCCGTTAACCATGATGAGAGTAAGAAGCGCTTGGGGTTTGTCAACCAAAATAAAGTTATTGATTGACCAGTCGGTGCGCGTGGGGCTGCCGGGACATTGTGCTTTTTGCATGGGTATGACGCCGCTGGCGGCGCCGTGGTGCGAGGCGTGTTTCGAGGCGCTGCCCTGGAATCGCGTGGCCTGTGTGCGCTGTGCCGAGCCGTTGGCGCGTCCCGCCGAGCTGTGCGGTCACTGTTTGCGTCATGCGCCGTCCTTCGATGTGGCGCGGGCGCCATTGCGTTACGAAGATGCCACGCAGGCATTGCTTCAGCGCTTCAAATTCGGCGCGCAACCGCGTGCGGGAATCTTGCTGGCGACTCTTTTCGCGCGTAGCCGCGAAGGTGTGTTACCCGAGGCACTCATCGCGGTGCCGACGCATCCGCAGCGACGACGTGAGCGTGGCTTCGATCACAGCGTTTGGCTGACGCGTGAGCTCTCGCGTCAACTGGGCGTGCCACATCTGCGTGCCTGGCGCGAGCGTGACACGCCGACCCAGCGTGGACTTACACGCCGTGCACGTCGCGACAACGTACGCAGGGCTTTTCGTGTTGCGTCCGGTTTGCCGGCCCACGTGGCGCTCGTCGACGACGTGATGACCACTGGCAGCACGCTCTCTGCATTGGCCGATGCCTGCCGAGAGGCGGGCGCGCAGCATGTCGAGGCCTGGGCGATGACGCGAACGCCGCGAGGAATCTGATAGCATAAGGGGGCACCTCCAATAGGACACGCCATGACCGCCCCGAAGCACCCGTTCGAAAGTTTGTCGCCCGCACACGTGGTCGATGCCGTCGAGTCGCTGGGTTTTTGGTTGCCGGGCGAGCCGTTTGCGCTCAACAGCTATGAGAATCGCGTGTTTCTGTTGAGCGATGACGATCGCCGTCGTTGGGTGGCTAAATTCTATCGTCCCGAACGCTGGAGCGAGGCGCAGATTCGTGAGGAGCACACGTTTCTCGACGAGCTCGATACCGCAGGCGTACCAGGGGCGCCACCTTGGCGCGACGATAATGGTGAGACGCTCCATCATGCCTATGGATTCGCGTTCGCCTTGTTTCCGCACGTCTCGGGGCAGGCGCCGGAGCTCGAGAATCCCGCGCATCTCTTTGCCCTCGGTGATTTGATCGGCCAGGTGCATGCCGTGGCGCGTCGCAGTTCTTTCCAGACGCGTCCTGTTCAGGAGCCCATGGCGATCAGCCAAGCGAGTTGTGAGCGCGTGCTGGCGAGCGATTGGTTGAGTCGTCGTCAACGTCAGGCGTACGCCCGCATTGCTGAGCGTCTGCAGACGCTACTGGTCGAGCAGCGGTGGCCGGAGACGACCTTGCAACGCGTACATGGCGACTGTCATCTGGGCAACATCCTGGGACGCGACGAAGATTTTGCGCTGGTCGATTTCGATGATTGCTGCATGGCGCCGGCGGTTCAGGATTTGTGGATGTTATTGACGGCGCCTGAAGCCGATGAATGGCAGATGCAGCTATCCGAAGTAATCGAGGGCTACGAACAGCATGTCGAGTTCGATCGGCGCCAGTTGCGCTGGATCGAGCCGCTGCGCACATTGCGTTTGATGCGCCATAGCGCCTGGTTAGTCGATCGCTGGGAAGATCCAGCGTTTCCCAGGGCCTTCCCGTGGGTGGCCAGTGAGGGATACTGGGATCAGCACATCCGCATTCTTGAGCAGCAGCGCCTAGCGTTGGAAAATCCGCGTTGGCTGGCGTGACTGCTGCCTCGAAGGCCCTGGCGCGGCGTCGGGACATGTCGTGTCACCGACGTCGACGTGAATCGCGCGTGCGTCGCGCTTTGCCCATGTGGCAAACTTCCGGTGTTGTATTCATTTTGTAACGTATGCCCGGTCGGGCGTCATGACGAAGGCACTCAAAGGCACTTAAATGACAGAAGAACTCGCAACGCATTACCGCGACATCATCGCCGGCTTGGGCGAGGACCCCGACCGGGAAGGGCTGCGTGATACGCCCATGCGAGCCGCCAAGGCCATGCAGTTTCTCAACCAGGGCTATGGACAGACGCTCGAGTCGTTGGTCAACGGCGCGGTGTTCGAATCGCAGACCGACGAAATGGTGCTGATCAAGGACATCGAGCTCTATTCGATGTGTGAACATCATTTGTTGCCATTCATCGGCAAGTGCCATATCGCGTATCTGCCCAAGGGCACGGTGCTGGGGCTTTCCAAGTTCGCTCGCATCGTCGACATGTATGCGCGGCGCATGCAGATCCAGGAAAACCTGACACGTCAGATCGCCGAGGCCGTGCAGGAAGTGACCGAGGCGCGCGGTGTGGGGGTGATCGTCGAGGCGCAGCACATGTGCATGATGATGCGTGGGGTCGAGAAACAGAATTCGTGCATGAAGACCTCCGTGATGCTGGGCGCCTTCCGCAATAACCTGAACACGCGCCAGGAGTTCTTGACGCTGGTGCATGGCTGAGCGAAACGTCGATTACCGCCGCGCGTGACGCGCGTTTCGTACTTTAGGAGAAATGCCGCATGGCCTTACATGCCCTGAACGATCAGCACCTCGATCACGATCTGGCGACGATAAACATCAAGAATCTGCGCTTGCGTACCCATATCGGCATCAAAGATGAGGAAATCCAGAATCGCCAGGATGTGGTGATCAATGCCACCATTCGTTACCGGGCCGATCGTGCGGTCAAGTTCGATCATATCGAGCAGGCGCTCAATTACCGTACGATCACCAAGCATATCATCGGCTATGTCGAGGATAACCGCTTCCTCTTGCTGGAACGCATGACCCGCGAAGTCTTGGATATCATCATGAGTTACGAGCAGGTCCTCACGGCGCAGGTGGAAATCGACAAGCCTTTCGCGCTGCGTTTTTCCGACTCCGTGTCGGTGACGCTATCCGACTCGCGCCTGGACTGAGGTGATATGACCATGCCATCGGGATTTGGCCGGGAGTCGCGTCGTGCACGGTAAGTTGGAAACCTTCGACGACGCGGCCCAGCGCGGCGTGATCGTCGGCGACGATGGACATCGTTATACATTCACATTGACCGAGTGGCGTGGCCGTGGCCTCCCAAGGGAAGGCACGCGGTTACGCTTCGATGGCGATGCAGGACGTGCCGAGCAGGTATTCGACGCGCCCGTTCCTCAGCGTACCGCGCGGCAAACGCGTGACGATCAGGGGCAGGTCAAATCCTCTTTATTGTCTCCCTGGGCGGTGCTGGCACTGGTACTCGTCGCCGTGGCACCGCTGTTGGCGCCTTATATGCTGCTCGTCGATGCACTGGCGATGTTACTGGCAGTGCTCGGGATCAGGCAGGTACGCCGCTCGCCGTCGCGTTACAGAGGCCAGGCGCTGTGCGGGGCCGCCATCGCCATTGCGGTGCTGAGTCTCTTTATCTGGATGTGAGGTGAACATCATTTTAGTGCGCGCTGCGTTTGGTGGCACCGAAAGACTCGGCATAAGATGAAGTCACGGCGACGGCCAGCGTCGCCCTCATTGTCAGGAAGGAGAACGCCATGGAGTCCCTTCAGGAGAACTCGCTGTTTCGCCCCTTTGCCTATATAGACGGCAATTGGGTGGCAGCGGACAGCGGCGAACAGATCGAGGTCGACGATCCGGCCACCGGTGAGATCGTGGGGCGCATGCCCAAGCTAGGGCGAGCCGAGACCGAACGTGCCATCGAAGCCGCCGATTCGGCCTGGCCGGCTTGGCGTGCCCTGACGGCGCAAGAGCGCGCGGATACCTTGATGAAATGGTACGACCTGATGCTCGAGCATCAGGACGAACTGGCGGCGATCATGACCGCCGAGCAGGGCAAACCGATCAAGGAAGCGGCCGGTGAGATCGCTTATGCGGCTAGCTTCCTGCGCTGGTTCGCCGAAGAAGCGCGGCGCGTCTATGGCGACACCATTCCCGCGGCCAAGTCCAACCAACGCATCGTGGTGCTCAAGCAGCCGGTCGGCGTCGTCGGGGCGATCACGCCGTGGAATTTCCCGTCTTCCATGATCACTCGCAAGGCGGCCGCAGCATTGGCGGCGGGGTGTCCGATCGTCATCAAGCCGGCCAGCCAGACGCCGTTTTCCGCTACCGCGCTGGCGGCGTTGGCCGAGCAGGCTGGGGTGCCGCGCGGCGTGTTCAATGTGGTGCCGGGGCGCGCCAGCGAGATCGGCAAGGCGATGACCGAATCGCCTGTGGTACGCAAGATTACCTTCACCGGCTCGACTGATGTGGGCAGCCAATTGATGGCCGGCGCCGCCGAGCATATCCAGAAGATTTCTCTGGAGCTGGGAGGGAACGCACCATTTTTGGTCTTCGAGGACGCCGATCTCGATGCCGCCGTCGAGGGGGCAATGGCCAGCAAGTTCCGCAATGCCGGTCAGACCTGCGTATGCACCAATCGCTTCCTGGTGCAGTCCAGCGTGATTAACGCCTTCAGCGAAAAGCTGGCGGCGGCCATGAACAGCGAATTACACGTCGGCCCCGGGACCGAAGAAGGCGTGAATATCGGGCCGTTGATCGACGACGATGCCGTCGCCAAAGTCTCCGAGCATATTCAGGATGCCGTCGACAAAGGCGCCGAACTGCTGTTGGGCGGCCATACGCATCCACTGGGTGGGCGCTTTTTCACACCAACATTGGTGAGCCACGCGAATGCCGATATGAAGGTCGCGCACGAAGAAACCTTCGGGCCTTTGGCGGCGGTGCTGCCGTTCGATGACGAGGAAGACGCCGTGCAGATGGCCAACGATACGCGCTTTGGGCTGGCATCGTACTTCTACGCCAACGACCTGAGCCGTGTATGGCGTGTGGCCGAAGCGCTGGAGTACGGCATGGTCGGCATCAACACAGGGCTGATCTCCAACGCCAGTGCGCCGTTCGGAGGTGTCAAGGCCTCGGGGCTGGGGCGTGAAGGCTCCAAGTACGGTATCGACGAGTACATGGAAACCAAGTATCTGTGCATGGATCTAGGCTAAACGCCGAAAGCTCGAAGCGCGGCGCGACACGCCTGGACGTGTGAAGAAAAACACCCTGCCGGATGCACCGGCAGGGTGTTTTGCTATCGGCGGTACTTAGGCTGTCTTCGAGCTTCGAGCTTCGAGCTTCGAGCGTCAGTGCCTGAAGTGACGCATATCGGTGAAGACCATGGCGATGCCGGCTTCGTTGGCGGCGTCGATCACTTCCTGGTCACGCATTGAACCGCCAGGCTGGATGACGGCAGTGATGCCGGCAGCGGCGGCGGCGTCAATGCCATCGCGGAAGGGGAAGAAGGCGTCTGAGGCCATCACCGAGCCGGGTACTTCCAGGCCTTCGTCGGCGGCCTTGATGCCGGCGATCTTGGCCGAGTAGACGCGGCTCATCTGCCCGGCGCCCACGCCAATGGTCTGACCGTGCTTGGCATAGACGATGGCATTGGACTTGACGAACTTGGCGACCTTCCAGGCAAAGCTGAGATCGCTTAGCTCCTGGTCGCTGGGGGCGCGCTCGGTGACGGTGCGCAGGTGTTCGGATTCGACCATGCCCTGGTCACGGTCTTGGACCAAGAGCCCACCGGTGACGCGCTTGAAGTCATGAGCGGGACGCGGCTGGCTGGGCCAGTGCTTGCTGACATCGAGCAGGCGCACGTTTTTCTTCCCAGCGACGATCTCGGCGGCGGCGGCGTCGATGCCTGGTGCGATGATGACTTCCACGAACTGGCGGTCGACGATGGCACGTGCCGTATCGGCATCCAGCGGGCGGTTGAAGGCGATGATACCGCCGAAAGCGCTGGTGGGGTCGGTAGCGAACGCGCTCTGATAGGCAGCAAGCGGCGTGTCGGCGACGGCGACGCCGCAAGGGTTGGCATGTTTGACGATGACGCAGGCTGTCTCGTTGAAGACCTTGACGCACTCGAAGGCAGCATCGGTATCGGCGACGTTATTGAACGACAATGCTTTGCCTTGAAGCTGTTCTGCCGTGGTCACGCTGGCTTCGACGGCATCTGCCTCGGCATAGAAGGCCGCTTGCTGATGTGGGTTCTCACCGTAGCGCATCGCCTGTTTTTTCTGGAACTGCACGTTATAGGTCCGCGGGAAGTCGCTTTCGCCGCCTTCCACCAGAGTACCCAGATAGTTGGCGATGGCGCCGTCGTAGCCTGCGGTATGCTCGAAGGCCTTGACCGCCAGATCGAAGCGCAACGTTGCGCCAACGCCGCCATGTGTGCGTATGTCGTCAAGCACGCGGCCATAGTCGGACGCATTGACCACGATGCTGGTATGCGCGTGGTTCTTGGCACAGGCGCGGACCATGGTGGGTCCACCGATGTCGATGTTCTCGATGGCCTCTTCCAGCGTGCAATCCTCGCGCGCCACGGTGTCGGCGAAGGGGTAGAGGTTGACCACAACCATGTCGATGGCGTCGATGCCATGCTCGGCCATCACCTCGTCATCCTGCCCACGGCGCCCGAGGATGCCGCCGTGAATCTTGGGGTGCAGCGTCTTGACGCGGCCATCCATGATTTCCGGAAACCCCGTATGTTGCGAGACTTCCGTCACCGGGATGCCGTTCTCGCTGAGCAGGCGAAAGGTGCCGCCGGTGGAGAGCAGGGCGACGCCGTGCGTGCTGAGTTCGCGAGCAAAATCGACGATGCCGGTCTTGTCGGACACGCTGATCAATGCGCGACGCACGGGCTGGGGAGACGAGGATGCGGTGTGATCGGCCATGAGGCTCCACTCTTGAAAGGTGAGGGACGATTGACGCCAGACGATAGCGTGAAACGTGAAGCGCGCCCGGCGAGGGCGCCCCTGTTAGATCGGTTTGGACTCAGATCAGGTCGTACTGCTTGAGTTTCTTGCGCAGGGTGCCGCGATTGAGGCCCAGCATGTCGGCGGCGCGTGTCTGATTGCCGTCGGCATAGCGCATCACAGCCTCTAGCAAGGGCACTTCGACCTCAGTCAGCACCATGCCATAAAGGTCACTGACCGTTTCGCCATCCAGGTGGCCGAAGTAGCGCTGCATGGCGAGCTCGACCGACTCACGCAGGGTTTGCTGATGCGCTGGAGATGCCGTGGCGCTGGCATCGAGCGTATTCTGATCGATTGGAAATGCTTGCCTGCTGGTCATGCTGCATTGCTTCCATTTGAGGCCAACGCCGGTGCATCGTAGGCGAGCGCATCCACGAAGCGGTGTTGGGCCGAGGGCTGTTCCAGAACGTTGAAGCGTGCGCGCAATGCCGCTGCTTGTGGGCGAGTGGCGAGATACCAGCCCACATGCTTGCGTGCGATGCGCACCCCCATGTGCTCACCGTAAAAGGTATGCAGTGCCTCGAGATGACGGTGCATCACAGCGGCGATTTCTGCGGGCGTCGGACGCGCTAGGGTGTCACCGGTACGTAAGTAGTGCTCGATCTCGCGAAAGATCCACGGATTGCCTTGGGCGCCGCGTCCGATCATGACCGCATCGGCCTTAGTGTAGTCGAGGACGCGGGCGGCTTTCTCGGCGCTGTCGATATCGCCATTGGCAAACACCGGCAGCGATACTGCCTGTTTGATGGCGGCGATGGTGTCGTATTCGGCATCGCCGCGATAACGCTGCTCGCGAGTACGGCCATGCACCGCGAGTGCTTGAATGCCAGCGGCCTCGGCCAGTTGTGCCACGCGTATGCCGTTGCGCGACTCCGAGCACCACCCGGTACGGATCTTCAATGTCACCGGGACATCCACGGCCGCCACGACGCTCTCGAGAATTGCTGCGACCAGGCGCTCATCACGCAATAGCGCGGAGCCGGCAGCCTTGTTGCAGACCTTCTTGGCGGGGCACCCCATGTTGATGTCGACGATCTCGGCGCCTTGCGCGACATTGAGGCGCGCGGCTTCGGCCAGCATTTCCGGGTCGCCGCCGGCGATCTGTACATCGCGCGGGCCGGGCTCGCCGGCATGATCGAGCCTTTGCCGCGACTTACGGGTATGCCATAGGCGCGCGTCGGCAGTGACCATTTCCGAAACGACCAGACCCGCGCCGAGCTCTCGACACAATTGCCGGAACGGGCGATCGGTAACGCCCGCCATGGGCGCGAGAATCGCCCGGTTAGGCAATGTATAAGGGCCGATGCGCGGCAACGGCGTCACCGGAGATGAGACGTGGGTCGACATCACGAGACGTGTCTAGGTGGTGAAAGGGGCTTATGATAGCCGCCAGAACGATGTTCTTGAAGGGGCAGTTCGCCGCTCCTCGCGTCAAGCGCGCTCATGCCGGCGCCACGCCGGTGATGCGCACCCAACCTTCGCGCTCGTCGGGCGCATCGAGCAGCATGCCTTGCTCGCGATACGCGTCCATGACCTCATCGGCCTGGCCGGCGAGAATGCCCGACAAGGCCAGGCGTCCTCCTGGGGCCAGATGCGCGCAGAGCGTGGGCGCGAGCTCGACCAAAGGGCCGGAGAGAATGTTGGCGACCACGACATCATAACGCTCGGCCGCAAGCCGCTCCGGATAGCAAAGCGACAAACGCTCATCGGCGATGGCGTTACGCTGGGCGTTTTCACGGCTCGCTTGCAGGGCCTGTGGATCGATATCGGTGCCCGTGGCGTGGTCAGCTCCCAGCTTGAGCGCGGCGATGGCCAGGATGCCGGAGCCGCAGCCGAAGTCGAGCACTCGGGCGGCGTCGAGGTCGAGGCCGTCGAGCCAGCCCAGGCACAGTGCCGTGGTCGGATGGGTGCCAGTACCGAAGGCCAGGCCGGGATCGAGCAGAAGGTTGACGGCATCGGGCTCGGGGGCGGCATGCCAACTGGGTACTACCCACAGCCGTTCGCCCATCTTGAGCGGGGTGAAATCGTCCATCCACTCGCGCTCCCAATCGCGATCGGCGAGCAGCTCGTAGTCGATCTCAGGGCACGGTTCATCGGCCATCTCGGCTGCCCACTGCTGGCGGACGCGGTCGAGCATTGGCTCGATGTCTTCCAGGTCGTCGTAGAGGCCGGTCAGGACGGTTTCATCCCACAGCGGCGTGGTACCGCTTTCGGGCTCGAAGACGGGATCGTCGTAAGCGTCCTGCAGGGTGATGGCCTGAGCACCCTCGGCCAGCAGCAGTTCTTCCAACGTTTCGGCATGCTGCGGGGCGATGTGTGCCTTGAGTTGCAGCCAGGGCATGAAGTCTCCTTGAGCATCAACGCAAACGGGACGGCTAAGGCCGCCCCGTATCGAGTCGCGTGGGCTGATCAGGTCAGGCCAAGCTTCTTCTCGAGGTAGTGAATATTTACCCCGCCTTGCTGGAACGCGCTATCGCGGACCAGATCCTTTTGTAGATCGATATTGGTCTTGATGCCTTCGACCAGTAGCTCGTCGAGGGCATTGCGCATGCGCGTCAATGCTGTCTCGCGACTGGCGCCCCAAGTGATCAACTTGCCGATCAATGAGTCGTAGTGTGGCGGCACGCTATAGCCGGTGTAGATATGCGAATCCATGCGTACACCCAGGCCGCCCGGCGCGTGGTAGAGGTCGATCTTGCCGGGCGAGGGCATGAAGGTGCGTGAATCCTCGGCGTTGATGCGGCACTCGAAGGCGTGCCCGTTGAGCTGGACATCCTCCTGGGTGATCGACAATGGCAAGCCGGAAGCGATGCGCAGCTGTTCCTTGACGATGTCTACGCCGGTGACCATTTCGGAGACCGGGTGTTCGACCTGAACGCGGGTGTTCATCTCGATGAAGAAGAACTGTCCGTTTTCATACAGAAACTCGAAGGTGCCGGCGCCGCGGTAGTTGATCTCGATGCAGGCATCGATGCAGGCCTTGAAAACGTTCTCGCGGGCCTGGGGCTCGAGATGAGGTGCCGGCGCCTCTTCCAGTACCTTCTGGTGACGGCGCTGCAGGGAGCAATCGCGATCGTAGAGATGAATGGCGTTGCCTTGGCCGTCGGCAAGCACCTGGACCTCGACGTGACGCGGGTTCTCGAGGAACTTCTCCATGTACAGCGTGCCGTCGCCGAACGACGTATTAGCCTCGTTGCGTGTCACGCTGACTGAGGAAAGCAGGCTATCCTCGCTGTGCACCACGCGCATTCCGCGCCCGCCACCGCCGGCGGCTGCTTTGATGATGACTGGATAGCCAATGCGTTGCGCGGTAGCCAGTATGGCTTCGTCGTTATCTTCGGGGAGCGGGCCATCGGAGCCGGGCACGGTGGGTACGCCGGCTGCTTTCATCGCCGAAATGGCGCTGACCTTGTCGCCCATCATGCGGATGGTTTCGGCACGCGGACCGACGAATACGAAGCCCGAACGCTCGACCTGCTCGGCGAAGTTGGCGTTCTCGGAGAGAAAGCCATAGCCGGGATGGATGGCGCTGGAATCGGTGACCTCGGCGGCGCTGATCAGCGCAGGGATATTCAGATACGACTGCGCGGAGGAGGCCGGCCCGATGCACACGGCTTCGTCAGCCAGACGTACGTGCATGAGTTCGCGGTCCGCCTTGGAGTGAACCGCTACGGTCTTGATGCCCAGCTCCTTGCAGGCGCGCAGTACGCGAAGGGCGATCTCGCCACGATTGGCGATGAGTACCTTGTCCAACATAGTGTCGTCCGTCTCTATGTAAGCTCGGAAGCGGTTTGCGATCGACCGCTAATGGTGATCGCAAGCGGCTTCAAGAGATGATGACCATCGGCTGATCGAATTCGACCGGTTCGCCGTCCTCGACCATGATGGCTTCGATCACGCCATCCTGATCGGCCTCGATCTGGTTCATCATCTTCATGGCTTCGACGATGCACACGGTCTCGCCTTTCTTGACGCTTTGGCCAACTTCCACGAACGGCTTGGCGCCCGGCGCCGGCGAGCGATAAAAGGTACCTACCATGGGGGAGGTTACCGGGTGGCCGCTGGGCTCGGCGGGGGCTGCCTCGGCCTCCGGAGCGGCCGCTACGCTGGGCGCGGCGGGCGCGGGCGCTACGGCCGGAGCGGGGGCCTGGGCCGCGGGCGGTGCGCTGAAGCCACCGGTATGGCGGCTGATACGCACGGACTCTTCGCCCTCCTGGATTTCGATCTCACTGATATTGGACTCTTCCAGGAGTTCGATGAGTTTCTTGACCTTGCGAATATCCATAAGCCTGTCTCGATCAATGTGAATGTGAGGTGGCGTGGTTTGCCATCGGAGCATGGGCGCCGTCAGCCGAGCTGACGTAGCGCGGCCTCCAGGGCAAGCTCGTAACTGTCGGCGCCGAATCCGGCGATGACGCCGCGAGCGACATCGGAAAAGTACGAATGCGCGCGAAACGGTTCGCGCGCATGCACGTTGGAAAGATGCAGCTCGATGAAAGGGATGGCGACACCTGTGAGCGCGTCGCGCAAGGCAACGCTGGTATGCGTAAAGGCGGCCGGGTTGATCAGAATGAAGTCGGTGCCATCGTCGCGCGCAGCGTGCACGCGCTCGACGAGTTGGTGCTCGGCGTTGGACTGTAGCCACTCGAGTTGATGGCCGGCATCAAAGGCGCGCTGGGTCAGGTGCAGACGAATGTCCTCGAGGGTGGTGGTGCCGTAAACCCCTGGCTCGCGGGTGCCGAGCAGGTTGAGGTTAGGGCCGTTGAGTACGAGAAGCTTCGCCATGTCATGGGTCCTGATTGACGCTGTTAACCTGTTCAGGATTGGCTTAGATCACGGCACGATCATGCAAGATGCCGCCGCTGGTGCCATATATCGTTAGTGTGGGCGGAGTTTGCCCAAAAACGGACGAGCTGTCTAGTTTGTGTTGGCACAAGCAAAAACGCCACTGCATGATAGGATGGAAGTCATCGCTCTCAACTTCATCACAAGGACGTCTTATGGCTCTTTTTCGCAAGCGTGAGCGTCACCAGCGCAATGTATTGGAATCGCCCCAGTATGGCTGGATTTGGAAACCCCTGGTCGCCTTGCTGGTTATCTACCTCGTAGTCTGCGTGGCGCTGGGCGTCTGGTGGAGCCAGCGGCCCGACGATTTCAATGTCGATGACGCAGTGGGCGTGCAGCGCGGCGCGGCGCAGTCGTCCGGTGCCGAGGCCGCGTCGGACGCTCCTCGCCCAGGCGAGACTGTCACCGCCACTACCTTGACGCTGCTCGGCAGCTTACTCGACAAACCTGGTGGCTATTTGCGCAACGACATCGCGCCGCCGGGTCTGTGGCTGGATAACATGCCGAGCTGGGAGCACGGCGTGCTTGGGCAAGTACGGGCCATGAGCGCGACCCTCAATGATCCCATCGCCAGTGACGATGACGACGTGCAACAAGCCGTCGATGCCCTGTCAACGCGTAGTGACGCCTGGCGCTTTCCGTCAGCCGAAGGGCGTTATCAAGAGGCGCGCGAGGCGCTGCGCGATTACTTGGGGCGCCTGAGTGGGCAGCAGGCGGATTTCTCGCAGGACGCGCCAGCGTTGGCGGCCTGGCTTGGGCGCGTGCAGACTCGACTTGACCAGCAGACACAGCGTCTGGCAGCGAGTGTGGGAAGCTCAGAGCGTCGCAGTGCCGATATCGAGACCGGCGAGGATGGCGAGAGCACACCGTGGTGGCGTGTCGATAATGTTTTCTTCGAAGCGCGCGGCAACACCTGGGCCTTGGTGCACCTGCTCAAGGCGGCCAAGCGTGACTTTGCACCGGCCATCGAGGAGGCCGGTGTCGGCAAGGCATATGACCGGCTGATCGACGAGCTCGAAGCTTCGCAGGCACGCGTGTGGAGCCCGGTGGTGCTCAATGGTAGCGGCTTTGGCATCTTCGCCAATCACTCGCTGATGATGGCCAACTACACATTGCGGGCATCGCAACTGATCCAAGGGATACGTAGCGATCTCGGGTCGCAATAAGCCCCCAACAAAACACCCCGCGGCGGTATGTCCGGCGCGGGGTGGTGCGGGCGAGAGCGAATGCTTCAGGCTTTGGTATAAGCGTCGGCGGCCTTCTCGATCGCCTTGCGAGCGGCTTCGGCGCCGTCCCAAGAATCGATCTTCACCCATTTGCCTTTCTCGAGATCCTTGTAGTTCTCGAAGAAGTGCGCGATCTGTTGGCGCAGTAGTTCGGGCAAGTCGGTGACTTCCTGCACGTCGTCATACAGTGCGCTCAGCTTGGAGTGCGGAACGCAGACCAGTTTGGCGTCTTCACCGGCTTCGTCGGACATGTTGAGTACGCCGACCGGACGCGCACGAATCACGCTGCCTGCTTGAACCGGATACGGCGTGACCACCAGCGCATCAAGAGGATCGCCGTCGTCGGCCAGTGTGTTGTTGATGAAACCGTAGTTGGCCGGATAGAACATCGGCGTGGCCATGAAGCGGTCGACGACCAGCGCATCCATGTCCTTGTCGATCTCGTACTTGATCGGTGCGTGATTGGCGGGGATCTCGATCGCCACATAGACGTCGTTGGGGAGATCCTTGCCTGCGGGAATGTTTTTGAAACTCATCGTCGAGTCCTTGCGGTTTGCAGGTTGAACACCAGCGGGGGAAAATCCGGGAAATTATACGAGTAGCGTCCAGCGTTTACCAACCGGCGTGAGGCGTACATGGCATCATGCAATCGTCGTCTTGCGTTGTCATGCTCATCGCTTGCGGGAATTATCCGTCTCATCATCATCGACAAGGAGACGATCGTTGACGGAAAGCAGCCTTTCTATCAGCTTCGGCCAGGCATTCGTGGCACCGGATCGGCGTCGCCATCGCAGTTCGATGTCGGTACAGATACCCGGTGGCTCGCAGTTGTCCGCCAAGGGCGCCTGCGCCCTGATCAGTGATTCAACCTGGCGCAATGCCATCGCCAAGCAAGCCGGAGACCTGAGCGTACGAGGCTTTCTCGCCGATTACTACTCGACGCCGGAGCATTGGGACGTCAAGACATCGGCCCATCGCGTGTTGCGTGCCCTGAATGGCTGGAGCTATAGCCAAAGCGCCTATATCGAAGGCGGCAGTTATATCTGTTCACTATCGGCCATGGTGTTCCGCCGTCGTGAGATGCACCTGTTCCACATGGGCGACACCTTGGTGTTCCGTCTGCGAGGCGCCGAATTCGAGCAATTGTCACGCGACCACGTCACCGACCTGGGCGGCTATCGCTATCCGTCACGTGCGTTGGGCATGGATGGTAGTCTCGACATCGATTACGTGACGGATTCGCTCAAGCAGGGCGACCTTTTTCTTTTCACCACCCAGGCCGTACGCGGCACCCTGTTGCCCTCGGACTTCGTACAATTGATCCGTGCCGATGTCAGCGATCTCGATGCGACCTGCGAGCGCTTGGCCGAGGCAGCGCTGTCCCGCGCGCAGGAACGCGGTTACGGCGGCGATCAGTTCTGCTTCCAACTGGTGCGCATCGACCGACTGCCCGAGGAAGTCGAGCCCGAGCATCCCGTGCCATTGTATGGTGACTTGCCGGTGCCCCCTGAATTGACGCCTGGAGAGCGTCTCGATGGGTTTGAGGTGCAGGAGGTGTTATCGCGGACGGCCAAGTCGCGTGTCTATCGCGTGCATGATGCGCGCAACGAGCGCGAGATGGTGATGAAGGCCCCGAGCCCGGAGCTATCGCTGCGCAATGCCTACCAAGAGCATTTCGCGCTTCAGCAGTGGATCGTGCAGCGGGTCAACTCCCCGTTCGTAGCCAAGGTTGTGGACCCCGTCCGCCCGCGTCGCTATCAGTATTATCTGCTCGATTACATCAAGGGCGAATCGCTCAGCGATTGGGCGCTGCGCCACCCTCAGGCGAGTCTCGAGGCACGCCTGGATTTGGCGCGGCAGTTGGTGAAGGCGGTGCAGGCCTTGCATCGCCGCGATGTGTTACATCAAAACATTCACCCCGATAACCTGATGGTCGATTTACATGGGCAACTGGTGCTGACGGATTTCGGCGCTTGCCATTTGCGTGAAAGCGACAGCCAGCAAGCTGCGCGGGAACTGGCCCGTCAGGTGGGGTTAAATGAGCACAGCGCACCGGAATACGCACTGGATACCGAAGTAGGGCGGCGCAGCGATCAATACGAGCTGGCCTCGACCATCTACTGGTTGCTGACCGGACATCAGCCCTATGCGCTAGCGCCTAACGAATTGCGCAGCCATACCGACCTCGAGCGCATGAGCTATACCAATGCGCGTCGCTACAACCCCGCCATTGACGCCGCACTCGATGGTGCTCTGAGGCGCGCGCTCGACCCTCAGCGTGCGCTGCGGTTTCGCCGCCTGGGTGAGTTCGCCTACTACCTGCGCACGTCCAGGCGGAGCGAAGACGGCGTAGCACGTCAGTCTTGGCAGACGCCGGCCACGCTGTGGAAAGCCGTGGCCGGTGTGCTGTTGCTGTTGTTATTGCTGTCGTGGTGGTTGGGGTGAGGCCATAAGAGTTGTTGAGTCAGCGTCGGCTCAAGCCTGATCTAGCTTCTGCTTGAGAAGGCTGTTGACCTGTTGCGGGTTGGCGGTACCGCGCGAGGCTTTCATGACCTGGCCCACGAAGTAACCGATCATCTTGCCGCGCTTGGACTCGTCGGCTTCGCGGTACTGGGCGACCTGAACTGGGCTGTCGGCGATGACCTGGTCGATCATGCCTTCGATGGCGCCGGTATCGGTGACCTGCTTGAGCCCGCGTGCCTCGATGATGGCGTCGGCACTGTCTTCCTCGCCGTCCCATAGCGCCTGGAAGACCTGCTTGGCGGCCTTGCCGCTGATGGTGTCGTCCATGACGCGCTGAATGAGGCCACCGAGCTGCTCGGCCGTGACCGGGCTGTCGCCGATTTCCAGGTTTTCGCGGTTGAGGTTGGCCGAGAGTTCGCCTTGCACCCAGTTGGCGGCTTGCTTGGCGTCGCCGCAGACATCCTTGACGGCTTCGAAGTACTCGGCCATGGCACGGCTCGAGGCCAGCACGCCGGCGTCATAGGCGGACAAGCCCAGCTGGTTTTCGAAGCGGCGGCGCTTTTCGCTGGGCAGCTCGGGCATGAGCGCGCGCTGGTGATCGACATAGGCACCGTCGAGCGTCACCGGAAGCAGGTCGGGGCAGGGGAAGTAACGGTAGTCGTTGGCTTCCTCCTTGGTGCGCATACCGCGCGTCTCGTCGCGTTCCGGGTCGAACAGTCGCGTTTCCTGCACGACCTGACCGCCATCTTCGATGAGTTCGATCTGGCGCTCGACCTCGAAAGCGATGGCCTTCTCGACGAAGCGAAACGAGTTGACGTTCTTGATCTCGGCGCGGGTGCCGAAAGCGGCCTGCCCCTTGGGACGTACCGAGACGTTGACGTCGCAGCGCATCGAGCCTTCGGCCATGTTGCCGTCGGAGATACCGAGATAGGTAACGATGGCGTGCAGCGCCTTGATATAGGCGACCGCTTCCTTGGCCGAGCGCATGTCGGGCTCGGAGACGATCTCCAGCAGCGGCGTGCCGGCACGGTTGAGATCGATGCCGGTCATGCCGTGATAGTCCTCGTGCAGCGACTTGCCGGCATCCTCCTCGAGGTGAGCGTGATGAATGCGGACGCTGCGCGTCGAACCGTCGTCGAGGGTGATCTCGACCTTGCCGGGGCCGACGATGGGCTGCGCCATCTGGCTCGTCTGATATCCCTTGGGCAAATCCGGATAGAAGTAGTTTTTGCGCTCGAACAACGAGGTCTCGGGGATCTCGGCGTCGACGGCGAGACCGAATTTCACCGCCATCGCCACGGCGTTTTCATTGAGCACTGGCAGTACACCGGGCATGCCGAGGTCGACGGCGCACGCCTGGGTGTTGGGCTCGGCACCGAAGGCGGTGGACGCGCCGGAGAAGATCTTGGACTGGGTGGCGAGCTGAACGTGGACCTCGAGCCCGATCACGGTTTCCCACTGCATCATGCCATCTCCTTGCCGAATGCCGGACGCTTGAGGTGCCAGTCGGTGGCCTGCTGGAATTGATGCGCCACGCCGAGCAGCTGGGCCTCGGCGAAGTGCGGAGCCAGCACCTGGAGGCCTACGGGGCGGTTACCGGCAAAGCCGGCCGGAACGCTGATGCCCGGAATGCCGGCCAGGTTGACGGCGATGGTGTAGATATCCTGCAGGTACATCGAGACCGGATCTTTCTGCGCGCCGAGGTCGAAGGCCGGCGTGGGGGCGGTCGGCCCCATGAGCACGTCGACTTCGTCGAAGGCGTCGAGAAAGTCCTGGCGGATCAGGCGGCGCACTTGCTGTGCCTTGAGGTAGTAGGCGTCGAAGAACCCTTCGGACAGCGTGTGCGTGCCGATCAGGATGCGCCGCTTGACCTCTTCGCCGAAGCCTTCGGCCCGCGTGCGCTTGTAGAGGTCCTCAAGGTCGGTCGGATCCTCGCAGCGGTGGCCGAAGCGCACGCCGTCATAACGCGACAGGTTGGACGATGCCTCCGCCGGTGCGATGACGTAGTAGGCAGGAATCGCCAGGTGCGTGTGCGGCAGGCTGACTTCGCAGACCTTGGCGCCGAGCGACTCGTAGACCTTGATCGCTTCACGCACGGCGGTTTCGACCTCGGGGTCGAGCCCGTCGCCGAAATATTCCTTGGGCAGCCCGATCTTGAGGCCGGCCAGCGAGGTGTCGAGCTCGGCGGAGTAGTCGGGCACCACGCGTGCCACGCTGGTGGAATCGCGAACGTCGTGGCCAGCGATGGTTTCGAGCAGCAGGGCACAGTCGGCGGCGGTGCGTGCCATGGGACCGCCCTGGTCGAGGCTCGATGCGTAGGCCACCATGCCGTAGCGCGACACGCGCCCGTAGGTGGGTTTCAGGCCGGTAATGCCGCAAAAGGCGGCCGGCTGACGAATCGAGCCGCCGGTATCGGTGCCGAGCGCTGCCGGTACCAGGCCCGCCGCCACGGCCGCGGCGCTACCGCCCGAGGAGCCGCCGGGTACGGCGCTCAAGTCCCAGGGGTTCTTGACCGGGCCATAGAAGCTGTTTTCGTTCGACGAGCCCATGGCGAACTCGTCCATGTTGGTCTTGCCGAGGCTGACGCCACCCGCCTGGCGGATCTTCTCGACGACCGTGGCGTCATAGGGCGCGACGAAGCTGTCGAGCATCTTCGAGCCGCAACTGGTGCGTACGCCCTGGGTGCAGAAGATGTCCTTGAGCGCCAGGGGCAGGCCGGCAAGGGCGGCGGCATCGCCGGCTGCGCGTGCCTGGTCGGCGGCGTCGGCGTCGGCCAGGGCCTGCTCGGTGGTCACGCTGATGAAGCTGTTGAGGTCGCCGTCGAGGCGCTGTATGCGATCGAGCGCCGACTGGCACAGCTCACGGCTGGAGAACTCGCCTGCTTGAAGGCCGGCGGCAAGCTCCGTGAGGGTCTTGTCATGCATGGAAGAATATGACTCCTGGTTCGAATCCTGACGAGGCTGCTTCACTCGACGACTCGCGGAACGAGATAAAGACCATCGGTAACGGCCGGTGCACAGGCCTGGAAGCGTTCTCGCTGGCTATGTTCGGTCACCTCGTCGGGCCGTAAGCGCTGGGTGGCATCCAGCGGATGCGCCAATGGGATGATGTCTTGAGTGTCGACGGCCTGAAGTTGATCGACCATCTTCAGGATGCGGCTCAAGTCGTCGACATAACCGGTTGCTTCGTCCTCACTCAAGCCGACGCGGGCCAAATGGGCGGCACGGAGCACGTCTGCATGTTCGATCGCCATATCGTTTGCCTTTTATGGATACTGCGCGGCGCGTGTCATCGCCGCGCCAATGAAGCTCTGACGCCGGGAATAACCCTAGAATTTACCATATCTGGCGAGCGCTGACAGGCCTTTGCTTGCCGCGCCACCCCCGCGATGGTACCGTTTGCATCCGCACAGGGTTCCGGTCTGGACTAGGTGAAAGACTTCCATGTTTAAACGTTTACGGGGGCTTTTCTCGAGCGATCTGTCGATCGACTTGGGAACCGCCAACACACTGATTTACGTGCGCGGTCGCGGTATCGTGCTCGACGAGCCGTCGGTCGTGGCGATCCGCCAGTCTGGCAATATGCGCACCGTCGCGTCCGTGGGGATCGACGCCAAGCGCATGCTAGGTCGTACCCCTGGCAACATTACCGCGATCCGTCCCATGAAGGACGGTGTCATCGCTGATTTTACCGTCACTGAGCAGATGCTTCAGCACTTCATTCGCAAGGTGCACCAAAGCACGTTCTTGACGCCGAGCCCACGTGTCTTGGTATGTGTGCCGTGCATGTCGACTCAGGTCGAGCGGCGCGCCATCAAAGAATCGGCGGAAGGCGCCGGCGCACGTGAGGTCTTCCTCATCGAGGAGCCTATGGCGGCGGCCATCGGTGCCGGCCTGCCGGTCGAGGAGGCCACGGGGTCGATGGTCGTCGATATCGGCGGCGGGACTTCCGAGATCGCGATCATCTCGCTCAACGGCGTGGTGTATTCCGAATCGATCCGTGTCGGGGGTGACCGCTTCGATGAGGCGATTACGGCGTATGTACGTCGTCATTATGGCAGCCTTATCGGCGAGGCAACCGCTGAGCGCATCAAGGAAGAAATCGGCTGTGCCTACCCCGGCGGCGAGTTGCGTGAAATCGATGTGCGCGGCCGCAATCTGGCGGAAGGCATTCCGCGCAGCTTTACGCTCAATTCTCACGAGATTCTTGATGCCTTGCAGGATCCGCTCTCGTCCATCGTTGCGGCGGTCAAGAGCGCCTTGGAGCAGTCCCCTCCCGAACTGGCGTCGGACATCGCCGAACGCGGTGTGGTATTGACTGGTGGTGGCGCGTTGTTGCGTGACATCGACAAGTTGATCGCCGAAGAGACGGGCTTGCCTGTGATCGTTGCCGAGGACTCGTTGACATGTGTGGCCCGTGGCGGCGGCAAGGCGCTGGAAATGATCGACCAGCGGACCTTCGAGTTGCTGTCCAGCGATTGACGCACCCGGGCGCTTGCCATGTTAGCGCCGATACGCTTGCCTGGCAGCCACGCGCGATACGAGTGGCTGCCAGCGTGTGTCCGGTCGTGATGAGTCTTGCGTCCTGTCTGCGGAGGAAGGCTTATTAAACCCCTATTTTCGCATGGCCCGGTGCCCAGCTACCGCATGTTGCTATGTGCGGTGGCCGCCTTCTCATTGATGTTCGCGGAGCATCGCCTACCCTTCATGGACGATGTGCGCTCGCAATTGACCACCGTGGTGGCACCCGTGCAATGGGCAGTGAGTCTGCCTAGCGAGGGGTTGTCCTGGGCGGCGCTGGTCTTTTCGGATCAGCGTGCCCTGGTGGATGAGAATCAGCGCTTGCGTCAGCAGTTGCTGACGTTATCGCATCGCGTTCAGCGTATGGCGAACTTGACGGCGGAAAACGTGCGTCTGCGAGAGTTGCTGAATGCTGCGCCGCGCGATGAGGTGCCTTATATCACGGCTGAGTTGTTGTCGTTGGATTCCGACCCTTTCACCCAGCAGATGGTAATTGGGCGTGGGCGTCGTGATGGTGTCTATGTCGGGCAACCTGTCATGGATGCCTCTGGCTTGATCGGTCAGGTCATTGCCGTATCCGCGTATACGAGTCGCGTACTTATGGTCAGCGATGCTAATAATGCCGTGCCGGTGCAGGTCAATCGCAGTGGACAGCGTTTCATCGTCCAGGGCTCTGGTGACCTCGATACTTTGAATGTGCTCAATGTGCCGGCGACCGCCGACCTCCAGCAGGGTGACCTGCTCACGACGTCGGGCTTGGGCGGACGTTTTCCCGAGGGCTATCCTGTCGCGGAGATTACACGGGTAAACAGGGATGGCCAGCATTCTTTCGCGAGCGTCGAGGCGCGTCCGCTTGCGCAACCCGAGCGCTCACGGCATTTCTTGCTGCTGTTTCCCTCGCCTGCGGCGGCGGCCGTCACCAGCGACGTCAATATCGAGGCCGCATTGCACTTGATGGATGGTGGGGCGGGAAAAATGCCCAACGAGCTTGAGAAGGCGCGCCCATGATGCGCTTGCCAGGACTACTCATGATCTGGTTCACCCTGCTGGTGAGCTTGTGCTTGCAAGTCATGCCACTGCCCGATGCATGGCTGATGTGGCGTCCCAATTGGCTTGGTCTGGCATTGGCTTATTGGTGTATTGCTGCCCCCCAGCGCGTCGGTGTCTTCCATGGTTTCGTGCTCGGCTTACTGCTGGATCTGATCGAGGGAACGCCCTTGGGCCAGAACGCTTTGGCGTTGTCGCTGCTCACCTACTTGTGTCTCTTGCTCTATCAACGCCTGCGTGCCTATTCCATCTGGCAACAGGCCGTCCTACTGTTCGTGTTGCTGGGCTTGATCCAACTGATCGAGCAATGGCTGCGCACGATTTTCGGCCCGGTGTCTATTCATCTAGCCTTCTTGCTGCCCGCGCTCATAGGCGCTGCCCTGTGGCCATGGTTGTTCACCATGATGCAAGTACTACGGCGCCGCTTGAAAATCGTCTGACCTTGCTGCCTTTATCTGCGTACCCTCTGCCACCCAAGCCGTGAGGAAAAGCATATGTCCACACCCCAGGGGGCGTCGTTGCGCCTGGCATCGGCTTCGCCGCGTCGCCGTGAGCTGTTGGCTTCGATCGGCATCGAGGTCGAAGTAGCGCCGGCGGATATCGATGAGACTCCGCGGTCGGAGGAATTGCCTGCCGCTTATGTGGAGCGCCTTGCGAGAGACAAGGCGCAGGCCGGTGCGGCGGGAACGTCGCTGCCCACATTGGGGTCCGACACAGCGGTGGTGTTGGGGCAGCGCATCTTGGGGAAACCGCGTGATCGCGAAGATGCCGTTGCCATGCTTACGGCGCTGTCGGGCAGCACTCATGAAGTGATGACTGGCGTCGCGGTGACAGGGCCGTGTGGAATGTTGTCGACCTACGTGACGACCCGGGTGACACTGCGTCCGCTCGCAGCGCACGAGATCGATGCGTACTGGCATAGTGGTGAGCCCGTCGACAAGGCCGGCGCCTATGCCATACAAGGGCTAGCGGCGATCTTTGTCGAGCGCATCGAAGGTAGTCACTCCGCAGTAGTCGGGCTACCGCTTTTCGAGACCGCCAAGTTATTGACGCGCCAAGGTGTCTCGCTGTGGGGCGAGCGCTTGGCTGTGCCATAATGCCGACAGATTATCTGGTTAGGGGCAACGCATGAGCGGCGAGGTACTGATCAATTTGACGCCCATGGAGACACGCGTCGCCGTGGTCGAGAACGGTGTCTTGCAAGAAGCCTTCATCGAACGCAGCCGTCGGCGTGGCATTGTGGGTAATATCTACAAGGGCAAGGTTGTACGTGTACTGCCGGGCATGCAGGCTGCCTTCGTGGATATTGGGCTCGAGCGGGCGGCCTTCATTCATGTCAACGAAGTCGTTGCGCCCAACGCGAACATCGATGAACACACCACGATCTCGCACTTGCTCCAGGAAGGGCAGCCATTGGTCGTGCAGGTCACCAAGGATCCCATCGCATCGAAAGGGGCGCGTTTGACCACGCATCTGTCGGTGCCGTCGCGCTATCTGGTGTATATGCCCGACTCGCCACATACGGGTGTCTCCCAGCGTATCGAGGATGAGGGCGAACGCGAACGACTCAAGACGTTGATCGAAACCTCTCAGGCAGCAATGCACGATGAAGTGCCCGGGGGCGTGATCATCCGCACTGCTGCCGAGGGTGTGGGACAAGAAGAGCTGGCGACCGACATGCATTTTTTGTTGCGGCTCTGGCGCAAGGTCGATGAGCGTCGGCTTAACGCCACCCCGCCGGCTCTTCTTTATGACGACCTGCCGTTATTTATCCGTACGTTACGCGACGTGTTACGTGCTGACATTGAGCGCGTACGAATCGATTCGCGCGAAAACTACGCCAAGCTCAAAGAGTTCGCCAAGGAATTCATGCCCGATGTCGAGTCGTGCATCGAGTACTATCCAGGCGAGCGTCCGCTGTTCGATCTTTACAGCGTCGAGGACGAGATCCAGAAGGCTCTGGGCCGCAAGGTACAGCTCAAATCGGGCGGTTACTTAGTTATCGACCAGACTGAGGCGATGACCACCATCGATGTCAATACCGGCGGTTATGTGGGGCATCGTAACCTCGAGGAGACCATCTTCAAAACC
Organism: Chromohalobacter beijerinckii; assembly: GCF_023061185.1. Taxonomy (GTDB): domain Bacteria; phylum Pseudomonadota; class Gammaproteobacteria; order Pseudomonadales; family Halomonadaceae; genus Chromohalobacter; species Chromohalobacter beijerinckii. The sequence continues at coordinate 25,594 of NZ_JAKGAK010000004.1, forward strand.
AACCTCGAGGCAGCCACGGCGATCGCGCGTCAGCTGCGGCTACGCAACCTGGGTGGCATCATCATCATCGATTTCATCGACATGGAAGAGCTCGAGCACCAGCGCCAGGTTCTGCGTGTTCTCGAGAAGGCACTGGAACGCGACCACGCCAAGAATAAGCTGACCGGCGTGACCGAACTCGGCTTGGTGCAGGTGACGCGCAAGCGCACTCGCGAAAGCCTCGAGCAGACCTTGTGCGAGCCTTGCTTGACCTGCCAGGGACGCGGAACACTCAAGACACCGGAGACCGTGTGCTACGAGATATTTCGGGAAATCCTGCGCGAAGAGCGTGCTTACAGCCCGGAAACCTACATGGTGCTGGCTTCTCAGGGAGTGGTCGATCGCCTGCTCGACGAAGAATCGACAGCGGTGGCGGACCTGGAAGCTTTCATTGGCAAGACGATTCGCTTTCAGGTCGAAGCCCACTATTCCCAGGAGCAGTACGACATCGTGCTGATGTGAGCCCATGAATGCGTTGCGAGGAGCGTGGCGCTGGGCGCTCACAGTCGTGGCGGTGGTACTGAGCATCATCGTGCTGGTGTTGCTGGCAGCGCGCGGTCTGGCGACACAGGTCGATGCGTTTCGCGACGATATCGAAGCCCAGCTCTCCGAGCGTTTCAGCGCCGATGCCGAGCTTGAGAATCTCGGCGCCGATTGGCATGGTTGGGACCCGTCTGCGACGCTTTCGGGCATGACCTTGCGTGCCAAGGTGCCTCAGGCGCCGCCTTTGCTGAGCCTTGAAAGCGCGCATGCGCGTCTCGATACCCTGGCGTCGCTACGCGCGGGGTATCCCGTTTTCGAAAGGGCCGAGGTCGAACAAGCGACGCTTCATCTCTATCAGCGTGCCGAAGGGGGGTGGGGCTGGCCCTCGGCGGAAGTGCCTGATGAGGTTCAGGCACCGGGCCGCTTCCGTCTCGCCGATATCGACCGTTGGGTCGGCGCTCTTCTGCGTCAGCGTGTCGCCATTCATGACGTGCGCGTGGTGCTGCATGGGCGACAGGATGAGGTCACGCTCGTGGCACCGCGCGTGCTGATGGCGGGTGGCGATTCACAGGCCCATCTCGAAGGTCAGTTGCATGTCGAAGGCCAACCGGACGCCGCGTTGAGCGCGGTGCTCGAGGTACTACCCGGGCGTCGTGGACTGGGCGCCTTCAATGCTGCCTTGCAAGTCGACGTCAACGCCCAAGGACTGCGTGCCCTAGGGCAGGTGTTGACCGCTCAGCAACGCTACACTCTGAAAACGGTAGAAGGCGACGCCCGGCTATGGGCCCGCTGGCATGATGCCCGCCTTGAGGATGCTCGCCTGCGGTTGTCGCTACCCAGACTGGATATCATACGACGTGATGGCTCGCCGCTGGCATTCGAGGATATCGGCGTGCGTGCCCAGGCGTTGCGAGATGACAATGGCGGCTGGGATATCTGGGCCAATGGCCTAGTCGCCAAACGCAATGGCGACGACCGTGAAGGATCACCCTTGCCCGAGCGATTACAGGCGCGCGTTGAAGGCGCCGACTGGTGGCTGCGCAGCAGTGATTTTTCGCTGGGTGCATTGGCCGCTTGGGGCGGCATGCTGCCGTTGTCGGATGAACACAAACGAATGCTTGACCAGATGGCTCCACAGGGGCAAGTTGTCGGCCTCGAAGTCGGGCATCATGACGGCCGTTGGTTTTCACGAACGGCACTGACGGGGGCACGCGTGTCGGCTTGGGACGGCATTCCCGGTGGCGGGCCATTCAGTGCCTGGGTGACCACCGACAACGCTTCGGGAAGCGTGCGTTTTCGGGATGAGTCGGGCATGGCGCTCGCATTCCCCGACGTCTATGTCCAACCAATCGCACTGGATGCTGCGGCCGGGCGTATCGACTGGCAGCGTGACGGCAATGCCTTCTATATTGAAGGCAAGGCGTTACGAGCCAACTGGCGCGGGGCCGAGGTGACCGGTACGTTCGTGACGCACCTACCGATGGCCGAGGACAAGCCCGGACGACTTGATCTTGATCTGGCGTTTTCCGATGCCGATGCGATCGATACCCCGCTGCTCGACTGGTTGCCCACCCAAACCATGGATGACGAACTGCTCGATTGGCTGTCGCAGGTCAGTGGGCGCGTTTCTCAGGGCAGTCTGTCATTGTCGCAGACGCTGACCGAACGCGAGGCGCCCGAAGGGAAGTTATTCGTCAATCCCGATGATCGCCTGCAGCTGGAATTGGATGTCGAGCAGGGCCGTTTGCCCTATGACCCCGAATGGCCAGCGCTGGAAAACGTTGCCGGCCATTTGGATATCGATAACCAGACCCTGGTCGCGCAGGTGGACCACGCCTCCAGCATGGGCCTGGAAACGCGTGACGCCCGTGTCTTGATGGTCGGCAACACGCTGGGTGTGCGCGGGCCGGTCACGGGGTCCAGTCAGGCATTGCTGGATTATCTCGCCGAGGCGCCGCTGGAAGATCTCAGCGAAACTTTCGCCGATTGGCAGAGTGAAGGCCACGTCGAGGCCGATCTCGACATGACGATTCCGCTGGCGATCCCTGAAGCAATGAAGGCCGATATCCAAGGGCGTGTCGAGGCCTCGCGGCTGTACCTCGGCATGTTGCGCCTTCCGCTCGAGGATGTTCAGAGTGATCTGCGTTATCGCCGCCTCAAGGATCAGGACCTGCTGACCGGTACTGTGAGCGCGCGGGCGTTGGGGGGGGATATGAAGGGCACGTTGGACATGGGGGGAGATGGCTTTACCTTCACGGGTCGTGCCAGCGCCGAGGGGCTATTGAGCTGGGCGCGCCTGGCGCCGCAGCCCGCGCTTGCCGAGGGCACGCTACCGTATCGCGCACGGGTCACCTTCGATGAAAAGGACAACGCGAGCGTACGCGTCACCAGTGATCTCAAGGGTCTGGCCCTGCGCCTGCCGGCCCCCTTTGGCAAGGCCGTCGACGACACGGCGCCGCTGGAAGTCAGCGCGGATGTGGCGTCAGGCAGCGGCCGGATCCGAGTGTCGGACTGGGGGCGGTTACGCTGGCGTACGCGAGGCGAACGCTTACAGGGTCAGGCATGGTTGGAGAATTGGCCGGAAGCGCCTCAGTGGCCACAGCAGGACGGTTGGACCGTGAACTGGCAGCCGCCGCGCTTGGATCCTCAACAATGGATCTCGCTGCTGCGCGAGCGGGATCTCAATCGGCAAGTCACCGCGCAACCCAAAGGCATGCCGGACGATATATCGAGTGGCACGGGCGAGGGTGTATCGAGCGGTCTGCGGCGTATCGCCGTCTCGACGCCCTGTGTCGTGCTCGATGAACAGTGCCGGGGGGCGTTACAAGCCGATGTCACCCCACTCGAGGAGGGATGGCAACTGACACTGGCGGGCCCGGTTGCAGCGGGAGAAGCGCAGTGGCGGCCAGAGACGTCGCGTCCGTTGGATATTGACCTCGCACGTCTCGACCTCGATACCTTGTGGCCTGCCGAGGGGGGCACCCAAGACGACGGCCAGGTGAGGCTCATCGATGAAATCGCCACACCGCCGGATCCGGTAGCGCTTCCGGATGGCGTGGAAGGCTGGCCCGATGGGCGCTTGCATGTCGGCGAGCTGCGTCATGATGGACAAACCTTCGGTCCGCTCGATGCCGACTGGCAGACCTCATCGCAGCGTCTGGATATCAAGCCGTTGTCGCTGGTGGTCAACGGCGTGACGGCGAGCGGCGAACTGGCTTGGGAAACCGCGGGGCGAGAAGGTAGCCTGACGCGCACACGGTTGGCCCTGAAAGGTAGCAACCTCGGCGACGCCTTGGTTCGCCTGGGGCAGCCTGAAGTGGTCAATAGCGAAAGCGTCGATCTGAATGCGCGCTTGGCATGGCCTGGCGCGCCATGGCAATTTGCAGTGGAACGCTCGCAGGGTAGCGCGTCGCTGTCATTGACCAATGGGCGTTTTCGGCAGGTCGATTCGGGCCCAGCCAAGCTGGTGGGACTGCTTAATCTGGATAACATCTTCCGTCGGCTGACGTTGGACTTCTCCGATATTACCCAGGAGGGGACGGCGTTCAATAGCGTGAACGGCGAGGCAACGCTGTTCGATGGCAAGCTCGTGACCCGAGGCCCGGTTGAAATCGACGGTTCGGCCACCCACTTTACCTTGCAAGGCGAAGCCGATCTCGTGCAGCGTACACTGAATCAGCGACTGGGTATCACCGTGCCGGTGAGCCAGAATTTGCCGCTGGCGGCCGTGCTTGTTGGCGCGCCGCAGGTAGGCGTGGGCTTGTACCTTGCCCACAAGCTCTTCGGCGGCTGGCTCGATAAGGCAACGCAGATACATTACCGCGTGCACGGCTCATGGTCGTCGCCGCAACTAACACTGGAAAGCGCCCGATGAACGCACTCAACGACAGCGCCTTGAATCAGGCGACCTCATTGCTCCTCGCGCCGGGCGGTCTCGACCTGGCGGCGCTAGATACCGGCTTGGACCATGCCATGGGGCCGGGCATCGATTATGCCGACTTATATTTTCAACGTACCTGGCAAGAAAGCTGGATACTCGAGGACGGCGACGTCAAGGAGGCCGGCTACAGCATCGACGGTGGCGTTGGCGTACGCACCCTGACCGGGGAAAAGACCGGCTTCGCCTACTCCAATCAGATCAGTGCCGATGCGCTGGCCGATACTGGGCGTATTGCAGCAGGTATTGCGCGAAGCGGCCAACGCTTGCCACCCCAGGCGGTTCAGGCCGCCATGCCCACGCGGCGCTACGCCGATGTCGATCCTCTGGCGGGGCTGTCCGCCGAGGATAAAATCGCCATGCTCAAGACGGCGGATCGCGTGGCCCGCGCCGCTGATCCTTGCATTACGCAGGTCAGTGCCTCTTTGTCGGGCGTCTATGAAGTAGTAATGGTGCGCGCCAGTGATGGCACGCTCGCCGCCGATATTCGCCCCTTGGTACGGTTCAACGTCAGCGTTATCGCCGTGCGTGACGGGCGCCGTGAGCGCGGTAGCGCCGGCGGTGGCGGTCGCTATTCGATGGCGCGCTTGCGCGACGAGAATGTGGCGGAACGCTTCGCTAAGGAAGCGGTGCGTCAGGCAATGGTCAACCTGGATGCGGTCGATGCGCCGGCCGGCCAAATGCCGGTGGTGTTAGGCAACGGCTGGCCCGGCATTCTGCTTCACGAGGCGGTGGGGCACGGCCTCGAAGGTGACTTTAATCGTAAAGGCAGCTCGGCCTTCGCGGGGCGTATCGGCGAGCGCGTGGCCGCGCCGGGTGTCACGGTCGTCGATGACGGGACGCTATCTGATCGGCGCGGATCGCTGAGTGTCGACGATGAAGGTACCCCGACACAGCGCAACACGCTGATCGAAGACGGTATCCTCAAGGGGTACATGCAGGACAAGCTCAACGCGCGTTTGATGGGTATGGCGCCCACCGGCAATGCGCGTCGCGAGTCCTACGCACACGTCACCATGCCGCGCATGACCAATACCTGCATGATGGCCGGCCAGGATGATCCCGAGGATATCGTCAAGAGCGTCAAGCGGGGCATCTATGCGGTGAGCTTTGGTGGCGGCCAGGTCGATATCACGTCGGGACGTTTCGTGTTCTCCGCCTCTGAGGCTTATTTGATCGAGGACGGTAAGATCACCGCGCCGGTCAAGGGCGCGACCTTGATCGGCAACGGGCCGGAGGTGATGCAGCAGGTATCGATGATCGGTCACGATCTCGAGCTGGACACCGGTATTGGCGTCTGTGGCAAGGAAGGTCAGGGAGTGCCGGTCGGCGTGGGCCAGCCGACACTCAAAATTGACGAGCTCACCGTGGGCGGAACGCAGTCATAAAGCTCGAAGCGGAAAGAGCACCGCTAAGCGGCTGGAAGCTTGAAGACAATTTCTGACTTCGAGCTGCGAGCTGCGAGCTGCGAGCTTCGAGCGGCGGAGCCCCGGGTCTTCTAGCTTAGAGGCCGGCGGTTTCGCGGATCAGTTTGAACAGTTTGCGAGCATTCGTCGGCGGTTTCTCGCGCTGGCGCTCGCTTCTGGCGTTGCGGATGAGTTGCCGCAGCGTCTGGCGGTCGACCTCGGGATATTCAGCGATGAAGGTCTCCAGCGCGTCCGCGCTGTCGTCCTCGATGAGCCGGTCGCGCCAGTGCTCGAGACGATGAAAGGCGTTATCGCGTTGTAAGCTTTCTTGCTCGATGGCGTCGAACGTGGCCTGAATGGCCGCAAGGTCTTCACGGCGCATGACCTTGCCCACGTATTGCATGTGGCGACGCCGCCCTTCGCGGGAGCGGATACGCGAGGTTTCCTCGACCGCGAAGCGCATGTCGTCGGAAAGCGGTAGGCGTGCGCGTTCGGCATCACTCATGGCGATGATGCGCTCGCCCAGTGCTTGCAGGGCTTTCATCTCGTTCTTGCGTTGGGTCTTGCTGGGATATCCCGCCTCTTCATCGTGCGGGTCGGGGAGATCGATCGACATTGCATTACCATCATGCTTCGGGGATGACCGTGCAGTATATCAGGCTTCCTCGACAATCCTACCGAGCCCTTGAGCAGTGTCTCGGGCCTTATGAGTACAGGAGTAGACCATGAGCCAGGCCTTCGATGCTGTAGAGCAGCAAGCACGCTTGGAGGCACGCGTCGCGCAGGCCTTGGAATTGGCCAAGCGATTGGGCGCCGATGCGTGCGAAGTGGGCGCCAGCGTGGACCAAGGGATCGAGGTCGGTGTACGCCTGGGTGACGTGGAAAACGTCGAGCTATCCCGCGATCAGGGGATCGCAGTGACCGTTTACGTGGGGCAGCGCAAGGGCAGCGTATCGACATCCGACGCGAGCGATGAATCCTTGCGTGCGGTGGTAGAGAAAGCGTTGGATATCGCGCGCTATACGGCGGAGGATCCGGCCTCGGGCTTGGCCGATGCGGCGCTGATGGCGACGGAATTGCCGGATCTCGGCGTCCATTACCCCTGGTCGCTGAGCACCGACGATGCCATCGAGCTGGCACTGGCTTGCGAGTCCGCCGGTCGCGGGGTCGAGGGTATCGCCAATTCCGAGGGTGCGAGCCTCTCCAGTGGTGAAGGTGTGCGCGTTTACGGCAATAGCCATGGATTTCTGGGCAGTCAGCGCGGAAGCCGCCACTCGCTGTCGTGCATGTTGATCGCCGGTCAGGGGGCGGACATGCAGCGCGATTACGATTATACCTCGGTACGCAATCCGGCGGACTTGGAATCACCCGAAGTCGTGGGGCGGCGTGCCGCCGAGAAGACGTTAGCCCGGTTGGGGGCGGCCTCACCGGCGACAGGACGAATGCCGGTGCTCTTTGCTCCCGAGCTGGCCAGCGGCCTGGTGGGAAGTTTCATGGGCGCCATCGCCGGGGGCGCCTTGTATCGCGAGGCATCTTTCCTGTGCGGTCAGTTGGGTGAGACGATCTTTCCTGAATGGTTCACTCTGCGTGAACGGCCTCGCGAATATGGCGCCATGGCGAGCACGGCCTTCGATAACGATGGCGTGGCCACGCGCGATAACGTATTCCTCGACCAGGGGCGCTTGGCGAGTTACATGCTCTCGACGTATAGCGCACGGCGACTGGGAATGACCACGACCGGCAATGCCGGCGGTGCACGCAACCTGCGTATCGACGCGCCTCTCGTCTCGCGGGATGAATTGCTCGCGCAGATGGGGCGCGGCGTACTCGTTACCGAGTTGATGGGGCAGGGCGTCAATGGCGTGACAGGTGATTATTCACGCGGTGCATCGGGATTCTGGGTCGAGGATGGCAAGATTCAGCATCCCGTCGAGGAGTTCACCATTGCCGGCAACTTGCGCGATATGTTCGCCAATCTTCAAGGTGTGGGTAGCGATATCGATACGCGGGGCAGTGTACACACCGGAAGTTGGCTGATCGATGACATGACGGTAGCGGGCGAGTAAAGCGCTCGGCGACGCGGAACCTCGGTGCCGCGTCGTCATTGCCTTATGTTGTGATGGCGCGGCGTTCGTCGCGCCTCAATAAAACGCGGCGGCCAGCCCCAGGAACGCGACGAAGCCGACGACATCGGTGATCGTCGTCAAGAGCACGCCTCCCGAGAGCGCTGGATCGATCTTAAGGCGTTTGAGCAGCACGGGAATAACGGTGCCGGCCAGCGCGGCGACGGTCAGGTTGATGACCATCGCCAAGGCGATGATGCCGCCTAGTTTGTAGTCGTCGAAGCGCACGATAGCGACCAAGGCTACGATCACGGCCCATAGCACCCCGTTCATCATCCCCGAGAGCATTTCGCGGACTAGCAGCCACTGCACGTTGGCGCCGCCGACGTGCCCCAGGGCAATCCCACGAATCAGCACCGTCAGCGTCTGTGATCCGGCGATACCACCCATGCTGGAGACGATGGGCATCAAGACGGCCAGCGCGGTGATTTGCTGAATGGTCGATTCGAAGATGCCGATAGCGAACGATACGATGGTCGCCGCGATCAGGTTGATGCCCAGCCACACGGCACGTCGGCGCCCGGTGCGCCACGCCGGCGCGAAGGTGTCCTCGTCCTCGTCGAGGCCGGCCATGCTCATGACCTGATGCTCGGCATCCTCGCGAATGACGTCGACCACGTCGTCGATGGTAATACGGCCCAGCAGGGCGCCGTCGGTGCTCACCACCGGCGCCGAAATAAGATCGAATTTCTCGAACAGGCTGGCGACCTCGGTGTCCGCGGCCGTGGCCTGCACCGAGGCAAAATCGGTGTTCATGACCTCGCGGACCAAGATCGAAGGGTCGGACACCAACAGCAAATTGAGCGGTAGGGTGCCGATCAGTTCGTCGCGTCGGGTGACGACGAGCAGCGTATCGGTGGAGTCGGGCAGTTTCTCGTGTCGACGTAGATAACGCAGCACCACGTCCAGGGTGATATCCGGGCGAATGGTGATGGTATCGGTATTCATCAAGCCGCCGGCGGTGTCCTCGGGATAGGACAGCACGGTCTCGATCCGCTGGCGTTCTTGCGCCTCCATGGCTTGCAAGACTTCGTGAATGACCGTGTTGGGCAAGCGTTGCAGCAGGTCGGCGAGGTCGTCGACGTCGAGCCCTTCGGTCGCCGAGACGAGCTGTTCGGCGTCCATGCGGCTCAGGAACTCGCTCTGGATATCGTCGCCCAAGTATTGCAGGACATCGCCTTGCAAGTCGGGTTCGACTAGCTCCCAAAGCACATTGCGCTCACGCGGCGGCGTCGACTCGAGCAGGTGAGCGACGTCGACCGGTGCCAGACCACGATTGAGCATGCGGCGCGCTTGGTCCAACGCACCGCTTTCCAAGGCCTCGCTGAGGCGGTCCAGCCGGGGCTGTAATTGCTTGTGATTGGGGCTCATGGGGAATCGGCATCCTTTGTCGATTCTAGGGCGAGGCTTCATTCTAACATTGCTTTGGGAAGGCGCGAACACTGTTCGCTAATCAAACATCCTCCTCGAAGCGTGCCTCGAACAAGGCAGTGAGGGCCTTGAGTACCTCCTCGGCATCGTCGCCCTCGGCTTGAATGTCGAGTTCGGTCCCGCAGGGAGCCGCTAGCATGAGCAGTGACATGATATTGGTGGCATCCGCTTCACGCTGGCCATGGAAGACGCAGACGCGTGCCGCGTAAGATTGGCAGCATTGCACGAGCTTGGTCGCGGCGCGTGCGTGGAGGCCGCGCTTGTTGATGAGTTGCAGTTTACGACGCGGCATCGCCATTCTCCGGCAATGCTGCTTGCACGCCCAGTTCACGATGACGTAGGCGCACCCCACTCATTTGCGTCGCAAAATATCGAGCTAGCCCTTCGATCAGGTATACCGAACGGTGCTGGCCACCGGTGCAGCCGATCGCCACGGTCAAATAGCTGCGATTGCTGGCAACATAGGCAGGGAGCCAGCGTTCCAGCCACTGACGTATATCGTCGGCCATGGCGTGAACGTCGGGGTAAGCTTCGAGAAACGTGACGATTTGTGAATCACGACCGTCGAAGCCGCGTAGTTGAGGATCCCAGTAAGGATTGGGCAGACAGCGAGCATCGAACACCATGTCGGCGTCCAGCGGGACACCGCGTTTGTAGCCGAACGACTCGAACGTCAAGGTCAGGTGTCGACCGCTATGGCGTGCAACCTGCTCGGCGATGCGGCCACGCAGTTCATGCACCGACTGGTTGGAGGTGTCGATGACCAAATCGGCGATATCGCGAATCGACGAAAGGTAGGTCTGTTCTTGTTCGATGGCTTCGGCGAGCGTCATTTCGCTGGTTCGCGTCAGCGGATGACGACGGCGTGTCGCTGAGTAGCGTTCCAGCAGTATGCGCGAGTCGGCGGTCAGATAAACGACCTGGCACTGAATACCTCGGGCGCGGATCTCTTCAAGCAGCACTGGAAAGCGTCTCAGGGCGTCGGGAAGATTGCGTGCGTCGATACTGACCGCGATATGCGTGCGTGACGGCGGGCCTTCACGCAGCTCATCGATCAGGGGTGCCATGAGACTGGCCGGCAGGTTGTCGATCGCGTAGTAGCCGAGATCCTCGAGTGCTTGCAGGGCAATCGATTTGCCGGAGCCGGAACGGCCGCTGATGATCACGAGCTGCATGGGCGCCCCTTGTGTTGCGCGAGTATCCGTGTACGCGAGTGTCAGTTTTCGCTGGTATCGTGCTGGCGGATGGCCTCGATCAGAGTGTCGTAGAGCTGCCGCTGGGTCTGTGCCTGGCGTAGCTTGGTACGGATGGCGCTATCGTTCATGATGGCGGCAACCTGGGCAAGCAACGACAAATGCGCATCATCGGCTTCTTCTGGCACTAGCAGGACGAAGATCAGGTCGACGGGGTCGCCATCGGTGGCATCGAAGTCGATGGGCTCCTGCAGGCGTAGAAAGCCGGCAATCGGCTCCTTGCAATGCGGATTACGCGCATGCGGGATAGCGACGCCATTGCCGATACCGGTACTGCCCAATCGTTCGCGGCCGATGAGACGTCCGAAAACTTCCTGGCTATCGAGGCTAGGTGTGTTCTGTGCGATGAAGGTGCTGAAAAATTCCAGCACGCGCTTCTTGCTCCCCCCGGCAACGCCGAAGAGTGCGCGCTCGGGGGGTAGAATGCTTTCCAATATCATGGCGAATTAACGGGCACCGGCGCCCTGAGCGCGTGCCTGCACCTTTTCCTTGTGTTTGACGAGCTGACGGTCGAGCTTGTCGGTTAGGGCGTCGATAGCGGCGTACATGTCGTCGCTTTGCGTATCGGCATGCAGGTCCGCGCCTGCGGCATGAAGCGTGCATGCAGCCAGGTGACGTTCCTTCTCGATGGATAACGTGACCTGGACGGTGGTGATGTTGTCATAGTGGCGTTCCAGACGCGCGAGCTTTTCATTGACGTAGTCGCGTAGAGCATCGGTCAATTCGATGTGATGACCGGTGATATTGGCTTGCATTGCACGCTCCTATTCCATCGGTTGGCACTTCGATTGTAACCCTTTTTAGAGCGCTGCATAGCCCTAGACAAGCGCTGGATAACGAAGGCCGCGGCGAGTCTACGCAGCGTGGCCGATACGTGCAATCCGCCCGCTTTCAGGCGAGTCGCTTGCGCTCGCTGGAGGAGGGGATGCCCATCGCTTCGCGGTACTTGGCCACAGTGCGTCGTGCGACCGGAATGCCGTCCTGAGCCAGTAGGTCGACGAGTTTGCTATCGGATAGAGGTTTGCGTGGTGGCTCGTCGCCGATCAATTTCTTCAAGCGTGCACGAATCGCCGTGCTGGAATGGGCGTCGGTTTCGCCTTGTCCCCCGACGTGGCTGGAAAAGAAATACTTGAGCTCAAATACGCCGCGTGGGGTATGAATGAATTTCTGCGTGGTGACGCGGGAGATGGTCGACTCGTGCATGTCCACTGCGCCGGCTATATCCGCCAGGATCAACGGCTTCATGGCTTCCTCGCCACGTTCGAGGAAATCGAGCTGGCGCGCCATGATCTCCTGACCCACGCGCAGCAAGGTATCGTTACGGCTCGATAGGCTCTTGAGTAGCCATTTGGCTTCTTGCAGGTGCTGTTTGAGGAAGGTGTTGTCGTCGCTCTTGTCGGCGCGCTTGATGAGTGCGGCGTAATCCGGCTGTATGCGCACGCGAGGCAAGGCCTCGGGATTGAGCTCAATGCGCCAATCCTGTCGGATGCGCCGTGCGACGAGGTCGGGGATGACATAATCGTTGCTGCTGTCCTCGAAGGCGAGCCCAGGGCGTGGGTCGAGCGACCGAATGAGGGCAATGACGTGATCGAGCTCCTCTTCGTCGAGGCGCAGCCGGCGTTTGAGCAACTTGCGGTCGTTTCCCGCGAGAGCGTCGAGGAACTGGCGTACCAGTCGCTTGGCTTGAGTCAGCAGCGGCATGTCTTCGGGGAGGGCGCCGAGCTGCAATAACAGGCACTCACGTAGATCGCGGGCGCCGACCCCGGTGGGATCGAACTGCTGTACGCGCATCATGACGTGTTCGATATCGCCGACCTTGAGGCCCGACAGGCCTTGGCTGCGCAAACCGTCGACAAGCTCGTCGAGGGGCAGGGTGAGATAGCCGTCGGCACCCATGGCATCGATCAGACTTTCGGCAATATCATGTTCGCGCGGTGTCATATCGGCCATGGCGAGTTGCCAGGCCAAATGGTCGTGAAGACTGGTATGCGCGGTATTGCGATCTATATCGGGACCTTCCTCGCTGCTGCCGCCGCCCGTCAGTGATGAGGGGCCTGCATCCTGGTAGGTATCACTCCATTCGCTATCCAGTGACAGATTCTCGGGGATGTCGCTCGTCCAATCATCTTCCTGCTGCGTTTCGCTAACCTCGCGCTCTTCGAAGTCCTCCTCAAGCTCTAGCATGGGGTTGGAGTCCAGTGCTTGCTGGATCTCCTGTCGCAAATCCAGCGTTGAAAGCTGCAAGAGCTGAATGGCTTGCTGTAACTGGGGCGTCATCGTCAGCTGTGTGCCGACGCGAAGCTGCAAGGTAGGTTTCATGGACATGGAGAATTGATCGTCGCTTCCTGAAACGGTGTCCGTACGTTATCTCGCGACGATGCTACTTGCAAGAATGGAAGCAACAATCATGCCATTTATATAAGCGCACGGCGGTTCCAGTAGCTTGCGTTTAAAGCCGGAACTCATGGCCGAGGTAGACGTCGCGTACTTTCTGATTGGCGAGTATAGCCTCGGCATGGCCTTCGGCGATGATCTGGCCGTTGCCGACGATATAGGCGTTGTCACAGATATCCAGGGTTTCGCGTACGTTGTGGTCGGTAATCAAGACGCCGATATCGCGATCGCGCAATTGGCGGATGATGCTCTTTATCTCTCCAACGGAGATTGGGTCGACCCCGGCGAAGGGTTCGTCGAGTAGGATGAAAGCGGGCTCGGTGGCCAGAGCGCGGGCGATCTCTACGCGACGACGTTCGCCCCCGGACAGGCTCATGCCGGGATTGTCGCGGATGTGGGTGACGTGAAACTCTTCTAGGAGGCGTTCGAGTTGCGCCTTGCGCGCGGCCTTGTCGAGATCGCGGCGCGTCTCGAGAATTGCCATGATGTTGTCGGCAACCGAGAGCTTGCGAAAGATCGATGCTTCCTGGGGAAGATAGCCGATACCGGCGCGAGCGCGTTCGTGCATGGCCGCTTGCGACAGGTTGCGCTCGTCGATGTGTACGCTGCCGGCATCGGCGCCTACCAGCCCGACAATCATGTAGAACGAGGTAGTCTTGCCGGCGCCATTAGGGCCGAGCAGGCCGACAATGCTGCCCTGACGTATGGTCAGGCTGATGTCATGCACCACGCGGCGGCCCTTGTAGCTCTTGGCGAGGTTGGCGGCACTCAGGGTCTTCATGGGCGTCGGGTCCTACCTAACTGGGATGAGTGAATACGAGACACGGTGACTACTCGCTGTCGCGAGGCGTCAGGGTCATGCGAACGCGCTGGTCACTCTCGCCGTCATCGTCGGAGCGAGCCTGTACCTGGCGGCGATCGAGGAAGTATTCGACATAGGCGCCATTGAAGGTATCTCGGGCTTGGTGCAACTCGGCATTGTCGATGAGTTCCACACGACGCTCGGCGGCATGATAGATCACCGTATCGCCCCAGCCCTTGGCCACGGGTTCGTCCGGTGCAGGTTTTTGTTCGAGATAGGCACGCTCGCCACCGCCGCCATGAGCGGTGACCGTGGAGACTTCACCCTGCGCGTTGCGTTCGATTTCCACGCGCGCGGCCGTCAGTTGCATGCTGCCTTGTTGCATATCGACGTCGCCGGTGTAGACCGCGGTGCCGGCGTTATCGTCGAGATCGAGCTGATCGGCGGCGATCTCGATAGGCTGGCTGGCATCGCTTTCCAGTGCTAGCGCCGTGTGACTGGCGAGCCCTAGCGCGGCGCATGCCAGCGCCGTCGTCAATGGTCGTGTCCTCATGATTCGTCCTCGGCAAGCTGTGGATGGTGGCCTCGCACATCACCGCTCAGACGCGCTTGATCGGTGTCGATCCAGGCATCGAAGCGATTGCCGCGCACGCGCTGCTCATGCTGCCGCAACACGGCCTCGGTGTCACTCCAGGCGTGGCCTTCGCTGGATTGGTAGTACAGCACGTCGGTGTCGAGGCGCCAGCCCTGCTCGGGTTGTACGAGCTGGGCGTTTCCGGTCAGGGTGAGTAAATCGCGTTGCGGCCCCAGGCTTCCCTTGTCGCCGGCGATGTCCCACTTGCGTCCCGCCTCGTCACGTACCTTGGCCTTTGGTGAGTCAGCGCGAATGACGTCGTCGACAGGGGTATGCACGAGGCGCGGCGATTTAAGCGTTTGATGGGGAATGCCTTGCGCGTTGAAGCGCGTCATGGTGACGCCTTCGAGGTAGTAATCGGGCTCGCCCGCGTCATCGCTAGGGACGGGGCCCGGGGAAGAAGAGTCGCGTTGCTCGACGATGGCTAGGCCGATACCCAGGACTATCAGTACTAGCAATAGTCCCAGTCGTGCCCATTTGCGAGAAGACAGAAAAGTCGGCATGACGCGATTCATCCTTGGCCATCGAGATAGGGCGCGAGACAAGCATCCCACCGTCCCTGGCAGCTCAGCAAGGCGTCGCAGATTTCGCGCACCGCGCCTTGGCCGCCCGAGCGCGAGGGAACCCAGTCGGCGTGTGCACGGACGTAATCCGGGGCGTTGTTCACACTCAGGCCGAGCCCGGCGGCGCGAATCGCGGCCAGGTCAGGCAAGTCGTCGCCACAGTAGGCGACGGCGTTCAGCGGTAGGCCGAGCTGTGCGCACAAGGCGGTCAGCGCCACTAGTTTGTCCTCGCGACCTTGTGCGACGTGGGCGATGCCAAGCGCCTCGGCGCGCCGGCTAACCATGGGCGACTCACGCCCGGTGATCAATGCCACGGCGACGCCATTTTGTTGCAGCAGTTTGATGCCGAGGCCGTCGAGGATGTTGAAGCTCTTGGTTTCCTGGCCATCGCTTTGAAAGTGCAGCGTGCCGTCAGTGAGTACGCCGTCCACGTCCAAGGCCAGGAGTCGGATACGGCGAGCCTTGTCGCGCCAATCGTCGGAATATGTCATGGGCTCCTCAAATGACGCCGCTAACCAATAGGTCGTGCATGTGCAGCGCGCCGACCGGTCGGCCTTCGTCGTTGACCACGGCGAGCGCCGTGATGCGGTTATCTTCCATGATCTTGACGGCCTCGGCGGCGAGTAGTTCCGGTCGGATCGTCTTGCCGCCATGGGTCATGACGTCATCGACGCGCAGACGGCGCAGGTCGTCGTGTCGGTCGAGAGTGCGCCGCAGGTCGCCATCAGTATAAATGCCAACTAGGTAACCGGCGTCATCGATCACGCAAGTAAAGCCCAAGCCCTGACGGGTGATCTCCAGCAGGGCGTCGCGTAGCGGGCTGCCCAGTGTGACACATGGCAGGCGCTCGCCATGATGCATGAGATCTTCGACCCTGAGCAGCAGGCGTCGCCCTAGGCTGCCGCCGGGGTGTGATAGGGCGAAGTCCTCGGCGGTGAAACCGCGCGCCTCGAGCAGGGCCACTGCCAGGGCATCGCCCATGGCCAGCGCGGCGGTTGTCGAGGTGGTCGGCGCGAGATCGAGGGGGCAGGCCTCGCGGGCCACGGCGGTATCCAAATGTGCTTCGGCGTGACGTGATAGCGTCGAGCCGGCGCGCCCGGTCATGCTGACCAGAGGGGCGCCCATGCGCTTGAGAAGCGGCAATAGTGCTGTGACCTCGGCCGTCTCGCCCGAGTTGGAGAGTGCCAGGACGACGTCACGGGACGTGATCATACCCATGTCGCCGTGGCTGGCCTCGCCAGGGTGGACGAAGAAGGCCGGCGTGCCGGTACTGGCCAGCGTCGCCGCGATCTTGCGGGCGACGTGCCCGGATTTACCCATGCCGGTGACAACGACACGTCCTTCGCAGGCTAGGAGCAATCGACAGGCGTGGTCGAAGGCCTCATCGAGGCGTTCGACCAAAGCGGCGATGGCTTGCGATTCAAGTGTCAGCGTGCGTCGCGCGCTAGCTCGATAATCGTAATCGGTAACAGTGTTCATGGTAGTGATTGTTGCCCTTAGCGGCCTTGGGCTCAAGCATCGCTGACTCCTGGGGAGTGGCGAGCGAATTGGGGCGCTCATTAAACGCACTCGCCGAGAGTGTTGCAAGGTGAGGCTGGCGGTGATCGCTAGAGTTAGGATACGATGTTCGATAATTATCGAGACGTGGATGAGCGTTACGTGACTGACACGACCCTGGTCGACGTCGAGGGGTTGCATTTCTCGCGGGGCGAGAATGACATCTTCCGTGGCGTCGATCTGCGTATTCCTAAAGGCAAGATTACCGCGGTCATGGGCCCTAGCGGGACGGGTAAGACGACGCTGCTCAAGTTGATCGGTGGTCAGCTAGTGCCGGATTCCGGACGCGTGTGCATCGACGGAGAAGATGTGCACGGTCTGTCTCGACGTGCGTTGTTTCGGATGCGCCGTCGCATGGGCATGCTGTTCCAGAGTGGGGCGCTGTTTTCGGACCTGAGCGTTTTCGAGAACGTGGCCTTTCCACTGCGCGTGCATACCGACCTGCCGGAAGCCATGGTGCGCGATATCGTGCTGATGAAGCTTCAGGCGGTGGGCTTGCGTGGTGCGCGTAACTTGTCGCCGGCGGAACTGTCCGGCGGCATGGCCAGGCGCGTGGCGCTAGCGCGTGCGGTGGCGCTCGATCCTGAACTGGTGCTCTACGACGAGCCTTTCGTCGGCCAGGATCCGATTTCAATGGGTGTGCTGGTGCAACTGATCAAGACGGTCAACCAAGCCCTGGGATTGACTGCGGTCATCGTCTCGCACGATATCAAGGAGACGCTTTCCATCGCCGATTACGTGTATATCATCGCCGACGGCCAGGTCATGGCCCATGGCACGCCGCAAACGCTGGACGTCAATCGCGACGCGCGCGTCAAGCAATTCGTGCATGGCGAGCCCGATGGTCCAGTGCCATTTCATTACCCGGCGCCCGATTTTTATCGCGACATCCTGGCCACCAAGGGGGAACGTCCATGATTCGTCCTATCGCGTCGCTTGGACGGGGTACGCTCGAAGGGCTGAGTGCCTTGGGTCGGGCAGCGATGTTCCTGGCCCAGTCGGCGGTGGGCATTCCTTCTCGCGAAGGGTGGCACTTGTGGCTGCGTCAGATGCACTTCATCGGTGTCATGTCGTTGGCGATCGTGCTGGTGTCGGGGCTATTCATCGGCATGGTGCTAGGCCTGCAGGGCTACACCATTCTGGTCGGTTTCGGCGCGGAGGATGCGCTGGGGCAGATGGTGGCGTTGTCGCTACTGCGTGAACTCGCGCCGGTGGTGGCGGCGTTGCTGTTCGCGGGGCGCGCCGGTTCGGCGCTGACCGCCGAGATCGGGCTCATGAAAGCGACCGAGCAGTTGACCAGCATGGAAATGATCGGAATCGATCCGCTGCGGCGTATCGTGGCGCCGCGCCTCTGGGCGGGATTTATCTCGATGCCGTTGCTGACCGTGGGATTCAGTGTGGTCGGTATCTGGGGTGGTTACCTGGTCGGCGTCCAGTGGTTGGGTGTGTTCGACGGTTCCTACTGGAGCAACATGCAGAGCAGTGTCGCGTTCGTCGACGATATTCTCAACGGCATGCTCAAGAGTGTGGTGTTCGGTCTCGTCGTTACATGGATTGCGGTGTTTCAGGGATATGACCTGATCCCGACGTCGGAAGGCATCTCGCGGGCGACGACCCGCACGGTAGTCTATTCGTCCCTGGCGGTGCTCGGATTGGATTTCGTGCTGACCGCGCTGATGTTTGGAGAACTTGGATGAAGCGCAGCAAGATGATGGAGTTCGGCGTGGGGTTGTTCGTCCTGGCCGGAATTTTAGGCATGGTGTTTCTTGGCTTGCGAGTCAGTGGCATCAGTCTTGGCGTACCGCAGGACACATTCACGCTGCAGGCCAATTTCGCCAACATCGGCGGACTCAAGTCGGGCTCTAGAGTTGCCATGGCAGGTGTGACCATCGGGCGCGTCAGCGACGTTGAGCTCGACCCTGAATGGCTCGATGCCCGCGTGACCATGGAGCTAGAAGAGGATCTTGAGGGCAAGATCTCGCGGGACAGCACGGCGTCGATTCTCACCTCGGGGTTGTTGGGTGAGCAATATGTCGGCCTGAGCGTGGGAGGCGATCCCGAGATGCTCAAGGAAGGCGACACTATCCGCGATACCCAGCAAGCGCTGGTGCTGGAGCAATTGATTCAGCAGTTCGTGTCGAACATGACAAGCGATTGAGCCAAGGAGGTTCCCATGACATCAAGGCAATTCACACCCCGGCGCTCCAGCCTCTGTGCACTATTGCTGTCGGTCTTGTGGTGCGTGGCCTTCACGGCACAGGCACAGCAAGCGCCCCAGCAACTGATCGAAGACAACGTGGCAGCGTTGATGCAAAAGTTGGATGGGCGCAAGGATTATTACGCTGAGCATGAAAGCGAGCTTGAATCGCTGGTCGACGACAGCCTCGACGATGTGGCCGATTTTCGTTATATCGGCGCCAGCGTCATGGGTCGATATTTCAGTAATGCCTCGCCGGAGCAACGTTCGCGTTTCGTCGACACGTTCCGCAAGACGCTGATCGAGACTTATGCCAAAGGGTTGGTTACGTTCGATTACCGCGATATTCGGGTGCTCGATAATGATAGCGAGCAGCGCTATGAGGACCAGGCCAGCGTCGATATGGAAGTGGTCTCAAGCAATGGCGATGTTTATCCCGTGGTGTACACGCTGCATAAGCGCGACGGCGAGTGGCGTGTGATCAATGTTATCGTCAATGGCATCAATCTGGGGCTGACGTTCCGCAATCAGTTCGATCAGGCCATGCGCGACAACAATCGCGATATCGATGCGGTTATCGATGGGTGGGCGCCGGATGTCGCTACCGATGAGCTCGAAGCAGGCGGCGACGACGACCAATGAATGTCCTGCTCGAGCGAGACGATGCCCGGCTCGAAGTGCGCGACGAGCGTATTCTGAAAGTCGACGGCGAGGCGGATTTCGATAGTGCCGCCTCGTTGGCGGCCAAGGGGCGAGAGTGGTTGCAAAGCTTGCCGCGCGATGCCGAGGTCGAGTTCGATCTGACCGGTGTGAGCTGTGCCAGCAGTGCCGTGCTCAGTGTCCTGCTCGAGTGGCTGCGTTGCGCGCAGTCACACGGCGTGCATATCGTTCATGTAGCGCTGTCGTCTCCCTTGGCGCGGTTGACGGCCATGGCGGGATTGGATCCCTTGCTTCCCAGTGACGAGACGCGGGCCTCTTCGGCAACGTCATGACAGCGCGGGGCGTCGTCTCCAGGAGTTCTGCGTGCAAGCGGGCGTCGCCAACGGCGCCCGTTTTCTTTATCATGCCTGTTTGAAATCCCGACTCAATTACCGCACTCGTGCGTGTCACGCGCGTCGTGCCGTAGCACAGGAGCCAACGCCTTATGCAACCCAGCGACGTCAAGGCCCTACTCGAATCGCGTATCGACGATTGCCAGTTTCATATTCAAGGTGAAGGCTGCAATTTCCAGGTGGTCGCTGTCGGTGACGTTTTTGAGGGGCTCTCGCCGGTCAAGCGCCAGCAGCTGATTTATTCGGCGTTGTCAGATGAAATCGCCAGTGGCGCCCTACATGCCATCAGTATCAAGACCTACACCCCGTCCCAGTGGGAACAATCCCCTGAAAACGCGGGCGTCTAAGCACGGAATTTCATGGACAAATTGATCATTACCGGTAACGGGCCGCTCGACGGGGAAGTGTGGGCGAGTGGCGCCAAGAATTCCGCCCTGCCGATCCTGGCGGCGACCCTGTTGGCCGACGAGCCGGTGACTATCGGCAACCTGCCACATTTGCAGGATATCACCACCACGCTGGAGCTGTTGGGGCGCATGGGCGTCGAGCCGGTGATGGGCGACAAGATGAGCATTCAGCTCGACGGCTCTCAGGTGACGCACTGTCACGCGCCATACGAGCTGGTCAAGAAGATGCGCGCCTCGATCCTCGTGCTCGGCCCGCTGCTGGCGCATTTCGGCACCGCCGATGTGTCGTTGCCGGGGGGCTGCGCTATCGGCTCGCGTCCCGTCGACCTGCACCTGCGCGGACTCGAGGCCATGGGGGCGGAGATCCATGTCGACGGCGGTTACGTTCAGGCGCGCTGCGCCGGTCGCCTGAAAGGGGCGACGATCTTCTTCGATACCGTGACCGTGACCGGCACCGAGAACCTGCTGATGGCCGCGACGCTGGCCGACGGCACTACGGTACTCGAGAACGCGGCTCGCGAGCCGGAAGTGGTGGACCTCGCCGAGTGCCTGATCGCCATGGGCGCTCGGATTCATGGCCACGGCACGGATACGATCGTGGTAGAGGGCGTGCCGCGCCTACATGGATGTCATTACGATGTCATGCCGGATCGCATCGAAACGGGGACCTTCCTGGTGGCAGCCGCAGCAACCAGTGGCCGTGTCCGGGTACGTAACACACGTGCCGATACGCTGGAGGCCGTGCTCGCCAAGCTGGATGAAGCCGGAGCCCGCGTTGAGGTGGGCGATGGCTGGCTGGAGCTCGATATGCGGGGGCGGCGTCCACGGGCGGTCAATGTGCGGACTGCGCCTTACCCTGCGTTTCCCACTGACATGCAGGCCCAATTCGTTGCGCTCAACTGTGTCGCTGAAGGCTCGGGGACCGTCGTCGAGACGATCTTCGAAAACCGCTTCATGCATGTGCAGGAGCTCAACCGCATGGGCGCGCGGATCGCTTTGGAAGGTAACGCTGCGGTGATCACGGGCGTCGAACATCTCTCTGGTGCGCCGGTGATGGCCACCGACTTGCGGGCGTCGGCGAGCCTGGTCATTGCGGCCATGATGGCGGAAGGCGAAACGCAGGTGGATCGCATCTATCATATCGACCGCGGCTACGAATGCATCGAGGAGAAACTGCAATTGCTCGGTGCCAAGATTCGCCGCGTGCCGGGTTGATCGGCGGTTTCATTCTCCCGTTCCGCCATGATGGCGGAACGCCAAGTTCAATAGACGTGCCAACATCATGTCAAAGCAACTGATTCTGGCCCTGTCCAAAGGGCGTATATTGGAAGAAACGCTCCCGCTGTTGGCTGATGCGGGCGTAGAGCCGGCGGAAGACTTCGGCAAGAGCCGCAAGTTGCTGTTCGATACCAATCTTCCCGATGTCAAATTGGTCGTGATTCGCGCCGTCGATGTGCCGACGTACGTGCAACTCGGTGCCGCCGATGTCGGCGTGGCGGGCAAGGATACTTTGCTCGAGCACGGGGCCGAAGGGTTGTATGAGCCTCTGGATCTGGAAATATCGCGCTGCAAGTTGATGACGGCTGGTGTGGTCGGGGCGCAGCCGACCCATGCGCGGCGGCGGGTGGCCACCAAGTTCGTCAATGTGGCGCGTCGTTACTATGCCCGACAGGGGATTCAGGCCGAGGTGATCAAGCTCTACGGGGCCATGGAGTTGGCGCCTTTGATGAATCTGGCCGATGAGATCGTCGATA
Source organism: Chromohalobacter beijerinckii (assembly GCF_023061185.1). GTDB lineage: Bacteria > Pseudomonadota > Gammaproteobacteria > Pseudomonadales > Halomonadaceae > Chromohalobacter > Chromohalobacter beijerinckii. The sequence goes on from NZ_JAKGAK010000004.1 coordinate 47,626, forward strand.
TCGTCGATACCGGTAACACCTTGCGCGCCAATGGCATGGAGCCGCGCGAATTGATCGACGAGGTGAGTTCGCGACTGGTGGTCAACAAGGCCTCGATGACCATGAAGCATGAGCGGCTCAAGCCGCTGATCGAGCGCCTGGGTCGCGCGGTCGAGTCGCGGCGCGGTGAGACGCAGGCGTAAGAACACGAGAGGGCGAGATGACTGACAATGCCGTGAATGTGGCGCGTCTGAGCACCACACAAGACGATTTCGATACACGTATGACAGCGTTGCTGGCGTGGGAAGGTGTCTCCGACAAGCAGGTGGTCGAACGCGTCGAGGAGATCATCGATGCTGTGCGCTCGCGAGGCGATGCCGCAGTGATCGAATACACCAATCGCCTGGATCGCATGCAGGCGCGTGACATGAGTGAGTTGACGCTGGATGCAGCACGGTTGCGCGAGGCCTACGAGGGCTTGCCGGATGCACAGCGTGAGGCACTGGCACATGCCGCCGAGCGAATTCGTCTTTACCACCAGCGTCAGAAGCCTGAATCCTGGCAGTATACCGAGGCCGATGGCAGTGTGCTGGGCCAGAAGGTCACGCCGCTAGACCGCGCGGGTATCTATGTGCCGGGCGGTAAGGCTGCGTATCCGTCCTCGGTACTGATGAATGTCATTCCTGCGCATGTTGCCGGTGTGCGTGAAATCGTCATGGTGGTGCCGACTCCTGACGGGGTGCTCAATGACCTCGTGTTGGCGGCTGCGCATCTGGCAGGCGTCGATTATGTCTTCACCGTGGGCGGCGCTCAGGCCGTCGCGGCTCTAGCGTATGGTACTCAGAGCATCCCTCGCGTGGACAAGGTGGTCGGGCCGGGCAATATCTACGTGGCCACGGCCAAGCGTGCGGTGTTCGGACAGGTAGGGATCGACATGATCGCAGGGCCTTCCGAGATTCTGGTCGTGACCGATGGCGGGACGGACCCCGAGTGGCTGGCGATGGACCTGTTCTCGCAGGCCGAGCACGACGAGGATGCTCAGGCAATTCTCGTGGGCTGGGACGCAGCCCATCTCGATGCGGTTCACGCCGCCATCGAGCGTTTGCTGCCGACCATGGAACGCGAGGCGATCATCCGTGAGTCGTTGGCGTCACGCGGTGCCTTGATCCAATGCCGTGATCGTGATGAGGCGCTGACGATCATCAACCGCATTGCGCCCGAACACCTCGAACTATCGGTTGGTGACCCTGAGGCGATGGCAGAAGGCGTGCGTCACGCCGGCGCTATCTTCATGGGACGTTACACGGCGGAAGCGCTGGGCGATTACTGCGCCGGTCCCAATCATGTTTTGCCGACATCAGGTACTGCGCGTTTCTCCTCGCCTTTGGGCGTTTACGATTTTCAGAAACGCTCGTCGCTGATTCATTGTTCGCCGGAAGGCGCGGCCACTCTGGGGCGTACCGCCTCGGTATTGGCGCGAGGGGAGTCACTGACGGCGCATGCGCGTTCGGCGGAGAATCGTCTCGGCGATACCTGACGACGGTTGGCGCCTTCTGGGTCGTCTTCTCATGCCCCCATCGGTGCGCCCGGTGGGGGCATGCTGCTTTGGGTTACTGCACCTCTGACGCTTCGGGGCGTTCGCCTGCCGTCAGTTGAATCTCGTGTTTCTCTCCATCACGGACGATGGTAACGGGAAGCTGTGTGCCGGGGGAAATCTCGGCGATATCGGCCATGGCCTCGCGGGCATCGACGATAGGTTCGCCGTTGATGGACATGAGCACGTCACCCGGTTGCAAGTCGGCCTTGTCGCCTGGGCCGTCGGGTACGACGCTGGCGATGACCACGCCGGTCAGGGTCTTGAGGCCGAAGGATGAGGCTAGATCGGGGGTCATCGCTTGAACATCGATGCCCAACCAGCCACGGATGACGCGGCCGTGGGCGACGATCTGGTCGAGGACTTGGTGAGCCAGGTTGGCGGGGATGGCGAAGCCGATGCCTTGTGAGCCCCCCGAGCGTGAAAATATCGCGGTGTTGATGCCGACCAGGGCGCCTTCTGCATTGACCAGCGCCCCGCCGGAGTTGCCGGGGTTAATGGCGGCATCTGTTTGGATGAAATCTTCGTAAGCGTTCAAACCGAGATGGTTACGCCCCGTGGCACTGATGATGCCCATGGTGACGGTTTGTCCGACTCCAAAGGGGTTGCCGATGGCGAGGCCGACATCGCCGATGGCGACTTGCTCGGAGTCACTGAGCTGGATGACGGGAAGATCTTCGCTGGGAATCTTGAGCACTGCCAGGTCGCTTTCGGGGTCGGTGCCCACGACCTTGGCAAGCGTCTCGCGGCCGTCGCGCAGGGCGACCTGAATCTCATCGGCATCGCTTATGACATGATTGTTAGTCAGTACGTACCCTTCGGCGCTGACGATGACGCCCGAGCCCAGGCTAGAGAGCATGCGTTGACGTTGCGGCATGTCCTTGCCGAAGAATTGCTGAAAAAAGGGGTCGGACATCAGCGGATGCTCGCTACGCTCGACCATACGCGACGAATAAATATTGACGACGGCGGGGGCCGCTTTGTTCACGGCACTGGCATAGCTCGCAGGGCCTTGCGACCTGTTCAGTGGGGCGGCCTCGACGACCTCCGGTGCGCGCTCGGCTGTATCCGTGCGTTCGGCGATGGCGCGCACGGCGCTGGTATCGGGCACTGGCGTGGTGGCATCGTCGGCGCTGCGCTCGCCCATCAGCTGGGGGAAAGCATTGAGCAGCACGATGGCGAGCAGGATGCCACTGATGATGGGCCAGACGAGCGACATCAGTGAGCGACGCATGTACGGTTCCTTGTCGGCGAGCGGGTAGTCGCTGCCCCGTGGGGCAGCCGTTACAATGGCGCCGAGTGTAACATTGCATCCCTAAGCTGTCTGGAGCCGCCCATGAGTGCTCGACAAGAATTGATCGCCGCGATTGAGTCCGAGTTGCAGTGCGATGACTTCAAGGACTACACCCTCAATGGCCTGCAAGTGGAAGGGCGTGACACGGTGGCGCGCGTGATGAGTGGCGTCACTGCCAGCAAGGCGTTGCTCGATGAAGCCGTGGCGTGGAAGGCGGATCTGGTGCTCGTCCATCATGGCTACTTTTGGAAGAACGAACCGGTAGCGGTCACGGGGATGAAGCGCCGTCGCCTGGCCACGTTGATGGCGCATGATATCAATCTGTTGGCCTATCACCTGCCGTTGGATGCGCACGCGACGTTGGGCAATAATGTGCAGCTCGCCAAGCGGCTCGACCTCACGCCGTCAGGCTGTCTCGATGGTGCGCTCGGGCGGGGCCTCTTATGGCATGGGAATATGTCGTCGCCGATGGATCATGCCGCATTCGCTGCACATGTAGAAGGACGATTGGGGCGTGAGCCCCTGGTCATAGCGGGACACGCTCGGTCGATCGAGCGTGTCGCGTGGTGCACTGGCGGAGCTCAGGATATGCTGCCGCTGGCGGCCGAGGCGGGGGTCGATGCCTTTATTTCGGGAGAAATTTCCGAGCGCACCACGCATATGGCACGTGAAATGGGTGTGACCTATGTGGCGGCCGGCCACCACGCTACCGAGCGTGATGGCGTCAGTGCTCTGGGAGATTGGCTGGCGTCACGTTTCGACATTACGCATCGTTTCGTGGATATCGATAATCCCGCCTGAGCGATTCTGAAAAAGAAAGCGCCGAGCGTTTGAAACGGTCGGCGCCTAGATGTTGTAGCAAGCGTGAGGGGTGTCCAAGAAAGTTGTCTGGCAGTTCTAATCTCAGTAACGCGGCGGCGTTGTCTCTTCTTCAGTGACGCGCTGCTTACGTGGCTGGAGGCCATAGTTTTCCGAGAGCGTGCCTTGAGTCCCCTCAGCGTAGTCGCGTGGCATCTGGGGAGAGTCGGCATCTTCTTCTTGCGTCTCACCCTCCTGGCGCGGATGCAGGCGGCGTTTGAGCTGCAGATCGTCGACGAGGCGGTCGGCACCTTGAGATAGCTGTTGCTCAAGCTCATGGCTTTGACGCTGAATGCTGGTGACCAGCTCAGAAGCCTTGGCGAAATGATCGTTCAGTGCATCCTTTACTTGACTGAGTTCTAGCTCCGCCTCTGCCAGTCGTTGGCGAACCTTCTGATTACGGGCCACGTTGGCGTTCAGCAGGTGGTAGCCGAGGGCACCGATGCCGATGCCTGCCAGAAAGCACGCGATGGCCAGGATCCAGTCGATGTTGCTCTCGTTCACAATGCTCTCCTTGATCGTCACGGGGCATGCGGTTGTGATGCGATGGCATACCAAGCATGGCTATTATATCGGTGTCTTGGCGCGGCGGGTCAAACCCGAAAGTGCGTCACCATGCCGTGCGTGTCCATGCAAGCGTCGAGATGACGCGTATAATGGCAGCTTTCATCATTTAGCCGAGGTGTGTTTCGCCCCCATGAGTGCCACCATGCCGCCGTCCGTGAACGCACGTACGCCCCTGGAAAAATATCGCCAAGACTTGCAGCGCGACGACTTCCAGTACGACCCCGATCAGGAAGATGCCGTTAAACACTTGCAGCGCCTCTATGACGAGTTGGTAAATGCACCACGCCAATCGTCGAGCGCACCATCGGCAAGTGACGATGGCCTCAAATCCAAGGTCGCCAAGCTCTTCGGCAAGAAGTCTGCCCCTTCTCCCTTCGAGGCGCCACCGGCGGTTTTGGGGCTGTATTTCTGGGGTGGCGTGGGGCGAGGTAAGACGTACTTGGTGGATACGTTCTACGAGACCTTGCCGTTCGCCGACAAAATGCGCACGCATTTTCACCGCTTCATGCAACGTGTGCACAATGAGCTGACGCATTACAAGGGTGAGAGAAATCCGCTGACGCTGATTGCGGCCAAGTTTGCCGCAGAAGCCAGGGTGATCTGCCTCGACGAGTTCTTCGTCAAAGACATTACCGATGCGATGATTCTTGCCAATCTGCTTGAGGCGTTGTTTGCGCAGGGAGTGGTGTTGGTCACGACTTCCAATATCGTGCCCGACGACCTCTACAAGAATGGTCTTCAGCGTGCGCGTTTCATCCCTGCTATCGACTTGCTCAAGCGTCACTGCGAAGTGGTCAATGTCGACTCGGGAATCGATTATCGTTTGCGGGCGCTAGAACAAGTTAAGATCTTCTATCATCCATGGGGCGAGGCAGCCGACAACGCACTGGGAGAAAGTTTCCATGCCATTGCGGGCGCCGAAGGCGAGAGGGATTCTGAGATCGACGTTAATCATCGTGTCCTGCAGCCGCGTCGTCTGCATGAAGATGTCGTATGGTTCGAGTTCGAGACGCTATGCGATGGTCCGCGGAGCCAGAACGACTACATAGAGTTGTCCCGCGAGTTTCATACGGTCCTCGTCTCCAATGTGCCCCAGATGAGCGGCGCCACGGAAGATCTGGCGCGGCGATTCATCAACCTGGTCGACGAGTTCTACGATCGTGGGGTCAAGCTGCTGCTGTCCGCTGAGGTTGCCATTGAGTCGCTTTACACGCATGGTCAGCTGGAGTTCGAGTTCGAGCGGACACTGTCTCGCTTGCAGGAAATGCAGTCCAAAGAATATCTGGCATTGCCGCACAAGCCGTGATGGCTGCTGCAAAGCGTAAAATCGGGCTTTGTGGCCGGAGAAACGTCATGTACAATGCGCGCTCGCTCTAACGTTGTCCGTCTTGCGGGACGCGGCAACCAAGAAAAATAGGGATTGGCTGATCACGCCCTTACACGCGTGACGTCCACACAAGCAATTGGTGATTCACCCATGAAGACGTTCAGTGCTAAGCCACAGTCCGTCACACGCGACTGGTATGTCGTCGATGCGACTGACAAGACGCTCGGCCGCCTGGCCACCGAAATCGCTCGCCGCTTGCGCGGCAAGCACAAGCCGGAATACACGCCGCACGTCGACACTGGCGATTACATCGTCGTCGTCAATGCCGAAAAAGTGCGTGTCACTGGCAACAAGGCGCAAGCCAAGAATTATTACCGTCATACCGGGTATCCGGGCGGTCTGCGCTCCATGTCTTTCGAGAAATTGATCGACCATGCGCCTGAGCGCGTTATCGAATCTGCGGTCAAGGGCATGCTGCCGAAGGGGCCATTGGGCCGCGCCATGTACTCCAAGCTCAAGGTGTATGCTGGTGCCGAGCATCCGCATGCCGCGCAGCAGCCGCTTGAACTGAACCTTTAAGGGATTCTTCGCCATGACACAGCAGTATTACGGTACCGGGCGCCGCAAGACTTCCACAGCTCGGGTGTTTTTGAAGCCGGGCACCGGCAAAATCGCCGTCAATAACCGTGACTTGCACGACTATTTCGGTCGTGTCACCGGTGAGATGGTCGTTCGTCAGCCGTTCGAGTTGACTGAAACTACTGGCCAGTTCGACGTCTATGTCACCGTAAGCGGTGGCGGTGGCTCTGCGCAGGCGGGTGCGATCCGCCACGGCATTACGCGTGCCTTGCTCGCCTACAACGAAGACTTCCGTCGTCCGCTGCGTGATGCAGGCTACGTGACGCGTGACGCCCGCCAGGTCGAACGTAAGAAGATCGGTCTGCGCAAGGCGCGTCGTCGTCCGCAGTTCTCCAAGCGTTAAGACGCAGCGCTTCGCACCCATCGGTGCGCGCTACGCAAAGGCCCGGACCTGTCGTCCGGGCCTTTTTGCGTGACGCGCTCGATAGGGGGATCGCTTGTATGAGGGGTGGACCTTATCTACCCTCCCGACACGCTTAATGAGTGGCGGTGGGTGGCATTCGTGCCCCCTATTAACGTGTTATCATCTGGTTTCGAACTGAAGCGAGGAATGTTTCATGGGTGTAGTGGCCAAGCGGTCGTCGATGACCTTCTATTCTGGCAGCGATGATCATTATAGCCATCGCGTGCGTATCGTGTTGGCGGAAAAGGGGGTGGCCGTCGATGTCATCGAAGTCAACGATGACAATCGCCCTGAAGAGCTTGCCGATCTCAACCCGTACAACAGCGTGCCTACCCTGTTGGATCGTGATCTGGTGCTTTACGAGTCCAAGGTCATGATGGAATACCTGGACGAGCGCTTTCCGCATCCACCGCTGTTGCCGGTCTATCCCGTGGCGCGTGCGCAGAGCCGTTTGTGGATGCATCGGATCGAACGCGAGTGGTGCCCGCTGGTCGAAACGATCCAGCAGGGCAGCAAGAAAGATGCCGAGAAGGCGCGCAAGGAGTTGCGCGAAAGCATCACGGGTATTTCACCGATCTTCGAAGACATGCCGTTTTTCATGAGCGACGAGTTTTCGTTGGCAGATTGCTGCATCGCACCGATTCTCTGGCGGCTGCCGTCGCTGGGCGTCGAGCTGCCGGAAAAGCAAGTCCAGCCGCTGGTGAACTACATGGAGCGCCTCTTCAGTCGTGATGCCTTCAAGGCTTCCCTGCTGGAGGCAGAGAAGGAAATGCGCACTTAGCGTTGCCATGCATGCGTGTGCAGCGCTGATGAACCGTCGCCGCGAACCGAAAGAGGAAGTTGTCTATGCTTTCCAGTCGCCCTTACTTGGCCCGCGCACTCTATGAGTGGTTGCTGGACAACGGACATACACCGTATATCGTTGTCGATGCCGAGCGTGAAGGTGTAAACGTACCCCGTCAGTCTGTGCAAAACGGGCAGATCGTCCTCAATATTGCGCCTTCCGCAGTACGTGATTTGTATATCGAGAATGCCGCTGTGACCTTCGGCGCGCGCTTTGCAGGCCAGCCGATGGATGTCATCGTGCCCATGGAAGCATTGATCGCGCTTTACGCGCGTGAGAATGGGGTCGGCATGGTCTTCGGCCACGAGCCGGTCATGCCGGAAGCCGAAGCGAGCGAGGGTGGCGACACTCCGTCCGAAGACGATGGCGACCGTCCTGCGCTGGAAAGCGTCGAGGCGCGTGACGATGAAGAAGCCAGTGAAGCCGAGAGCGAAAGTGACGACGCCCCGCGTAGCAAGGGGCGCCCGTCACTGCGTGTCGTGAAGTAAAAGCAGGGTCTTCGACCCTGCTCGGTACTCAATCGAGATATTCGAAGACTTTGACGATCCTCTGAATGCCACCCACTTGTGAAGCGATGTTGGTCACGATATCTGCTTCCTGGTGGGTCACCATGCCCATCAGATAGACCGTGCTGTTTTCGGTGATTACCCGAATTCGGCTGCCGTCGATGCGATCGTCGGTCGCGAGGCTTGCCTTGATCCGTCCGGTGATCCAGGTATCCGTCATTCGCTGGCCGATGGGAGAGTTGGCGGCGACTTCCAGTTCGTTGTGAACGCGCCGCACCTGCCGGGCTTGCTCGGCTACGTTGCCTGCCTTTTGCTTGAGCTCGTCGCTCGCCACCTGGCCGGTGAGAAGTACCATGCCGTTGTAACTGTCGATGTTGAGATGCGCGTCGCGAAAGCGCGCGTCTGTGCTGGCAAGATTGTCGGAAACCTTGTCCTGAATGCTTTCGTCTTCCACCTTCATGCCGGGGGTGCGCTTGCCATAGTTTTCACCGCCTTGGTTGTCGGTGGGAGGTGAGGCGCAGCCGGCCAGCGCTAGCGTGATGCCAAGGAGGAGCGGGAGAATAACTTGTCGTGTCATGACGAATTCCTTATTCGGTGCTGCCAAACAGTTGTTGATCGATGAGATCGCATAGGCAATGTATCGCGAGCAAATGCACTTCCTGAATACGTGCCGTAGAGGTCGAGGGGACGCGAATTTCGCAGTCGTCCTGGCCAAGCAGTGATGCCATGTCGCCACCATCGCGCCCCGTCAATGCCACGATGTGCATGTCACGATCATGTGCGGCTTGAATGGCTTGTACCACGTTGGCTGAATTACCGCTTGTAGAGATTGCCAGCAACACGTCGCCGGGTTGACCCAGGGCGCGTATCTGCTTGGAGAAAATCTCGTTATAGCTGTAGTCATTGGCGATCGAGGTAAGTGTCGAGGTGTCGGTCGTCAAAGCCAGTGCCGGCAGGCTGGGACGCTCGCGCTCGAAGCGATTGAGCAGCTCGGAAGAGAAGTGCTGACTGTCGCCGGCGCTACCGCCATTGCCGCAGGCAAGAATCTTGCCTTCGCTGACGAGGCATTGAACCATCATCTGGCTAGCAACTTCGATGAAGGCTGGCAGGACCTCGCTGGCATAGGTCTTGGCATCGATGCTGGCGTTGAAGTGGCCGAGTATACGTGATTGGAAATCCATGGATAGAGGCCTTGCTTGGGTCAAAAGGCGTCGAATGCCGAACGAATCCACTCGAACGACACGTTGGGTGGCGTGCCGGTGACGCCTACGACGTCGAAACGACACATACATGATAGCCCGTTGCGATGGAGATAAAAACGTGCCGCGCTGACCAAGCGACGCTGCTTGGCGGCGGTCACGGTCTCAAGGGGGTGACCATGGCTGGTATGGGTGCGGTGCCTCACTTCGATGAATACCAGGGTCTCGCCATCGCGCATGACGAGATCGATCTCGCCGCGCCTAGCGTGCTGATTGGTATCCACTAATTGCAAGCCGTGCATGGTCAGCCAATCGGCGGCGCGGCGCTCCATATCGAGGCCGCGCCGCCGTGGGTCATGGGTCGAGCGTGACATCGCCGATGTCCAGGTCGGACCCACCGGTCAATAGTGGCGCGGGTACGCCAGACTGGAACTGGGCCCAGGGCAATGTGCGCTGGATCCGTCCGTCGTCGCGTGCCTGAAGCGTTCCAGTTGCGCCGAAGACTTCCAACGAGTGCAGTGCCTGCATCAGAGGTAGGCGCCGTGCTAGTTCGTAGGCGTCGACGCCCATGGCATTGAGCTTGAGCAAGCTAGGATCATCTCGGGCGTCGAGCTCCTGATAGGTGGAGTAAAACGGCAACGCTTCTGCGCCGCCGGCCGCAGCATCCGGTATCAGCCAGGGGATATCCATGAACATCACGTCGTTGAGGTCATGGTCGGCGCGTGGTTGGGGTTGGCCGCCATAGACCTGGGACGTCGCGTAGACGGGGAGATCGCTTGCGTAGTAATAGTCCAGCGTGGGTGGCACTTGGCGCGCATAGCTAGGCAATGCCACGAGGAAGAGCATGTCGATATCCTCGTTTCCACTGCGCTTGCCGTCGGCATTCAGCAGACGCTTCGTCGCCTCGCTGACGGAGCCTTTGGGATCATAATGCACGACGGCATCGAGCTCGCCTTCCCGGTCTTCCCAATTCGTGCGGAAGGCCTTGAAGACGCGTTCGCCCCAGGCGTTGTCGGGGACGAGCGCGGCTGCCTCACGGTGGCCATCCATACGTGCACGCTTGGCGGCCTGACGTGCCTCGTCTTCGGCCGATAGTCCATATTGGAACAGCTCGTCCGCTTGATTGCGGTCGTGTTCGCCGTAGTTGAGGGCCAGCGTTGGCAAAGCGACGTCGTCGCGCTGCTCGAGTTGCGATACCAGATCCTTGTCGAGCGGTCCGAGCACGACCTGTGCACCGTCCATGGTGGCTTGTGCGTAAAGGGGCTCGAGGTTTCCCGCGCTGCTGTCGTAGTACGTCAGTTGTGGTGTTTGCTCGCCCTGGTTGAGGGCGTCCATGTGGCGTGCCTCGATGCCTTTCTTGATCGCTTTGGCCACATTGGCCAGCGGGCCAGACTCAGGGAGGAAGATGGCAATGTGCTTGACATCGTTGCCGCGCAGGTCCTTCAGGGCGGAGAGGTCGCTAGGCAGGCGGCGAGCAGCAGGATGGTTGGCGTAAGTCGAGCGCCAATCGTCCAGTGCGTCGGTGAGGCGGGACATGTCACCACCGCTTTGGCGGTACAGCCGTGCTAGCTCGACCCAACCCTGAGTGAGAGAGCCGTCTTGATTCTCCATACGGTCGAGTGCAGCCTCGCTCAACCGTGACAGTGGCGTCCAGATGTCGTCGTTGAGTTCGAAAGAGGGATCGTCACGTTGCAAGTCGATCAGGGATTCCGCTGCTGCACGCGATTCGCCCACCAGCGTTAGGGCCAGGCCGCGACGATGGCGTAATGTCTGCTGCGCGTCGCGTGGTATGTCGTCGATATCGCTGAGTATCTGCGTGGCCGCCAGAGCGCTCCGGCCATCTTCCTTGCGCAGGCTGAGATCGGAGATGAGAAGAGCACGATCGATGCGGTCCTCGCGTGTTAGTTGCGACGCATCGAGGTCTCGGGCGATGTCCAGCGCCTGCTCGTCGTCGCCTTGCCGTGATAGGATGTGGGCCGCTTGGAGCCTGCTCTGTGCTGCCTTCGTAGCAGATTGGCCTTGGGCCTTATCGAGCAGTTCGCTAGCGCTGAGGCCCTGCGTAGCGGGTTGCGTGTCGCTGGGCCCCGGGCCGCTGGCGCACCCGGCGAGGAGTAGGGCGATCAAGGCAAGCCCGAACAGGCTGCGCAACGATTTGGGCATGGTGTCATTCCTTTATGGCGGTGTGACTCGGACGGTTCCCTGTTCCGGATTATGTCTGACGCATGCTGAACCTGGCGCCGACCGCATGATCCACTGGCGCTTGGCGCTGGCGACATGACACGACGCAAGTTATCCAATAGAGCGTCGCAACCGGGATATTAACGAATGAGCGAAGGATGTGAAGGGGCATTGTACGTGGTCGCCACGCCGATTGGGAATCTCGAGGATTTGAGTCCTCGCGCGGCCCGTCTGCTCGGTGAGGTGTCCTGGGTGGCTGCGGAGGATACGCGCCACAGTGCACGCCTGTTGCACCACCTGGGCATCGACAAGCCCTTGGTTTCGTTGCATGAGCACAATGAGGCCTCGCGAGTGACGGCGCTACGCGATGCACTGACCTCTGGCCAGAATGTGGCGTTGATCAGCGATGCAGGGACGCCGCTGATCTCTGATCCTGGTTTCGTGGTGGTGCGAGAGCTGCGTGCCAGCGGCCATCGGGTCATCCCGGTGCCCGGTGCTTGTGCGCTGATCGCGGCGTTGTCGGCGGCCGGTTTGGCAACCGATCGCTTTCTCTTCGAGGGGTTTCTGCCCGCCAAGGGAGGGGCGCGACGCCAGCGCCTGACGGCCGCGCTGGAGCGCGAGGAAACCCTGGTCTATTACGAGTCGCCGCATCGCATTCAGGCGACACTTCAGGATATCGCGGCGCTATTCGGTACGCGTCGCGTGGTCTTGGCGCGTGAGTTGACCAAGACATTCGAAACTTTTCTCGATGCCGATGCCGAGACATTGTTGGCACGTATGCGCGAAGATCCCAATCAGGCGCGCGGCGAATTCGTGATCATGGTGGCGGGCGCCGAGCCTCGGGATGACGAGACGCAAGCCTTGGTCGAAGGCGAGGCATGGCTTGCAGCGATGCTCGCCGAAGGCGTCGGCGTCAAGGCCGCAGCGACGGTCGTCGCCAGCCGCCTTGGAGGGCGTAAAAAATATTGGTACCAATGCGCGCAGGCCCTCAAGGACAGCGATGCATAACAAAGTGCCCTCGCGGAGTTTGGGCGCTTGAGGGGCCTGCGAGGGGCTGTTATTCTTTCGCGCTTGGGAGCCGGCCGGACAGTCGCCGCCGCGTATTGCGTGGGGGAGGAAAGTCCGGGCTCCATAGGGCAGGGTGCCAGGTAACTCCTGGGCGGCGTGAGTCGACGGAAAGTGCAGCAGAGAGTAGACCGCCTAAGCGGGCTTTGGCCCGCCGGTAAGGGTGAAAGGGTGCGGTAAGAGCGCACCGCGCGCCTGGTAACAGTGCGTGGCAAGGTAAACCCCACCCGGAGCAAGACCAAATAGGAACCCAAAGGCGTGGCCCGCGCTGGGTTCGGGTAGGTTGCTTGAGGGTCGTGGTGACGCGGCCCCTAGAGGAATGGCTGTCCTCGACAGAACCCGGCTTATAGGCTGGCTCCCATTCGAATTTCAGATCTCCGGGTCTGTGCGCGTCATGCCGCGACGTCTGCCTTCGGGCGGCCCGATACAGCGGCGGCAGGCCCCAACGCCCGAGTGATTCATGCAGCATCGTGACAACCCTGAGAAGGACCCGCTTTCCGATACGCCGAGTGCTGTTGATGATCGGGCGGCTGATTACCGACACGCGAGTGTGTTACTCGATGGTGCGGTAGACGCACTGATCACCGACCCCGATGGCTGCTATTTGGATGGCACCTTCGGTCGCGGTGGGCATTCCCGCGCGATCCTCGAGCGACTATCTCCACAAGGACGCCTGTTGGCCATCGATCGTGACCCGGCGGCGCTTGCCGAAGGCGCTACGCTGGATGATCCGCGTTTCTCTCTTCAATACGGCCGCTTCGCCGAGCTTGATATCATCGCCCGCGACCATGGGGTGCACGGTCGCTTAGGTGGTGTGTTATTGGATGTTGGCGTTTCATCGCCACAGCTTGACGATCCTTCGCGTGGTTTCAGTTTCTTGCGCGATGGTCCGCTCGACATGCGTATGGATCCCACTCAGGGTGAAAGTGCTGCCGATTGGCTGGCCCGCGTCCCCGAGCGTGAAATGAGCGATGTTTTCAAACGTTATGGTGAGGAGCGCTTTGCGCGCCGCATTGCCAAAGCGATCATCGCGCGTCGCGCCGAGCGACCGATTACGCATACCGAAGACTTGGCGGAACTCGTCAAGGCCGCGCATCCGGCCTGGGAAAAAGGAAAACATCCCGCGACGCGAGTGTTTCAGGCGATTCGCATTCATATCAACGGCGAGCTCGAGCAGCTCGAGGCCGCGCTCGCCGCGGCACTCGAGGCGCTGGCGCCGGGTGGGCGTTTAGTGGTGATCAGTTTTCATTCCTTGGAGGATCGGCTGGTCAAACGCTTCATTCGTGACCAAGCACGTGGCGATACGCACCTGCCACGGGACTTCCCGGTTCGCGATACGCAGTTGAATCGACGCGTGGCCATGGTCGGCAAGGCGAGTCGTCCCGGGGAGCACGAGGTGGCCCTCAATCCTCGCGCGCGTAGTGCCGTGATGCGCGTGGCTCGGAAACTCGACTGAGGTTCGTGATGGCGGCTCAAGGACGAAACACCGCGCTCAAGGCAGGCTGGCCTTTCGCCAGCCGCTTGCGTTGGCGCCATGTCATCCTGCTGGTACTGATTGGCGTGATGCTGATCAGCTCGTTGGCGTCCATTGCCAGCACCCACCTGACGCGTGTCCAGTATGCGCGTTTTCAAGAACTGGAAAGCGAGCGTGATAGCTTGCAGACCGTCTGGGGACGGCTGCTTCTTGAGGAGAGCACCTGGTCGGCGCCGGCACGGGTCGAGGACATGGCCGTCGAGCGCCTGGAGATGCGCGTGCCCGATGTCGATGATGTCGAGGTGATTCGTCCATGAGTCGCGAGCGTCGAGCCACCACGGGGCGTCGTTCGCCGAATAATGGACCGATGGGCCGTGGGCGTTACTTTTTTTTGCTGGGCATCGTCATCATCGGTCTGAGTGCTCTGATCGGTCGCATTGCCTATCTCAATGTCATCGACCGAGACTTTCTGCAGAACCAGGGCGATGCGCGCACGCTGCGCGTCGAGCCCATCAATGCGCACCGAGGAATGGTTTCCGATCGCAATGGCGATCCACTGGCGATCTCCACCCCGGTGGTGACGCTATGGGCCAATCCCCAGGAACTGCCCTCCGACCCGAGCCAACTGGCGACGCTCGCGCGCGCCTTGAAGATGGACCCCGACAAGCTCGAAGCGCGTGTCGAGCGCTATTCCGAGCATGAGTTCATGTATCTGCGGCGGCGTCTGACCCCGGAAGCGGCGAAACCCGCCCGTGATCTCGATATACCGGGCGTTTACGCCAAAGACGAGTACAAGCGTTATTACCCCTCGGGAGATGTTGCCGCGCAACTGGTGGGCGTCACCAATGTCGACGACCATGGCCAGGAAGGCGTGGAGTTGGCCTACGATGACTATCTCAGTGGCCAGCCTGGCAAGCGTCGTGTGCTCAAGGATCGCAAAGGCCGCCTGGTGCGCGATCTGCACTTGCTCAAGGATGCCAAGCCGGGAGGCGATCTGACGCTATCGATCGACTTGCGCTTGCAGTATATGGCGTACCGCGAATTGCAGAAATCCGTCGACGACCATGATGCCGACGGTGGCTCCCTAGTCATGATGGATGCGCGCAGCGGTGAAGTCCTGGCGATGGCCAACCTCCCGTCCTATAACCCTAATAACCGTACTTCAATCGACGTTAACGGTCTGCGTAACCAGGCGGTGACCGACGCTATCGAACCGGGGTCGGTCATGAAGCCCTTGGCGATGTCAGCGGCACTGGCGACGGACAAGATCGATCCCGATACGATCATCGATACCTCGCCGGGGTGGATGGTCATCGATGGGTATACGATCAGTGACTTTCGCAATTATGGCAAGCTCACCCCCGGGGGGATCTTGCTGCATTCGTCCAATATCGGGATGTCCCATATCGCCTTGCAGCTCTCAAAAGGCACCATCTGGGAGCAATACCAGAAGCTGGGGCTAGGCCAGCCCCCGGGGACTGGCTTTCCGGGCGAAGGCAGTGGCAGTCTACCGTCCTTAACCGGCTTGTCGCGCAGCGCCCAGGCTTCCATGGCCTATGGCTATGGCCTCTCACTGACGCCATTGCAGCTTGCTAGCGCTTATACGGCAATCGCCAATGACGGTCGGCGTCTGCACCCCTCGTTGTTGAAGCGCACCTCGGCGCCTATCGGTGACCAGGTCATGTCACCGAAGATCGCGCATGAGTTACTGGGCATGATGGAGAAGATCGTACAGCCTGATGCCGGTGGCTCGCGCGCGATGGTGGAGGGGTACCGCATTGCGGGCAAGACCGGTACGGTTCGCAAGGTGACCGCGGGAGGATATCAGCAAAAAGCCTATCGCGGCCTGTTTGCGGGTATTGCGCCAGTTTCCGATCCGCGCATCGTGACGGTGGTGATGATCGACAATCCCAAGGGAGACGACTATTACGGTGGTCTGGTGGCGGCGCCGGTTTTTGGTCGTGTAGTGGGCAAGGCGCTGCGTCTTCTCGATGTGCCCCCGGATAAACAGGAGACTTCCGAGTGATGGAAACCGATACGCAACGGTTGGCGGACGCCTTGGCGTTGCTTTGGCCATCGCATGCCACGCCTGAGCTGCTCGATGACTGGTGTCCTGCGCTATCCACCTGCGTGGTGACGCTCGACAGTCGTGAAGCGGGTCCTGGTGTGCTGTTCGTGGCCGTGGCAGGGGGGCATGTCGATGGGCGTGCCTTTATCGAGCAGGCGCTGGCGTCCGGTGCGGACGCGGTCCTCTACGATACGGACGCCATGCCGGAAGATATTCCCGTGCAAGATGCGCGTGTGCTTGGCGTGCCAGGCCTGCGCGGGCGTCTCGGTGAGCTGGGGCGTTACCTGTTCGGTGTCCCCAAAACACTGGAACTGATTGGCGTGACCGGCACCAACGGAAAGAGTTCAGTCACTCATTATATGGCCGCGCTGTCGGAATCGCTGGGCACGGCGACGGCGGTGATCGGTACCTTGGGCATTGGACGTCCGGGGCAGCTCGAACCCGCCGCGTTGACGACGCCGGGGCCGCTGGCGCTTCAAGAATCATTGGGGAATCTGAGTGCGCAGGGTATCGAGCGCGTCGCCATGGAGGTCTCGTCGCATGCGCTCGAGCAAGGGCGTGTGGTCGGGTGCCGGTTCCATGCCGCAGTGTTCACCAATATCAGCCGCGATCATCTCGATTATCATGGCAGCATGGCCGCCTACGCGGCGGCCAAGGCACGCCTGTTCAAGCATCGTGAGTTGTCGCTGGCAGTGGTCAATGGCGATGATCGCTTGGCGCCCTTGATGTTGGCCGGTCTTCCCAAGAGCGTGCGTGTACTCGCCACGGGGTGCGATGAAGCCACTACCTTGCGTGTCATCGACTGGTTTCCGCATGCGCTCGGGCAACGTGCCTTGATTGCGACGCCGGAGGGTGAGCGTGAATTGGAGCTGTCGCTGCTAGGGCGTTTCAATCTCGACAACGTGCTCTTGGCGATGGCGACGCTCTATGGTCTGGGAAGCGACTTGGCCGCGTTATTCGGCGCCGCCGCGCAGCTCGCGCCTGTGCCGGGACGTATGCAGCGCTTGGCCGCAGACGGCGCGCCGACGGTGGTAGTCGACTACGCGCATACGCCGGAGGCACTGCGCAACGCACTCGATGCGTTACGCGCGCACGTGCCCGCCCAAGAGGGGGCCAAGCTATGGTGCGTTTTTGGCTGCGGCGGCGATCGCGATCGTGGCAAGCGCCCACTGATGGCGCAAGCCGCTGAGGCGCTGGCCGACCGCCTGGTGATTACCGACGACAACCCACGTGGCGAGCCGGCGGCGTCGATTCGTGGCGAGATCGTGGCGGGGCTCTCGAATACGGGCCAGGCTCGCACGCAATGCGTGGCGGGGCGTGGCGAGGCGATCGAGTGTGTCTTGCAGGAAGCCGGCGCGGACGACATCGTGCTGATCGCTGGCAAGGGGCATGAAACCTATCAAGACATCGACGGTCGGCGTTATCCGTTTAGTGATGTCGAGGTAGTGCAGGCCGCCCTAGAGCGACGTCGGGAGCATGAGGCATGAGCGCGATGACGCTATACGATATCGCGGGCTGGTTGGGGGTGCCTCCCCCCGAGGTAGACGTCGAGGCGGCGCAGGTGGTGAGCGATACGCGTCGAATCGCGCCGGGCGACGTCTTCTTGGCCTTGGTCGGCGAGCGTTTCGATGGCCATGATTTCTTGGAAGAAGCTCGCGCCAAGGGAGCGGCGGGGGCGATCGTATCACGCCCCATGGCGACTCCCTTGCCCCAGATCGAAGTCGCCGATACGCGCTTGGCACTAGGTATGCTCGGGCGCGTTCGTCGGCGTGCCTGGTCGGGCGAACTGGTGGCGGTCACCGGTAACAGCGGCAAGACCACGGTCAAGGAAATGCTGGCGTCCATCCTATCCCGCTCGCAGCCTACCCTCGCCACGCAGGGCAACCTCAATAACGATATCGGTGTGCCCCAGACGCTGCTAGGGCTGTCGCCAGCGCATTGCCGTGCGGTCATTGAGGTGGGGGCCAATCACTTGGGGGAAATCGCCTGGACGACGGCGCTGGCGCGCCCCGATGTGGCGGTGATTACCAATGTCACGGGCGCGCACATCGGGGAATTCGGTGGTCTTGGCCAGATTGCCCAGGCCAAGGCAGAAATCCTCCAGGGATTGCCGTCCTCTGGCGCCGCCGTGCTCAATCGTGATGATCGGTTTTATCCGCTGTGGCGGGAACTGGCCGGCGAGGCTGAAGTGTTCGATTTCGGACTCGATGCTACGGCACGAGTGCATGCTCAGGCGCTGGCCTGTGACGACGCCGGGCGTTATGCTTTCACGCTATTCGTGGATGGTGAGCCACTGGGTCGCATCCAGTTGGCTTTATTGGGGCGCCATAATGTGCTCAACGCGCTGGCCAGTGCGGCGGCGGCGTGGGCGCTCGGCGTCTCGCGCGAGGATATCGTCGCCGGGCTCGAGGCTTGCGAGGCGATGGCGGGCCGTATGGCAAATGTGCCGGGGCTGCGCGGCTCGCGCCTGCTGGATGATACTTACAATGCCAACCCCGGTGCGGTTCACGCCGCTCTGGCGGTATTGGCCGATATGCCTGCGCCTCGCTGGTGCTTCTTGGGCGCTATGGGGGAGCTGGGCCGCGATAGCGAGCGCTTGCATGCCGACTTGGGCTACGCCGCGCGGGAACTGAAGATCGACTTTCTCGGCACGTTCGGTGCCGATGCCCGCCCTGCGGTGGCGGCATTCGGCGATTCGGCGTGTCATTTCGAGGACTGGGCGACGCTTTTGCGTTATGCCCGCGACCATCTCCCCTCTGGGGCCAGTGTGCTGGTCAAGGGGTCGCGCAGTGCCGGCATGGAACGCTTGATTGCCGAGCTGCGTACGGATGCATCAAGGTGAACGCGACTCATGCTGCTTTTCCTGGCTGACTTATTGGCGAATTTTCAAAGCGCCTTCAATGTTTTCAATTACCTGACACTGCGCGTGATCCTAGGAACGCTGACCGCACTCATGCTGTGCCTGTGGTTGGGGCCTCAGGTCATCAAGCGTCTGGTCGAACGTCAGATCGGCCAGGCAGTGCGCGACGATGGCCCGCAATCGCACCTATCCAAGGCCGGTACGCCGACCATGGGGGGAGCGATGATCCTCATCGCCATCGCCATCAGCACTCTGCTGTGGGGAGATCTGACCAACCACTACGTCTGGCTGGTACTGGCCGTGACGCTCGGCTTCGGTGCCATTGGCTGGGTCGACGATTACCGCAAGGTCGTGGAGAAAAATCCACGCGGCTTGCCAGCACGCTGGAAGTACTTCTGGCAATCGGCAATCGGCCTCGGCGCGGCGGTCATCCTGTATCTCACGGCGGCCAGTCCCGTTGAGGTCAGCCTGATCGTGCCCTTGTTCAAAGACGTCGTGGTGCCTCTGGGGCTTTTCTACATCGTTTTGACGTATTTCGTCATCGTCGGCAGCTCCAACGCGGTCAACTTGACCGATGGGCTCGATGGCCTTGCGATCATGCCGACCGTGCTCGTTGCCATGGGGCTGGCGATCTTCGCTTACGCAAGCGGTAATACTGTCTTCGCGCAATACTTGCATATTCCTCTGGTGCCGGGGGCCGGCGAGCTCGCCGTGTTCTGCGGTACCATCGCCGGAGCGGGTCTGGGCTTCCTGTGGTTCAACACCTACCCGGCGCAGGTGTTCATGGGCGATGTCGGGGCGTTGGCCCTTGGCGCCGCGCTGGGTGTGGTCGCCGTCATCGTGCGTCAGGAAATCGTGCTGTTCATCATGGGCGGCGTTTTCGTGATGGAAACGGTCTCGGTGATCCTGCAGGTCGGCTCCTACAAGCTGACGGGACGACGCATCTTTCGCATGGCTCCGTTGCATCACCATTTCGAGCTCAAGGGCTGGCCCGAGCCGCGCGTGATCGTGCGTTTCTGGATTATCACGGTCGTGCTGGTCTTGCTGGGGCTGGCCACGTTGAAGATTCGCTGACATGGCCAAGGTGCCCCCTGAATATACGCTGATTATCGGCCTGGGAGTCTCGGGTCAGGCGATCGCGCGGCATCTGACCCGTCAGGGAGTGCCGTTCATGGTCGCCGATACGCGCGAGAGCCCCGCAGGCCTGGAGACTTTTCGCGCGGCCTATCCGAGCGTCGAAGTTGTGTGCGGCCCGCTACAAGCGCTGGATATGCGCGAGGCGCATGAAATCGTGGTCAGCCCGGGGGTCGATTTGCGCACGCCTGGACTCGTCGAGTACGCGAATGCGGAGGGCGAAGGCCCGCGCGTGCTCGGCGAGATCGCGCTTTTCGTGCGCGCGTGTCGCGCGCCGATAGCCGCGATTACCGGCTCCAATGCTAAGTCGACGGTCACCACGCTGCTCGGCGAGATGGCTCGCGAGACCGGCTTGAAGACGGCCGTCGGCGGCAATTTGGGGCCCCCCGCGCTGGATTTGCTGGCCGAGGCTCCGGACGCCGAGCTGTTCGTGCTCGAACTCTCGAGTTTCCAGCTGGAAACCACTGCTGGGCTGAGCGCCGAAACGGCGGCGTTTCTCAATCTTTGCGAGGATCATCTCGACCGTCACGGCGATATGCACGGCTACCGGGCGACGAAGCAGCGTGTCTTTCGCGGCGCGCGACATGCCGTCGTCAATGCTGACGATGCTGCCACATGGCCTGACACTGACGTGCAGGAAGTGGCGCGATTCACCACTCTAGCCCCTTCTGGCAGCGATTGGGGCATCGCCGAACATGCTGGGGAGCCCTGGCTCGTACATGGCGACACGCCGCTGATGTCGACGCGTCGTGTGCGCATGCCCGGACGGCACAATCATGCCAATGCCCTGGCGGCGCTGGCGATGGGGACACAATTGGGGCTGCCGCTGACGGCGATGTCTCGTGTTCTCGAACATTTCCCCGGCTTGCCGCACCGGGGCGAGCTAATTCTCGAACGCGATGGCGTGCGCTGGATCAATGACTCCAAGGGCACCAATGTGGGCGCGACGTTGGCGGCGATTGATGGGGTCGGGCCGGTGCTCGAGGGTCGCCTGATTCTACTGGCGGGTGGCGACGGCAAGGGTGCCGACTTCACGCCACTGGTTGAGCCGCTGATGCGCTATGCGCGCGAGGCGGTGGTCTTCGGGCGCGATGCTCAGCGTCTAGAGCATGTCATGTCCGGGCGCGTTCCGGTTACCCGTGTCGCCGATCTCGACACGGCTATGCAGCGGGCTCAGGCCATCGCGTGCGCCGGTGATGCCGTCATGCTGTCGCCCGCGTGCGCAAGCCTCGACCAATTTCCTCATTACATGGCGCGCGGTGAGGCCTTTCGACAGTTCCTGACGCAGGGTGGAGCGACGACATGTTAGCGCGTTGGGAAAAACGGCTTTCTACCCAAGGGCAGGCGACCGATGGGTGGTTGCTGCTGGCGACATTCTCATTGTTGTTGGTGGGCTGGATAATGGTGACCTCGGCGTCGTCTGAGATCGCGACCAGCCTCACCGGTAACCCTTATTACTTCAGTATTCGCCATGGCGTGTTCGTGCTTTTTTCGGTCGTGCTCGGGCTCGTGGCGCTGTGTATACCGCTCGAGCGCTGGCGTTCCTGGGGGCCGGGCTTGCTGTTGTTGGGTATCGTGCTTCTCATCGCGGTGCTGATCATCGGTGACGAAGTCAATGGCAGCAAGCGTTGGATCCCTTTGGGCTTTGCCAATATCCAGGCCTCGGAAGTGGCCAAGTTTTGCCTGATCGTTTACTTCGCCGATTATTTGCAACGTTATCTACCCGAAGTGCGTCGTGATTGGGGCGCCTTCTTGCGCCCGTTCGTAGTGCTTGGGGTGTACGTGGCGCTGTTGATATTCGAGCCGGATTACGGAGCTGTCGTGGTGATCGGCAGTTGCATGATGGGCATGCTATTGATGTCGGGAGCGCCATTGGGACGCTTCGGTTTCATCATGATAGTAGTTGTGGTCGCCGGTGGCTGGCTGGCCGTGGCCGAGCCCTATCGCCTGGAGCGCATTACCAGTTTTGCTAATCCCTGGGCCGATCAGTACTCCAGTGGCTATCAGTTGACACAAGCATTGATCGCCTTTGGGCGTGGGCACTGGTTGGGCCTCGGGCTAGGAAATAGTGTCCAGAAGTTGTTTTATCTACCCGAAGCACATACCGATTTCGTTTTCGCGGTGTTGGCCGAGGAGTTGGGATTGGTCGGGGCCGTGGGCGTCGTCTGCCTTTTCGCGCTGCTTGTCTTTCGTGGGCTTCGCATCGGGCGCAAGGCCGAATTGCGTGGCTGGGCTTTTTCCGCATACCTGTGCTATGGCATCTCGCTGGTGTTTGGGGCGCAAGCATTCATCAATATTGCCGTCAGCACGGGCATGTTGCCTACCAAAGGGCTGACGTTGCCGCTATTGAGCTATGGGGGCTCTAGCTTGGCAGTTAGCTGTGTCATGGTTGCCTTGTTACTGCGCGTCGATGCCGAAATGCGAGCCAAGATGCGCGCCACTCAAGCGGCACGCCAAGCGAAAAAGCAAGAACGAGGAGAGCGCTAGTGCCTCATCAGCAAGTGTCCCGTGTTCTGATCATGGCCGGTGGTACTGGTGGTCATGTGGTGCCCGCGCTATCGCTGGCCAAGGCGCTGCGCGAGCGCGGTGTCGTGGTGGAATGGTTGGGCAGCCCTCGGGGGATCGAAAACCAATTGGTGCCGGCGGCGGATATTACCTTGCATCGCGTACAAGTATCCGGGCTGCGTGGCAATGGGATCGCTGGGTGGCTGTGGGCCCCATGGCGTTTGGCCAAAGCCATCTGGCAGGCACGCCAGGTGATTGCCACATTCGACCCGCAACTGGTCGTCGGGCTGGGCGGCTTCGCCAGTGGGCCTGGCGGGCTGGCTGCCTGGTTGATGCGGCGACGCTTGATCATTCATGAGCAGAATGCCGTGGCTGGGATGACCAATCGCTATCTATCGCGTCTGGCGGATCGCGTCTATGCCGCATTTCCTGGTGCGTTCGGCGAACGCCACGCGGATGTGGTGGGAAATCCCGTCCGCGATGACATCGCGACGCTGGGCGAGACACCGCACGATGTCGAGACGCTTCGCGCGCGCCCCTTGCGCCTGCTCGTGCTGGGTGGGTCGCTGGGGGCCCAGGCATTGAACAGCCACGTGCCCCAGGCGCTTGCTCGATTGCCGGCGGCGCAACGTCCCGATGTTCGCCATCAGGCCGGTCGCGACAAGGAAACCACGACGCAATCGGCATATGCCGAGGCGGATGTGGAGGCCGACGTGAACGTGTTCATCGATGACATGGCGGCTGCTTATGACTGGGCGGACTTGATCGTATGCCGCGCGGGAGCCTTGACAATCGCCGAGCTGGCGGCGGCGGCCAAGCCCTCGGTGTTGGTGCCGTTTCCGCATGCCGTCGACGATCATCAGACACTCAATGCGCGGCAATTAGTCGATGCCGGGGCCGCGCGTTTGATGCCGCAGGAACAACTATCGGCGGCGAGTCTCGCCGAGACGTTGGCGGCCCTTCTCGAACCTGAGACCTTGGCCACCATGGCGGTCGCGGCTCGCTCCGAAGCGCGTTTGGAAGCGATCGAGCGCCTGGTGGCAGGGTGCATGGAGGCAAATGTTGACAGCGAATAACGTTTCCGGCCCAACCCGCCCGAACCGCACCGGATTGGGCATGCGCCGCATTCATAATATCCATTTCGTGGGCATCGGCGGCGCCGGTATGTGCGGAATCGCAGAAGTGCTGGCCAATCAGGGCTATACGGTCAGCGGCAGCGACCTGCGTGAGTCGCCGGTCACGCGGCATCTTCGCGACTGCGGCATTCGCGTGTGCATCGGGCACGTCGATGAGCACGCCCAGGGGGCCGATGTCCTGGTCGTCTCCACGGCCGTTGACACCGAGAACCCGGAAATTCGCTGGGCGCGCGAGCATCGCATTCCCGTCGTCAGGCGTGCGGAAATGCTTGCCGAATTGATGCGTTTTCGCCATGGCATCGCCGTGGCGGGTACGCATGGCAAGACCACTACGACCAGCCTGACCTCGACGCTGCTCGGCGAGGGTGGGCTCGACCCGACCTTCGTGATTGGCGGCAAGCTGACCAGTGCCGGCGCCAACGCGCGCCTGGGCGAGGGCGATTATCTGGTGGCCGAGGCCGACGAGTCGGATGCCTCGTTTTTGCACTTGCAGCCGATGGTCTCGATCGTCACCAATATCGATGCCGATCATATGGCGACCTACGGGGGCGACTTCACGCGCCTAAAGGATACCTTCCTGGAGTTCTTGCATAACCTGCCTTTCTACGGGCTGGCGGTGCTGTGCCTCGACGATGACAACGTGCGTGGCTTGATTCCGCGTCTCCAGCGTCAGTTCGTCACCTACGGTTTCGCCGAGGATGCCGATTACCGGTTGTGTGATTTCGTCCAGCGCGGTGGCGTGGTGCATTTTACCGCCGAGCGCCCGCCTGGTATGGCGCCGCTCGAGATTAAGTTGGGCATGCCAGGGCGCCACAATGCCCTCAATGCGTTGGCGGCAATCGCCGTGGCTAGCGACGCGGGTGTCGACGATGCGGCCATTCAGCGCGGTCTGGCACACTTTGCCGGTGTGGGGCGGCGTTTCCAGGTGCATGGGCAGTTTCCGGCACCGGCTGCCGAAGGCGAGGTCATGTTGGTCGACGATTACGGCCATCATCCGCGTGAGGTGGAAATGGTCATCGACGCGGTGCGTGCGGGCTGGCCCGATCGTCGCCTGGTCATGCTGTACCAGCCGCATCGCTATTCGCGTACGCGAGATCTATACGAGGATTTCGTGCGTGTGCTCTCGGGCGTGGATACGCTGTTGCTGCTGGATGTCTACAGCGCTGGGGAAGCTTCCATTCCGGGGGCGGAGGGCCGGACATTGGCCGGGTCGATTCGTCAACGTGGTCAAGTCGATCCCTTGTTCGTCGAAAGCAAGCAGGAGCTGCCGGCGCTGTTGTCACGCGTGCTGCGCCCCGACGATATCCTGATCACCCAGGGCGCCGGTGACATCGGTGGGATTTCGTTGCGTCTAGCCGGTTGTCGGTTACATCTGGATGGAATGGAATTATGAATGACAGCGTGACGAACGAGGGGCCGAAGCGTCTACATCCGGGGCGCATCGTCGTGGTATACGGTGGCCGTTCTGCTGAACGTGAAGTGTCGCTGCTTAGTGGCCGCGCGATCCTGACATCGCTCAAGCGTAGCGGTGTCGACGCCCACGGATTCGATTTCGCCGGTGGTGGGTTGAGTGGGTTAGAAGCGCTTGCGC
Organism: Chromohalobacter beijerinckii; assembly: GCF_023061185.1. Classification (GTDB taxonomy): domain Bacteria; phylum Pseudomonadota; class Gammaproteobacteria; order Pseudomonadales; family Halomonadaceae; genus Chromohalobacter; species Chromohalobacter beijerinckii. The sequence continues at coordinate 72,847 of NZ_JAKGAK010000004.1, forward strand.
CGGAATGTGTCTTCATCGCCATGCATGGTCGGGACGGTGAGGATGGCTCTTTGCAGGGTGCTCTGGAGTTGTTGGACATCCCCTATACGGGTAGCGGTGTGCTGGCCTCTGCGCTGGGGATGGATAAGGAACGCACCAAACAGTTCTGGCGCGCGCATGGCCTGCCCACGCCGGAAAGCGTCATGCTGGAGGGTACGGTCGATTGGGATGCGGTCATCGAGACCCTCGGGTTGCCTTTGATCGTTAAACCCGTGCATGAAGGCTCGACTATCGGGATCAGCATCGTCGGTACACGGGAAGAGTTGATCGCGGCGCATGCCGAGGCGGCACGCTTCGATAACGCCATCATGGCCGAGCGTTTCGTGCAGGGCGAGGAATATACCGTGTCGCTACTTGGCGACGAGGTATTGCCGGCGATTCGCGTCGAAGTGCCCAGTGGCTTCTACGATTACGAGGCCAAGTATCATTCCGATACCACGCGTTATCTATTGCCGTGCGGTCTCGAGGCCGACGATGAACGGGCGCTGGGCGAACTGTGCCGCCGCGCGTTCGAGGTGATCGGCGGCAGTGGCTGGGGGCGTGTCGATGTGATGCGCGATGCGCAGGGACGCTTCTGGCTACTCGAAGTCAATACGGTGCCGGGCATGACCGATCATAGCCTGGTGCCGCAAGCGGCGGCACATGCCGGTCTCGACTTCGATGCGCTGGTGTTGCGGATTCTCGACACCACGACCGGCGAGTGACGCGAGAATGAAGGAGGCCGGTTTGCGCGGTGCCTTATTAGGCTTGATCTTGTTGGCCGTTTTGCTCGGTGCGGGCGGGCGCACGTTGTGGCTTTGGCTCGACCGGCCCATCGAGCGGGTCTCCATCGGCGGCGATCTGCACTACGTTTCGGCGACTTATTTGCAGCGCAATCTCGCGCCCTTGGTCAGCGGTGAAACCTGGCTATCCATCGATCTCGACCAGGCGCGTGACAAGGCGCGCAATATAGACTGGCTGTCGGAGGTGAAAGTCTCGCGTGAATGGCCGAATGCCTTACGCTTTGAGCTTTTCGAACAAGCACCGGTCGCACACTGGAACGACGACAAGCTGCTCAATACGCATGGTGAGCCTTTTTCACCGGGGCCGGTCGATGATTTCGATAAACCTTTGCCCGATCTAGCGGGCCCCGAGGGCACTGGGCCTGAAGTATTGGCGTATCTCGACTCGTTGCTACGCCGTCTGGAGACCTTGGACTTGCGTGTGACTCAATTACGTTTGGAAGATCGTGGCGCTTGGCGTTTTCAGGTGAATGACAGTGTATGGGTTATCCTGGGGCGTACCGATCTCGAATCTCGTCTGGCACGTTTTACGGCGGCCTGGCAACGACAGTTGGGAACGCAGGCGTCGCAAATTCGCTACATTGATTTACGCTATCCCAATGGTGTTTCCGTCGCTTGGCATGGACAGACAGAAATAGATGCGACAGAGTAACGGCGCAGTTGCCTTTTTCGGCGCCAGGCCACGAAATCCGGGCGACGGGGGTTTCCCTTTTCGAAAAAATCACCGTATTCTGAGGCCGGTTTCATTTGTTGGGTAGTGATGTAAAGTAACATGTTCCTATAATTGGCCCAGCGCGTTTTTATAGATCAATGAATTTCAAACCCAGTGCAGTTCGAGGAGTGACCCCGACCTATGGCAGGACAATCCAATGCTTCCAACATGGTGGTCGGGCTGGATATCGGAACGTCCAAGGTGGTGGCTATCGTCGGCCAGCCTTCCGATGATGGAAGCATCGAGATCGCAGGTATTGGCTCGCACCCCTCTCGAGGCATGAAAAAAGGGGTCGTCATCAATATCGAGTCGACCGTGCAGTCGATTCAGCGTGCCGTCGAGGAAGCTGAGTTGATGGCGGGTTGCGATATTCACTCGGTGTATGTTGGCGTGGCGGGCAGTCATATCAGCTCGATGAATTCCGACGGTGTCGTAGCCATCAAGGAGCGGGAAGTAACACCCTCGGATATCGAGCGTGTCATCGATTCGGCTCGCGCACGTGCTATTTCTGAAGGACAGCGTATTCTTCATGTGTTGCCTCAAGAATTCGCCATAGACAATCAGGAAGGTATCCGTGAGCCGATGGGGATGTCCGGTGTACGTCTCGAGGCGCGGGTTCACCTGGTCACGGCAGCATTGAATGCCGTGCAGAACATCGAAAAATGCGTGCGTCGCTGTGGCCTGGAAGTCGATGACATCATTCTGGAGCAGTTGGCCTCGAGTTATGCGGTATTGACCGAGGACGAGCGCGAGCTGGGTGTGTGCATGGTGGATATTGGCGGCGGCACTACCGATATCGCCGTGTTTACCGAGGGGGCCATACGCCATACGGCGGTGATTCCCATCGCGGGTGACCAAGTCACCAATGACATCGCCATGGCGCTGCGCACGCCGACGCAGTATGCGGAGGATATCAAGGTCAAATACGCTTGCGCGCTGACCCAGCTCGCGAGTAGCGACGAAATGATCAAGGTTCCCAGCGTGGGAGACAGACCGGCGCGCGATCTTTCTCGTCAGGCGTTGGCCGAAGTAGTCGAACCGCGCTATGAAGAATTGTTTACATTGGTACGCGAAGAATTGCGGCGTAGTGGCTACGAAGATCTCGTGGCGGCCGGAGTGGTTCTAACCGGCGGTACGTCGCGCATGGAGGGTGTCGTCGAGCTAGCCGAAGAAATCTTTCACATGCCCGTGCGCATTGCTTATCCCCAAAACGTTCGCGGCCTCGCCGATGTCGTTCGTAACCCGATTTATTCGACGGGAGTGGGTTTGCTACTCTACGGTATGAATGATGCCAAACGTAATGCTGTCGTGTCGGCTCAGCCCCGTAGAGAAGAGGCTCATACCCGACGTGGACAAAGGCAAGAACGCTCGGGGTTGGAAAGGATCAAAGGTTGGTTCAAAGGAAATTTCTGAGAGGGCCGCACAAGTAGCGGTCACAGGAGACGGGGCTTATGTTCGAACTGGTAGATAACGCACCTTCTAGCAGCGCGGTTATTAAGGTGATTGGCGTCGGTGGTGGCGGTGGCAATGCCGTCAACCACATGGTCGAAAGCAACATCGAAGGCGTTGAGTTCATCTGTGCCAATACCGACGCTCAGGCGCTCAAGCGCGTCGCTGCCAAGACCGTTCTTCAGCTCGGCAGCGAAATCACTAAGGGGCTAGGGGCTGGCGCCAGCCCCGAGGTTGGTCGTCAAGCGGCCACGGAAGACCGTGAGCGGATCGCCGAGCTGCTGCAAGGCGCCGACATGGTGTTCATCACGGCCGGCATGGGAGGCGGTACCGGGACCGGCGGCGCGCCTATCGTGGCACAGGTCGCCAAAGAGCTGGGTATTCTGACCGTGGCGGTAGTGACGCGTCCATTCCCCTTTGAGGGGCCCAAGCGCATGCGGGCTGCCGAAGAGGGCATGGAAGCGCTGTCCGAGTATGTCGACTCGCTGATTACCATTCCCAATGAGAAGCTGCTCGCAGTGCTCGGCAAGAACGCCAGCCTGCTGTCGGCGTTCAGTGCCGCCAACGACGTACTGTTGGGCGCGGTTCAGGGGATCGCCGAGCTAATCACCAGTCCTGGCATCATCAACGTCGACTTTGCCGACGTGCGCACGGTGATGTCCGAGATGGGCATGGCGATGATGGGGACCGGCGCGGCCACTGGCGAGAACCGTGCGCGTGAAGCCGCCGAAAAGGCCATCCGCAGCCCCTTGCTGGAAGACATCGACCTGCATGGCGCGCGCGGCATCCTGGTCAACATCACGGCGGGGCCGGACCTTTCCATCGGCGAGTTCAACGATGTGGGGGCTACCGTACAAGAGTTCGCTTCCCAGGACGCGACGATCGTGGTGGGGACGTCCATCGACATGGAGTTGTCCGACGAGTTGCGCGTCACCGTGGTGGCAGCGGGCCTCGAGGGCCTCAAGGAAAAGGCGACAGTCGCTACACCGCAGCGTGAGACCGTTGCGGCGGCACGCAGTGCCGAATCGCCCGATTATCGCAAGCTGCAGCAGCCAACGGTCATGCGCCAGCAGGCTGCGAAGGAGCAGGATGAGTCGGCTAAGTCTCGGCAGGAGTCGCGCCGTAAGTCGCAAGAGCTCGACGACTACCTGGATATCCCGGCGTTCTTGCGCCGTCAGGCCGATTGATCGGACGACATGCTGGGCGCATAGGCGTGGCCAGGCGACATTTTTTTGTTGAAACGTTCGTTCGGTGTTATAGTGAACAGCGTTTCATAACGATTTCCAAGCTTGGCTTACGCCCATGATTAGACAACGTACATTAAAGAATACCATCCGTGCCACTGGTGTGGGTTTGCACTCAGGTGAAAAGGTTTACCTGACGCTGCGCCCCGCGCCGGTCAATACTGGCGTCGTCTTCGTACGTACCGATCTCGATCCAGTGGTGCAGATAGCCGCCAACGCCGAATACGTCACCGACACGACGCTTTGTACCGCGCTTTCGCGTGACGACGTCAAAGTGGCGACGGTGGAACACCTGATGTCGGCATTTGCCGGCTTGGGGATCGACAATGTCTTCGTCGAGCTCAGCGCCCCGGAAGTGCCCGTCATGGATGGTAGCGCTGGACCGTTCGTCTTCTTGATTCAGTCCGCGGGCATCGCTGAACAAGGGGCGGCCAAGAAGTTTATCCGCATCAAACGTGAGATCGTGGTTGAAGAGGACGACAAGGAAGCGCGCTTCTTACCGCATAACGGTTTTAAAGTCGCGTTCGCCATCGACTTCGACCATCCGGTTTTCGCGCACCAGAAGCAGACGGCGAGCGTCGACTTCTCGACGACGTCGTTCGTGAAAGAAGTCTCCCGCGCGCGTACTTTCGGATTCATGCGTGATCTGGAGTTCCTGCGTGCCCAGAATCTGGCGCTCGGTGGCAGCTTGGATAATGCCATCGTCGTTGATGATTATCGTATCGTGAACGAAGGGGGTTTGCGCTACGAAGATGAGTTCGTCAAGCATAAGGTGCTCGACGCCATTGGCGATTTGTACCAGTTGGGACATAGCCTCATCGGTGAATTTCGCGGCGTCAAATCCGGCCATGGCTTGAATAACAAGCTGTGTCGCGCCTTGATGGCGCAGCAGGATGCCTGGGAAATCGTGACCTTTGAAGACGAGACGCAAGCAGCGCCTATCTCGTACGCGGCGCCAGCGTTGGCTTGATAGCCGCACCGTTTGTAAGATTAAGCGTAAGACCAAGCTTTTATTGACGCCGACCGATAGGTCGGCGTTTTTTATGGGGATGACGCGGACGCGACCGTCTAGCCGTCGTTCGGGGCATGAGACGCCAGGCGCGTCAGCGCTTTTTTTAGCTTGGGGTCCGCGGTGTCATCGGCGCATGCCTTGAGATGATGGGCGGCTTCGGTTGAAAGTGCGCGTGCCTGAAAGGTGGGCGTCTTGAGAGGGTGTACAGGACGGACCTTGAAGTTGAGCGCGAGTACGGCTTCGAATTCGGGGAGTTGGCGCAGCAGTGTGAGAAGGCGTTGGCGTTCGTAACGTAGCCACGTCAACCATACGGCGCCATCGGTAATGAGCGTCAGAGCGCCTTCCCGGTAGCCACCGACATAGACATGTTCGGCGATTTCGGCGGGAAGCCCGGCACGCAGGTGCTGTTGGGCCCGCTGTAGTAGTTTCGCCATACGTACCACCGACCCCAATTCGCCGGATCCGTCGATGAGATGGTGGATGGACTGGGCTCGGAAACGCTTAGCCTTTATACTCATGGGCTTGCCCGCGCGAAGGAAAGCAGAATGTCTGCGCAATCTACCATGAGCCGGAGCTCGTCGATAGCATGACCAGCGCTACGCACCATAGCTCAACGTCGCCGCGTCGCGTTCGCGCGCGTCACCGTGCGCAATGGTGGCTCGCCGGTCTGTTGGTCGGGTGCTTGTTACCGGCGGGGTTGATGCACTCCGACGCACTACGTATCGCCGGGCGGTTGACGCAGGTCTGTCTGATGGCGCCGGAAGCCATTCGTGCCCAATCGCGTCGTGTGGAGCGACGCAAGCGCTTGTTGGGCACTAGACGACGTCGCCCACCGTCTCCTCGCCTGTGGCGCTTGCCGCAGCGTTTCTATCATGTGTTGAGCGTGGGACTGGATGTCCTCTCGCGCCGAGGTCCACCACGCAGTGTCTTGTTTCGAGGTATCGGGCGATTAATCGCCTGATATTGATGCTGGCGCCGCGTCGATGCGGTGGCCGATATGACGTTTTAGGCACTTTTGGATTTCAGGATCTCACATGCTCAATACTATCGTTCGTAAGCTGGTTGGCTCGAAGAACGAGCGCGAAGTCAAACGCATGCGAAAGGCCTCCGAGGCCATCAACGTGTTGGAACCCACGTTCGAGTCTCTCGAGGATGCCGCGCTGACGGCAAAGACCAGCGAATTCCGCACGCGCCTGGAGTCAGGCGAGTCCATCGATAAGATACTGCCCGAAGCTTTCGCCGTGGTGCGCGAGGCGAGTAAGCGCGTGATGGGAATGCGTCACTTCGATGTGCAGATGGTCGGCGGGATGACGCTGCACGAAGGCCGCATCGCCGAGATGAAAACTGGCGAGGGCAAGACCTTGGTTGGTACCTTGGCGGTCTATCTCAATGCATTGCCGGGCAAGGGCGTGCACGTGGTGACGGTCAACGATTATCTGGCCAGCCGCGATGCCGAGTGGATGCGCCCTCTCTATGAATTTCTCGATCTCAGCGTGGGCACGATCTACTCCGGCCAGGCCTCGCCCCAGAAGCGTGAAGCTTACGCCTGCGACATCACGTACGGCACCAACAACGAATTTGGGTTCGACTATCTGCGTGACAATATGGCGTTTTCGCTGGATGACAAGGTCCAGCGTGCGCTGCACTACGCGATCATCGATGAAGTCGACTCGATTCTCATCGACGAGGCGCGCACGCCGCTGATCATTTCCGGCCCGGTAGAAGAAAACGTCGAGCTTTACCGGCGTATCAATCAGCTTTCCCTGGGGCTTGAAGAGTGCAGCGACGAAGAGGACCCGACCAGCGGGGACTTCATCCTCGATGAGAAACAAAAGCAGGTGGAGCTGACGGAAACCGGTCACCAGAAGCTGGAAGGGATACTGAGAGAGACGGAGCTTCTGGGCGCGGACGACTCGTTGTACTCGGCCCAGAATCTGGGGCTTCTACAACATGTGCATTCGGCGTTACGTGCGCGTCATCTCTATCATCGCGACGTCGATTACATCGTCAATAACGATGAAGTCGTCATCGTCGATGAGCACACCGGGCGCAGCATGCCGGGCCGCCGCTGGTCCGAGGGGCTGCACCAAGCGGTCGAGGCCAAGGAAGGGGTCACGATCCAGAAAGAGAGCCAGACATTGGCCTCTACCACCTTCCAGAACTACTTCCGTCTTTACGAGAAGCTGGCGGGGATGACAGGGACCGCCGACACCGAGGCCTTCGAGTTCCGTCAGATCTATGGCCTGGATGTCATGGTGATTCCCACCAACCGCCCGTTGGTGCGTGTGGACCATAATGACTTGGTCTACATGAGTGGAGAGGAAAAATTCGAAGCCATCATCGACGACGTCAAGACGCAACGCGAGGCAGGTCGCCCGGTTCTGGTGGGCACGGCATCGATCGAAACCTCCGAATATCTCGCCCATCTGATGCAGAAGTATCAGATACCGCACAATGTGCTTAACGCCAAGCAACACCAGAGTGAAGCGGAAATCATCGCCCAGGCGGGGCAGCCCGGTGCCGTGACCATCGCCACCAACATGGCCGGGCGAGGTACCGACATCGTGCTGGGCGGTAACTGGGAAGCCGAAGCGGCGGCTCTCGATAACCCTTCCGACGAGCAGGTCGCAGCACTCAAGGCCGCATGGCAGGAACGCCACGATGCTGTACTTGCTGCGGGCGGTCTCCATGTGATTGGTTCCGAACGCCACGAATCCCGACGCATCGACAATCAGCTGCGTGGGCGCTCAGGTCGTCAGGGCGATCCCGGGTCGACACGCTTCTTCCTCTCATTGGAAGACAACCTCATGCGGTTGTTCGGCTCGGAGCGCGTGCAGCGGTTGATGGGGGCCCTGGGACTGGAACGTGGCGAGGCGATCGAACACAAGATGGTGTCCAATGCCGTCGAGCGTGCTCAGAAAAAGGTCGAGGGCCGCAACTTCGATATCCGCAAGCAGCTGCTGGAATACGACGACGTTTCCAACGATCAACGACGTGTTGTCTATCAGCAGCGCAATGAAGTGCTTGTCACCGATGACCTCTCGTCCAATATCGCCGAGATTCGTGAGCAAGTATTGTCCGAGGCCATTACCAGTTATGTGCCGGCGCAGAGCTTGCCCGAGCAGTGGGACCTTGCTGGGTTGCAGGACTATCTCAAGCAGGAGTTCAACCTCGATGTGCCCTTGGTGCAATGGGCAGAAGAAGACGAACACTTCCATGAAGACCTGTTGCGTGAACGTCTGCACGATCAGCATCGCGGTCTCTTTGCCAGCAAGGCCGAGGCAGTCGGCCCGGAGCTGATGCGTCGTTTCGAAAAGCAGGTCATGTTGCAAGTGCTCGATACGCGCTGGAAAGAACACCTGCAGCACATGGACCATCTGCGTCGCGGGATCCATTTGCGTGGGTATGCACAGAAGAATCCCAAGCAGGAATACAAGCGTGAAGCCTTCGAACTCTTCCAAACGCTGCTGGCCAACATCAAGCACGATGTCATTCGCATCCTGAGTCATGTGCAAGTGCGGCGTCAGGAAGAAGTCGATGAGCTGGAGCGTGAACGGCGTGCCACGCTGGAGCGCGAACGTGCGGTCAGCCAACCGGTGCATGAAGACGCCGTGGCCTCGGCTGAGGCGGTGACCGCCGAAGGCGAGGAGCGTGCTGGCGACGAGGAAGATGCACAGCCGGTACGCCGTGAAGGCCCTAAAGTGGGTCGTAACGATCCGTGTCCTTGCGGTTCTGGCAAGAAATACAAGCATTGCCATGGCAAGTTGAGCTGAGCTCAAGGCAAGCGTGGCATGAGGAGAGACGACATGGCGGTGGGGGAAGCGAGTTTTCCGGCGATGCCGGCCATCGAAGGTATTCGCCTGGGCGCGTCGATGGCAGGCATCAAGGCAGCGGGGCGCCGTGATCTGGTAGTGATCGAGTTGCCCGAGTCAACGACGCTGGCGGCGGCGTTTACGCGCAACGCTTTTTGCGCGGCGCCGGTTCATGTGGCGCGACGTCATCTCGAGGCGGCAAAGCCGCGTTATCTGTTGATCAATACCGGTAACGCCAATGCCGGTACGGGTGAGCAGGGCATGCTCGATGCTGAGCAGAGTTGCCAGACGCTGGGCGAGCTGGCGGGTGTCGCCGCGCAGTCCGTCTTGCCGTTTTCGACCGGCGTGATCGGCGAGCCCCTGCCGGTAAAGCGGCTATGCGATGCGTTGCCGGAAGCGCTTGCCGTGTTGTCGGCGGATGGTTGGCAGACCGCGGCCGAAGGCATTCTGACGACAGATACGCGAGCCAAAGGCGCCACGACGTGTATCGAGATTGATGGCCAGCCGGTGACGATCAACGGCATTGCCAAGGGTTCAGGCATGATCAAGCCCGATATGGCCACGATGCTTAGCTTCGTCTTCACCGATGCCGCCATCGACGACGCGCGCCTGCAGGTATTGCTGCGGCGGGCCGTCGATGACTCCTTCAATTGCATCACCGTGGACTCGGACACTTCTACCAACGATGCCTGTACATTGGCTGCCACCGGACGCGGTGCTCGCATCGATACCGATGAGCACGAGTCGCGCTTTGCTGCGGCGCTGACCGAGGTGCTGGTAGAATTGGCGCAGGCCATCATCCGTGATGCCGAGGGTGCGACCAAGTTCGTTACCCTTGAGGTCGAAGGGGCAACGCATCGGCAGGAAGCGTTGGACGTTGCCTTTACCGTGGCGCATTCGCCCTTGGTGAAAACGGCGCTTTATGCCAGTGACGCCAATTGGGGGCGTATTTTGGCGGCGGTCGGGCGTGCTCCGGTACCCGACTTGGATGTGTCGCGTATCGCTATCGACCTCGGTGAGGTGGCACTCGTCGAGCGAGGCGGTCGCGCGGCTTCGTATACCGAGGAGGCGGGCAGCGCAGTCATGGCCGAGTCCGAGATTACGATTCGCATCCATCTTGGACGCGGAGATACCGCGGCGACGGTCTGGACGTCGGACTTGTCACACGATTATGTCTCCATCAATGCCGACTACCGTAGCTGAGTGCGAGTCGTACAGAACGGCTAGCCGAGTGCGGATGGCAGCAGCGATAAGCGGGCCGTCTTCGGTCTGCGGATCATGAATAGTCAGTCAAGGTGAAATGACCAACATGGTGAAGAGAAGGGTACACGTAGCGGCGGCTGCCATCATTCGCGAGGATGGCCATGTGTTGCTGGCACGCCGTCCCTCGATCGTCGATCAGGGTGGGCTATGGGAATTCCCCGGGGGCAAGCTGGCACCCTACGAAACTGGTTTCGAAGCGCTCAGGCGTGAACTCCGTGAAGAGCTAGGCATTGAGATCCTGCGCGCTCAACCACTCATTCGCGTTCACCATGAATATGCCGACAAACGCATTTTGCTCGATGTCTGGCAGGTACATGAGTTCGAGGGCGAGCCCTTTGGGCGCGAAGGCCAGGCGGTGCGCTGGGTGCCGCAGAACGAGCTGAACAATTATCCGTTCCCGGAAGCCAATCACCCGATCTTGCGCGCGGTGTGTCTGCCGCACGAGTATCTGATCAGTGACGAGGAAGCCGACGATACGGTATTTCTCGACAAGCTCGAACGCGCCTTGCGTGATGACGACGTACGCCTGGTGCAACTGCGGGCCAAGACGTTGGATGACAGCGCATATCTAAAGCGTGCCGAGCAAGCACTGGCGCTCTGTCGTCGCTACGAGGCACGCCTGATTCTTAACGGCGACCCCGCACTGCTCGACAGCATCGATGCCGATGGCATTCATTTGCCCAGTCGTACTTTGATGGCGCTCCAGCATCGCCCAGTCGCCAATGACAAGTGGTTGGGAGCGTCCACGCACGATCCCCGTCAACTCGAGCAGGCCGCCGAGATTGGTTGCGATTTCGTGACCTTTTCGCCGCTGCGCGTGACCCCGAGCCACCCAGAGGCTGCGCCGGTCGGGTGGCATGATTTCCAGCAGCTGGTGGAAACCGCGGGTATGCCGGTCTATGCGCTAGGCGGGGTCACGCGAGACGATATCGATCAAGCGCGTGCGGTGGGCGCCCAAGGGATTGCGACGATTCGCGACCTCTGGAAATAACGCTCTCGTCGCGACAACGCTGTATCGCATACCAACGGCTCGCCATTTTGGCGGGCCGTTGGCGTTTATGCCTTATTGGCGCGGTTCGCCGCGCTCCAGATCGTCGATCAAACGGTCGAGATCGGTTTCGTCCATAGCGGGCTCGCCCGCAATACGGTGGGATTCATCGGCCCAGGCGCCAAGGTCGAGCAAGCGACAGCGCTTCGAGCAGAAAGGGCGATACGGGTTGTCGGTTGTCCAGGCGACCTTGGTGCGACACTGAGGACAGGCGACTTCAAGGGGGCGGTCTTGGGATGTCTCCGTCATGCTAAAGCGAGTGCTCCTGATGGGTGGCATCGAATAGTTGCCGATAACGTGCGTCGAGCTTGGCGACCTGCGCTTTCAGCGTCGTCATGTCACCATTATTCTCGATTACGTCGTCGGCAAGCGCCAACCGCTCTTGGCGGGGCATCTGTGCCGCGAGGATAGCATGCGCCTGAGCTTCACTCACTTCATCGCGTGCCTGAGTGCGCGACACCTGAAGCGCTTCGGGAACATCGATGACCAGACGGCGGTCGACCAGCGAGACTTGATCCGTCTCGAACAGCAGCGGCGACACGAGTAGCCCATAGGGGGCGGCGCCCTGGCGTATCGCCTCGAGACGCTCACGCAATCGCTGGCGGATGCGCGGATGCGTGACGCTTTCCAGCCACTGGCGCTCGCCGTCATCGGCGAACACAATGTCGCGCAAGGCGCGGCGTTGCAACTCGCCGTGCACGTCGAGCAGTGAGTTTCCGTAACGCGCCACGATTTCGTCCAGCGCGGGTTCGCCGGGCGCGACGATATCGCGTGCCACGATGTCGGCATCGACCCAGGGAATCCCCAGTTCGGCGAACATGTCGGCGACGGTGGATTTGCCCGAGGCTATGCCACCGGTCACGCCGATGATGGGGGCGGTGGATGTCATGGCAAATTCCTTATAAGCCGGTCCAGGCGCGTAGTGGTGCGCCGAAGAGTACCGCGACCCACCCGGCGAGAGCGAGAAAGGGACCGAATGGTAGCGGCATGCCGCGCATGCGTGGCAGCGAGAGCTGCAACAGCACCCCGATGATCGCACCCAACCCGGCGGAGAGCATCAGTAGCATCGGCAGCATCGTCCAGCCGAGCCAGGCGCCCAGCGCCGCTAACAGCTTGAAGTCACCGTAGCCCATGCCTTCCTTTTTGGTCAGCCACTTGAAAAGCCAGTAAAAGCTCCACAGAAGCACATAACCGGCCATTGCGCCGACGACGGCATTCTCGAGCATATAGGGCTGAAAGAAGAGCTGATAAAGCAGACCAGCCCAGAGCAATGGTAGCGTGATGATATCGGGGAGCAACTGGGTGCGCAGATCGATGACAGCCAGCACCAGCAGCGCCAGGCAAAGTCCGCTCCAGGCCAAAGCCGCCCAGGTGGCGCCATGCACGATGATGACGCTCGCCATCAATAGACCCGCCATCAATTCGATCAGCGGATATTGCACGCTGATGCGTGCCCGGCAATTCGCGCAGCGGCCCCGGCGTTTGAACCAGCCGATGAGGGGCAGGTTGTCGTGCCAGGCGATTGTCTGGCGGCAGCTCGGACATTGCGAGCGTGGCGTGCACAGGTTGTAGCGTGCGACCTCTTCCTCGGGAAGCGCCAGCGCATCGCGTGCTTCTTGGCGCCAGTGCTGCATCAGCATCACCGGCAAGCGTACGATGACGACATTGAGAAAACTGCCCAGCAAGGTCCCGAGGACGAACGCCATTGCGGCCAGCCACGGTAAAGGGATATCGGCGAGCAACGTGCCACTCCTGAAACGAACGCACCCGGCGAAATGCCGGGGCGGATGAATTGGGAAACGCGGTAGCGTCCTAGATGGCCGATCCCATCTCGAAGATCGGCAGGTACATCGATACCACGAGGCCACCGACCAGAACGCCCAGCACCACGATGATGAAGGGTTCGAGCAACGATGTCAGGGCGTCGACCTTGGTGTCGACGTCGTCCTCGTAGAAATCCGCGACCTTGTTGAGCATCGCGTCCAGCGCGCCGGACTCTTCGCCGACTCCGATCATCTGCACAGCCAGATTGGGAAAGCGCCCGGTGGCGCGCATGGCGAAGTTGAGTTGCTGGCCACTGGCAACGTGTTCACGCACCTCGTCGATGGCACGCTGGTAGACGCGGTTACCGGTCGAGCCTGCCGCAGTATGCAATGATTCGACCAAGGGCACCCCGGCGCTGAAGGTCGTCGCCAGGGTTCGCGAGAAGCGTGCCACCGACGACTTATCGAGGATATCGCCGATCACCGGCAGGCGCAGCATCAGCCCATCGACGCGATAGGCGAAGCGCGGCGAACGCCGTATACCGAGACGTATCAGCACGCCGGCAGCGATGAGGGCGCCAAGCAGGTGCGGCCAATAGGCTTGGACCCACTCCGAGAGATGGATGGTCAATTGCGTGAAGGTGGGCAGGTCGGCGCCGAAGCCGCGAAACAGGCTCTCGAATTGCGGTACGACCTTGATCAGCAGCAGGGCGGTCACCCCCATGCCCACGAGCACGACAGCGGCGGGATAATAAAGCGCTTTGCGCACGCGGGAGCGCAGCGAGTCGATCTTTTCTTTATAGCTGGCGACACGCTCTAGCATTCGATCCAGCGAGCCGGATTGTTCGCCGGCTTCGACCATGTTGACGAACATGCGATCGAAATGTCGCGGATGCTGTGAGAGTGCTTCGGAAAAGCTGGCGCCGGCCGAGACCTCGTTCATCAACGTCTCGATGAGATGATGCATGGCGGGGCGCTTGAGGCTTTCCGACACGACACTGAACGCCTGCAGCAAGGGAATGCCGGCACGAATCATGGTCGCCATCTGGCGTGCGAACAGGGTAATGTCCTGCGGACGTATGCGACCCAGCCCGAAAGGGCTGCGCACGCGCTGAATCCGCTTGACGAGGATATTCTGACGTCCGAGTTCCTGGCGCACGCCCATTTCATCCGCGGCGACCAGTTCGCCTTGGATGGTTTCACCGCGGGAGTTCTTGCCCTTCCACCGCCAGCGGTGCAGGACGACGCGCCGAGGCGCCTTGCTGCGTGTCGCTACCGCCATGTCGTTGCCCTCATGTCACTTGCCCTAGTCACTCATTCCAGCACCACGCGATTGATTTCCTCGAGGCTGGTAATGCCCGCGAGTACTTTGCTCAGACCGCTGCGTCGCAGATCGGGATGGCCTTCTTGACGGGCCAGTTCGCCGAGTTCCAATGAATTGCCGTCAGCCATGATCAGTTTGCTCATGGACTCACTGACGGGGAGTACCTCATAGAGACCGACACGCCCTTTGTAGCCGTGGGTGCATTGCGTACAGCCCGTGGCGCGATAGCAGGTCGAGGTCTCGATTTCTTGTGTCGTGAAGCCTGCGTCGAGGAAGAGCTCCCGAGGCAGTTCGACGGGTGTTTTGCAGTGTGGGCAAAGTTGGCGTACTAGCCGCTGGGCGACGATCAATGTCACCGAGCTTGCAATGTTGTAGGCCGCCACGCCCATGTTACGCAGACGTGTCAGGGTTTCAGCCGCCGAGTTGGTATGCAGCGTCGACAGCACCAAGTGGCCGGTCTGCGCGGCCTTGACGGAGATCTCGGCTGTTTCCAGGTCGCGGACCTCACCGACCATCACCACATCGGGGTCCTGACGCAGGAAAGCACGCAGTGCGCTGGCGAAATCCAGCCCGATTTTGGGTAGCACATTGACCTGGTTGATGCCGTCGAGCTTGAGCTCGACGGGGTCCTCGGCGGTGGCGATGTTGCGCGCGTCGGTATTGAGGATGTTGAGCCCGGTATACAGGGTCACGGTTTTGCCGCTGCCGGTAGGGCCGGTGGTGAGTATCATCCCCTGCGGCTGTGCGAGCGCATGTTCGAATAGCGCTTTTTGCGATTCGCTGAAGCCCAGTGCATCGATGCCCAGGCGCGTGGCACCGGCGTCCAGCAAGCGCAGCACGATTTTCTCGCCGTGTACCGTGGGCAGCGTGCTGACGCGGAAGTCGATGGTGCGCGAGGCTGAGACACGCAACTTGATGGCGCCATCCTGCGGCAAACGACGCTCGGAGATATCCAGACGCGACATGACCTTGAGGCGTGCCGAAAGACGGGCGCGCAGATTGAAGGGCGGTCGGGCGACCTCGACCAGGATGCCATCGATGCGGAACCGAATGCGGAAGGCCGACTCATAAGGCTCGAAGTGGATATCCGACGCGCCACGCCGGGCGGCATCGAGCATCATCTTGTGCACGAAGCGGACCACCGGTGCGTCGTCATCATCGGTGTCGAGCTCTTCGTTGAGAGGCGTGACATCATCGAGATCGAGCGTCTCGAGTGCCTCGCTGGCATCGTCGAGGGCTTCGAGCATGCCATGCGTCTCGCGCTGGACGAGATAACGTTCGATGGCCGGCTGCAACTGGTCGGCGGCAACCAGCACGCCCTCGGCGCTCAGTCCGGTAGTGAACTGCAATTCATCGAGTTTTGCCAGCGTCGAGGGGGAGGGGATCGCCACACTGATATGGCGCTCACCACGCGCTAGCGGCAGTACCCCGAGACGGCGGATCAAGGTGTCGGACAGTCCTTCGCCGATGGGCAGGCGCTCGGTACTGATGGCTTCCAGGTCGACGAACGGTAGGCCATATTCCCATGCGGCACTCTGGGTGGCCTCTCGTGCGGAAACCCAGCGCTGCTCGATGACGTATTCGAGCACCGACTGATGCGTATCATGCACGGCCTCCATGGCGTGCTGCGCCTTGGATTCCTCGATAAGGCCTTCCGCGACCAAACGTGCGGCGAGCCCTTTCAAAAGCGGCGCGCCGGGAGTGGTAGGAGACGACGATGAAGACGAATGCATAAGCGTTTCGACACCAAAAGGAGTGACCAGGTGGGGCGGCCTCTACCCCGTGACTTCTCGCATCCTACCCCATGCATGACCGTCATGGTGACCCTTGGCATGAGATAACTCGTCAATTAGCGTATTTGTATATGATCGGCCGAAATCAGGTAAACTTTAACCTCGATCATCTTGCCAGCATGAGAAGTGTAATTTAACGTAACATCCTAGGTGGCTGCCTCACAGAAAACCGGCATGGTGTCGGCGCCTCGCTGGAGCGCCCGCAACGGGTTATCATCCGCCCGCGCCGGGCTCGCCAAAAAGCGAATAGCAGGGTATTCAACAAGGGATCACAGGAGAGTTTAATGGAACGTCAGCAACGCGGTTTCACGCTAATCGAACTGATGATCGTCGTCGCGATCATCGGCATCCTCGCCGCCATCGCCATACCGCAGTACCAGAACTACGTCGCCCGCTCGGAAGTCAGCTCTGCACTCGCGACCCTCAAATCACTGCAGACGCCGGCGGAACTCGCGGTACAGCAGGGTGAAACTGTCAGCGATGTGTCCGATCTTGGGCTTTCGGATAGTGCAGTTCAGAACGGGAAAATCGCAGCTTCTCAATTCAATGACAGCAATGATACCACCCAGCCGACACTGACCTTTACGTTTGATAGTGAGGGTAATTTCTCCAGCGAAACTTTGACGCTTGAGCGTCAAGATGATGGAGGATGGGAATGTGCTGCATCGAAAGGTATTGACGACGATGTCGTGCCCGAGAGCTGTGTAGCCAACACTCCCTGAGATATAATCAAGAGCTTCCTGACAAGAGAAAGGCCGGCAGTCGCCGGCCTTTTTAGATTCTCTCCTACGTTCTTCGCTCTTTTTCCTTCCCTCTTCCTTCTTGAAGCTTCGAGCTTCAGTACAACGCCTTCCCCTCGTCGACGACTTCCTTCAACACTTCCAGAAACAGCCGGTCGGCTTCCGAGTGCTCGCTGGGGTCTTCGGGGATGTGCACGCTGGTATTGTCCGAGATTTCGTTGGCGATGGTGGCCCACATCTGCCGGTTATCGCCGTCGTCGGTGTAATGGGCGCGGGCGATGGTGAGCGATTGCTCGAGAATCGCCGGATCTTGCAGCAATTTCTTGATGAATTCACGCAGCTCGTTGATGATCCGGACTTTCTGCATTTCGGACGCGGAACTCATGGGGGCTCTCTCCGTGTGGCTCATGCGGGATCGCGTGTCGTACGTTCACGACGGCGCGAATCGACTCGCAGGACGATGTCGCGGACGATAGCACATCGTGGCGGAAGACGGCACCGGCCGTGCCGTCGGCTGAAAAGCGTGCGGGGAGGATGATGCGCGTGGGTGGAGAAAGTGCCCGCCGCCCCTTATAGTGTCGCTCCGTTTGTCGTCTCGCACGGGCGCGAGGCATGGAGCGTGTAACACGCGACGAGAGGCCGAGGAGTAACGGGATGGCGGCGATTCATCCGCGTATCATGCGCAGTCTGGCGGTGAGTGCGCCGGTGGTCAGGATTCTGGCGGTTCTGCTGTTTGTGCTGGCCATGCTCATGGTGGTGCCGTTGATCGTGCTGACTCTGGAAGGGGATCCCGATCGCATGGCGTTCCTGCTGTCGATCGCCATCGTCGCCGGGGCCGCTTTGACCATGTTGCTGATCACGCGGGGCGTGGAGATCCTGCTGCGGCCCCGTCAGATGTTCATTCTGACCACCCTGAGCTGGGTGCTGGTGAGTGCCTGTGCCAGTTTGCCGCTGATACTGGGGGCGCCGCAGCTTTCCTTCACCGATGCCGTCTTCGAGTCCATCTCGGCGATCACCACCACCGGTTCGACGGTGCTGGTGGGCATTGATGGCCTCTCCGATGGCTTGAAGCTATGGCGAGGTCTCATGCAGTGGCTGGGCGGCATCGGCATCATCGTCATGGCGATCGCTATTTTGCCGTTTCTCAAGGTTGGCGGCATGCGCCTGTTCCAGACCGAGTCATCGGACTGGTCCGACAAGGTGCTGCCGCGCGCCGGCGGTATTGCCAAGGCGAGTGGCGCGATCTACCTGGGCGGGACATTGCTGGCGATGCTGACGTACTACCTGGCGGGCATGACACCGCTGGACGCCGTCGTGCATGCCATGAGTTCCATGGCCACTGGGGGCTTTGCCAACTCGGATGCGTCCTTCGGGGCTTATCATGACCGCCCGATGATTCTTTGGTTGGCCTCGTTCTTCATGCTGTGCGGTGCGCTGCCGTTCGTGCTGTTCATTCGCGCGCTGCGCGATACGCCGCATGTCCTGTGGCGCGACCAGCAAGTGCGTGGATTGCTGTGGCTGTTGGGCGTCGTGATCCTAGGGTTGACCGTGTATCGCGTCGCCGGGGGCGCTTCTTTCTTCGAGGCGTTGACCCAGGTGGCCTTCAATGTCATCTCGGTGGTGACCACCACCGGCTATGCATCCGACGACTACACCCAGTGGGGGCCGTTGGTCGTCGCCGCATTCTTTTATCTGACCTTCGTCGGCGGTTGTAGCGGGTCCACGAGTGGCGGCATGAAAATATTCCGCTTTCAGATCGGTGCCATCATGCTGTTCACCCAGCTGCGCCATCTCGTACATGCTCAAGGGGTCTTCGCGCAACGCTACAATGACAATCCGCTGAGCGACGAGGTCGTGCGCGGGGTCATCGCCTTTTCTTTCTTCTTCTTTCTGACGATCGCGGGTCTGGCGTTGGGACTAGCGCTGTTGGGACTGGACTTGGTGACTGCGCTATCGGGGGCGGCCACCGCTGTCTCCAACGTCGGCCCCGGGCTGGGGCCGGTCATCGGACCTGCGGGGAATTTCTCGTCATTGCCCGATGCCGCCAAGTGGCTTCTGAGCCTGGGCATGTTGATGGGGCGTCTGGAAATCCTCACCGTGCTGGTGCTGTTGACGCCCACGTTCTGGCGG
This sequence comes from Chromohalobacter beijerinckii, assembly GCF_023061185.1. GTDB lineage: Bacteria > Pseudomonadota > Gammaproteobacteria > Pseudomonadales > Halomonadaceae > Chromohalobacter > Chromohalobacter beijerinckii. The sequence continues at coordinate 91,958 of NZ_JAKGAK010000004.1, forward strand.
AAGTGACGCGTCAGGCGTCTTCCTCGATATATCCGGCACGGTTGAGAATGGGGTTGGCGTACTGGCGCAGCCACCAATGGCGCAGATGGTCCGGCACCGTGGCCAGGCGTGCCTCGAAGCGTGCCCGGTCGGCGTCGGTGACTTCGCTTAGATCGACCAGCGCCGGCGCTAGTCCCGTTGCCTCAAGCGCGAGTTGGTGGCTGGGGAACATATGGTAGTGCGCCAGTACCTGACGATCGATTTCCTCGGTGACGGCTTCCGGGGTCGCGAACTCGCTCCCCAAGGGCGTACCGAAGGTCAGACGGATGCGGCCTTTGTGGCCCGTGATGCCGGCGACGATGGACTGAATGTCCTCGAATTCGACCTTGTCGTAACGGCCTTCCGTGTGGCGGGCGTATAGCTCGCGTGCCTTCTGGAGATCGCAGGGGTCGTATTCGTAGCTGATGGACACCGGCACGAGGCGTAGTTCGGATACCGCAGCGCCGATATCGGCCTCGTCGCCGTCCATGCGCTGGGCCATGCCTAACATCTTGACGATGGCGGTATCGGCGCGGTCGATGCCGTCCTTGGCACGCCCTTCGCGCTCAGCGATCCAGATCGAGTGGTTATCGGCGGTGATCGAATGGCGGATATAACGCGATAACGTTTGATAGGCCTGCAGCATCGCCCGCTTGCCCTTGGCCGAGCGCGGCACGATGAAACTCTTGTTGAGGCGCATCAGATCATTGACGAACGGCTTTTGCAGCAGGTTGTCGCCAATCGCGATGCGTACGGTATTGCGGCCTTTCTGATAGAGCGCGTAATTGACGAACGCCGGGTCCATGGCGATATCGCGATGATTGCCGATGAACAGATAGGCCTTGTCGGCGTCGAGATGTTCGAGCCCTTCGATCTCAAAGGCATCCGTGGTGGTGGCGATCATTCGCGCCATGTAGCGGGCGATGCGTTGCTGAAAGGCGGCGACGCTCTCGATGTTGCGCATTTCGTGTTGCAGCCCCAGGCGCGCGATGAAACGCGCCACGGGCGGCGCGTAGCGCGCCAGCCGGGGGAGACGGAAGTGCGTGATCGCGTCGAGCAATTCGTCGCAGTGAGCCAGGCGGTCGAGTACCGTCGCCACCTCGTCGTCATGATAAGGACGAATGGCGTCGAAATCGTGGGAAGCGGATTGGGGAGTCGATGCGTGCGTCATGATGTCGGCGCTGCCGGGTCGGCTTCGCCGCCCAGCCAGTCGATGAGTTGTTCGATGAATCCAGAGAGCACTTGGGCCATGAGGGCGAAGTCCGTTTCCAGGCGTAGCGTGGGGTCGTCATCGTCTTCTTGTTGAGCGGCTTCGTCGAGCAAGGCGTCGGCGAAGCGCAGCGATTTGAGCGTCAGGTCATCGTGCAGGACCAGCGATAGCTGATCCTCGACATCCAGACCCAGGCGGCTGGCCTGACGCCCACTGGCGAGCACACTCTGCACCTCCTCGCCGTCGAGGTCGATGCCACGTGCGCGCCATACACCATCGTCATTGGCATCCTTGAGCTCGACCTGATCGCCCAGTTGCAGCCCCTCGGGGCGCGAGGCGATATCTTCGAGCCAGGCAGTCATGCTGCGCGATGGTAGCTGGCGCACGGCCAGCGGCGTGACTTTCAACGAGCCCAGCGACTGACGCAGCAGATCGAGAGCATCCTCGGCCCGGGCACGGCTGGCGCAATTGACAGCGATGAGGCCGCGCCGTGTGTCCCACCATATATCAATGCGCTGGCTACGCGTGAAGGCGCGTGGCAGAAATTCCTCTACGACCTGTTCCTTGAGTGCCTGGCGCTCGCGGCGTGGTAATGGGTGGCCTTCGGCAGCCTCGCGCTCGGCGGCGCGTTCTTCTACTTCCTCGCGTACCACCGACGCTGGCAGTAGGCGCTCCTGGCGCAGCAATGACAGCAGGCGATGGCCCTGGATCTCATGGGCGAGCTGTTGACCATGTCGCCCCGCGGGGCGTTGCCAGCCGAGGCGCTTGCCTTCACTGGGCGACACCGGACGAAAGGCGAAGGCCTCCAGAGCCGATTCGAGTGCCTCGAGCGCGATGGGTGTCGTGTCGTGCAGGCGATAGAGATGCAAGTGCTTGAACCACATGAGCCTATTCCGTCACAAAGGGGCTCATTATGGCGAAACGCCAGGGCGGGTGCCACTCCCCCAAGCGGATGCACTTGTTCTGCGGCATCTAAGGAAGCGTGTTCTTCTTGCGCTGGTGCGGCGCACGCGATTGCATTGACCAAGCCTGCCGCATCGCCATGTGAAATGGTATGATGGCGTGATTCGGGCCCTGTTGAGGCTGGGCCCGCCATCGAAGCTCAATGATTGCTGTGACGGCCATTGGCGTCGAGCGCTGAAGAGTGGCTTGCGGGGCTTCGTGCTTCGTGAGGTCGCTGTTCGTTTCATTCAGTGCCATGACCGATGGTATGGCGCGGTGCAAAGGATTGAACGACCCATGGGTGAGATCGCCAGAGAAATTCTGCCAGTCAATATCGAGGACGAGCTTAAACAGTCGTATCTCGATTACGCCATGAGTGTGATCATCGGCCGTGCGTTGCCGGATGTACGGGATGGCCTTAAGCCCGTGCATCGGCGCGTATTGTTCGCCATGCATGAACTCAGCAATGACTGGAACAAAGCCTACAAGAAATCGGCCCGTGTCGTGGGTGACGTGATCGGTAAATATCACCCGCACGGGGATAGCGCGGTCTACGACACCATCGTGCGTATGGCGCAGACATTCTCGATGCGCTATGTGCTGGTCGATGGCCAGGGTAACTTCGGTTCCATCGACGGCGACAGCGCGGCGGCCATGCGTTACACCGAGGTGCGCATGGCACGCCTTGCCCATGAGCTCCTCGCCGACCTGGAAAAAGATACCGTCGACTGGGTCGATAACTATGATGGCACCGAACGCATTCCCGAGGTGCTGCCGACCAAGGTTCCTAACCTGCTGGTCAACGGGGCCTCGGGCATCGCCGTGGGCATGGCGACCAACATCCCGCCACACAATATGCGCGAGGTGATCGATGGTTGCCTGGCGCTGATCGACGATTACACGCTCAGCATCGACGATCTCATGGCGTATATTCCAGCTCCCGATTTCCCCACCGGCGGGATCATCAACGGGCGCGCGGGGATTCTCGATGCCTACCGTACTGGGCGTGGGCGTATCTATGTGCGGGCTTGTCATACCATCGAGCACAACGACAAGACCGGGCGCGATCACATCATCGTCACCGAACTGCCGTATCAGGTGAACAAGGCGCGTTTGATCGAGAAGATCGCCGAGCTGGTCAAGGACAAGCGTATCGACGGCATCGCCGAGCTGCGCGACGAGTCCGACAAGGAAGGCCTGCGCGTGGTGATCGAGGTCAAGCGCGGCGAGTCCGGCGAAGTGGTCGTCAACAACCTGTTCGCGCATACCCAGTTGCAGACCGTATTCGGCATCAACATGGTGGCGCTGGATAACGGCCAGCCGAAGATCCTCAACCTCAAAGAGATTCTCGAAGCATTCATTCGGCACCGTCGCGAGGTGGTGACGCGGCGCACACTGTTCGAGCTTAAGAAGGCGCGCGACCGTGGTCATATCCTCGAAGGCTTGGCCGTGGCGATCTCCAACATCGACGATGTGATCGAGCTCATCAAGGCGTCGCCTTCGGCGACCGAGGCCAAGGAAAAACTGGTCGCGCGTGCCTGGCAACCGGGGCAGGTGACCGGCATGCTCGAGCGCGCCGGGGCAACATCCTGCAAGCCGGAAGATCTCGACGAAAGCTATGGGCTCGCCGACAACGAGCGTGAATATCGATTGTCGCCGGCCCAGGCGCAGGCCATTCTGGAATTGCGCCTGCATCGCCTGACCGGGCTCGAAACCGAGAAGCTGCTCGACGAGTATCTATCGATCCTCAAGCGTATCGCCGAGCTCAACGAGATTCTCGCCTCGCCGGAACGCCTGCTAGAGGTCATTCGCGAGGAGCTTGGGGCGATTCGTGATCAGTACGGCGATGACCGTAAGACCGAGATTCAGGCCAGCCATCTGGACCTGACCATCGAGGATCTGATCAACGAAGAAGACATGGTGGTCACCATTTCGCGCAGCGGCTATGCCAAGACGCAGCCGCTTTCCGACTACCAGGCCCAGCGGCGTGGCGGACGTGGCAAGTCGGCGACCACCATGAAAGACGAGGACATCATCGAGCACCTGTTGGTGGCCTCGACGCATGACACCATGCTGCTGTTCTCCAACCGCGGTAAGGTCTACTGGCTCAAAGTCTACGAGATGCCCAACGCCAGCCGTGGTTCGCGTGGCAAGCCGCTGGTCAACATGTTGCCACTGGATGATGGTGAGTCGATCAACGCCATCCTGCCGGTACGCGAATACCGCGACGACTGCTACATCTTCTTTGCTACCGCCAAGGGAACCGTCAAGCGGACCTCGCTGGAGCAATTCTCGCGGCCGCGCAGCGTGGGCCTGATCGCCATCGACCTCGAAGAGGACGATCGTCTGGTCGGTGCCGCGATCACTTCCGGCAACGACCATGCGATGCTGTTCTCGTCCAACGGCAAAGCCATTCGCTTCGAGGAAGGCAAGGCACGCGCCATGGGACGCACCGCCCGTGGTGTTCGTGGCATGCGCCTGCAAGGCGACGCCGAGGTGATCAGCTTGATCATTCCGCAGTCGTTGACCATCGATGCCGAGGCTGACGACACCGATAACGTCGCTGAAGAAGCGTCGGTTCAGACGATCAGTGAAGATCAGGTCTATATCCTAACCGCCTCTGAGAATGGCTATGGCAAGCGCACACGTCTCGATGAGTTTCCGCTGCGTGGACGTGGTGGCCAAGGGGTTATCGCCATGCAGACCTCGCGGCGCAACGGTGCCTTGGTGGCAGCGATTCAGGTCCGCGACAGCGATGAGATGATGCTGATTACTGACAAGGGCACGTTGGTGCGCACGCGGGTCGAGGAAATCTCGGTAAGTTCGCGCAATACCCAAGGAGTCACCCTGATTCGCACCGGCGAAGGCGAGCATTTGGTCGCCACGGTGCGGGTCGATGAGCCGGTCGAGGAGCCAGCCTCCAATGAAGAAGAGGTGGTGGTCGACGAGGTGACGCCCGCGCCGGATGACGACGAGGCGCCACAAGGCGATTGAGTCTCAATGCGGCCGCTCCTTCGGGAGTGGTCGCTTTACGTTTGGAAACACGCTGATGACACGCAAGTTCAACTTCTGTGCCGGCCCAGCGGCACTTCCCGACCCCGTGCTCGAGCGCGCCCGCGACGAGTTGCTCGACTATCAGGGCCATGGTTTGTCGGTCATGGAAATGAGTCACCGCAGCGATGCCTTTGCGGAGATCGCTGCGCGTGCCGAGCGCGACCTGCGCGCGCTGCTGGCCGTGCCCGACAATTATCGCGTCCTCTTCATGCAGGGCGGTGCCTCCAGTCAGTTCGCGATGGTGCCTTATAACCTGCTGGGTACGGGCGGTACGCCGAACTATCTGTACACCGGTATCTGGGGCAAGAAGGCGATTGCCGAGGCGCGTCATCTTGCGGGCGCGCACGTGGCGGCTTCCAGCGAAGCCAATGGGTTGACGGCGGTGCCGCGACCCGAGGACATCGTCTTGTCGTCGGATGCTGCCTATCTACATTACACGGCCAATGAAACGATCGGTGGCCTGGAATTCGATTATATTCCCGAGATTGGCGACGTGCCGCTGGTGTGCGATATGTCCTCGTCGATTCTCTCGGGCCCGTTGGATGTGTCCCGTTTCGGCGTCATCTATGCCGGGGCGCAGAAGAATATTGGCCCGGCGGGGCTGACCTTGGTCATCGTGCGTGACGACCTGCTCGAGCGCGCCCTGCCGAACACGCCGACCATGTTCAACTATCGGGTCATGGCTGAAAATGGCTCGATGTTCAATACGCCGCCGACATATGCCTGGTATCTGGCGGGGCTGGTCTTCGACTGGTTGCGCCATGATATGGGTGGGCTCGAGGCGATGGACCGACTCAACGCGCGCAAATCCGAAAAGTTATATGCGGCCATCGATGCCAGCGACTTCTATTCCAGCCCCATTGCCATGCCCAATCGTTCACGCATGAACGTGCCGTTCGTGCTGGCCGATGAGACGCTCAATGATGCGTTCTTGAATGATGCCGAGGCGGCGGGGCTTTTGAATCTCAAGGGCCACCGCAGCGTGGGCGGCATGCGTGCCAGCCTGTACAACGCCGTGCCGGAAGCGGCAGTGGACGCGCTGGTCGATTTCATGCGGGAGTTCGAACGACGCCATGGCTGATCACGACATGTCCGATAACAATGCCCCTATTACGTCGGCCGACCTGCCGGCACTGCGCGAGCGAATCGATACGCTGGATAGCGAGATCCTCAAGCTGATCAGCGAACGCGCGCATTGCGCACAGCAGGTAGCGCAGGTGAAAACCGACAGTGATCCGCAGGCGACGTTCTACCGCCCCGAGCGCGAGGCTCAGGTGCTGCGTCGCATCATGGCGCTCAACAAGGGCCCCCTCGACGACGAGGAAATGGCCCGTTTGTTCCGCGAGATCATGTCGGCGTGCCTGGCGCTGGAGCGGCCGGTCAAGGTGGCCTATCTCGGCCCCGAGGGTACGTTCACCCAGCAGGCGGCGCTCAAGCATTTCGGCGACAGCGCGGTGAGTCTGCCGATGGCGGCCATCGATGAGGTCTTTCGCGAGGTGGAAGCGGGGGCCGCGCATTTTGGCGTGGTGCCGGTGGAAAACTCCACCGAGGGCATCGTCAATAGCACCTTGGATACCTTCATGGATGCCAGTCTGCGTATCTGTGGCGAGGTGGTACTGCGCATTCACCACCATCTACTGGTATCCAGCAATACGCGCCGCGACAAGATCTCGCGCATTTATTCGCATCCCCAGTCCCTGGCGCAGTGCCGCAAGTGGCTGGACGCTCATTATCCCAATGCCGAGCGGGTGCCGGTGTCGTCCAATGCCGAGGCGGCGCGCCTGATCAAGAGCGAATGGCACAGTGCCGCGATTGCTGGCGACATGGCCGCGAAGCGTTATGAGCTCGATAAGGTCGCCGAGAAGATCGAGGATCGTCCCGATAATTCGACACGCTTTTTGATCATCGGGCATCAGGACACGCCGATTTCCGATGATGACAAGACGTCCATCGTCGTCGCCATGCGCAATCAGCCCGGGGCGCTGCACGACCTGCTCGAGCCGTTCCACCGTCACAAGATCGACCTGACGCGCGTCGAGACGCGGCCGTCACGCACTGGGGTCTGGAACTACGTGTTCTTCATCGACTTCAAGGGGCATCGCGACGATCCGCAGGTCGCGGCGGTGCTGGAAGAGATTACGTTGCGTGCTGCTGAGCTCAAGGTGTTGGGGTCCTACCCTGTGGGTGTCTTGTAGATGTCGGAGCAGTCCTGTGCGCCGGCTGAGCGCGGTATCCTCATCATTGGGTTGGGGCTGATTGGTGGTTCGCTGGCGGCGGCCTTGAAGGAAGCGGGTTTTGCAGGGCGTATCCTGGCCTGTGATCGTGACGCCGATGAAGTGACGAGCGGCATCGATATGGGGCTGGTCGACGCTGGCAGCACCGAGCTGGCACCCTGGGTAGCCGAAAGCAGCTTGATTGTGCTGGCGGTGCCGGTGTTGGCGATAGAGGCCGTGCTGCGTGAATTAGCGCCGCATCTTGGCGATCAGGTGATCACCGATGTCGGCAGTACCAAAGGTGCTATCGAGGCGTCGGTCGAGCGGGTCTTCGGTGATATTCCGCCGCGCTTCGTGCTGGGGCACCCGATCGCCGGGTCCGAAAAAAGCGGCGTGGCGGCGTCCAATCCCGCGCTTTATCGTCGCCACAAGGTGATACTGACCCCGCGCGCTGACACCGATCCCGACGCTCTGGCCCGCGTACGAGTGCTATGGGCCGCGTGTGGGGCGGAGCTACTGGAAATGGACGTGGCGCGCCACGACCAAGTCTTGGCGCGCACTAGCCATCTCCCGCATTTGTTGGCGTTTTCGTTAGTCGACACCCTGGCGCGTCAGGACGAGCGCCTAGAGATCTTTCGCTATGCGGCGGGGGGCTTTCGCGACTTTACGCGCATCGCCGGTAGTGATCCGGTCATGTGGCGCGATATCTTCAGTGCCAACCGCGAGGCGGTGCTTGGCGCACTGGATGAGTTCGAAGCGGGCGTCGCCCGTTTGCGCCGTGCCGTGACCGACAATGATGGCGATGCCATGCTGGCGATCTTCGATCGTGCCAGTCATGCGCGGCAGTATTTCGATACGCTTTTGAACCAGACGAGTTATCAAGCGATGGAACAACGCAATATCCGTTACCGCGTGACTCCCGGTGGCAATGTGCGCGGTCGGATCCGTGTGCCGGGGGACAAATCGATCTCTCACCGCTCGATCATGCTCGGCGCGCTTGCCGAGGGCGTGACCGAAGTGCATGGCTTCCTCGAGGGCGAGGATAGCCTGGCGACGCTGCAGGCGTTTCGTGAAATGGGCGTAGCCATTGAGGGCCCGCACCAAGGGCGCGTGACCATCCATGGCGTTGGCCTGCATGGCCTGAAGGCGCCTGCCGGCCCTCTTTACGTGGGTAATTCGGGCACCGCCATGCGCCTGTTCGCGGGCTTGCTGGCCGGGCAGGCCTTCGATACCGAGTTGACCGGCGATGTGTCGCTCAACAAGCGGCCGATGGGCCGGGTGGCCGATCCGCTGCGCGAGATGGGGGCGGTGATCGAAACGGCTGAAGGCGGCCGGCCGCCGCTGACGATTCGTGGTGGCCAGGCACTCCGCGGCATTCGTTATGACATGCCGATGGCCAGCGCCCAGGTGAAATCCTGTCTCTTGCTGGCGGGGCTCTATGCCGAGGGTGAGACGCGGGTGCGCGAGCCGGCACCGACCCGCGATCATACCGAGCGTATGCTCAACGGTTTCGGTTATGCGGTGCAACGCGACGCTGACGAAGCTTGGCTACAGGGCGGCGGCCGCTTGACGGCGTCGCCTATCGACGTGCCGTCGGATATCTCGTCGGCGGCGTTCTATCTGGTGGCGGCGGCCATTACGCCGGGTTCGGATCTGCTCCTGGAGCATGTGGGGACCAACCCGACACGTATCGGGGTCATCAATATCCTCAAGGCCATGGGTGCCGACCTCGAACTTCTCAATCCCCGGGAAGTCGGGGGCGAGCCGGTGGCCGACATTCGTGTTCGCCATGCGCCGCTCAAGGGCATCGATATCCCCGTGGATCAGGTGCCGCTGGCCATCGATGAGTTTCCCGTGCTGTTCATCGCTGCGGCCAATGCCGAAGGCGTGACCCGTTTGCGGGGCGCAGAGGAGTTGCGCGTCAAGGAATCCGACCGTATTCAGGCGATGGCCGATGGTTTGGCGATTCTTGGCGTTGAGAATACCGTCCATTCCGATGGCATCGACATCGTCGGTCGCGCCGACGCCAGCGATACGCATGTGGAGCATTATAGCGGCGGGCATGTCGATAGCCTGGGCGATCATCGCATCGCCATGGCCTTCGCCATCGCTGCCCTGCGTGCTGAGGGCGAGATCGTGATCGATGACTGCGCTAATGTCGCCACGTCGTTCCCGGGATTCGTTGATCTGGCGCGTCGCGTGGGGCTGTCACTCGAAGAGCAGGAGGCGTCATGAGCTTGTCGCACAGCGACGTGCCCGTACTGACCGTCGACGGACCCGGCGGCGCAGGCAAGGGGACCGTGAGTCGCCTGATCGCCGAGCGCCTGGGCTGGCACTTGCTGGACTCCGGCGCACTGTATCGTCTCACGGCGCTGGCGGCACTCAAGCATGGCTTGGCGCTGGACGACGAAGCCGCGCTGGCGACGTGTGCCGAAACCTTGGATGTCCGCTTCGTGGCGTGCGATGGCGAAACGCGTATCGAGCTGGAAGGTCGTGACGTGAGTGGCGACATTCGTACCGAGAAGGTCGGCGACGTTGCCTCACAGGTGGCATCGTTACCTCGAGTGCGCGATGCGCTGCTGACACGCCAGCGCGACTTTCGCGACCTGCCAGGGCTAGTGGCGGATGGACGGGATATGGGCACGGTGGTATTCCCCCATGCGCCCCTGAAAGTCTACCTGACGGCCTCGGCGGAAGAGCGGGCGCGGCGACGCTATGAACAGTTGCTGAATGCCGGTCGGGATGCTAATCTAACGAGTCTTCTAGAGGAAATTAAGGCTCGTGACGAGCGCGACATGCAACGTGCAGTGGCGCCACTCAAGCCGGCAGACGATGCCGTTTTGTTGGATAGTACGAGCCTTGCGATACCGGACGTGGTGGAGTGTATCGAAAGGCTGCTCAGTGCACGTAGGCTCGGCCTCCCGAACTGAGTAGCTGGGGTGAAACGGGCACCCATCCGGAGACCCTGGTCAGACGTCATGACGTGCGCGGGCGATAACCGAGAGCCTTCGCAGGTCGAACCAGCGCCAACGTTCCCAGGGGTATGTAGGAAAGGCCCGCGCTTGCTGGTGGTGCGGAGAATGAGCGGCCTGGCCGCTATTAACGTTGATCACGTAGGAACAACATGAGCGAAAGCTTTGCTGAACTGTTCGAACAGTCTCTCCAGGACATCAACATGGAACCCGGTGCCATTGTCATGGCAACCGTGGTCGACATCGAAGGTGACTGGATTACCGTCAACGCGGGTCTGAAGTCCGAGGGGCAAATCCCCGTGGCGCAGTTCCGTGATGACAACGGCGAATTGACCATCTCCGTAGGCGATGAAGTCAAGGTTGCCCTTGAAGCCGTCGAAGACGGCTTCGGCGAGACGCGCTTGTCTCGCGAAAAGGCCAAGCGTGCCGAGGCCTGGAAAGAGCTGGAAGCGGCCTTCGAGAAGGACGAAATCGTCAAGGGCGTGATCAACGGCAAGGTCAAGGGCGGCTTCACGGTCGACGTTTCCTCCATCCGCGCTTTCCTGCCCGGTTCTCTCGTCGACGTCCGTCCGGTTCGCGATACTGCTCACCTCGAGCACAAAGAGCTGGACTTCAAGGTCATCAAGCTCGATCCCAAGCGTAATAACGTCGTGGTCTCGCGCCGTGCCGTTCTCGAAGCCGAGAACAGTGCCGAGCGTGAAGCGCTTCTGTCTACGCTTCAGGAAGGTCAGCAGATCGACGGTATCGTCAAGAACCTCACCGACTACGGTGCGTTCGTCGACCTGGGCGGCGTCGATGGCCTGCTGCACATCACCGACATGGCGTGGAAGCGCATCAAGCATCCCAGCGAGATCGTGGCTGTTGGTGATGAGGTCAACGTCAAGGTGCTCAAGTTCGATCGCGAGCGCAACCGTGTGTCTCTCGGCTTGAAGCAGCTGGGCGAAGATCCGTGGGTCAACATCAAGGATCGTTATCCGGAAAACACCCGCGTCAATGCCCGCGTCACCAACCTGACCGACTACGGCTGCTTTGCCGAGCTCGAGGAAGGTGTCGAAGGCTTGGTCCACGTCTCGGAAATGGACTGGACCAACAAGAACATCCATCCCTCGAAAGTCGTCCAGGTCGGCGATGACGTGGAAGTCATGGTGCTGGATATCGACGAAGAACGTCGTCGTATCTCCTTGGGCATCAAGCAGTGCACCACTAACCCGTGGGAAGACTTCAGCGCGCGCTATAACAAGGGCGATCGCGTTTCGGGTACCATCAAGTCGATCACCGATTTCGGTATCTTCATCGGCTTGGAAGGTGGCATCGACGGTCTGGTCCACTTGTCCGATATTTCTTGGAGCGAAACCGGCGAAGAAGCCGTGCGCAAGTTCAAGAAGGGCGACGAAGCCGAAGCGGTCATCCTGTCGATCGATCCGGAACGTGAGCGTATCTCGCTCGGCATCAAGCAACTCGAAACCGATCCGGTCTCCGAGTACTTGGCCGTCAACGATAAGGGTGCCATCGTCACCGGTCGCGTTGTCGAAGTCGATGCGAAGGAAGCGCACGTCGAGTTGGCCACTGATGTCGTAGCGGTACTCAAGGCTTCCGAGATCAGTCCCGATCGCGTCGAAGATGCACGCAACGTGCTCAACGAAGGCGATAGCGTCGAAGCCAAGATCGTCGGTGTCGATCGCAAGAATCGTGCGATCAACCTGTCCGTGAAGGCGAAGGATCAGGTCGATACACGCCGTGCGATGGGCAAACTGCGCGATCAGGAAGCTGAGCCGGAGTCAACAGGCCCGACCACCATCGGTGATTTGATCAAGCAGCAGATGGGCGGCGAATAAGCCACGTCGCCGTCGCGTCTTCGACGCGGCGGCGAGCGCTTTATTTGAGCCGTACAAAAAACCGCACCTCCTGGAGGTGCGGTTTTTTGTGCCTGCCAAACGGCTCATACCAAGGGTTGGCTGGTTTTTGCCTCAGTCATCGCGTTTTGTGCCGGCTTTCTCCAATGTCGTCAAGACGCCGCGCAGGATGGAGAGCTCCTTTCGAGTAGGTTGAGCACGGGAGAAAAGTGCGCGTAGATGGTCTTCAGTGCGCGCATGAGGCTGAGTCAGGAACCCCGAGGACGACAGGGCTTGGTGCAGGTGCGTCTCGAAGTGAGCCATTTGTTCGCGTGTCGGCAAGGCGGGCTGCTTGGACTTGGGCTGAGCGGCGCTCGGTGTTTGATGGCGCCATGCACGGCGTACTTCGTAGGCGAGTATCTGCACGGCTTGTGCCAGATTGAGTACACCGTAATCGGGGTTGGCGGGAATGCTGACCTGATGCGTGCAATGCCGAATTTCATCGTTAGTCAGGCCGAAGCGCTCGCGGCCGAACACGAGTGCCACGGGGGCTTCATGCGCATGCTCGACCATTTGCACGGCCATGGGCTCGGGATCGTCGAAATGGGGTAGAGGGAGGCTGCGCAGACGGGCGCTGGCGCCGACGACTTGAACGCAATCTTCGACGGCTTGTGAAATGTGCTCGACGACACGCGCGTTGTCGAGCACATCGGTGGCGCCAGCGGCCAGCCGAGTGGCCTCTTCGTCGGGAAAGCAACGGGGATTGACCAACACTAGGTCACTCAGACCCATGGTTTTCATCGCGCGAGCGGCTTGGCCAATGTTGCCGGGATGGAATGTCTGAACGAGTACGATACGTATATTGGAGAGCATAGAAAATCGCGAGGCAGTCTAGGGCAGGGCGATAGTGTACTTGGGCTACGGGCTACGGGCTACGGGCTACGGGCTACGGGCTACGGGCTACGGCTGAGCTATGTCCTGACATGAAAAACCCCCGCCGGTTGCCCGGCAGGGGTTCGAGTCACGGGACAGCGCCCGGGAGTCGGTAGGCGGCGATTACATCATGCCGCCCATGCCTCCCATGCCGCCCATGTCCGGTGCGCCACCGCCGGCTTCCTTCTCGTCCGGATCGTCGGCGATCATGGCTTCGGTGGTGATCATCAAGCCAGCCACGGAGCCTGCAGACTGCATCGCGCTACGCGTGACCTTGGCAGGATCGAGAACGCCCATTTCGAACAGGTCGCCATACTCACCGGTTTGTGCGTTGTAACCGTAGTTACCTTCACCGGCCTTGACCTGATTGACGATGATGGACGCTTCCTGACCCGCGTTGGTCACGATCTGACGCAGCGGCGATTCCATGGCACGCAGGGCAATGGCAATGCCGTGGGTCTGGTCTTCGTTCTCACCCTTGAGGTTGGCGAGATTGCCAAGGATGCGTACCAGTGCGGTACCACCGCCAGGCACCACGCCTTCTTCGACGGCAGCACGTGTGGAGTGCAGCGCATCTTCGACGCGGGCCTTCTTCTCCTTCATCTCGAACTCGGTCGCGGCGCCCACACGGATGACGGCAACACCGCCGGCCAGCTTGGCGACACGTTCCTGAAGTTTTTCACGGTCGTAGTCGGAGCTGGTGTCTTCGATCTGAGCGCGGATCTGGCTGACACGCGCTTCGATGTCGGACTCGACACCGGAACCATCGATGATGGTGGTGTTTTCCTTGGACATGGTGACGCGCTTGGCGCTACCCAGATGATCCAGGTTGGCTTGCTCGAGCGTCAGGCCGACTTCCTCGGAAATCACGGTGCCGCCAGTAAGAATGGCGATGTCCTGCAGCATGGCCTTGCGACGGTCGCCGAAACCGGGCGCCTTGGTCGCCGCAACCTTGACGATGCCGCGCATGGTGTTGACCACCAATGTTGCCAGCGCTTCGCCTTCGATGTCCTCGGCGATGATGCCCAACGGCTTGCCGGACTTGGCAACCGCTTCCAACACCGGCAGCAATTCGCGGATGTTGGAAATCTTCTTGTCGACCATCAGCAGGTACGGATCTTCCAGTTCCACCATCATGGTGTCCTGGTTGGTCACGAAGTAAGGCGACAGGTAACCACGATCGAACTGCATACCCTCGACGACTTCAAGCTCATCTTCGAAGCCACGGCCTTCGTCGACGGTGATGACGCCTTCCTTGCCGACTTTCTGCATAGCGTCGGCGATGATCTCACCGATACGCTTGTCGCCATTCGCAGAAATGGTACCCACCTGGGCGATGGCCTTGGCGTCGGTGCACGGGACGGAAAGCGACTGGATTTCCTTGACGGCAGCATCGACGGCCTGGTCGATACCACGCTTGAGATCCATCGGGTTCATGCCCGCTGTCACGCCTTTCATGCCTTCAGTGACGATCGACTGGGCGAGAACGGTTGCGGTAGTGGTGCCATCACCGGCCACATCAGAGGTCTTGGAAGCAACTTCCTTGACCATCTGCGCGCCCATGTTCTCGAACTTGTCCTTGAGCTCGATTTCCTTGGCGACGGAAACCCCGTCTTTGGTCACGGTCGGTGAGCCGAAGGATTTTTCCAGTACGACGTTACGGCCTTTGGGCCCGAGGGTGACCTTGACGGCGTCGGCCAGGATATTAACGCCGCGCGCCATGCGCTTGCGGGCATCATCGGAGAATTTGATCTGTTTAGCTGCCATTTCTAGCTCTTCCCATTAATGGCGCGATCAAGTCGCGCAAACGTGAAACGAAAATGTGACTGGTGAGCGTTGTGAATTACTCGGCAACGGCCAGAATATCGCTTTCGCTCATGATCAGGACTTCTTCACCGTCGATTTTTTCTTTCTCGACGCCAAAGCCATCCTTGAAAATCACCGTGTCACCCACCTTGACGTCCAGCGGGCGCACTTCGCCATTTTCGAGAATACGACCGTTGCCGACAGCAAGAACTTCACCGCGGGTCGGTTTCTCTTGAGCGTTACCCGGAAGCACGATGCCGCCAGCGGTCTTTTGCTCTTCTTCCATGCGACGGACGACGACGCGATCGTGCAAAGGACGGATTTTCATTGCTCACGTTCTCCTGATGGTTCTATGGATCATAGGATAATCCCGTTGAGCCAAGCCCAAGGGTGAAGGCAGTGCCTTCTGTTTATAAGGCCGACGCATCAAGGCGTTACGGCCGAATCATCTGTTAGAGGCTTGATTGGGTCGACGTATCCACTTTCAAGGGCCCTTCATGAATTTTTTCAATGCCGGGAATCGTCCTTCCCTATGTAGTCGCCTTCGATCGGTTGCTCGTCATTCGTTTGGCTGTTTTGCGAGGCTTTATCCGAGCGCCGCGTGTGCTCGTGCCAATCATTGCCCGTGGTTTTCTCCTGAGTCGCGCCACCGGAGCCCATCGTAAAAATTCGGCCGCGCCATCCACCGCGTTGAAGCCCTCGGCCCAGCAAACGACGGCTACTCGGGATGAGGCAAAGCAGCCCCAAGCCGTCTGACAGGAAGCCGGGAGCGACCAGTAATGCGCCGCCGAAGATCAGAGCGGCCCCGGTAATCAGCTCGTCCGAAGGAAGTTCTCCCTGAGCAAAACGGCTCTGGGCGCGTTGTAGCGTCTGCACCCCTTCGCGGCGAATCAGGTGGAGACCCAGGGCCCCGGACAGCAGTACCAATGCCAGCGTCGGAAGCAGACCGATCTGCCCTCCGATTGCGAACAGCACTACGAAATCGAGTAGCCCGAAAAGCGTAATGAAAAGTAACAGTGGCATGGCGGCTCCGTGTGATCTCAACTTTCCAGTAGATGGTGGCATGCGTGTGAATTGCAAGGGAAACGGCGCGGTGATGCAAGCACGCTGTGATTGCTTCGTGGAGACGCTATGCATCGCATGCTAAGCTCTTCATGTTGCGGTGCACAAAAAGAGCCACGAGGTCCGGGCTCATTACTTGAAAGCGGGAGGTGTCGCCATGCAGCTTGATGGGGCGGTGGTAGGTATAACGGGAGGTGCCCAAGGTCTGGGATTGGCGATGGCGGCTGAACTCGGGGCATTGGGCGCGCGTCTTGCATTGTTCGACCGGCAAGAAGAGGTGTTGAGCGCTGCGGTTGCTTCATTGGCGGAGCGTCACATCTCCGCATACGCCTTCCTGGTCGACGTAACCGATGAAGAGGCCGTGACCCGGGCATTCGCGCGGCAACGTGAGTCGCTGGGTCCGCTTGCTGTGTTGGTCAATAATGCGGGCGTCACTCACGATGGGCTGTTGGTGAAGGGCAGCGCGGGGCATATCGAGAAACGCATGACGTTAGATCAGTGGCGACAGGTCATCGACGTCAATCTTACGGGGGTCTTCCTATGCGGGCGTGAAGGCGCGACGCAGATGGTGGAGACGGGCCAGGGCGGTGTCATCATCAATGTCTCGAGTATCTCGCGGTCTGGCAACATGGGTCAGGGAAATTACAGTGCCTCTAAGGCGGGGGTGGCGGCGCTGACGGTTACTTGGGCGAAGGAGCTGGCACGCCAAGGGATCCGAGTGGCGGCGGTGGCACCCGGGTTCATCGAAACCGAGATGACGGCGTCCATGCGCGCCGAAGTACTCGAGAAAATCAGCAAGGGCATCCCCTTGGGACATCTGGGGCAGCCGGTTGATATCGCCTCGAGCGTGCGTTATATCGTGGAAAACGACTATTTCACGGGACGAGTGCTGGAATGCGATGGTGGTTTGAGGATCTAAGGGCTCGTCAACGTTTCAGGCGGCTATTGATGCCGGCCGAAAAGACGCTCGCCGGGTGCCTCCCGTACGAGCGTCGATAGGGTGGTTTCAGAACGTGACACGGTCGTCTAGATCCGCCACCGTTCCTTTGCCGATGCCCTTGACGCGGGTCAGGGCGTCGAGCGAGGCGAAAGGTCCATTCGCATTGCGATCTTCAATGATCGCCTGTGCCTTGACCTCGCCGATACCTGGTAGTTGGGTCAATGCTTCAGCAGAGGCTTGATTGATGTCGATAGGCGCCGAGGCATCTTCCTGGGCGACCGCGAGGGTAGAGACGCTTAACGCCAGCGTCAGTAGGGCACAGCTCAGCAGTTTCTTCATACAACCTCTCCTTTAGAAAAATCTTATTGAGCGGCTTCACCATACCCAGATTTCCATGATTGAAATGTCATCTTTTAATGACGTGATTTGTAAGCTAATGACTACAAAATGAGATTGTTCTTAATAAGAGACGGTTGGGTGGAATACTCGCGAGGTGCTATGTGGCGAAGTTGGGCGGCGGTATAATGTTGCCGTTGCTGCCACCCTACTATTTGCAGGAGACATCATGCCGCGTCCCGACACGCCGTTGATCATTGCTCTCGACTACCCTGATCTCGACCAGGCGCTTGTCATGGCCGATCGATTAGACCCCGCGCGCTGCCGGGTCAAGGTTGGTAAGGAGCTATTCACGCGCAGTGGCCCGCAGATACTCGAGGCACTGCATGCTCGTGGCTTCGAGGTATTTCTGGATCTCAAGTTTCACGACATTCCCAACACGGTGGCGGGCGCCGTCGAGGCGGCGGCGGACCATGGCGTATGGATGATTAACGTCCACGCGGGTGGCGGGCGTCGCATGATGGAAGCGGCCAGAGAACGACTCGATAAGCGCCGGCTTACTACGCATCTGATAGCGGTGACGGTACTCACCAGTATGTCGCGTGAGGATCTCGCCGAGGTTGGCGTCGATGACGATCCATTGTCTCAGGTCGAGCGCTTGGCGGCACTCTCGCAACGCAGCGGAATGGATGGAGTGGTGTGTTCAGCGCAGGAAGCGACGGCGTTGCGCGCTCTATGTGGCGATACTTTCTTGAAGGTCACGCCGGGCATACGCCCTAGCGCTTCGAATGGC
This sequence comes from Chromohalobacter beijerinckii, assembly GCF_023061185.1. Classification (GTDB taxonomy): domain Bacteria; phylum Pseudomonadota; class Gammaproteobacteria; order Pseudomonadales; family Halomonadaceae; genus Chromohalobacter; species Chromohalobacter beijerinckii. The sequence continues at coordinate 110,069 of NZ_JAKGAK010000004.1, forward strand.
GACGATCAACGTCGAACGCTGACGCCGGCACGAGCGTTGGCGGCGGGGAGCACGCACTTGGTGATCGGCCGGCCGGTGACGCAAGCCTTGGATCCGATGGCGGCATTGGCCGATATCGAGCATGAGATCGGGCGTTAGCGACTATTCGCCTTCTAGCCCGGTGATGGGCTTGGTGGTACCCCAGCTTTGGCAGCGCGGGCATTGCCAGTGCAATTGAGCGCTGCCGAAACCGCAGCGATGGCAGCGGTGCCGGGGGCGTGCCGCGAGTAGTTTCTGGGTATGCTGTTTGAGCAGCAGCAAGCGCTCGCGGTCGCCATGCTCCTCGCCTATTAGATATAGGTCCATGAGATAGTCGACGCCACGCAAGCTAGGGTGCGCTTGCAACTGCTCACTGATGAGCTCGATGGCCGCTTCCTGGCTATCCGTGCGCAGGCGGGATGCCGCTAGCATGATCACCACACTGGTGTAGTGCGTCTCTTGCAGTTTCGCTTCCAGGAAGGCACACCAGCCCGCTTCGTCCTGAAGACGTCGATACGCCTCGTGCAAGGGGTCGAGTATGACGGGAAGGAATCCGGGGTCCTGCTCGGGGATCCGAGTGAGATGACGAATGACCGCCTTGTAATGTCCTGTGTCTCGTTCGAGTTCGGCGAGTAGCCATGTGGCTCGGACACAACGCTCATCGATCGAGAGGGCCTGGCGCAGACGTTTGCGAGCCATGCTGGGGCTCGCATTGTGCCGATCCTGCTGGGCGAGCTCGCAAAGCCAGTGAGCCGCGGCACGCTTGATATCGGCATCTTGGCGGATGAGCTGCGGCGTGGCGACATCCAACGCTTGTTGCCACTCCTTCTCGCGCTGGAGCAAATCGACCAGCAGGCGTTTGGCAGCGTCGCGCAGCCCCTCGTCGGGGGTGTCCTTCACCAGTGTTTGCAGCAGGCGTTCGGCGCGGTCGAGTAATCCCAGGTTCAGGAAATCCCGCGACAATTCCAGTTGCACGAGACCGCCTTGATAGGGGGTAAGCGTCGGACGCGCCAATAGATTTTGATGGATCTTGACGGCGCGGTCGGCTTCACCGCGTGAACGGAACAGGTTACCCAGCGCAATGTGCGTCTCGATGGTGTCGCTGTTGACCTCGAGTGCTTGCACAAACGTCTCGATGGCCTGATCCGGCTTCTCGTTGAGCAGATGATTGAGGCCAATGAAGTAGTCTCTGGGCAACGATACTTCAGGGGAGAGGCGTTCGCGAGCGCGCCGGCGCTCGCGACGTCCGAGCCACCAGCCGATGGCAATCGCCGCGACCAATAGGCCAAGCAGCAGTGGATCAAGCATTCAGGGCGCTTCCTTGAACTCCTGGGTGCGTAGCCGATCCAGTTCCTTGCGCTGCTGTTGATTGTGGCGTTGGGCACGCGTCAGAAGCGTGCGCAGCCGCAAATAGATACCGGTCATGGCCAGCATGCCGAGAATCACACCGCAGGCCAGCGATATCAGCAACCAGAGAGACAGCGAGGCGGGAGGCAGTTCGACCCATATCAAGTCGAGCGGCATGGCTTGTTGGTTATTGACGGCAAACAGGATGCCGAGCAACAGGACGACCAGCAAGATGATGGCCAGCACGACACCTTTAAACCAACGCATGGGCAGGTTCCTTTTGCATGGAGATATGGCGCCCTGTGGGCTTCAGTAGCCGAGTGCACGGCTGGCGTTGACCTGTTCGCGCAATTCCTTGCCGGGCTTGAAATGCGGCACGAACTTGCCCTGCAGATCGACGGGGTCGCCGGTTTTGGGATTGCGTCCGGTCCGGGGCTCCCGAAAGTGTAGGGAGAAGCTACCGAACCCGCGAATTTCGACACGTCCACCGCTGGAAAGCGAGTGGGTAATGTCTTCGAGGATGATCTTGACTGCTGCCTCGACCTCTTTGGCCGACAGCTCGGGCTGCCGAATGGCAATCTGTTCAATCAACTCGGACTTGGTCATCGAATGTCTCCAAGCGACTTTGCCGCTCCGCTGCATATGGCAATAAAGCGACCACGGTATTGTTGTGAATTCAGCATACTGCTCAAACCTTGATAAAACAACGCACTAGCACATTGCAAGTCAATATTAGCCGGTTTTGCGCAAGGAGTGGAAACGATGTGTCTCGCCAAGTCCTCGGGTATACTCGTCGTCTATTCATGTCATGACATCGCTTGGGAGTCTCCATGCAGGACGATGTAACCATTAAACGGCTTTACTGGCACTCGCGGCGTGGCATGTGGGAGCTGGATCTACTCCTGATCCCGTTTCTCGAACATTGCTATCCGCAGCTCGAGGAGGCGGACAAGGCCCGCTATCAGACGCTGATCGATCGGGAAGACCAGGATCTCTTCATCTGGCTGATGCGCCGAGAGTGGCCCGCCGACGCCGAATTGCGGCGAATCGTCCAAATGATCGTCGATTATGCCGAAACCACTTCCAACAATCAGTATCGTACCCTCTAGGCTCGACTTGGCGCTTCATGTCCTCGTCTGGGGGGGAGTGAGTGGCTTGGCGCTCATGCTGAGTGCAGGATGGCTGACGTCTGCAGTATCGCTTAGCGGTGCGGCACTGGTGGGCTACAGGTGGCGTGACCAACGGCGCTGGGAATTGCGGGAACGCCTCGATGGGGAGCACACCACATGGCAATGGCGTGAGGCCTCGGGACAGTGGCAGAACGCTGCGCCGAGACCCCTGCGTATCGGCGCGTGGTTGATCGGGTTGCGCATCGGGCGCCGCGTTATTTGGCTGTGGCCCGATAGCGCGGCGCCCACTTCGCGTCGCCTGTTGCGTATACGGCTGTTAGAGGCAATGCCGTTGGGACGGCGCTGACGCTCATCGTGACTGAGCGTCAGCGTGTGTCATCCTCGGTGCGTTCCGGGTCGCCCCGGGATGTATCCAGTGGCATCGCCAGGCGGTCGCGAATCAGGGTGTGGCGTGATGCGCGGCGACGCAAGCGGGCGCTGGGCAGTCGGTCGAGCGTCTGCAAGGTGCCGATGAGTGCTTGCGTAAGACGTGCCAGCTCACGGTTGAGCCACAGGTAGCCGCTCGGGCTGAACAAGGCGCGGTCGTTTTCGCCACGTGCCTCCAGGGCGGCTTGTGCATGGCGTTGCAAGTCGAAGGCGACCACCGTGATGTCGATGGTCTGCCCCGTGCGCACCTGGAACGCCAGGCTGCCGAGCGCGCGCGCCAGGCGGTGTTGTTCGTCTCGCAAGCCATCGAGTTCGGCGATGATGTCGTGACCGGCCCGCGTTGCCCAGTGAGTTTCCAGAAGAAGCTCGATCGTCGACAGCATGCGTCGTTCCAGCGACAAAATGCGTTCCAGGTCATCGCGATGCAGACGGCGCTCGCTGTGGATGGCATCCACCAGGCCGCGTTGCTTGACCAGTTGATCCGTCGTGCTCTTCAGCAACTGCCGCGTATCGACGTCGTCATGCTGCGTCGCATTGGTATGCGCATGATACAGGCGCGCTAGCTTGTCGAGATTGTCGGCGAGTAGGAAACGTAAGAGGTCGGTGGCTTTCTGGGGCAGAATGAACAAGGTCGCGAGGATGCCGATGCTCGTTCCGATCAGCACATCGAAGGCTCGCCACAGGGCGATCCCCAAGTCCTGGTGGCCGTCACCCACGACCATCAGCAATGTCACGCCGAACATCAGCGCGCTATAGCCATAGCGCGTGGCGAACGTGGTGTGCGTGGCGACTGCGATGCCGATCAAGGTCCAGGCTGGTACCACCCACGGTGCTGGCGCGGGAATCAGCACTAGCAATATGCCCCAGATCGCTCCCAGCACCGTGCCTAGAAGTCGTTGCCCCCCTTTGTCGATGACGCCGCCGATATGCGGCAGATTGCCCATTACCATCATCGTGCTGACCAGCGCCCAACTGCCATGAGGTATTTGCAGGGTCAGAATGACGATGAAGGTGATCGCCAACGCCAGCGAGGTACGCAAGACGTGAAGTCGATGGCGGTAGCGGTAGATGAAGTACGGATCGCGCAGACGAGTGGGCGACATCACTGTCATGACGCTCCGTGTTGGTGTCCGGCGGATGCTTTAGCGCGCGCCAATGTGGCCGCATGCACCATGCTGGCCACCCACAGCACGAGTAGTAGCAGCAACCAGATGAAGCTTAGCCAGCGAATGGGGATCATCATCAGCGCCATTAGCGCGATGAATCCGGCCAGCCACAATGTGGCCCACCCCCAGCGACGCAGGAACACGTGACCGAGCCCGGGTAGCAAGAAAGCCAATAAGAGCGTGATGAAGAGGCGGTGGCGCATGGAATCTCCGTTCGTCGTGGTCCGGGTATTCATGATGGCGTGTCATGATACAACGTCTCGAGCGTCGGCGCGGCGCATCGTTGGCGCTCGGCGGCCGTCAGCAACGGTCTTAGTATGGCCTCGCGCTCGGTCGGTCTGCCGGCGAGGACATCTTGCAGCATCGAGGCGCGGTTATTGGCCATGGCCGCGATGACCTCCCAGACGAGCGTATGCCAGCCCGCTGGTGGCGGGGTGACGCCTTCACCTTCGAGCAAGGGGCCGATCTCGTCGATGACGGTGTCGACCATGCGGCGGAAAGGTCGGTCGCGCAACTGGCCGTTACGGATCCGGTAGCGGGCTACGAGCGGGTTGATCGCGGCATTGATGGCGAGCTTGTGCCACAGGCGCTGAACGATTGCGTCATCGTGATAGGCGCTTAATCCTGCCAGGTTGAGCCAATATACGCAGTCACGCGCCAGGGCAGGCCAGGTGTTTTCGATATCACCGACCCAGGTGGTTCCCGTGCCGGCATGTACGACGCCGGCATTGCCCTCGACATAGGCGCCTTCGGTGGTGCTCGCGCAGAGCACCGGACCGGCCCAGATATCCGCTAACCGTGGCTGTATGCTGAAGCCGTTCTGCAGCGATAGCAGAGGCGTTTGAGGATCGATATGGGCTGCGAGTTCTTCGACGGCCGACAGGGTGGCATGGCTTTTGGTGGCGAGCACGACTAGCGCAGGGCGAGCGTGCGTGTGCAATGCCAGGGTGGCGAGCGTGGTACGTGCCACATCCACATCATGAATCTCGCCAGAAGGGGCATGATAGCGGAGCGGGCTATCGTCGGGGCGGCGGCCGATCAAGTGTAGCGACAACGTGGTCGTCAAACGGATGGCGAAGAGTCGCCCTAGCGCGCCGGCGCCGAGAACCCACCATGTGGGCGCTGGGCGCATCAGGTATCGCCTTTTTTTGTGGTGGATTTGCGTGACGAAGTGCGCTTCTTGGTGCGCCGCCGTGCGGTGTTGGATTTGCCGCGTGTCGGCCGTGAGGGCTCGGCACCGCCCGGCGTAGCCAGAGCCTGGCGCATGCGCTCGGCATCCGCCTGACTCAGTAGTTGGTGAACATCGCCCACCAGCGTGTCGAGGAATGCGGTGGCGTCGGCGTTGCCCTCGGCGATTTCGGCCAGGCGCTGCTCCCAAAGGGCCGTGCGCTCGGGGCGAGTGGCGGTATCCGGCAAGGCCTGAATCAGCGCGCGTCCGGTCCGTGTGGCACGCAGTGCGCCTTGCTGGCGAATCACGTAGCCGCGCGTGATGAGTGTCTCCAGAATGCCGGCGCGTGTCGCCTCGGTGCCTAGGCCGTCGGTATCGCGCAGGGTACGACGCACTGCGTCATCGTCGACGTAGCGGGCGATGTTCATCATCGCCTTGATCAGGCTAGCGTCGGAGAATGGCTCCGGTGGGCGCGTCTGACGGTCCTCCACGGCACAAGCCTGGACCCGAGCGGTTTCGCCTTCGCGCAACGCGGGCAACGCCGGTGCTTCATCACGCGTCGTGAATAGCGGTTTCCACCCGCGCACGAGTACCTCCTGGCCCTGGGCGCGAAAACGCTCCCCGAGGATCGAAAACTCGGCTTTGACGTCGCGTGTTTCCAGCGGCGGGTAGAATTGCGCGAGTACGTTGCGGGCGATCAGCCGGAAAACGTTGGCCTCATCATTGGATAAGCGGGCCGCGTCGAAAGGGCGCCCGGTAGGCGCGAGCGCATGGTGGGCGCCGACCTGCTTGTCGTTCCAGGCGCGTGAGCGGCGGCTGAAATCCGCGCCCCGCAGCCAACCGGCGAGGGTGTCGTCATTGGCACAGGCGGTAGAGAGTGTCTGCCTCGCCGCGGCAAAATGACCTTCAGGTAGGTAGCGACAATCCGAACGCGGATAGGTGATGAGCTGATGGCGCTCGTAGAGCGTCTGGCAGATATCCAGCACACGTTTGGCCGGTAGTTTGTAACGGCGCGCAGCATCGACCTGTAATGCCGACAGTGAATATGGCAATGGGGCCGATTGGGACTTCTTCTTGCTTTGCAGGGCGCTGAGATGCCCCTCGGCGGTGGGCAGGCGCGACGCCAACGCCTCGGCCGGCTCGCGCGCCAATAGTCGCCCTTGGTCGTCCAACGGATGCGGCGGTTGGGGTTGCCACCAGGCACGTAGCGTGCCGTGCTCGACGCCCAGATCCGCCCATAGCGTATAAAAGGGGCGTGAGACGAAGCCCTCGATCTCCAGATCACGGCGTACGATGAGTCCCAGCACGGGCGTCTGCACACGTCCTACCGAGAGTACGCCCGAGTAACCGGCTTGGCGGCCGGTCAAGGTCCAGGCGCGTGACAAGTTGATGCCATACAGCCAATCGGCGCGTGAGCGTGCCTCGGCAGCCTCGAAGAGCGATTGATAGCGTGCGTTGTCCTCGAGGCGTTGCAATGCCTGTTGCACGGCGGGGCGGTTGAGGTCGCTGATCAACAGTCGCGCCATCGGGCCGCGCCAGCCCAGGCGTTCGATGACCTGTTGGACCAGCAATTGCCCCTCACGGTCCGGATCGCCGGCATGCACGACGCTATCGGCACGCTTTAGGAGTTTGCGAATTACGGCCAACTGCGCCCGGGCCTTGGCGCGGGGTATGAGTTGCCATTGCTGCGGCACGATGGGCAAATCGTCGAGGCGCCATTGCTGATAGCGCGCGTCGTAGGCATCGGGGGGTGCCTGCTCGAGAAGATGCCCGACGCACCAGCTGATACAGGTCTCCCCGCATTCGAGATACCCGTCCTGGCGTTGCGTCTTGGCGGGTAATGCGTCAGCGATGGCGCGTGCCAGACTGGGCTTTTCGGCGACGATCAGGCGCATGATGTTAGGCGATCCAGCATGAACATGGCATCTATTCTGCCATGCTCGATCCAGTGCGTGGGCCGAATTGGCGCGGTGGATAGCTAGTTTCGACGCCCGAAGAGCCGACGTGCGCGCACCAGGGCGCGGTACCAGTCGCGATGTGGCGTTCCCACGGCGGGCGGGCGATGACTGAGAAAGCTGACGTTGCGGGCGTCGCTGCGTCCCGTCAGGTTGATGTTGGAGAGCATCTGCAACGTGCTGTCACGGGCGCCGTACTGGCGTTTGAGAAACTCGATGGCTGCCGGCTCGAGTTCCACGCGATAGTGGCGCACCAACGCCAACGCCAGCGATTCCGCCGCGCGTGACAACTCGGTATCCACCTCCCGGACCATCGAGGCGCCCAGCGCGGCTTTGGCGGCCGCCGACAGGTTGGGCTCGATCTGGCCGAAGTCGGCAGCATTGGAGCTGTTGATGGCACGCTGCGTGGCGGGCTGCGACAGCCCTACGTGAGGTTCGAGGGCGAGGAAAATCTCGATGGCCAGGCGCTTGGCGGCATCCACGCCGACGCTGAGCTGGGTCTCGCGGTGTGCGCCGCGCCAGGCTTCGTGATGGCGTGGCGTGATGCCCGTCTGGTTCAAGTAGCGGGCGAGATGCTTGCAGACCCGTGCCTTGGCTTCGTCATCCAGCGCAATGGTGCTTTCGCGGATGCGCAGTCCTCGCCGACCCGGCCCCAGGCGCAGACGCGTCGTATCATCGGACAAGCTAGCGGTGATGCGCTCCCAGCGATCCACCGACTTGATTAACTGAGCGTGACTGCGGCCCACATGTTCGTAAGCGCTGGATACGCTCTTGTAGAGCTGAATGGCATTGGCGAGGATATCCGACTTGGTGCGCAACGCGCGCTTGCGTTCTTCCTGGCCGACTTCCACTGCCTGGGCGAGGTGCACGATCTGCTCGGCCAGCGCGTCCATCGCCTTGACCGAACGCTCGAGCAGCAGTTCGGCGCGCAGCCCCGAGGCGCTGTCCTCGACCAAGGTGCCGGATTGTTCGGCGAGATAGACGTTGAGCGCCTTGAGACGCGAGAGCCCGGTTGCTTGCGCAATGCGTTGGCGTGCACGTGCCTCTTCCAGGTTGTCGAACGCCTGTGCGAGGCGCCAGCGGCCACGATACTCGAACGAGAGCACCGGAATCTTGCGCCCACTGATTAATTCGAACGCCAGAATCATCATTTCCTCGACGTCCTGAAGGGTCATCAGCAGGTCGTTGTCCTGCTCAATGGCGGCCATGACGCGCTCGATGAAGTTCTCGTCGCGCGGCACACCCTGATGAAGGTCGGGGGCACGACCCTCGAAGCGCTCACGCAGCAGGTGCGTGGCGATGGGTGCGGTGTCGTAGAGGGCGTTGAACTGAGGCTCCAGGGTGTCGCGGTACTGGGTAACGAGATCGCGAATGCGGGCGTGTAAGCCGACCCGGCGATAGACGTCGATCTGACCGATGAGGCGTGCGCTTTCGCGGTCGTCGAGGAGTTCGATGGCCGCCAACTCAACGCCCTCCGGCGAGAGATCATGCTTGCGCAGCAACATGGCGGCGGCTTCGCGGCGCCGGGCATCGCCTTCGAGGCTTTCGACGATCAAATCGCGCGTGACCAGAAGTAGCTCGGGCAAGGTCTTGATGACCTGCTCGATCTGTCCAGAGGTCTTCTCGGCCTTGCGCCCCTGAGTGAGGTGGTAGCCGAGGTTGGCCAGAATCCCCGCAGCGCCGGTGATTACCGTGTAGGAGATGAAGAAGACGTAGTTTTCCGTGGTCGGTGCCTTGCCGTACCCCAACAGGTAGCCGCCCCAGGCGCCGAGCAGCGTCACTGGACCGGCCGTCCATAGGATCTGCATCAGACTGACCGACCAGGGTACCTTCTCGACGGCTGCAGTGATGCGCCGGATTTCGTTGCGTCCTTCGCGTTCGAGGCGGACCTGTGAGGTTTCTTGAGCGGGCGATGCTTTACGCTGAAACGGCAACGGCAGGAGCACGATGACATCCCTTACATGGCGGGGTTCGGACAAGCGGCGACAATACCCGAAAAGCGGCATGGGTGCACCAAGCGGTAGACGGATGAGGCTCGCTCGTCGGACATGCTAGAATAAGGCGATTTTTTCTGGAGGGTCGCAATGCTGGCCGCATGGGTGGAACAATTGCTGGGGTACGCCAGCGGCGCGTTGAAGGCGATACGCGACAACGAGCATTATCCGGCGCTGATGATCTGGGCCCGCGACGAGGGCGTGGTGCGTGTCGGCGGCGATCTGAGCCTGGCGCAGGCCTTGGCGCCCTTATTGTGGAACGAGACGCCGCTGGTGCGACTGGGCTTCGATCCCGAACCCTTGGCGTGGCCGGGGCGTAACGAACCCTGCTGGTGCGATTCAGGGCGCAAGACCAAGCAATGCTGCGGTGCGGTGACATTGCCAGGTGCGGTCCCCCCGCATCTGATGTGGATGCTGTCGCTCAAAGAGTGGACGGGCGAGACACTCAAGGCGGCCCTGGGGAGCGGCAAGGCGCCGGACCAGGCACTGCTGGAGGCCGGTTTGATTGCCGCCGAAAGCGGTCAGCGCGGTCGCGCCCAGCAGATCCTCGAGAGCCTCTTCTCCAGCGAGCGTGATTGGTCGCGTCTGCCCGAACAGGCCGAGCCAGCGTTTGAAATCCTCGTCGATCTCTATCAATCGCGCGGTTTTCATCGCAAGCGGGCGGCATTACTCGACGAGGTTCTGGAGCGCGGCCCGACCTTCCTGCGCGGTGTGGCGCTCGAGCGCTTGTGCTTGATGCATCTCGATAGCGATGATTTGGCCAGTGCTCGGGAAGCCTTCGTGCGGGCCCAGCAAACGCTGCCCGATTCGCCAACGCTGGCCTATATCGAGTCCATGCTGTTGCTGCACGAGGGCCATCCAGAAGAAGCCCGCGCCCGGGCGCATTTCTGGTGGCGCCGACTCTCTAAACGCTCCGATCTCGAAGTGGATCAACTACAGTTTTTGGCCGACCTGGCCGCCAATCCCGAGGCGACCCTGGCCGAGCAGATGATCAACTCCGAGGAAGACTTGGCCGAGCCGTTGGCGTCGCTTGCCGCCTTGCTCGATACCTTGGAAGCACCGCCTCGGCTGCAATTGTCGCGTACTTCGGAAGGTCACGTGGAATATCATGCCACGGCTCGTGAAGATACCGCTTTCGCGGCATGGTTCGAGTATTTCAAGGCGACCATCGATGAAGATGCCGCGCTGAGTTTCGAGACCGACCCCTGGGAAAACGCTGGAGAATGGCTTCCCGCCTTGTGTGCTCATCCCGAATGGCTGGGCTCGCCGGCGGTAATGCAGTCGCTGAGCCTAGCGTTGACCAGCCGCTTTGGAAGCCTGCCGTGGATGGCGGAGAGTTTCTTTGTGCCGCTGGCGGCGCGATTCGAAGCATGGCTGTCACAACTCGAGGCACAGCAAGGCCCCTTTGCCTGGGATGATGCCGACAATGCCACCTTACTGCGCTGCGCCTTGGCGCTGATCGTGGGGATGGAGCGTGGCGCGCGGACGCGTTCACGGCATCTCGCCGAGCGAGTGCTCAAGCTCGATGAAGAAGATGACTTGGGGTTGCGCGAGCTGGTACTCGATCAGTTGCTGCGTGAAGGGCGTGACGACGAGGCCGCCGAACTCAGCGGCGTGCATGATGAGGAAGAGATGATCGGTGTGACCATGGCGCGCGTGCTCGCCTTGTATCGGCTGGCACGCAGTGACGAGGCTGACGAGGTGCTAAGCGTCGCCCAGCGGGCCAATCCCTACTTGGTGCCGATGCTGTGCGACGAGAAGCCGAAGCCGGTGACGCTGGCCGTCGATGCACCGGCGCCGGGTACGCGCGCCGAGGCATGGCAATACCGCCAACTAATGCGCGACCAGTGGATGGCAACGCCGGGTGCCATAGCGTGGCTGGACGCTCATCGTTGAGAAGACGCCATGCAAAAACGTGACAGCTTTGGGTCTCATGTTCAGCGCTGAGTGCGAGCGAGCCAGAACGCGAGTAGCACGGCGGGCACGCCCAAGGCCGCGCTGACGGTAAAGAAGCCTGTGTAGCCGACGCCATCCACCACCAGCCCTGAAAAACCGCCGAGAAACTTGCCGGGTAGCGTCATCAACGATGAGAACAAGGCATACTGCGTTGCCGTGTAGGCACGTGAGGTCAGGCTCGAAAGAAAGGCGATGAAGATCGTGCTCGCTAGGCCATTGGCGAGGTTGTCGCCCATGATGGTCATGACCAGCATGGGAAAGCTGTGTCCCGCGTTGGCCAGCGCTACGAACATCAGGTTGGTGAGGGCGGTGGCCAGGGCGCCTGCCACCAGCATGCGTCCCAATCCAAAGCGCACTACCAACAGCCCGCCGGCCACGCCGCCTAAAATGCTCATGGCGATGCCGAATACCTTGGTCACATTGGCAATCTCGGAGAGGCTGAAGCCCAGGTCGATGTAGAGCGGGTTGGCCATCGCGGCCATCGCTAGGTCGCTGATGCGGTAGAGACCGATGAACAGCAAGAACCATAGAGCCGTGCGCCCATGACGGGCGAAGAAATCGGTGAAGGGGCAGACGATGGCCCCGATGACCCAGGCGCCGAAGCGTCGCCGTCGCCGGGGCGCGTGACGATGCTGGTACAGGAATGCGCGCACGCGTGGCTCGCTGGCTAGCTGGACGCCTAGCGTCGAGCGTTGCGGTTCTGGCCTCACCAGAGTGGTGATCAAACCGATCCCGACGAGTGCGGCCATGCACGCGTAGGCAGCATGCCAAGAGACCGCGTCGGCGATATAAAGCGCCCCGGCACCAGCGGCGAGTAGCCCGCCGCGATAGCCGATGATATAGGTCGAGGCCATGGCGGCCTGCACGCTTTCCTCGGCGGATTCGATGCGATAGGCATCGATGACGATATCCTGTGTCGCCGCGCCGAACGCGACCAGCAGGGCCAGGCCGGCGATGGGGATGAGATGCGCGGGCGGCGAGAGGGCGGCCAGGCCCAGCAGTCCTGCGCCGATCGTCAACTGGGCGCAGAGCATCCAACTGCGGCGTTGACCGAACCAGCGGCCCAACCCGGGCAGGGCGACGCGATCGACGATCGGTGCCCAGGCGATCTTGATCGAATAGAGAATGCCGATCCAGGAAAAGAACCCGATGGCAGCGACCTCTACTCCGGCGTCGCGCAGCCACGCCGTGAGTGTCGAGAACACTAATAGGAACGGTAGGCCGGCGGCGAAGCCGAGAAACAGCATGGTGATGACCGGTGCCTGCAGATAAACCGCCAAGGCGTCGCGCCAGCGGCGGTGTGAGACATCGTGAGTCATCGGTTCCTCCCGTGAGCGAGCCGAACGATGCGGCTCGGACATGAATCCGGCACAATGCTAGAATGCAGCGTTTGCACGGCAGCGGCCCGCGCCCAGGCGCGTGGCGAAAACGCAGGTTGCGTACCGTGGCATACCCCGACGATGAAGGCCAGAGGACATGACCGATCAGCTCGATCCAAGCGCGTTTGAAGATGCGGCTGCCTGCCCGCGCTGGTATGTGGTGCAGTGCAAGGGCGGGGAGTCCTTCCGTGCAAGTGAGCATCTGACCAATCAGGGCTATCGTGTCTTTCATCCTCTGCTCGAGGTGCAAAAGAAGCGTCGCAACAAGTTGGTCTGGATCGCCGAACCCTTGTTTCCTCACTATTTATTCATCCGCCTCGACCGGGTGGCCAGCAATTGGCGTCCCATACGCTCCACGCGGGGCGTGTTGAGGCTGGTAGCGTTCGGCGACGAGCCGCTGCCCGTGCCGGACACATTGGTCGAGATGCTAATCGCCCGCTCTCAACGCGATGAGACGGCGCGTGAGGCGGGCAACGTCTACTTTCGCCCCGGTGAAATCGTCGAGATCACCGAGGGCCCCTTTCAGGCGCTCAAGGCCGTGTTCGAGAACCAGAAAGGCGAAGAGCGCGCTATCGTTCTGCTCAACATGCTGCATCATCAGCAGCGCCTCGAGTTACCGGTGGGCGATCTACGCCGCACGACATGACACGCCTCCCAATGTTGTAAAGATCAGGAGTTTTCATGACCATCTCGCCGCAACATGTCGTTCGCCTGCATTATGTGTTGTGCGACTCCGCCGGACATGTGCTTGATGACTCACGTCGTCGCGAGGCGCCACTCGAATACCTGCATGGCCACGCCAATATCTTGCCAGGTCTGGAGGCGGCGCTGGAGGGGCTTGCCGGCGGAGATGCCCGCGAGATCAACCTGACGCCCGAGCAAGCCTACGGGACGCATGAGCCCGATCTCGTCCAGACGGTGGCGCGCACGGCTTTTCCCGGCGTCGAAGAGTTATCACCGGGCATGCGTTTTCAGGCGCAGGGCCCCGACGGACCGCGTACGGTGACCTTGATCGAAGCGGACGACAAGCAGGTGACGGTGGATGCCAATCATCCGCTGGCGGGGCAGGCCCTCGTGTTTCGTGTCGAAATTCTCGATGTCCGCCCGGCGAGACGCGCCGAACTTGCCAAGGGTCACCCATTGGCGGCTGACGTGGCGGCCACCGAGGTCGAAGACCGCAAGCAATAGTGTTGAATACTGGCTGCTTGTTACTTTGGCGGGGGCTGTTCGAGCCGGCGCAGGAAGGTATCTACCGGCTCGGGGCGTGCCAGGTAGTAGCCTTGTAGAAAGTCGATGCCGCGTGCGCATAGATAGTCTTGCTGTGCCGCGTTTTCTACGCCTTCAGCGACCACGCGCAGTTCCAGTGCTTTACCTAGCGCGATGATCGAGCGCACTAACGGTGCGTCGCGGTGCGGCGTGATGGCATCGACGAAGACCTTATCGATCTTGATTTCGTCGACGCGAAAATCCTGTAGATAGCGCAGCGACGAATAGCCTGTTCCGAAATCGTCGAGGGCAAGACGCACGCCGAGTTCACGCAGCGCGTTGAGTCTGGCGGCGATACCCGGTGTGACGAGAAGCGATTCGACGACTTCCAGGATCAGCCGCCGAGGCGCGAAGTCATGACGCTCGAGCAATTGCGCCAAGTGCGTCATGAAGGCGTCGTCATGGAGCTGTTGTACCGATACATTGACCGAGAGCGATAGCTCACTGCTATGTAACGCGCCGCCGAGCAAGGCGCAGGCCTGGTCAAGCACCCACTGACCCATGGGACGGATCAAGCCACTGTACTCGGCTTCGGCAATGAAACTGCCGGGTGTCAGCAATCCTTCGCGTGGATGTTGCCAGCGCAAAAGTACTTCGGCGCCCGCGAGGCGTCCTGCGGGGTCGAACTGTCCTTGTAGATACAGACGAAACTGATGTTCGTCCAGCGCTGTGCGCAATTCGCGCTCCAGACGGTTGAGGCGTTGTTCCCAATCGCTTAGTTGGCTGGTGTAGAACGCCAAGTGGGGCGGTGGCGTCTCGCGCGCGTGCTGCACCGCGAGTTCGGCGCGTTGTAACAGCGATTCGATGTCCTGGGCGTCGAGCGGGTAGCGTGCCACACCGGCATTGAAACGCAGCTGGCTTGGCGTGCCGAAGATACGCCAGCTGTTCTCGCCCATTGAGAGAAGTCGCTCCAGGCAGTAGTGGCGCAGCGATTCATCCGTTTGCCCGGGAATCGCGATCAATAGGCGATTGGCCGGGAGGCGGCCGATGTGAATGCTGCCTTGCAGTTCGGTCAGGCGTTCCTTTAGCTTCTCGGCCACCTGGCGAATCGCTTCATCACCAGCCTGTTGGCCGAGTGTCTCGTTGATATGACCGAGACCGCCCAGCCGCAACACCAATAGGTGAAACGCCTCGCCGCGTTGCGTCAACGCCTGCAGGCGCTCGAGGAGACCTCTCAGTGTCGCCAGTCCCGAGACCTCGTCATGGTGGAGCTGACGGTACAGGTCATGCTCTACTTCGCGGCGGCGCAAGGATTCCGAAAACTGGGACAGCAATCCTGAGAATCCCATCAGGGTCGTGATTTCATCGCCATGCCACTCACGCGGTTGCATCGATTCACAGCAGATCGCTCCTCGTAGTTCACCGCCGACGAATATCCCCACATCCAGCATGGAGTGGATACCATTAGTGCGTAGATAGTCCTCCAGGCCACTCAAGCGCTCGTCGTGTTGTGCATCATGAGTGACCAGGCAAGGGTTTTGTATCAGTGAAGCGAGATAGCTATCCAAGCCCTGATGCGAGAGCCTGAGGCCGTTGAGCGCGGGGTCGAGGGCCATGCGGCAGGTCAAAACGCGACCATCGCTGTCGAGGAACCAGAGGCCAATGCGCGACGATCCTAGTACCTCGGCGGTAGTGTCGAGCAAGGCGCGCAAAAAGGTATCTTCATCGAGGTCGCGTTGTAGCAGTTCACGCATGCGACGCCAGGCTTCCTGCTGTTCGGCCTGGCGCTGTTGCGCCCGCATCAGCGCTTCCCATTGCGCGATGTTGTGACGTGTTTGCTGTGCCATGCGGTGTCGCAACAGCGCGCCCATCAGCATCACCATGATCGTGATCGCCATCAACCAGGACAGATGTCGCTCGAAGAGCAGCGACGCGAGGATAGCGATCCCACTACCTACCGCAAACACACGGAAAAGCACGCTGTTGCGGCGTTGCTCTTTACGCAAGCGGTTTAATTGGCCGGCGGTATCGGGCGTCATGCGGGGCACCGGCGATTGTCGAAGCAAAGGTGAGTCGTCATGCGACATCCTACGCCATGTCGAAAGAGCCTTGGCGTGCCGGTGTTCAGCCGCCGTATGGGCCCGGGCGAATCGTTGTTATGTGACGCGCGAGGCGCATGCATGGCCACGTACGCGCGGGCTGCGAACTGCGTGCGAATGGTTTCTGACCAATATCTTGGCAGTGAACCAGGGCGGGGGGAAGAGAGTCCGGGGCATGCCACGCAAGGCTTGCCCCGGCGTCGGTTAAGATGTCAGGCGTTGACGTAGAAAATCGAGCATCGTGTCGGTGGGCACCATAGTGATCTCACTATCGCGGCGTCCTTTGTACTCCAGCTCGCCGTTATCCAGCCCGCGTTCGCCGATCACGATGCGGTGCGGAATGCCGGTGAGTTCCTGGTCGGCGAATTTGACGCCAGGGCGTAGGTCGCGATCATCGATCAGTACGTCGACGCCGGCGTCGCTGAGTTGCTGATAAAGGGTTTCGGCATACTCGCGAACGCGCTCGGATTTATGCGCGTTCATGGGCACGAGCGTGACTTCGAACGGCGCGATGGCATTAGGCCAGATGATACCCCCAGCATCGTGGCTTTGCTCGATGGCGGCGGCGACCACGCGGGTCACGCCGATGCCGTAGCAGCCCATCAGCAGCGGAACTGCCTGGCCATTGTCGTCGAGCACGGTGGCGTTCATCGCGGTGGAATACTTTGTCCCTAGCTGGAAGACGTGACCGACTTCGATGCCGCGTGCGATGGCGAGTGTGCCCTTGCCATCCGGTGAGGGATCCCCCTCGACCACGTTGCGCAGATCGGCCACCTTGGGCAGAGCGACGTCGCGTTCCCAGTTGATGCCGAAATAGTGTTGGCCGTCGATATTCGCACCAGCGCCGAAATCGCTCATCAGTGCCACGCTGCGATCGATGACCAACGGCATCTCCAGATTGACCGGTCCCAGCGAGCCGGGGCCGGCGCCTACCGCTTGGCGAATTTCCGCTTCACTGGCCATGGTCAGGGGCGCAGCAACCTCGGGCAGGTTCTCGGCCTTGACCTCATTGAGTTCGTGATCGCCACGCACCAGCAAGGCGATCAGACCACCTTCAGCGGCATGCACCATCAAAGTCTTGATGGTCTTCTCGATGGGCAAGCCATGCTGCTCCACCAAGGTGGCGATAGTGCGCGCATTGGGCGTATCGACCAGACGCAGTTCTTCCTGGGGTGTGGCGCGTTCGGGGGTTTCCCCTAGCGGGGCGGGGAGTGCCTCGGCTTTCTCCATGTTGGCCGCATAGTCTGACGATGTGGAAAAGACCACCGCGTCCTCACCGGAATCGGCCAGCACCTGGAACTCGTGAGAGCCGGTACCGCCGATGTCACCGTTGTCGGCCTCGACGGCGCGGAAATCAAGTCCCAGGCGCGTGAAGATGCGCATATAGGCGTCATACATCGCATCGTAGGAGCGCTGCAGGCCGGCTTGGTCGATATCGAAGGAGTAGGCATCCTTCATGATGAACTCGCGGGCGCGCATGACCCCGAAACGTGGGCGCGTCTCGTCACGGAACTTGGTCTGGATCTGGTAGAAGTTGGTGGGTACCTGCTTGTAGGAGCGTATTTCGTTGCGCACCAAGTCGGTGATCACTTCCTCGTGCGTCGGACCGTAGCAGAAATCACGCTCATGACGATCACGAATACGCAGCAGCAGGTTGCCGTATTGGTCCCAGCGTCCAGATTCCTGCCATAACTCCGCCGGCTGGATCGCTGGCATCAGGACTTCCTGAGCGCCAGCGCGGTTCATTTCCTCGCGCACGATGTTTTCGACCTTACGAAGCGTGCGTAGACCCAAGGGGAGCCAGGTATAGAGACCCGAGCTCAGACGGCGAATCATACCCGCACGCAGCATCAACTGATGGCTGACGATGTCGGCGTCGGCGGGGGTTTCCTTGAGGGTGGAGATCAGCAATTGACTGGCGCGCATGGACAAGCGGTTCCTTGGATTCGAGGCCTAACATCGCGTCGCTCAAAAGCGGCGCGGCAAATGGAGCTATTGTACGGTCAAGGCGTGAACGCGGCAAAAGCGATGCGAATGGAAGCGCTGAAACGGACCTCGAGCTCGGTGAGGGCGGGCTCTCGTTGCGGCGAAGTTTGCGATATGCTTACACGCGTAACGCCCGGAGGATGGGCATCGTGGTCTTTGCCTTAAATAATGTATGTGAAAAGGGTAAGAGGATAAAGTGATGAGTGCCATACACGATCGGACAGTCACCCAGGCTCGCCGCTGGATAGCGGCACTGACCATCGTGGCCACCACCACGACGTTGGCAGGGTGCGGGACCGTGTTCTATCCCGAGCGCAAAGGGCAGCCCAGTGGGCGTGTCGACCCTGCAGTGGCGGTAGCCGATGGCGTGGGCTTGCTATTTTATATCATCCCCGGCGTCATCGCCTACGCCATCGATTTTTCCAATGGCACGATCTACCTGCCGAGCCGCGATACTGCGCAGGTGGATACGCTGCATTTCGAAGACGAGTTGGATACGCAAACGCTCGAGTCGGTGCTGGCCGAACGTACGGGTGGGGCGGTACGGCTAGACGATGAGCTCGTGCGCGTCGAACGAGTCTCTTCTCGAGATGAGGCGCTGGCGCTGGTGCGCATGTCCGGCACTTACGACAAAGAACGTCTTGCCTCCATGTAAGGGCTTTGCTGGCGGGTAAAGCAGTCTAGTGCGAGTTGCCTCACATGACTTTGATGAGTGTCATGCTACGAGGCAATTCGTGATTGGCATGAGAAAAACCAGACATGTAAACGCGAATATCAAACTGTTCTCAAAAAGACTCTAACGCATACTGAAAACCCGATTCAGACGCAGGGAGTCTACGATGACATCACAATATAAAGCTTCTCGATTTGCGGCACCGTCCGCGCACCCGCCGCAAGCCTATCGTTTGAGCAGCATGTGCTTGCCCGCGCCCTTGTCAGTGGGCGAGCTTGAAACGTTCAGTACCATCAGCCGTCAGGTATCACCTTTGAGAAAGCGCCAAACGCTATTCGCACAAGGGGAAGAGTTCAAGAGCCTGTATATCGTTCGCTGCGGAAGCTTGAAGCAAGTCTATCGCGATATCACCAATGAAGAGCACATTACCCAGTTTTATTTGCCGGGCGAAGTGGTGGGGCTGGACGCTATCAGTAGTGGCTTTCATCCGGGGGTGACGCAGGCACTGGAAACGACATCCGTCTGCGAAATATTGCCTGAAGCACTCGAAGCACTTGCCCAAAAAAGACCGAGTGAGCTGGGCATGAACGGTTGTTTTCTACGGGTGATGAGTCGTGCACTGCATCAGGAGCGCATGATGGTACGTCTATTTTTGAATAGAACGTCCGATGTTCGCTTAGCCAGCTTTCTGCTTGCCTTGTCGACGCGCTTTCGGCAGCAAGGTTACTCGCCGTTCAGCTTTCGTTTGTCCATGTCGCGTAGCGATATTGGCAATTATCTGGGGCTGGCGGTCGAGACGGTGAGCCGTCTATTGGGGCGTTTCCAAGACTTGGAATTGCTCACTGCAAAGGGGCGGGAAATCAGGATCGATGACCTGGATGGACTCATGGCATTGGCGGATGGGCGTGGGCGTCAGTCCATTTGGCATGCCACGGTCTCTTCGCCGAGTCCCAGTCATCTCGCTGGCATGCCAGCGCACTGAGAGCAAGTGCGTTGGACACTTTATCGAGTCTGTAGAACTATCGGTAAAAATGCTAGTAGTAGGGGGCGCCAAGCGCTTGATTCTACTGGTGCCCGGAGCCGGACTTGAACCGGCACGGTGTTACCACCGAGAGATTTTAAGTCTCTTGCGTCTACCAATTTCGCCATCCGGGCTAACGGATACGGAAGGGGAACACCGC
The DNA here is from genome assembly GCF_023061185.1 of Chromohalobacter beijerinckii. Lineage (GTDB taxonomy): Bacteria > Pseudomonadota > Gammaproteobacteria > Pseudomonadales > Halomonadaceae > Chromohalobacter > Chromohalobacter beijerinckii. Next base: position 129,753 of record NZ_JAKGAK010000004.1, read on the forward strand.
AGAAGAAATGGAGGCTGGAGTCGGAATCGAACCGGCGTTGACGGAGTTGCAGTCCGCTGCATCACCACTCTGCCATCCAGCCTTGTTGCACTCGTTGAAAAACGGTCAACGTTCGAGTTTGGAGCGGGAAACGAGATTCGACGGGGCTGCCGTCAGCCGGGCTGGCGTTCCAGCTTGCGACCCTCATTGACCATTCCAATACTCTTAAGTTCTGGAGCGGGAAACGAGATTCGAACTCGCGACCCTCGCCTTGGCAAGGCGATGCTCTACCACTGAGCTATTCCCGCCGAACTCGAGGACGTATTATAGAGATAAGCCTGTGAATGTCAAACGTTTATGTGCTTCTCTGACGTGGAAATAATGCTCACATGGAGCGCGTCAATTCCGGCCATGCTGCGCGCAGGTACTGGAACATCGACCACAGTGTCAGAGTGGCGGCGACATAAAGTAGAACGACGCCGAGGTTGGCGATCATTGAACCTGGTGCGAAGCCGAGCAACAGCAACAGCGAAACCATCTGCAGCGTGGTTTTTAGCTTCCCTACCCAAGAGACAGAGACACTACCACGCTTGCCGATTTCCGCCATCCACTCGCGTAACGCCGAGATGACGATCTCCCGACCGATGATGACCAAGCCCGGTAGTGTCAGCCACACGGCGTCGAAACGTTCGATCAGCAGGGCAAGGGCGACGGCGACCATGAGCTTGTCCGCTACTGGGTCGAGAAAGGCACCGAAGGGGGTGCTCTGATTCCAGCGACGCGCCAGGTAACCGTCGAGCCAGTCGGTCACAGCAGCGAGCCCGAACAACCCCGCGCACAGGAGCATGCTCCAGGAATAAGGGAGATAGAAGGCGATCACCAGTAAGGGAATGAACACGATTCGAGCAAGCGTCAATAAGTTGGGGATGTTCATCGAGCGATGTAAGTCCTGACTGGTGAATGAGATCGTCGTGCCATTGTATCTTTCCGCTCATGGCTCATCCATGCAAGGCCTGATGAATGGTGGTGGCCATTTGGGCGCTGATGCCGGGCACGCGGGCCAGTTCATCGCGGCTGGCCTGGCGGACACCCTGGAGCCCGCCGAAGAAGCGTAACAACTCTCGACGGCGTTTGGGACCGATGCCGGGAATGTCCTGTAGGGTCGAGGTGCGGCGTTGCTTGTCGCGCTGCTGTCGATGCCCGGTAATCGCAAAACGGTGCGCCTCATCGCGGATATGCTGGATCAAGTGCAGCCCGGGGGAGGCGCTATCGAGCGATAAGGCATTGTCGACGGTTTCCAGGAACAATGTCTCGAGGCCGGGTTTGCGTGTCGTTCCCTTGGCGACGCCGAGCAGGTGCGTGTTCATGATGCCGACATCTTCTAGCACCTCGCGCGCCATGTTGAGCTGCCCCTTGCCACCATCGACGATAAGCACGTCGGGCAGCTTGCTTTCGTCCTGCACCAGGCGCTTGTAGCGGCGTGTCAGTGCTTGGCGCATGGCCGCGTAATCGTCGCCCGCCGCGACGCCTTCGATATTGAAGCGCCGATAATCGGATTTGACCGGCCCGTCCTGATCGAAAACCACACATGAGGCGACCGTCGCTTCGCCGTGGCTATGGCTGATATCGAAACACTCCAGACGTGTCGGGGTCTCCTGCATATCGAGCGCCTCGCGCAAGGCATCGAAGCGTTTGGCCAACTGCGAGCGATTGGCCAACTGGCTTGTGAGGTGCTGTTCGGCGTTGGTGCTGGCCAGGCGGAGCCATTGGGCACGATGACCGCGTACCTGATGCGCCACACGGATGCGTTTGCCGGCGCGTTCGGAGAGTGCGGACTGGATGACATCGGCATCCACGAGCGGTAGGGCCGTGATGACCTCGCTGGGGATGTCGCGATCATGGCCTAGGTAATAATGGCTGATGAACGCGCCGAGTAGTTCTTCCGCCGTCAGGTCCAGGCCGTTTTGCGGCATGTGGTGGCGCGCCCCGAGCATGCGTCCGCCACGTACGCTTAGGGTGCTGATGCAGACGCCGCCCGGGCGCTCGGCGAGAGCAAAGATGTCGGCATCGCCATCGCCAGTATCGACAATCTGACGCTCCTGCAGGCGTCGCAGTTGCTGAATTTGATCGCGAAGGCGTCCCGCTTCCTCGAAGTCCAGCGCCTGGCTGGCGGCTTCCATGTCCTGGGTGAGTTGCGCGGTCACCTGCTCGCTGCGCCCGTCCAGAGCCATGATGGCGTGGTCGATGTCGCGCTGGTATTCCTCGCGGCCGATATAGTCGACACAGGGTGCGCTGCAGCGCTGTATCTGATACTGAAGACAAGGCCTTGTGCGATGGGCGAAGACGCTGTCCTCACAATTTCGGATACGAAAGATCTTCTGCACCAACGCTAGACTCTCGCGGACGGCGGTCGTGCTGGGGAAAGGGCCTAGATAGCGACCGTCGCCGCGTTTCCCGCGCGCGCGTTTGAACTCGAGTGCGGGGTAAGGATGGCGATCCGAGACAAAAATGAACGGATAGGACTTATCGTCGCGCAGGAGGATGTTATACGGCGGTCGCTGCTCCTTGATGAGCGTCTGCTCGAGCAGGAGCGCCTCGGTTTCGGTGCGCGTGATGGTGACCTGGATATCTGCGATACGGCCGACCAGGGCTTGCGTCTTGGTGTTGAGCGCACCACGAAAATAGCTGGCAAGACGTGCCTTGAGCCGCTTGGCTTTGCCTACATACAAGATTTCGCCGTCGGTATCCAGCATGCGGTACACGCCGGGCGATTCGGAAACCGTCTTGAGGAAATGCTTGGCGTCGAAGCTCATGAGCGCGGGACAATCGTTGAGTCGGTCATGCCCGTTAGTATATCAAAGGGAAAGGGGCGCCGGAGACCCGAGTCGAGGCGCCGGCGACACCCGGTATCAAGAGGCTTCGTAGCCGTCTATCAAGCCGTAACGCAGCCCCAGGTGGGTGAGCTCGACATCAGATTGCACATTCAGTTTTTCGAAAATGCGGTAGCGATACGTGTTGACGGTCTTGGGACTCAGGAAGAGTCGGTCGGAGATATCGCTGACCTTCTGGCAGTTGACGATCATCATCGCCACTTGTAGCTCGCGATGCGAGAGTTGGTCGAAAGGGTTGTCCTGCGAGCCTATCTTGGACAGCACGACCTTCTGGGCGATATCCGGGCTGATGTAGCGTTGTCCCCCGAAGATGGCACGGATCGCGCGGACCATTTCATCGAGCTCTGTGCCCTTGCTGATGAACCCGGCGGCGCCAGCATCCATGAGGCGCTGGGCAAACGCTTCTTCGAGGAATGCTGTCACGATCACAACCTTGATATCCGACATGCCACGCATGATCTTGCGCGTGGCTTCGAGTCCACCGATACCGGGCATGCGTATATCCATCAATACGATATCGGGGCGCATTTCACGTGCCATGTTGACGGCTTCTTCGCCATCGACGGCCTCGGCGATAACGTGCAAGCCGTCTTCGGAATCCAGCATTCGGGCAATGCTAGTACGAACTAGATGGTGATCATCAGCGACAAGAACCTTGATCAAGGGAACTCCTGCAATCAATCGCCGGTTAACGAAATAAGGGGTATGTTGGCCCTTATGTGGCGGCCATTATGTAATGCTTCAGCTCCATGCGCTATGTGGTGGTAGCGATGCGCTCAATCAACTTAACAGTAATATTGGCTTTATGCTGCCGTGGGTTTTGCAGTTTCGCGCGCTGCGTGGCGCTAGTGCTGAGTGGCCTTTGGCGCATGACAGGTACGCATTGACATGAATGGATAGCAGTCGTAGTATACGCAGCGTTCCAGGGGCACTATCACGGATATATCCTTTGGCAAGTAGATAAACGCATCGCACGATGCGATATCGACATGGGGCCTTAGCTCAGTTGGGAGAGCGCAACACTGGCAGTGTTGAGGTCAGCGGTTCGAACCCGCTAGGCTCCACCAGATCCGCCTAATATCAAGCCGCCGACGCATCGCGTCGGCGGCTTTTTTCGTATCTTGCCTAGCGTCTAACGTTAAACGGTCGACGGCAATGTTTTCCCTCAAGGGCTGGCAGGGCCGCTGGCGCCGCATTCCAGACATCGGTATTGCATACCGTCCTCGGCATGGCGCTCTTCGAAGGCTTGCAGGCGCTCGTCGTCATTGATCGTCTCGCTGACGCTGCACGCCGGGCACTCGATGGTACGTTCATTGTTGCGTTGCTCGATGAGAAACATGCTGTTCTCCTGCCGTAGTCTCGACTCGATGAAAGGCATATCTGCCGTACAGTGACGGCAAGGCACGAAGCCTGTGAGCGCGGAGCTCGTAAAGAGAAAAGTCGGCGTTTGGCGGGGTGGCGTCAACGTAGACATTGGCGACGCTCAGGTAGTAAAAAATCAACGCTCGCGGGGTATTGGAAGCGTACCTGCGAGTGGCTTCGTCGCAAAGCGGGGTGTCGGGTAGGGTCGTGCCGTGGTAGTGAAGTTACAGGAAGGGCAATTCGGCGCGCGTGGCGCGCAGGGCAAGACAGGGCGTCGCAGAAAGAAAGAAACGATGCCGCCCGGGCGGCATCGTTTCGTGGTAGGTCGGTAAGTTAGTCGTCGACTTTGCCGAGCAGGAGGAATTCGATCAAAGCCTTCTGGGCGTGCAGGCGATTGCCGGCTTCTTGCCATACCACGGCACGCGGATCGTCGAGCAGAGTCGTGCTGATTTCTTCGCCACGATGCGCGGGCAGGCAATGTAGAAACAGCGCACTATCGGCGGCGCGGTCGAGCAATGCCTCGGTGACCTGAAAGCCGTCGAAATCCCGCTCGCGCTTGGCTTGTTCCTCTTCCTGGCCCATCGAGGCCCAGACGTCCGTGGTGATTAGCCCCGCGCCTTGCACCGCCTGCTGTGGGTCGTGCGATATCTCCACGCGATCGCCGGCGGCCGCCACGAGGTCGGCATTCGGCTCGTAGCCTGGCGGACAGCAGATGCGCAGCCGAAAATCGAACTGCCGTGCGGCATTGATCCACGAATGACACATGTTGTTGCCGTCACCGATCCAGACCGCGGTCTTGCCCTTCACCGACCCGCGGCATTCGGTCCAGGTCATGACATCGGCCAGAAGCTGGCAAGGGTGATAGTCATCGGTCAGTGCGTTGATGACCGGAACCTGGCTGGCGGCGGCGTATTCTTCGAGCCCGGCATGCGAGAAGGTGCGGATCATGACGATGTCCACCATCTCGGCGAGAACGCGAGCGGTGTCGCCGATCGGCTCGCCGCGTCCCAGCTGCGTGTCTCGAGGAGAAAGGAACAATGCATGGCCGCCGAAATGTGCCATGGCGGTTTCGAAGGAAACCCGCGTGCGCGTCGAGGACTTCTCGAAAAACATCGCCAGGGTGCGATTGGTGAAAGGCGTATAGGTCGGCCCTTGCGCTTTGAGGCGGTTCTTGATCGTGATCGCACGCTGAATGAGGTGATTAAGTTCCTCGGGTGACAAATCGAGCAAGGTCAAGAAGTGGCGTGTGGCCATGGCGACGCTCCTTTCAAATGTGATCCACGGCATATCAGGGCGACGACGCCCACCGATGAAAGCGCGTGAGCGTCCCAGCCAAGACGCGCCCCGAGGCCCGGCTTTCTGCGACGCTCGGCCTTGCAAGGGCGACATGCGGGCCGTGCGGAAAGTCGACCATCCTAGCCAGGCTGCCGAGAAGGCGCAATTGTCGATATCAAGAGTGTCGGCGTTACGAGGGCTGTTTTCGGCGCTCGCCATCAGTAGAATGGAGGTACATTCACCCGATGTATTGCGGTGGTGCCGGCCAATGGCAAGCCGCCCCGCGTGAGGAAACTGAGATGAGCACGACTCTCGAGAACATCCAGCAGCAAATCGGCGAAAACACGATTCTGCTCTATATGAAAGGCACCCCTCAGCTGCCACAGTGCGGCTTTTCCGCCCAGGCGGTGCAGGCGGTCATGGCGTGCGGTGAGCGTTTCGCCTTCGTCAACATCCTCGACAATCCGGACATTCGTACTGAATTGCCCAAATACGCCAACTGGCCGACCTTTCCGCAGCTGTGGGTCAATGGCGAACTGGTTGGCGGCTGCGACATCATCGTGGAAATGTACGAAAGCGGTGAGTTGGAGAAACTAATCAAGGAAGCCACAGCCAACGCCGAAACCGAACAGGAGTGAGGCGTTGAGCCGGACGTCCTTCCCTGGAAGGGCCTTGGCGCATCGAAAAGCCCTGCCGATGAACATCGGCAGGGCTTTCGTATGGGTGACAAGCGAGTATGACGTGTCGCGTCAGTCCTCGCCCATGCTTTGTTCCTTCTGGGCCAGCTCCCAGCCGCCGAGATCTTTGTAACGGTTGATCATGGCACAGAATAACTCGGCGGTGCGCTCGGTATCGTAACGGGCTGAGTGAGCCGAGTCGTTATCGAACTGTATGCCCGCCGCACGGCAGGCGCGTGCCAGTACGGTCTGGCCGTAGATCAAACCACCCAGCGTGGCGGTATCGAAACACGAAAACGGATGAAAAGGGTTGCGCTTGATGCCGTTGCGTTCGATGGCGGCATTCAAGAAGCCCTGGTCGAAAGCGGCGTTATGGCCGACCAAGATGGCGCGAGTGCATTGGTTGGCCTTGATCGCCTTGCGCACTGGCTTGAAGATTTCGCCCAACGCGTCGTGCTCGCTCAATGCCACTTGCTGGCGCAATGGGCTATCCAGGTCGATGCCGGTGAAGTCCAGTGCAGCCTGCTCGATGTTTGCCCCGTCGAAGGGTTTGACGTGGAAGGCGTGCGTGGTATCAGGCATCAGGTTGCCTTGCTCGTCCATGGTCAGGGTCACCGCGGCGATCTCGAGCAGAGCGTCACTCTGGGCGTTGAAACCCCCGGTTTCCAGATCGACGACAACAGGGAGAAAGCCTCGAAAACGTTGAGCCATCAAATCGCGTGCCTGGCCGTCGCTCATGCTTTTGCTCCCATCCCGATGCGGTCTCGATAGCGTCGCCACACCCGGGGCGGGGCGACAAAGTGGCAGCGAGTGTAGCATTTTCGCCCCTCGACGTCCCGCCGCTCGGTATTCGTCAGCCTCGCTCGGCGCTATAATCGGGTGACGTTTTCTCGCTGTGTTCACGCAGCCGAACCATTCGATCAATATCCATCTTTTCAGGAGTCCCGCATGTCCGATGTGAACAAGGTCGTCCTCGCCTATTCCGGCGGCCTGGATACGTCCGTCATCGTCAAGTGGTTGCAGGAAACCTACGATTGCGAGGTGGTGACGTTTACCGCCGACATCGGTCAGGGCGAAGAGGTCGAGCCGGCGCGAACCAAGGCACAGGCCTTGGGCGTCAAGGAAATCTATATCGAGGACCTGCGTGAAGAGTTCGTGCGCGACTATGTCTATCCGATGTTCCGCGCCAACACGATCTACGAAGGCGAATATCTACTGGGGACCTCCATCGCGCGGCCGTTGATCGCCAAGCGGCTGATCGAGATCGCCAACGAGACCGGCGCCGATGCCATTTCTCACGGCGCTACCGGCAAGGGCAACGATCAGGTACGCTTCGAACTCGGCGCCTATGCGTTGAAGCCCGGCGTCCAAGTGATTGCCCCGTGGCGTGAGTGGGACCTCAACTCCCGTGAGAAGTTGATGGATTATTGCGAGAAGCACGACATTCCGGTCGACTTCTCCAAGAGCAAGAAGAAATCGCCGTACTCCATGGACGCCAATCTGCTGCATATTTCTTACGAAGGCGGCATTCTCGAGGATCCCTGGGCGGAAGCCGAAGAGGACATGTGGCGCTGGAGCGTGTCGCCGGAGGCAGCGCCGGAGACGCCTACGTATATCGAATTGACCTTCGAGAAAGGCGATGTCGTGGCTATCGACGGCGAGCCGCTCAAGCCTCATGAGGTGCTTTCCAAGCTCAACAAGCTCGGTGGCGACAACGGCATCGGGCGTCTGGATATCGTCGAGAACCGCTATGTGGGCATGAAATCTCGTGGCTGCTACGAAACCCCGGGCGGCACCATCATGCTGCGCGCCCACCGCGCCATCGAGTCACTGACGCTCGACCGCGAAGCCGCGCACCTCAAGGATGAGATGATGCCCAAGTACGCCGAAGTCATCTACAACGGCTACTGGTGGAGCCCGGAGCGCAAGATGCTGCAGGCTGCCATCGACGAGACTCAGGGCAACGTCAACGGCGTGGTACGCATGAAGCTCTACAAGGGCAGTGCCACCGTGGTCGGGCGCAAGTCCGAGGAATCGCTGTTCGATGCTTCCATCGCGACCTTCGAGGACGATGCAGGCGCCTACGATCAGAAAGACGCTGAAGGCTTCATCAAACTCAACGCCTTGCGTTTGCGTATCGCGGCGGCAAAAGGCCGCAATGCGAATTGATCCGTATCCACTCGCGTTGAACGTCTCCCGGCCGGGCGGCGTTCAACGCATAGCCAGCGCGCAGGAGGCTTCATGCTGAAACGACTCATCGAGGGCTTGTTTCGCAGCGGCGATGTCAATGACGAGGAAATACCCGCGACAGACTACGAAGGTTATTTGATTACGCCGGACCCGCAGGATGCCGGTGGTCAGTACCGGGTCAGCGGCTGGATTCGCAAGCCCATCGCAGGCGGTGAAACACTCGAACATCGCTTCGAGCGCTCGGATATCGTGTCTAGCCGTGAGGATTGTATCGAGTTGACGTTGCGCAAGGCGCAGCGCTTTATTGATGATACTGGCGACGAAATGTTCGAGGATCGCTGAGCGTTTCTATCGATCACTATTATCGTGCACGCGATTACCAACGCCACTATCTTTGGAGCTACGGCTTCTGGAGGAGTGGCGTTTTTTATTTCCACGACGCCTAGGGCAATCATTCGAGCGGGGACCCTCGCCGCTTAGAGCGGGCCCAACCTTTTATCATCCCGATGGAGCCGCGCATGATTACCGTGCATCACCTCGACAACTCCCGCTCGCTACGCATCGTCTGGTTACTTGAAGCCCTGCAGCAAGCTTATGAGCTCGTGACCCATCATCGCTATCCGCAGACATTGCTGGCGCCGGAGAGTCTCAAGCGTCTTCATCCACTCGGCAAGGCGCCGCTGATCGTCGACGAGGGGCTGACCGTGGCCGAGTCTGGGGCGATCATCGACTACTTGATCGAACGTTACGACGAGGGCCATTTGGCACCGCCGGTGGGGACGCCTGAGCATCGCGACTACCGTTATTGGCTGCATTACGCCGAAGGCTCCGCAATGCCACCGTTGGTGATGCATCTGGTTTTTTCGCGTTTGGGTAAGCCGCCGGTGCCGGCGTTGTTGCGTCCTGTGGCGGGCAAATTAGGACAGGGTGTACAAGCCAAGTTTCTGAACCCTGAGATCGAGCGGCATCTGGCTTTCTGGGAGTCCACGCTCGCCGAGCATGCATGGTTTGCCGGCTCAGACTTCACGGCGGCAGATATTCAGATGAGTTTCCCCGTGTTGGCTATCGAATCACGACGTGGCATCAAGGATTTCCCCGCCATTGTCGATTGGTTGGCGCGGGTGCGTGAGCGGCCGGACTATCAGCGTGCCGTGGCGCAGACCGGCGAATTGAATCTGAGTGCGTCACGCTAAAGCTCTGTTTGAAAAATCGACGAGCGATGGCCAGACAAGGCAAAAATCGGCGAAAAAAGCGGAGTTTACGCGGGTAAATGAGCATTTTGAGTTGATTTTTAACGCCGTATGGGCGAGCGCAGGCATTTTTCAGATAAAGCGTAGAGGAGGCGGTCATGATGAATCATCGGTGGGCAAAAGGGCTGGCACTGGGAATGATGGCGTTGCCGGTCATCGCCAGCGCTCAGGAAGAACCGCGCGATGACGGAGGTGACAATGTTTCCGGCGTGATGGCCTGCGATGTCCTTCAGGATGAGATCGAAGCCAAGATTCGTGCTAATGGTGTCGAGGACTTTGCGCTCGATATTATCGCCAGCGAACGCGTCGACGAGGAGGGGGTCCGTGAGGACGACGCTCTCGCCGGAGGGGAAGTCGTGGGAAGCTGTGCCGGCGGCACGCGTAAGGTGATCTATCGACGCGGCGCTCAAGGGAGCGGGGCCATGTCGTCCTCGGATGCCTCGCTGCCACCGTCTGACGCGAGTACTGAGCCAGGTAGAGACACTACCGATGAAACGCTGAGTGAAGACTCCGAAAGCGAGGATACCGGGCACTAGCGGATTCTACTCCCGCCTTTTGGCGGTCCGCTTCCGTCAGCCTCCGGGCTTGGCTACCATGGCGCCTTTTATCCAGGAGGCGCGCGTGAAGGCCTTATTGCTTTCCGCCTACGCAGCCGTGAGTCACCGGCACTGGGCGGATGGGCTGCAGCAGCAGTTCCCCGAGATCGACTGGCGGCGATTGGAACTGCCACCACGGCATTTTCCCTGGCGTATCCGCGGCAACCCTCTGACCTGGCTGGGCCAGGAGATCGACTGTCTCCATGAGGACTACGATCTGGTCGTCGCGACCTCGATGGTCGATCTGGCGACCTTGGTGGGCCTTTGCCCCTCGCTGGCGCGTGCGCGCAAGGTCGTGTACTTCCATGAAAACCAGTTTGCCTATCCGCTTCCCAAGGGCCAACGCATCCGCGCCGAGCCGCTAATGGTCAATCTCTACGCGGCCCTGGCGGCGGATGTCGTCGTCTTCAACAGTGCCTACAACCGCGACAGCCTATTGCGCGGGGCGCGCGAATTCCTCAAACGCATGCCTGAGCGCCTGCCGCTCGACTCCGTGTTGTCACGCGTCGCCGATAAGGCTGTGGTGCTCCCCGTGCCCTTGTCCGAGGAGATGCCCAAGCCCGCGCGCTCGGGGCAGCGAATTCTGTGGAATCATCGCTGGGAATATGACAAGAACCCCGAGGCGTTCTTTACTGCACTGGAAACGTTGGCCACGCGAGGCATCGACTTCGAGGTAGCGGTAATGGGCCAGCAGTTCCGCGATCAGCCGCCGGTCTTCGAGGCGGCGCGTGCGTGGCTGGGTGAGCGCGTCGTGTGCTGGGGCGAGCAGCCCGGTGATGTCTACCGAGACATGCTCGACAGCGCCGATATCGTGGTATCTACGACCGATCATGAATTCCAGGGGCTGGCGGTCATGGAGGCAGTGACCCATGGCTGCGTACCGCTGGTGCCGGACCGCCTGTGCTTTCCCGAGTATTATGCGTCGGCGTATCGCTACGCGGGCGATCAAACGACGCTCGAGGCCACGCTGGCGCAATGGCTGACCCAGCCGGCGTCACGCCCGGCGCTGCCCGACGCGCGAGCCTGGCAATGGCCGGCGTGGCGCGAGGCGTATCGCGAGGTGCTCATGGGGTGATGATGCACGCATCTTGCTGCGATCACGCTGCGTTCATTCGATTTCGGTCTTGTCCTTGTACTCGCAGAGATCCTCGATCACGCAGCTTCCGCAGCGTGGCTTGCGCGCCACGCAGGTGTAGCGCCCGTGCAGAATTAGCCAATGATGGGCATCGTGCAGAAAGTCCTTGGGCACGTGGCGCATCAGTTTCTGCTCGACCTCGAGCACGTTCTTGCCCGGTGCGATGCGCGTGCGATTGGCGACCCGGAAGATATGCGTGTCCACCGCCATGGTCGGCTGGCCGAACGCAGTATTGAGAATCACGTTGGCGGTCTTTCGCCCGACACCGGGTAGCGCTTCCAGTGCCTCGCGGGTGTCCGGTACCTCGCCGCCGTGCCGTTCGAGCAACAGGTGGCAGGTTTTCATCAGGTTGTCGGCCTTGCTGTTGTACAGGCCGATGGTCTTGATCTTGTCCTTGAGCCCATCGATGCCCAGGTCGAGGATGCCCTGCGGGGTATTGGCGACGGGGAACAAGCGCGCGGTGGCCTTGTTGACGCCGACATCCGTGGCCTGGGCGGACAACAGCACCGCCGTCAGTAGCTCGAAAGGCGTCTGCCAGTGAAGTTCCGTGGTCGGCGTGGGGTTGTGATCGCGCAGGCGCGAAAAGATCTCGTAGCGTTTTTGAGCGTTCATGGGGGAATCACGTCGATGAGGGAGAATCGAACGCGGCACGGGCTGCGTCGAGCATGCGCTGGGCTTCGTCGACCTGGCCATGCGCGGCCTCGAGGCTGGCGGCATCGCCATGGCGCTGGGCATGCGTGACTTGTTGGCGAGCCTTGCGCAATGACTGCTCGGCGGCTTTGACGGCCATGCGCCGATGGTGCGTAGTAGAGGAGTCGGCGCGCGGTGCCTGGGCGTTGCCGAGTTGCCGGTCGACGTCCGCCAGGCGCGAGGTCAGCGTATCGGCGCGTTCATCGAGCGCTCGGCGTGCCTCGGGATCTAGCCCGTCGCGCTGACGTTGACGTTCCACACGCTTGAGTCCGGCGACCAACGTGGCACGCGTCGCCTTGAGTGACGTGGTATCCACGCTGGCTGCAGCGTCCTGTTGCGTCGGCTGAGCAGGGGCTGTCTCGCGTTTAGTGCTTGCCGTCACGGCTGCTTGACGACGTTCGCGCTTGCGTCGCTTTTCCTCAGCTTGCCGGGCGAGACGCTGCTGGCGTGCCTCGTAGCGTTGTCGACCCAGTTCGGCACGTTTGGACAAGTAGGCGTCTTGCTGGGCTTGTGTCTCGGCGGCGACCCATTCGGGATGCGGCAGGATATCGATGCAGTCGACCGGGCAGGGTGCCACGCAGAGTTCACAGCCGGTGCATTCGGATTCGATCACCGTATGCATCTGCTTGGCTGCGCCGAGGATAGCGTCCACCGGGCACGCTTGGATGCACTTGGTGCAGCCGATGCACTCTGCCTCGCGAATATACGCTACCTTGGGAGACTCCGCGGGCTGCGCGAGGGGCTGGCGCGCCTGGCCTGTCAACTCGGCCAGCCGCGCCATAGTCGCCTCGCCACCGGGCGGGCATTTATTGATCGCCTCGCCGGCGGCAATGCCTTCGGCATAGGGGCGACAGCCGGGATGCCCGCACTTGCCGCATTGCGTCTGCGGCAGTTCGGCATCGAGGGTCTCGATGAGCGCGCGATTAGCGGACACCTTACCTCCTCAGGTCACGCGCTGGCCGGGTTCCGCACCGCTATCCGGCGACAGCAGATAGATGCCGCCCTCCTGGTCGCCAGCGGCCAGCACCATGCCTTCCGAAACGCCGAAACGCATCTTGCGCGGCGCCAGGTTGGCGACCATCACGGTCAGGCGCCCCTCCAGGGCTTCGGGCGCGTAGACGGCACGGATGCCCGAGAACACGGTGCGTGTCTCACCGCCCAAGTCGAGCGTCAACTTGAGCAGTTTCTTGGCGCCCTCGACGTACTCGGCCTTGGCAATACGCACGATGCGCATATCGAGCTTGGCGAAATCGTCGAAGCTGATCTCATCGGCGATTGGATCGTCGGCGAGGGGGCCCTTGGCCTGTTCCTTGAGCTTCTGCTCTTCGGCAAGCACTTCCTTGGACGCCTCGGTCATCTGCGCGATCTTGTCGGTATCGACGCGGGTCATCAGCGGCTTGAACTTGGCGATGGCATGGTCTTCGAGCACATGATGGCGGCTTCCCCAGTCGAGAGAATCGACCTGTAGAAAGACGCGTGCCTGCTCGGCCATGGTCGGCACCACGGGCTGCAAGTAGACCATCAGCACGTGGAACAGGTTGATCCCCACCGAGCAGATATCGAGCACTTCTTGCTCGCGGCCTTCTTCCTTGGCCAGTACCCAGGGCGCCTTGTCGGCGATATAGGCATTGGCCTCGTCGGCGAGCTCCATGATCTTGCGCATGGCGCGGCCGAATTCGCGTGCCTCGTAATCGGCGGCGATGGCCTCGCCAGCGTCCACGAAATGCGCCACCAGCTCGGGCTCGACGCAGCGCGCGGCGAGTTGCCCGTCGCCCAGCTTCTTGACGAAGCCTGCGCAGCGGCTGGCGATATTGACCACCTTGCCGACCAAGTCCGAGTTCACGCGCGAGGCGAAGTCTTCGAGATTGAGATCGAGATCGTCGACCCCGGCGGTGAGCTTGGCAGCGAAGTAGTAGCGCAGATATTCGGGGTTGAGATACTCGGCGTAGGTCTGCGCCTTGATGAAGGTGCCACGGGACTTGGACATCTTGGCGCCGTTGACGGTGACGAAGCCGTGGCAATTGACGCCGGTCGGCGTGCGCAGCCCCGCGCCCTCTAGCATCGCCGGCCAGAACAGGGCGTGGAAGTAGACGATGTCCTTGCCGATGAAGTGATAGACCTCTGCTTCCGAGTCGCGGCGCCAGTAGCTGTCGAAGTCGATGCCCTCACGCTCGCAGAGGTTCTGGAAGCTGGCCAGGTAACCGATCGGCGCGTCCAGCCAGACATAGAAATACTTGCCCGGCGCATCGGGGATCTCGAAGCCGAAGTAGGGCGCGTCGCGGGAGATGTCCCACTCGTTGAAGCCTGACTCGAACCACTCCAGCAGCTTGTTGCGAATCTGCGGCTGCACATGACCGCCATTGATCCAGCCCTGCATGAAATCGGCAAAGTCAGGAAGCTTGAAGAAATAGTGTGTGGACGTGCGAACTTCCGGCGTGGCGCCGCTGATCGCCGAGACCGGATCGATCAGTTCGGCCGGCGTGTAGGTCGCACCGCACGCTTCGCAGTTATCGCCGTATTGATCGTCGCTATGGCACTTGGGGCAGGTGCCCTTGATGAAACGGTCGGCGAGGAACAACCCTTTGATCGGGTCGTACATCTGCTCGATGTCGCGCGTGGAGATATGCCCGGCGTCGCGTAGCGCTTTATAGATGCGCTCGCTGTGCTGGCGGTTCTCTTCCGAGTGCGTCGAATGATAGTTGTCGAACGCCACTCCGAAGCGGGCGAAATCGGCCTGATGCTCGGCGCTAACGTTGCTGATCAGTTGCTCCGAGGTGATGCCTTCCTGCTCCGCGCGCAACATGATGGCGGTGCCATGGGCATCGTCGGCACAGACATAATGGCACTCGTGGCCGCGGCTTTTCTGGAAGCGCACCCAGATATCGGTCTGGATATACTCGAGCAAATGGCCCAGATGTATCGAGCCGTTGGCATAGGGCAGGGCACTGGTAACCAGGATCTTGCGCTTGGCGTTGGCGGTAGTCGGCATGGCGGCTCTAGTGACGAAAGTCGGAAACGAAAGAAGGCGTCGCGAACGACATCGACGAAAAGGCGATTGTAGCCCGCTTGGCGCTTGGCTGCATCCGTGATGCGGAAGACAACATCCACGCGGCCGGTGCTTGTAACACCTCGGTAAGGGTACGCTCAGGGCGTGCTTGGCCAGCCGCCGGTGCGGATGGCTGGACACCCCGTGACATCGAGATTGTAGAGATAAAGCCATGCGGGGCCGAAGGCGGTGCGATGAATGATACGGTCGTAGGTGCCGTTGTGCGGCGCGCGCACGCGATAATCCTCGAGTTGGTCGAGATCGCGTAGCCCTTGCGCATCGACCCGGTAGAGTTCCACTTCGATGCCGTGGGAGGGCTCCGCCTTGGCGCCGGGGCAATGCCCCAGGTCGTAGAGGGTGACATCACTGAGCGTATCCGCACCAATGAACTCGGCGCCTGCGAGCCAATGGTGATTGCGTAGGCCATGCTTGAGCGTGCCGTACACGGCGACCAACGGTGTGCGGCGAATGGCGAGAGCGGGTGAATGCATGGGCCCCCTGCGTTGACGACGAATGACGGGTCAGTGATCGGCGTGGCTATTACCGCGATAGACGACGAAGTTCGTCAGCCCCTGGTCGGCGAGCCGAAGCGCCTGCATTTTGCTCATGATGCCCTGATCGCAATATAGCGCGTAGCGCCGATGCGCCGGCAGGTGCGCGGCGCGTTCGCCAAGCTCGAAGAACGGAATCGCCAGTGGCTCGCCTCGCGGCAGCTCCAACGGGGCGGCATCGCGTTCATCGGGGTGGCGAATGTCGATGACCGTGACGTCATCGGCCTCGTGCAGAGCCTCGGCGCCCTCGATCACGGGTACATCGAGCGTGCGCGGCGCGGGCGTGTCGAGTAGGCGGTCCACCCGCGTTTGGCGGGTGGCCTCGAGTGCGGCTTCGAGCACACCCATATCGAAGTCGGCCTCGGCGGCGTCGATCTGGTCGGGTCTGGGGCGTGTATTGGGGCGTTGTGAGATCGTGCCGCAGTATTCCGGCAAGCGCTCGGCATGGGCGGCGGTACCGATGCGGCGTGCATCCTCGATGATGGTTTGCTTGTCGTCGGCGATGAGCGGACGTAGAACGGGCCGCTCGCTGACTGCATCGATCAGCCCCAGGTTGACCAGGCTCTGACTGGATACCTGCGCCAGCGCATCGCCGGTGACGAGAGCCGAGAGGCGCGCGCGTGTCGCGACGCGATTGGCGACCCGCAGCATCATGCGCTTGAGTACGACGCCCGCCAGACCGGCGGGCACACGGCGCTGGATTTCATCGAGCACGCCGTCGAAAGGCACACTGATGAAGTGGGCATGATGCGATGCACTGTAGCCCTGCCACACCTGATGCACGACCTCGCGTACGGCCTGCTCGTGTTCCGGTCCGCCGAGATTGAAGAACAGGTAATGCGTCTTGAGCCCGCGCCGGATCAAGCGCCAGGCCGCCACCGGCGAATCGTAGCCGCCCGAGATGAGTGCCAGTGCCTGGCCCTGGGTGCCGAGCGGATAACCGCCCAGGCCGGGCAAACGGCGGGTCACTAGACGCAGGTGCTGGTCTTGCAGCTCGAGCGTGACGTTTACCTCGGGGTGGGAGAGATCCACCTTGGCGTCCGGACTGGCATTGAGCAGCGCGCCGCCCAGGTAACGCTCGAGGTCTGCCGACGTGAAGTCGTGCTGACCGCGACGCTTGACGCTGACGCGAAACCGGCGGCCGGCCAGCGGTGCCCGCCATAGCGCCACCAGGCGTTCGGCGGTATCGGCGAAGGAGACGAAAGTATGCACATTGATCACCAGCACCTCGTGGATGCCGGGCACGCGCGATAGCGTTGCTTCCAGGCGTTCGCGGGTAGCGTCGTCGATAGCGTGGCGGACCCGCACCTCCAACGCATCCCAGCAGTCGGCGATCCGCACATCGGGGACCAGCGGCGTCAGAATGTTACGCAGGTTGGTGCGCAGACAACGAACCATCTGCTTGCGTACGGGGCGGGACTTGATGGTGATCTCGGGGAAAAGCTTGACGCGATACCGCATATGTCTCGTGTCGAGTGCTAGTGAAGGCGAGCATGGTAGCAATCCGGCCCCTGCCTCGCCAGTCACTCCGCTGGGGCTGCTACGCTGAATCCGTATATCGCGAGGAGACCTCTCATGCAATACGAACTGTATTACTGGCCGGGCATTCCCGGGCGCGGTGAATATGTACGCTTGGCGCTCGAGGCGGCGGGGGCCGACTACGTCGATGTGGCACGTGAATGCCAGGAGGGCGTGAGTGCGATCGGCGATCTGCTCGAAGGCCAGACCGCACCGTTCGAGGCATATCCCCCCTTCGCGCCGCCGATTCTCAAAGCCCAGGAGCGGCTCGTGTCGCACGTCGCCAATATCCTGCGTTTCCTGGGGCCGCGACTCGACCTGGTGCCGGACGACGACGCCAGCCGTGATTGGGCGCACGGCCTGCAATTGACGATGACCGACTTCATCGCCGAGATTCATGACGTACATCATCCCATCGGCAGTTCGCTGTATTACGAAGAACAGCAAGACGAGGCGCGCCGACGTTCCCATGTATTCCGCCAGGAGCGACTGGGCAAGTTCCTCGGTTATTTCGAAGACGTTTTGGCGCGCAATCCGGCTGGCAAGACGTATCTCGTCGGCGATGCCTTGAGTTATGTCGATCTCTCGCTTTTTCAAACCGTCAGTGGCCTGCACTACGCCATGCCCCGTGCGATGGCGGCACAGGCGCCATCGATTCCCGGCGTTATGGCCTTGAGCGAGCGTGTGTCGGCATTGCCTCGTATCGCCACTTATCTGGGGTCCGCTCGACGCCAAGCGTTCAATGAAGACGGCATTTTTCGCCATTATCTTGAGCTGGATGCCGATTAAGCGCTCGATGTTATCGTCTGGTGGCGCTATGTTGAGAAATGTGTGCGGGGGCCGCGCCCGAGCGCCAATGAATTTGATACCATCTTGGCGTTCGTGATCCGCGCCGTGGTGGGCGCTTCTTGATGGGCAGGGATAAGCGCATGTTTCTCGACGACTTTCACACCGTGACCAATGATCGGCTATGTATTACGGCCGAGCAGGCAAGCCGTTTCGCCAAGTGTATCGCTGGCGATTACAATCCCATTCATGATGCGGATGCACGGCGCTTCTGCGTGCCGGGCGATCTGCTATTCGCCTTGGTGATGGCACGTTTTGGCCTGTCGCAACGCATGACCTTCCACTTCAAGGGCATGGTCGGCGACAGCGTGCCGTTGTGCTTTGCTCAGCACGGCGACACCGTTCAGGTAACCGACGCTCACGGTAAAGTGTATCTTGAGGTCGAGCGCGGCGGGGATATCACCCACGACGCCGGCGTCATCGAGGCCTTCACACGCCGTTACGTGGCGTTTTCAGGGCGCAATTTCCCGCATTATCTCAAACCGCTGATGGAAGAGCAGGGTGTCATGTTCAACCCCCAGCGGCCGTTGGTAATCTACGACAGCATGGGTTTCTCGTTGTCACGGCTGGATGTCGCCGAGGCCGGCGTGGCCTTCGCTGGCGCGACGCTGGATGTCAGCGGCAAGCGGGGCGACGCCTTACTGCAATTCAAGATGACCGACGGCGAGACGGCCATTGGCCATGGCTCCAAGAAGTTGGTGGTCAGCGGGTTGCGTGAGTACGATCCGCCGGTGATGGACGCTTTTGTCGAGAAGTTCATGAACCTCAAGACGCATTACGCCACGGCCGAGTGAGTGTCCAGATGCAACCCTTGTACGCAGAAGGTGTCACAGACCAAGTCATCTTTTGTCATAGGAGCATCCCTTGAGTATCCAAGGCATTCAGCAATTCTTTCAACGCATGTTGGAGTCTCCGCAATCGGAGCGTCGGCAGGTGACGCTGGAGCTAGCGGTAGCCGCCCTGTTGTGCGAGATCATGCGTGCCGATTACGAACATGATCCACGTGAAAGGGCGATGCTGCGGGAGCTTTTGACCACGCGCCTTACGGTTGCCTCGGACGATGTCGATGAACTGATGTCGTTAGCCGAAACCGAAGTCGAACAGGCCGTTGATCACTATGAATTCGTCAGCCTGATTCGTGAGCAGTATGGCTACGAGGACCGCGTGGCGCTGGTGGCTCAGATGTGGCAGCTGGCCTTTGCAGATGGCGAACTCGATGCCTTGGAAGAGCACCGCGTTCGGCGTCTCGCCGACCTCCTTTATGTCAGTCACAGCGATTTCATCCGCACCAAGCTCGAGGTCATGCCCGAGAGTTGAGACGCTAAGGTCCGTCTGTGTGTGTCGAATACTCGAAGCGCCTGGCGAGAAGCGTCTGACGAAAAGTTGACTGAAACGCTTGGGTAAGTGCCATCGCGGGACGTTATACTAGGCGTATCGAGCTGTCAGCTTGGCTGGCGCACCGCAGATGAGCATTCGTGGAAAGGAGAGTTGCTGTGATCGAAGGCGTGAAGCATATCGTCGCCGTGGCGTCAGGCAAGGGGGGCGTGGGCAAGTCCACCGTGACCGTCAATCTGGCCTTGGCGATGGCCGCCGAAGGGTACCGAGTGGGCCTGCTCGATGCCGATATCTACGGTCCCAGCCAGGCGCAAATGCTGGGGATCGCCCCGGGGGTACGGCCGCAGCCAGCGGGTGAAAATGCCTTCAAGCCGCTGGAGGCTCATGGTCTCCAGGCGATGTCCATGGCGTTCATGGTGGATGTCGATGAACCCATGGTCTGGCGCGGCCCGATGGTTGCCGGTGCTTTCCAGCAGTTGCTCAATCAAACCGCCTGGAAAGATCTCGATTACCTGTTCGTCGATATGCCACCGGGCACTGGCGATGTGCAGCTGACTCTGGCGCAGAAAGTGCCGGTAAGCGGTGCGGTGATAGTGACCACGCCTCAGGACATCGCGTTACTCGATGCCAAGAAGGGTATCGAGATGTTCCGCAAGGTCAACGTGCCGGTGCTGGGCGTCGTCGAGAACATGAGCCAGCATGTCTGCTCGCAGTGTGGCCACCAGGAGCCGATCTTCGGTAGCGGGGGCGGCGAGCGCATTGCGGAGCAGTACCAGACCCGGCTATTGGGTCAATTGCCCCTCGACGGCACGATTCGCGAGCAGGTCGACGGCGGCAAGCCCAGTGTGATCGCTGACCCTGAAGGAAACGTCGCGCAGACGTTCCGCCAGGTGGCGCGCTCCGTGGCCGAGGGGATCGACGCGCAGTCCGACGAGTCACCGACCATCAGCTTTGGCGAGTGACGTTCGTCACCTAACGTTTGCGTGACGCGATGGGGCCGTTATCATAACGGCCCCCTTTGTTTTCAAAGACCGAGTTTTCAAAGACCGAGTTTTCACGGACTGAGTGTTCACGGATCGAGTGTTCACAGACCAAGCGTTCGCGGAGACGCCCCGATTTCATCGCGACAGCGCACTGAGCAGGAAACTTCAATGAGCATCAAATCCGATAAATGGATTCGGCGCATGGCCGAGGGCCAGGGCATGATCGAGCCGTTCGAGGCGGACCAGGTTCGTTACGTGAATGAGCAGCGGGTGATTTCTTATGGAACCTCCAGCTACGGCTATGACGTGCGCTGCGCCGATGAATTCAAGGTGTTCACCAACATTCATTCGGCGGTGGTCGATCCCAAGGGGTTCGATGAGAAAAGCTTCGTCGACGTCAAGGGCGATGTCTGCGTGATCCCGCCCAACTCCTTCGCTTTGGCGCGTACCGTGGAATATTTCCGAATTCCGCGCAGCGTGTTGACTATCTGCCTAGGCAAGTCGACTTATGCGCGTTGCGGCATCATCGTCAATGTCACGCCGCTGGAACCGGAGTGGGAGGGGCATGTGACGCTGGAATTCTCCAACACCACCAACCTGCCCGCGCGCATCTATGCCAATGAAGGCGTGGCGCAGATGCTGTTCCTGGAGTCCGACGAGGTCTGTGACGTTTCCTACAAGGATCGTGGCGGCAAGTACATGGGGCAGCGTGGCGTGACGCTACCGCGGACGTAAGCAGCGAGCTACGGGCAACGGGCCACGAGCAGCGAGCCAAAATGCTGCCGAAGCCCGAAGCCCGAAGCCCGAAGCCCGAAGCCCGAAGCCCGAAGCCCGAAGCCCGAAGCCCGAAGCCCGAAGCCCGAAGCCCGAAGCCCGAAGCCCGAAGCCCGAAGCCCGAAGCCCGAAGCCCGAAGCTGGGTTCTACCCTTCCTCGTCCAGCTCTTCCGCGGCGTCTTCATGCGACATCCGCAGACCGGTGGGTGGTAGCGGCATGCCGTCGAACTGAGCGCCTTTCGCACCCAGACTCAAGCGGCCTTCCAGAAACCAGCGCACGGCGATGGGGTAAATCAGATGCTCGCGGGCGTGAACTTTTTCGATCATCTGCTCGGCGGTGGCGTCGGGGTCGACCCTGAGCGCGGCCTGCAAGGCCACCGGTCCGCCATCGAGTTCCTCGGTGACGAAGTGCACGCTGGCACCATGCTCCGATACGCCATCGGCCAGGGCGCGGGTATGCGTATCCAGTCCTGGATAGTCCGGCAACAGCGAAGGGTGAATATTGAGCATGCGGCCGGCATAGCGATGCACGAATGTCGGGGTGAGAATGCGCATGAACCCCGCGAGGACGATCAGATCCGGCGTGTGGCGGTCGATGACCTTGATCAAGGCGCGGTCGTAAGCTTCGCGATCGTCGTACTCGCGATGCGGTAGCACGACGGAGTCGACTCCGGCTTCCTTGGCGCGAATCAGGCCGTAGGCATCGCCTTGATTGGAGATCACGGCAACGACCTCGCCACCCAGCTCGTCGTGTTGCTGCGCATCGAGTAGCGCCTGCAGGTTGCTGCCGTTGCCGGAGATTAACACCACGACGCGACGCTTCTCGGCCGGTTCCGCTTCGAAGTCGTTGCCGTCGGGAGTGTCGGCTTGAGTCGTAGCATTCATGAGCGGACGTTCTCCAGACGAACTTGTTCTTCCTCACCCTGGCGCGCGACGATGTCGCCAAGACGGTGTACCGTTTCGCCGGCGGCTTCCAGCGTGGTCTGGGCGTGTTCGGCCTGCGCCGCAGATACGACCACGACCATGCCGATGCCGCAATTGAGCACGCGATGCATCTCGTGCTCGTCGACGTTGCCTTCACGTTGCAGCCAATCGAAGACGGCGGGGCGCGCCCAGCTTTCGGCATCAATGCGCGCGGTGAGCGTATCGGGCAGCACGCGGGGTACATTTTCGAGCAGGCCGCCGCCGGTGATGTGCGAGAGGGCGTGGACATCCACGTCGCTGTCCTTGATCAACGACAGCAGCGGTTTGACGTAAATGCGTGTTGGCGCCAGCAAGGCGTCACGCAAGGCCTCTCCGTCGATTTCGGTATCAAGGTCGGCCTGGCTCACGTCGAGGATTTTGCGGATCAGCGAGTAGCCGTTGGAATGCGGGCCGGAGGAAGCCAGCCCGAGCAGCACATCGCCCTCGGCGACGCGGCTGCCATCGAGGATTTCGGATTTCTCGACCACGCCGACGCAGAAGCCGGCCAGATCGTAGTCGCTGCCCGCGTACATGCCGGGCATTTCGGCGGTCTCACCGCCGATCAGCGCGCATCCCGATTGGGTACAGCCTTCGCCGATACCGGTGACGACATCGGCGGCAATCTCGACATCCAGCTTGCCAGTGGCATAGTAGTCGAGGAAGAACAACGGCTCGGCGCCGGCGACGACCAGATCGTTGACGCACATGGCGACCAGGTCGATGCCGATGGTGTCATGCCGGCCTAGATCCATGGCCAGGCGTAGCTTGGTGCCGACGCCGTCGGTGCCGGACACCAATACCGGCTCGCGGTAACCGCTGGGCAATTGGCACAACGCGCCGAAGCCGCCCAGGCCGCCCATTACTTCGGGCCGGGAAGTACGTTTGGCGACTCCCTTGATGCGTTCGACGAGCGCGTTGCCGGCGTCGATGTCCACGCCGGCATCCTTGTAACTGAGAGATGCGTGGGGAGAGGTGGGCGTGTCCGAACTGCGAGTCATGGGCATTCCTGTCAACAGTGTGCTGATCGCGAGACGATCGAGCGAAGCCGATGGCGCCGCCTGGCGCCCGAGGCCAGGGCGGTATAAGGGAAGCCCACATTGTAGCATTGCCCCACGGGAGGCGCATCGCCCGCGCAGACGTGTAGAATCGAAACCAAAAGAGCCGGGAGATACGTATCGTAATGACGCGCATACAAGTGTGGAGCCTTCTGGGCGCGGCGGGACTGATCTGGTTGCTCGTCTTACTAGAGCCCATTTTGATGCCTTTTTTCGTCGGCATGATATTGGCTTATCTAGGTGACCCGGTGACCGATTGGCTGGAGGCGCGCGGTTTGTCGCGCAGGCTCTCGGTGAGCGTGGTATTCCTGGTGCTGGCGCTGTCCATGGTCTTGGCGTGCCTGATCATGATTCCTTTGTTGGGACGCCAGCTGGCGCAGTTGGTCGAATCCTTCCCGGCCATCTTTAACTGGGTACAGTCGGTGGTGTTACCGGAAGTTCAGGCCGTGACGGGGGTGGATCTTAGCGCTGATTTCGATCAGTTGCGCAGCGCCTTGATGGAGAACTGGCGCGAGACCGGCACGGTGGCGGCTGCGGTTCTGGCCCAGGCGTCCAAGTCAGGCATGGCGTTCGCCGTGTGGATGGGCAATCTGGCGCTGATTCCCGTGACGACCTTTTACTTTCTGCTCGACTGGGATCGGCTCAAGGCACGTCTGCGCGATTTGCTCCCGCGTCATGTCGAGCCAACGATCACACGCTTGAGCCATGAATGCGACGAAGTGTTGTCGGCTTTCCTGCGCGGGCAGTTGCTGGTGATGCTCAGCCTGGCGGTGATCTACGCGACGGGGCTGAGTCTGCTGGGCCTGCGGTTTGGCCTTTTGATCGGCCTGGTGGCGGGGCTGGCCAGTATCGTGCCCTACCTGGGCGTGATCGTCGGCATCAGCGTGGCGGCGTTGGTGGCGTTCTTCCAGTTCGGTGAATGGCTGCCGCTGCTCGGCGTGGCCGTAGTCTTCGGCATCGGCCAGCTCGTCGAAAGCACCGTGCTGCAACCGGTATTGCTCGGTGACAAGATCGGCTTGCATCCCATCGCGGTTATCTTTGCCGTGCTCTCGGGTGGGCAGCTGTTCGGTTTCACCGGCATTCTGCTGGCGTTGCCGGTCGCTGCTATCGTCATGGTAGTATTGCGTTATCTTCATGAGCGCTATAAAAACAGTCGCTTATACGATACTTCCCGCCACGCTGGCGCCTCGCACGAAGGCGATGAGGAAAGGTCATGACCGGGTCCGCGCAGTTGCCACTGGGAGTGGGGCTGAGTGACGATGCAACGTTCGCCAATTTCCATGCGTCGAGCAATGCGCCATTGCTCGAACGCTTGCGCGGCCAACTCGATGCGGACGGTGAACCGTTTCTGTTTCTGTGGGGCGCCCCGGGCAGCGGTCGCAGCCACCTGCTGCAAGCCGCCTGTCACGAAGCCGGCGACCGGGGAGGGCGTGCCTTGTATCTCCCCTTGCGCGATCTGGGCCACTTTCCGCCACATATGCTCGAAGATCTCGAACGCCTGGACCTGGTGGCGATCGACGATCTATCCGCGGTGCTGGGTCGCAAGCGCTGGGAAGAGGGGTTGTTTCATTTCTTCAATCGCATGCGCGATGCCAACAAGCGCTTGGTGATCGCCGCGGAGGCCGCGCCGCGCCAGTTGCCGACCGTTCTACCCGATCTCGCCTCACGCTTGAGCTGGGGCGTGACCTTTCATGTTCAGTCGCTGGACGATAGCGGACGCTTCGAGGCCTTGCAGTTGCGCGCACGGGTGCGCGGCATGCAGCTTCCCGATGAAGTCGCGCGCTACATTCTGCATCGTGGGCCGCGCCAGTTGCCGGCGTTGTTCGATGCTCTGGCGCGACTCGACCGCGCCTCTCTCTCCGCTCAGCGCAAGTTGACCATTCCCTTCGTCAAGCAGGCACTGGGCTGGTAGGTTCTATACGAAAACTGCCTGCGCTCGCCCATACGGCGTTAAAAATCGGCTCGTGCGCGAGTCCGATCAAAATACCCATTTACAACACGTAAACTGGTGCGCCAGCCCGGTCCGTTTTCGCCGATTTTTGCCTTGTCTGTCCATCGCTCGTCGACTTTTCATACAGAACCTCACGCGACGGCTCATGCGTCGTCGCCGTTGAGGGTGGCGAGAATGCGGCGCGGTCCGCCGTGTTGGCGATGCTCTCCTAGCCATATGCCTTGCCAGGTGCCGGTGGCGAGTCGTCCCGATTCGACGGCGAGTGTCAATTGCGTACCGAATAGGCTGGCCAGGACGTGTGCCGGCATGTCGTCCGGCCCTTCCAGCGTGTGGCGCATGCCGTCGATGCCTTGAGGCGCGAGTCGTTCGGCATAAAGGGCCATGTCGTGTCGCACATCGGGATCGGCGTTTTCGTTGAGGGTGAGCGATGCGGACGTATGCAGTAGTTGTAGATGCAAGAGTCCGAGACGCACGGAGGCGAGCTCTGGAAGCTGGTCGGTGATCTCGGCGGTGACGAGATGAAAGCCCTGATGGCGTGGGCTCAGGGTGAGCGTGGTGCGATGCCACATGATGGATTCTCCCGAGAGGTGGTGACGATGCCTTGAAAGGCGTCATCGGCAGCACAATTTCACATTGATAGTCGCCGGGCTCGTGTGCGCCAGAGGAGCGACCGTCATGATCATCGATAGCGACGGTTATCGCCATGATGGGGCCGCGTGCACGGCGGTCTCAACCGATCAGGAGGGTGTGATGAGCGAGACACGCATTGAACGCGACAGCATGGGGGAACTCGAGGTTCCCGCCGACGCACTGTATGGCGCCCAGACGCAACGTGCCATCAACAATTTTCCCGTCAGTGGGCAGCCCATGCCCCCCGCGTTCATTCAGGCCGTGGCACGGGTCAAGCTGGCGGCGGCGAACGTCAATCGTGACCTTGGCCTGCTCGACGCCCAACGCGCAGAGGCGATCATCAAGGCGGCCCAGCGTCTCGTCGATGGCGAGCATGGCGATCAGTTTCCGATCGATGTCTTCCAGACGGGGTCGGGCACATCGACCAACATGAACGTCAACGAGGTGATCGCGCATCTCGCCAGTGAGAGCGGCACCGAGGTCGGCCCCAATGACCATGTCAACATGGGGCAATCGAGCAATGACGTCATTCCCACTGCGTTGCATCTGTCGGCGGCGCTTGAGGTCGAGAAAACGCTGCTTCCCGCCTTGCGTCACCTGCAGTCGGCCATCGACGCCAAGGCACACGAGGTGGATGACGTCGTCAAGACAGGGCGTACCCATCTGATGGATGCCATGCCGGTGCGCATGAGTCAGGAGCTTGGTGGCTGGTCCAGCCAGGTCGCTCAGGCCATCGAACGCCTGGAGGGTACCCAGCAGCGACTGACACGACTGGCGCTCGGCGGTACGGCGGTGGGTACGGGGATCAATGCTCATCCCGAATTCGCTGAACGGGTCGCCAAGGCGCTGAGTGAGCAGACGGGACTCAGTCTACGCCCCAACGATAGCTTCTTCGCCAGCCTGGGATCGCAAGATGCCGCCGTCGAACTGTCCGGTCAGCTACGCACCTATGCCTGCGCGGTGATGAAGATCAGCAATGATTTGCGCTGGATGAATTCAGGCCCCTTGGCGGGGCTGGGCGAGATCGAGCTCGAGGCCTTGCAGCCAGGAAGCTCGATCATGCCGGGCAAGGTCAATCCGGTGATTCCCGAGGCGGCGGCGCAGACCGCAGCGCAGGTGATCGGGCTAGATAGCGCGATCACGGTGGCGGGGCAGAGCGGCAACTTCCAGCTCAACGTCATGCTGCCGCTGATTGCCTCGAATCTGCTGACGTCGCTTCGCTTGATGTCCAGCGCCAGCACGCTGCTCGCTGATCGCGCCATCGCCACCTTCAACGTACGCCGCGATAATATCGAGGCGCCGCTGTCTCGTAACCCCATTTTGGTGACCGCGCTCAACTCGGTAATCGGCTACAACGCGGCAGCGCAAGTGGCCAAGAAGGCCTATCAGGCAGGGCGACCGATCATCGACGTGGCCGAGGAAGAAACCGATTTGTCCCGCGAGGAACTCGAACGTCTGCTCGATCCCACGCAATTGACACAGGGCGGGATCCCCGAATGACGTGACAAACGGCAAAGGTGACCTTTCTTGGGCGCCCTTACGGGCGCCCATTTTATATGGATCACCGCACTTTGCTGTCTCGATGGGGCACAGACGGGCTCAATCGTCGTCCTTGATGGGCTCCTCGCCACGCCGGTCTTGAGCTTCTTCGATGGTTTCCTCGGCGTCTTGCCGTTCTTCGCGATCCGCGTCCGGGCTGTCGTTTTCATCGGCGCGTGCCGGTCGATAACGAAAGGTCGCGAGAATGGGGAAGTGGTCGGAACCGAATGCCGAGAGGCGGCGTAGTGCGACCAAGGTGAAGTGCTCGCTGACGAAGACGTGATCCAGTGGCCAGCGTAGCCAACGATGTTCGGCGTGGAAGGTGCTGTACAACCCGCGTCCGCGGCGCGGGTCCAGCATGCCGCTGATGCGACAGAACAGGCGTGTCGTCTTCGACCATGCCACGTCGTTGAGGTCGCCGGCGACCAGCGTGGGTTGATCCGAGTCTCGCACCGTCTGGCCGACGAGCAACAGCTCGGCATCGCGCCATAGCGATTCATCGCTTTCGCCGGGCGCGGGTGGCCGTGGGTGTACGGCATGGAAACGCACACGCTCGCCACCCGGCAGCTCGAACCAGCCGTGTATCGACGGGATGTCGTCCTGGATCAGCCATTCGACATGCGGCTCATGCAGCGTGAGACGCGAATACAGGTGCATGCCGTAGAGGTTGTCGAGGGGAATCTTGACGGTATGCGGGTGGCTCTCGGTCAGCGCTTCGTCGAGGCGCTCTTCCCACCAGGCGTCTGATTCCAGGGTCAGCACGATGTCGGGGTCGGCCTCGTGAATCTGGCGCATCAGCGACGCAGCCTGGCGATTGGGCGTGAGAACGTTGGCGACCAGTAATGAGAATTGACGTGAGGCGTCCTCGCCTTCGGCATCTACTACATGATGTGCCGCCAGTGGTGTCCAGGGGAAAATACGCACGCCTTGCACGCCGAGTACGATCAAGCACGCGACTGCCCCAATCCAGCCCAGTGGCGACCAGGGCAGCACACACAGCAAGGCAATGAACATTACCACGGCGAATGCCGCCAGTTGCATGCGGGGAAAGTCGAAACCACGCACCCACCAGTAGCGTAAATCTAGCCACGGGATGGCGGTGGCGATAAACGCTACTAGCGCGAGTAGGGCAAACACTATCTCGGCGATATACTCAATCATCATGGCCTCTTTTCGGCGGCGCCGGCCCTGGCTCCATGCCGGGGCGTTACCGTCCATGGTAAGCGTGGAGATTGAGAGTAGCAGGCTAAACGGTGGTGGCGCCAAGCAACGGCGTCACCACATAGCCTCGTCAGGCCGCATGTCCTTGGCAATGACGATTGAGATAGGCGGTCAGGCGCTGATGCTGCTCTGGCGTGAAACGCAGGCCCAGCTTGGTGCGTCGCCACAGGATATCGTCCGGCGAACGAGCCCATTCCTCACGCATCAAGTAGTCGATTTCGGCTTGTGTGAGGCCGGCGCCGTACGCCTCGCCAAGCTGATCTTCGCGGCTGACGCCGTGCAGGAAGCGTAGGCATAGCGTGCCATAACTCGAGGCCAGGCGCCGCGCCCGTGCTTCACCCAAAAACGGATAATCGCGAACGAGCTGCATGGTAAATGCTTCGCGCGAGCCGATATCTCCACCGGGAAGCGATGCTTCGGCGGTCCAGGGCGACCCTATCTCGGTGAAGTAGGGCTTCAGTTGCTCGAGAGCGGCCTCGGCCAGTTTGCGGTACGTGGTTATCTTGCCCCCGAAGACTGACAGCAGCGGTGCACCGCGTGCGTCGAGGTCGAGCGTATAGTCGCGGGTCATCGCCGAGGGATCGGCGGATTCGTCATCGCACAACGGTCGCACACCAGAGAAGGTAGTGACGATGTCTTCGTGAGAGAGCGTCTGGGTGAAATGCTGATTGACGACGTCGAGCAGATAGTCGATTTCCTGACGGCTAGCGTTGACTTGCGCCGGGTCACCTTGGTAGCGCACGTCGGTCGTGCCGATCAGGCTATAGTCCTGCTGATAGGGCAGCACGAAGACAATGCGGCGATCCTGATTCTGCAGTATATAAGCGCGCTCGTCGGTATTGAGGCGCGGCACAACGATATGACTGCCTTGGATCATGCGAACGCCGTAGCGTGAATCGCGCTGCGCGTTTTCGCGCACCACCTGCTCCACCCAGGGTCCGGCGGCATTGACCAGGGCGCGCGCGTGTCGTACATGGCGCCTGCCAGTGGTGACATCTTCCAGTGTGATGTGCCAGATGCCGTCTTCCTCTCGGGCGCCGACGCAGCGGCTTCCCACCTGGATATCGGCGCCGTGTTCGCGCGCTTGCATGGCGTTGAGCACGACTAGCCGGGCGTCATCTACCCAGCAGTCGGAATATTCAAAACCGCGCTTGATATCTGGTTTGAGGGGGCTTTGGGCATCAAATCGCAACCCCTTTGAAGCGGGAAGGCTGGCACGTTGGCTGAGGTGATCGTAGAGAAACAGGCCCGTGCGGATCATCCAGGCCGGACGTAAATGCGGCTGGTGCGGGAGAATGAAGCGCAGCGGCCAGACAATATGCGGCGCCTTGCGTAACAACACTTCACGCTCGTGCAGCGCTTCGCGTACCAGGCGAAATTCTCGATGCTCAAGGTAGCGCAGGCCACCATGGATCAATTTACTGCTCGCCGAGGAGGTCGCGCTGGCGAGATCATGTTGCTCGCTTAGGGCGACGCGCAAGCCTCGGCCTGCAGCATCATTGGCGATACCGGTGCCGTTGATGCCACCACCGATGACGAAAAGGTCGAGTATGTCCTGTCGGGGGGAGGCGTTCATGGCAAGCTCCGCAAGGTTGGTTTCGCAGGTCGATTGTTCGAATATGAAAATAGTGTAGTCGAAAACGAACATCAAGTCGACGAAACGAACACGGCGCCACCGAGTGACGCCGTAAGCGGGACAAGCCGATCAGGCGTCGGCGATATGTAGTGTTACATCATATTCGCGTAGCAGACGCAGGATGCCGTCGGGTGGTTGGCGGTCCGTGAACAAAGCGTCGATCTGCGAGATGTTGCCCTGGCGCACCACGGCATTGCGGTGGAACTTGGAGTGATCGGCGGTCAGGAAGACCTGGCGTGAGTTACGGATGATGGCCTGGGCGACACGGACTTCCTGATAGTCGAATTCGAGCAACGAGCCGTCATCGTCGATGCCACTGATACCGATGATGCCGTAGTCGACCTTGAACTGGTTGATGAAGTCGATCGTGGCTTCGCCGATGATGCCGCCGTCGCGCGAGCGTACCTGACCGCCAGCGATGATGACGTTGAAGTCCTCTTTGTGCTGAAGGATCGCCGCCACGTTGAGGTTGTTGGTAATGACCTCTAGACCCTGATGATCACGTAGTGCCTCGGCGACCATTTCATTGCTGGTACCAATGTTGATGAATAAGGAGGCGGAGTCGGGAATCTGTGCGGCGACGCATTCAGCGATGTGCTGTTTGGCATCGGCATTGAGTGTCTTACGCGTATGGTAGGCGGTGTTGACGGTGCTCGATTCGAGGCCGGCGCCACCATGCACGCGCTTGATCGCGCCTTCGTCGGCCAATTGGTTGAGGTCGCGGCGAATCGTCTGTGGCGTGACGGAAAAATGCTGTGTGAGCTGCTCGATAGAGGCGTATCCCTGATGCTTGACCAGGGTGACGATGGCGTCGTGGCGATCTTGTTGTGTCATTGAAGGTTCCGTTACCTGGCGAGTAAAACGGCCGATGAATGAGCCATGTCGTGTGGGTAGACGCGAACGTTGCACAGGCGGAGCAGTGCAGGCTGGAAGTCTATGTTAAACCATGCACTAGTGCGGAAAAAGCCATTATGGATTGTTGTAAAACGAAAGTAGACATAAGCTTTGTCCGCTAAAGCGAACTTTTATAAGCAGCCATGGAAATGTGCCATTGCTTGCGTCAAGCGTTTGAAGCTTGGCGAATTTTTGGGTTGGGGCTTGCAATTTTCTACGGTCTGCGTAAAATGCGCATCCGTTGCCAAGGCGAGAGTTGGCAACGGCAGTAATGGCAGTGCTAAAACTATGGCAGTGCTAAAACTATGGCAGTGCTAAAACTAGTGAAAAATAGGACCGTAGCTCA
Source organism: Chromohalobacter beijerinckii (assembly GCF_023061185.1). Taxonomy (GTDB): domain Bacteria; phylum Pseudomonadota; class Gammaproteobacteria; order Pseudomonadales; family Halomonadaceae; genus Chromohalobacter; species Chromohalobacter beijerinckii. Next base: position 161,086 of record NZ_JAKGAK010000004.1, read on the forward strand.
GTTGGTTAGAGCGCCACGTTGACATCGTGGAGGTCAGCGGTTCAAATCCGCTCGGTCCTACCAAGTACTTAATGCCAGCAGTATTTAATATCGGTACCGTTTGGCATAATCAGCATTTGACATGCTAAGTACTTAGCCTCGAAACGCTGCCAACAAGCAATTTGCAGACCCCGATTTGCAGGACCGTAGCTCAGTTGGTTAGAGCGCCACGTTGACATCGTGGAGGTCAGCGGTTCAAATCCGCTCGGTCCTACCAGAATATTGAACGCCCCCGCTGTTTTTGCAGCGGGGGCGTTTGCGTTCGGGCCTCGTGTCGCCGAATTTATCCAGTCACGCTGGGTGTGGAGAGGTCGCTGGCGGCGATGAAAATCTCAACCAAGCGCTCGATTCCGCGTTGGTCGTCTTCGCTGAAGCGTTCGGGGCGCGGGCTATCGAGATCCAGCACACCCCAGAGCTCGCCGTCATGCACGATGGGCACCACCAGTTCCGAGCGCGACGCGGCATCGCAGGCAATGTGACCGGGAAAGGCATGGACATCCGCGACACGTTGCGTGCGCCGTGTCGTGGCGGTGGCGCCACACACGCCTTTGTCGAAAGGGATGGGGTTGCACGCGGGCAGCCCTTGAAACGGCCCGAGGATGAGCGTGCCGGGCTGACGTTGAAGATAGAAGCCGGCCCAGTTCAGAGCGGCGACCTCGTGCTTCAGAAAGGCACAGGTCTGCGCCGCGTTGGTCAGCCAGTCGCGAGTGTCCAGCAGGGTTTCCAGCTGACGGGCAAGCAGGTCGTAGTCGCTCATGATGTCTCCGGGCGATTGAGGATTATAACGAAACGGGCCGACCCTCGTGGGGCCGGCCCGTTGAACCAAGTGGCGGAGGGATTACTCCCAACCGGGAACCGCTGCGCCCTTGAACAGTTCGTCGGCCTTGTCGATGACGGCCTGCGATTGATACGCCTTGACCAAATTCTGGATCGCTTCGTCGTCCTGCTTGTCTTCACGCGTCACGATCAAGTTGACGTAGGGCGATTCCGGCCCCTCTTTGATCAACGCGTCGTCCAGGCTGAGGCCTGCAGGCTGGGCGAAGGTATTGTTGATGAAGGCCATGTCTACATCGGGCAGCACGCGTGGCAGTTGGGCGGCTTCGATTTCACGGAATTCGTAGTCATGCGGGTTGTCGCTGATATCAACCGGCGTTGCTTCGAGGTTTTCCGGATCGTCGAGCTCGAGCAACCCTTCGTTGTGCATCAAGATGAGCGAGCGTCCTTCGTTGGAAGGGTCGTTGGGCAGTGCGATGGTTGCCCCATCGGGGACGTTGGAGATGTCGTCGTAGCGCTCGGAATACGCACCGATCGGGTAGACGAAGGTTTTGCCAGCGATGACGAAGTCGTAACCGCGATCCTCGACCATGCTGTTCAAGTACGGCTCATGCTGGAAGGCATTGGCATCCAGGCTGCCGTCGGCGAGGGCGGCATTGGGCGAGACGTAGTCGGTGAACTCGACGATTTCGATCTCGAGATTGTATTCGTCCTTGGCAATCTGCTTGGCGACTTGCATGACGTCCGTTTCCGGGCCAGCCACGGTGCCTACCTTGATCGACTGCGTCTCGGCATCGTCGCTGCCGCAGCCGGCAATCAGGCCGGCGCCGAGCAGTGCCGCGGCACCGAAGAGACGAACGGGGTGTAGGGCCTGGGCCAGAGTGTCGTTCATTATGTGAGCTCCTTGAATGAGGCGTTACCGCCGAATACACGATGGTTCCCGAAAAGCATTTATGCTTTTTTGAGTATAAAAGTGCCGCCTATTATAGCTTTGCGTTTACCCCTCTGGCCATGCACTCATTTGTGATCGGCCTTGCGCACGAGGCGATCGCCAAGGCTTTGAAAGCCCTGCACCATGACCACCAGTATCGCCACCGTGATGAGCATGATCAGCGGTTCGAAACGGTTGTAGCCGTAACGAATGCCCAGGTCACCCAGACCGCCACCGCCGACGGCACCGGCCATGGCCGAGTAGCTGACTAGCGTGACCACGGTGATCGTCAGGCCGTTGATGATGCCGCCCTTGGCTTCCGGCAGGAGCACCTTGGTGATGATCTGCAGCGGGGTGGCGCCCATCGCCTGAGCGGCTTCGATGAGTCCCGGAGGAATCTCGTTGAGGGCGCCTTCGACCAGGCGTGCGACGAAGGGAATCGCGGCGATGATGAGCGGCACTATGGCGGCGTTGGTGCCGATGGAGCTGCCAACGATGAGGCGCGTGAAAGGGATGATCGCTACCATCAGAATGATGAAGGGAATCGAGCGGCCGATATTGGTGACGACGCCCAGTACGCGCTGGGCGACTGGCTGCGCGAGGATCTGCCCCGGGCGCGTGACGTAAAGCAGAACCCCGAGGGGAATGCCGATCACGGCCGAGACCGCGCCCGCCAGGGCGACCATATAGAGTGTATCGAGCGTGGCCTCGAGGATCAGTTCAAGCATTGCGCTGGACATGGCCGAGTACCTCTACATTGATGTCGTGGGATTCGAGTTGCTTGAGTGCTTGTGACGTCGTCTCGGGCGTGCCGACGAGCTCGGCGATCATTAGGCCCAGCGTGCGGCCCTGAATCGACTCCACCTTGGCTTGCAGGATGCTGACATCGACGCCGCTATCGCGTGCCAGGCGCGAGATGAGAGGCGTGGCGACATTGGCACCAGAAAACGCCAGGCGTACCACGGGGTGTGTATGCTCGCCAGGTGTTTCCTCGAGACGCTCGACCAGCGCCTGAGGTGGCTCGAGCTCAAGAAAGGCGTTGAGAAACTCGCGTCCCAGTCGTGTAGCCGGCGCAGTGAAGAAGTCGCCGACGTCGGCTTCTTCCACCAGCTCGCCATCCGAGATCAGGCCGACACGGTGGCAGATGCTTTTGACCACTTCCATCTCATGCGTAATGAGCAAAATGGTCAGCCCTAGCTTACGGTTAATGTCCTGCAGCAGTTCGAGGATCGAGGCCGTCGTCTGTGGATCGAGGGCGGACGTCGCCTCGTCGCAGAGCAGTACCTTGGGGCGGCTGGCGAGTGCGCGCGCGATGGCCACACGTTGTTTCTGCCCGCCCGAGAGTTGCGCCGGGTATTGCGTGGCCTTGTCGGTCAGGCCCGTGAGGTCGAGAAGCGGCTCGACGCGCTCGCGAATCTCGCCTTTCGATACGCCCATCAACTCCAGTGGCAGGGCCACGTTGTCGAAAACCGTGCGCGAGGCGAGCAGGTTGAAATGCTGGAAAATCATGCCGAGCTGGTGGCGCGACTGCCGCAGGGCTTCGCTATCCTGCTGGGTCAAGTCCTGGCCGTCGACGATGACATGGCCCTCGGTCGGGCGCTCGAGGAGGTTGACGCAGCGAATCAGCGTCGACTTACCTGCGCCGGAGAGGCCGATCACGCCATGGATGGCGCCCTTCGGGACTTCCAGATCGATATTTTTGAGGGCATGGACCGCCGTGGGGCCGGCCCCATAGGTTTTGGAGACACCTTCGAGTTTGATCATCGTCTTCGTTTGGGTCGATGCGTTGGGACGTCATGGCCAGTGACACGCCGGCGACCGTTGGTGATCGAAGCTTGTCATGCCTGGAGTGGCGTCGCATATGGCAAAATCCAGCATTATAACGGTGCTGGGCTGCCTGTGTGGCGGGATTTGTAGGCTGTGGCCATAAAAAAAGGCCACCCAGGCGGGTGGCCATCAACGCTGGACACACCCTTTTAGCGGTATTTCCCCGGGACATGCCCGGGCGCGCCCGCAATCTGGGTACAAATCGGCGCTCAAGAAGTCGCGAATTTTAGTGAGCGCTTCGATACCTGTCAATGTCTCTAGGCCAAGTACTGGCATTCGAGGGAATGATTCAGAAAGATCGCCTATTTTTGGAGCTTTTAAAGGTATAGGCGCCTGACGATGGGGGCCGGTGTGGCATGGTAGAATTGTGTGTCGAGCGTGACAGGATTGGTCAAGGAGTCGAGATGTTTACCGGTATCGTGCAAGGCGTGGGGACAGTGGTGGCCGTGGAAGAGGAAACGCAGTTCCGGCGCCATGTCGTGGCGTTTCCCGAAGGCATGGCGGAAGGGCTCGAAACCGGCGCCTCGGTGTCGCACAACGGATGCTGTCTGTCGGTGACTCGCATCGAGGGTGATCGAGTGTCCTTCGACCTGATGCGTGAAACATTGCGCCTCACCAACCTGGGGGTGCTGAGCGTTGGCGATCACGTCAACCTCGAGCGTGCCGCGCGTATCGGTGACGAAATCGGCGGCCATGCGATGTCCGGTCACGTCATCTGTCAAGCGGCCCTGGAAGAACTCGAGGAGGCGCCGAACAATCGTCGCCTATGGTTTGCGTTGCCCGACGAACATGTGCGGTTCTTGTTCGAAAAAGGCTATATTGGCGTCGATGGCATCAGCTTGACGATCGGCGCGCTCGAAGGTGGGCGTTTCTGTGTCGACCTGATACCCGAGACATTGATGCGCACAACGTTGGGTGAGCGCATGCTGGGGGACCGGGTCAATATCGAGATCGACCCGCAGACACAGGCCATCGTCGAGACGGTCGAGCGGGTCATGGCGGCGCGAGGCACGGTATAAAATTGCACAGGGATCGAGGTTCTGGCGTGCACCCTCGATTCCTGGCGTTGCATTGGGTACCATTTGCGGCTTTGTCCGCTGCCCGTCGCGGCTAAACCGCGTGCATTGCTGATGGAGCCTCAGATGAGCATTTATGGCGATTATATAAAGTCGGTCATTCGCACCGTCCCCGATTGGCCCCAGCCGGGCGTCAATTTCCGTGATATTACCCCAGTGCTGCAGAACAGTGCCGCATTCCGCAAGCTCATCGATAGCTTCGTGCACCGTTATCAGGAGCTCAATCTGGACGCGATTGCCGCGATCGATGCGCGCGGTTTCATCATCGGGGCGCCGGTCGCCTATGAGCTCGGTTGTAGTTTCGTGCCGGTGCGCAAGAAGGGGAAGTTACCGTTCAAGACCATCAGCGAAACCTATACGCTGGAATATGGTGAGTCGACCGTCGAATTGCATTCCGACGCTTTTCGCGAAGGCGACCGTATCCTGGTGATGGATGATCTGATCGCCACCGGTGGCACCATGCTGGCCGCGGCCTCGCTGATCCAGCGCAGCGGCGGACACGTGGTCGAGACCGCCGCGATCATCGACCTTCCCGAGCTCGGCGGCGCGCAGAAGATTCGTGATGCCGGCCATGGCGTGTTCGCTGTTTGCACCTTTACCGAGCACGAATGACGAGCGTGGGCGCGTGGATGTTGCGCGCCCTGTAGTCTTTTATATTCCTCCGTGTGGGCTTTCCATGAGTACCGATCGCTATCACCAGCAGTTCACCGTTTCCTGGGACCAGTTGCATCGCGATGTGCGTGTCCTGTGTCACCAACTTATCGAGCGAGACTTTAAAGGCATCGTCGCGATTACCCGTGGCGGTTTGATTCCCGCCGCTTTGATTGCGCGTGAACTCAACGTGCGTCTGATCGATACCGTGTGCATCAAGAGTTACGAGCACAAGGAGCAGGGTGGCTTGAACGTCATGAAAGGCGTCGATCATGATGGCGATGGCTGGTTGCTGGTCGACGACTTGGTCGATACTGGCAAGACCGCGCTGGCGGTGCGCGAGATGCTGCCCAAGGCGCATTTCGTGACCATCTATGCCAAGCCGGAGGGGCGTCCGTTGGTCGATCAGTGCTTGACCGAAGTCGCGCAGGATTGCTGGATTCAATTCCCCTGGGACATGGGTATTGCCTATGTCGAGCCGCTGGTCGACCAGGTACGTTCGCGCGATTCATGAGCCCCGTCGCCAAACGCAAGCGTAAGGAAGGTGCGTGATGTCTCAAGTCTTGCCGGATAGCTGGCAGCATCATCTGGGTCCGGAGTTCGAGGCGCCCTACATGCAGGCGCTTCGCGCGTTTCTGGCGCGTGAAAAAGCCGCGCGTAAGGTGATCTATCCGCATTCGGATCATTGGTTTCGTGCCTTCGAGTTGACGCCGCTGGATCAAGTCCGCGTCGTGGTCCTGGGGCAGGACCCATATCACGGGCCACATCAGGCACATGGGCTGTGCTTCTCGGTGCGCCCCGGCATTCCCGCGCCGCCTTCGTTGCAGAACATCTACAAGGAGCTGGCGCAGGACGTGGGCACGACGCCGGTCTCGCACGGTTTCCTCGAGTCGTGGGCGCGTCAGGGTGTGTTGCTGCTCAATAGTGTGTTGACCGTCGAGCAAGGCAACGCGGGTGCGCACCGGGGACAGGGCTGGGAGGCCTTCACCGACCGTGCAATTCAGGTGGTCAACGAACAATGCGATGGGGTAGTGTTCTTGTTGTGGGGCAGTTACGCTCAGAAGAAGGCATCATTCGTCGATCGTCAAAAACATCTGGTGTTGCATGCCCCGCATCCCTCGCCTTTGTCGGCGCATCGTGGCTTCTTCGGTCAGCGTCACTTTTCTCAAGCCAATGCCTTTCTGGCCGCACGGGGCCGAGAGGGCATCGACTGGCAATTGCCGGCACAGCCCGAGTTCACCTAGTCCCCTTAACCCACGCCCCCTGGCACGCTAGAATACGTGCAAATCCGAACCGCTTTCCGGCCGAACCCGTGATGTACCCGCATGGCCGACCTGGAGTGTGGTTCGGCTCGTCATCGCCGAAAGGATACCCCCGACATGAGCGTTCATGCCATCCAACATCCTCTGGTCAAGCATAAGCTGGGCCTTATGCGCGAATCCGGTATCAGTACCAAGAGCTTCCGTGAGCTGGCCAGCGAAGTCGCCAAGTTATTGACCTATGAAGCGACTCAGGATCTCGAGACTCAGAAGACCGAGATTCCGGGGTGGAGCGGTGGCTTGCTCGAGGTCGAATTGCTCAAGGGCAAAAAAGTCACCGTGGTTCCCATTCTGCGCGCCGGCCTGGGCATGCTCGATGGCGTTACCGATCTCATTCCTAGCGCGCGCGTCAGTGTGGTGGGGCTTTATCGCAACGAAGAAACGCTGGAACCGGTGCCGTATTTCGAGAAGTTCGTCGGCGATCTCGACGAGCGCCTGGCGATCGTGATCGATCCCATGTTGGCCACCGGCGGCTCCATGGTGGCGACGCTGGATATGCTCAAGGCGCGTGGCTGCCCGCTGGTGAAAGTCATTGTCCTGGTCGCGGCGCCGGAAGGTATCGCCCGGGTGCAGGAGGCATATCCTGAGGTGGAGATCTATACCGCCTCCGTCGACGAGCGTCTTGACGAGAATGGGTACATCGTCCCCGGCCTTGGCGATGCCGGTGATAAAATATTCGGCACGCGCTGACACTCTTCAGCAAGCCCTCATCGGATTTTGTGATGTGGGCTCAGATTATTCTCATCCTTGGATTTCATTGCCAAGAACCTGGGTCGCTTCATGCGACCTTTTTTATGTTCGAAATCGAATAGTCCGATCGTCTTCTTTTGGAAAGCGTCGAGTACTGTTTTTTTTGCGCAGAGTAGACAAAAGTTCTATTCGCTCTTTTTTGTTTCTATAAACAATAGTTTATGAGCTTATTCTGGTCATATTGAGCGGCATGGAAGCCGTTTTCGATAAATAACATTTGTGTCTGAATTCGAATCTCGACTAACGTGATTTTACACGCTTACTCAGCGTGATCTCATAACGAATAACAGCCGAGATCCGTATGTCATTGAACCTAGAAAACATCGATCGGGTGGTCGGCGGCGAGACGCATATCGCTGATATGAACCTGACCCTTGAACCCGGATCGTTCAATGTCCTGTTGGGCCGGACGCTCTCTGGCAAGACCACTCTGATGCGGCTGATGGCGGGGCTCGACACGCCGACCCGAGGGCGAGTCTTAATGAATGGTCAGGATGTGACCGGTCGCTCCGTAAGGCATCGCAATGTATCGATGGTTTATCAGCAGTTCATCAACTACCCCAGCCTTACCGTCTACGATAATATCGCCTCGCCGCTGAAACTGGCGAAGGCAGGGCGCGCCGAGATCGATCGTCGGGTTCGGAGCATCGCCGAGATGCTGCATATCGAGCACTTGCTTGATCGTCAGCCATTGGAGCTGTCCGGTGGCCAACAGCAGCGTACTGCCATGGGGCGTGCCTTGGTGAAGGATGCCGATGTGGTGTTGTTTGATGAACCACTGGTCAATCTGGACTACAAGCTTCGTGAGGAATTTCGCGAAGAACTGCGAACTGTCTTCAGTGAGCGTAACTGCATTGCCGTTTATGCTACCACTGAGCCTGCCGAAGCACTGGCACTGGGTGGCAATACAGCGGTACTACACCAAGGGCGCTTACTTCAGTATGGTCCAACTGCAGACATCTACCACCGTCCTAGCGATATTAGAGCGGCTGAGATGTTCTCGGAGCCACCCATCAATATCGTCAAGGGCATCCTCACCGATTCTGAAATCAGCTTCGATGATACATTGCACTTCCCCGTTGGAAATGATTTTAGCACTTTAGTCTCAGGCGAATACCGGTTTGGCATTCGTGCTTCGCATATATCACTGACCCGGCGAGCCAAAAGTGATATCGAAGTCCATATGACCGTTGACTTGGCCGAGATCAGTGGTTCTGAAACCTTTCTGCATGTGCATAACGAACATTTCTACATGACGGCACATCTTGAGGGGGTACACGAATTTCGTGTGGATGCGCCGGTCACGCTCTACTTTTCGGCGCACAAGATTTATGCATTCGATCATGAAGGTGCGGTAGTCCATATACCGACTCACCTGAGAGGTATTTGAGATGGCCGAGATCACCCTGAAATCCCTGGCGCATACCTATTCGGCGAACCCCCAGTCACCTCAAGACTATGCCATTCGTGAGATGAATCATGTCTGGCAGCAGGGCGGTGCTTATGCTCTGTTGGGGCCTTCGGGCTGCGGTAAATCGACGTTGCTCAATATCATTTCCGGTTTGCTAGAGCCATCGAGTGGCGAAGTACTTTTTAATGGTGAAGTAGTCAATGCGTTGACACCCGAAGCACGCAATATAGCTCAGGTTTTCCAGTTCCCTGTCATCTACGACACGATGACAGTTTACGACAACCTGGCCTTTCCGCTGCGCAATGTAAAGACTCCTGAGACAAGGGTCCATGAGCGTGTCATGGAAGTGGCTGAGGTTTTGGAACTGACCTCCCAGCTAAAGCGCAAGGCCAAGAACTTGACGGCGGATGAGAAGCAGAAAGTGTCCATGGGTCGCGGCCTGGTGCGTGATGATGTTTCGGCCATTTTGTTTGATGAGCCTTTGACGGTTATTGATCCGCAGCTTAAGTGGACATTGCGACGTAAGCTCAAGGAGATTCACCAGCGTTTCCAGATCACCATGGTCTACGTGACTCATGACCAGCTCGAAGCCTCTACCTTCGCTGACAAGATCGCCGTGATGTACGAGGGCCAGGTGGTGCAGTTCGGTACTCCTAGAGAGCTTTTCGAGACACCGAATCACACCTTCGTCGGCTACTTTATCGGTAGTCCGGGCATGAACTTTCTGGACGTCTCCGCTCGCGATGGCGTGGTCTGGGCAGGCGATACCGCGCTCACGGTGGGGCAAGGGGTTCGAGATGCCATCGAGAAAGCGACGTCTTCCAGCATCAAGCTGGGAATCCGGCCTGAATTCATTGAGGTGCATACCGATCCGGTGGAAGACGGGATGCCGGCTCAAGTGGATCACGCTCAGGATCTAGGAACCTATTCGATTGTTTATTTGACCCTTGGTGGCATCTCGCTCAAGGCGCGTATCGAAGAAGACCAGATGACCCCGACCGGTAAGGCTTGGCTGCGCTTCCCCGATGAGCGCCTCGGGCTTTACGTCGATGAATATCGCGTGGAGATCGACCATGAATAAAGTCCATAACAACCGGGCGTGGTGGTTGATTCTGCCCATGCTGCTGTTGGTGGCCTTTTCGGCCGTCATACCGCTAATGACCGTAGTGAACTACTCGGTCCAGGACGTCTTCGATGCCAATACACGGTTCTTTACAGGTACCGAATGGTTCAAGGAGATGCTCAACGATCCTGCTTTGCAGGCGGCTGTGCTGCGTCAGTTTGCCTTCTCGCTGACTATCCTGGCCATCGAGGTACCGTTGGGTATTGGCGTCGCACTGATCATGCCCAAGAAGGGCTGGCAGGCATCGGCCGCGCTGATTCTGGTGACCATGCCATTACTGATTCCTTGGAACGTAGTGGGCAGTATTTGGCAAATATTTACTCGCGGCGACATCGGCCTGATGGGCTGGAGCCTGCGCGAGCTCGGCTATGGTTACAACATCACCTCGAACCCGGTGGACGCCTGGGTGACCATTATCCTAATGGATGTCTGGCACTGGACATCGCTCATCGCCTTGCTCTGCTACAGCGGCCTGCGCTCGATCCCGGATGCGTATTACCAGGCAGCGCGTATCGATCGCGCCTCGAAGTGGGCTGTGTTCCGTTATATCCAGTTGCCCAAGCTCACCAACGTACTGGTGATTGGGGTGCTGCTGCGCTTCATGCACTCGTTCATGATTTATGCCGAACCTTTCGTGCTGACCGGCGGGGGGCCCGGTAGTTCCACGACCTTTCTCAGTCAGTCGCTGACGACCATGGCCATTGGGCAGCAGGATCTAGGACCATCGGCGGCGTTTTCACTTATCTATTTTCTGATCATTCTACTGGTCACTTGGGTGTTCTACACCGCGATCATGAACATGCAGAAAGACAACAACAAGGGGGCATGAGATGAGTGCTTCGTCATTGCCGAAAACACCTGAAGAAGTGCGTCAGCGTGCTGCAGTTGCCGATAACCGGCGTCGACGCAAGGCCCGCTCGGCTCCCCGTCAATGGCGACGCCGGGGGCTAATGGCCGCCTACATCGTGTTCGTGCTGTTACCGGTCTATTGGCTACTCAATATGTCCTTTCAGTCCAACAGTGAGATCCTTGGCGGACTGACTCTGTGGCCGGAAGATTTTACCGTCGAGCACTATGCCAAGATCTTGACAAATTCCAGCTGGTACATGGGTTACATCAATTCGATTACCTATGTGTTGATGAACATGTTGATCAGTATCGTGGTTGCTCTGCCGGCGGCCTATGCTTTTAGTCGTTATCAGTTCATTGGCGACAAACATCTTTTTTTCTGGTTGTTGACTAATTTGATGGCGCCACCAGCAGTTTTTTTGCTGCCTTATTTCCAGCTGTATTACACCGTAGGACTTTTCGATACTCACGTGGCGGTTGCTTTAGCACACTGTCTGTTCAATATTCCGCTGGCCGTGTGGATTCTGGAAGGTTTCATGAGCGGTGTCCCCAAGGAAATTGATGAGACCGCCTTCATTGATGGCTATAGCTTTCCGCGATTCTTCGTGAAGATATTCATTCCCATGATCAGCTCCGGTATTGGCGTGACCCTGTTCTTTCTTTTCATGTTCTCTTGGGTGGAACTGCTACTGGCCAGCACTCTCACCTCTACGGGTGCCCAGCCCATCGCCTCGGTGATGACCCAGACCAAGGGCGCCTCAGGAATCGACTGGGGGACACTGGCCGCCGCCGGCGCCCTAACCATTCTGCCGGGTATCGTGGTGGTCTATTTCGTTCGCAATCACATCGCCAAGGGCTTTGCTCTGGGCCGTACCTGAGGAGTATGCGACATGGCATGGATGGTCTGGACGACACCTACGATGGTCTTCTTCGTGGTCATTGCCGCCATGCTGGCGGCGATGACCACCTGGGAAATCATCTCACCGACGGTCGAGCGTAAGGGCTTCTTGCCGATCTCGACCACGCGCGGCGATCGGTTCTTCATAGGACTGCTCAGCGCGGCCTATATCCATCTGGTGGTAGTGGGCTTCACCCCATTGAGTATCTGGCTGGCCTTGGGGGTATCAGTGCTCTGGCTACTGGTATTGATGCGCTGGGGCTGACAGAAAGGGATGGAGCTAAATGTCCAGGAACGGATGACAACAACCAAAGAGGTCAATATGAAAACGACAACAATGCGGCTCTCTCTACTCGCGGCAGGTGTCATGCTGGCATGTGGTAGCGTGCACGCCGATGAGCAAGATACCCGAGCTATCGCCGAGCGATTGGTGGATGAACACTTCCAAGAATCGACACTGACGCGTGAGCAACAGATTGAAGAATTGATGTGGTTTGCCAAGGCGGCCAAGCCCTTTCAGGGAATGGAGATCAACACCGTTGCCGAAGGTTTGACGACGCATGTCTATGAGCGTGACGTGCTGGCTGAAGCATTCAGCGAGCTGACCGGCATCGAGTTGACGCATAACATCATCGGCGAGGGCGATGTCGTCAATAATATGCAGACCCAGATGCAGTCGGGTCGCAATATCTACGATGGCTACGTTAATGACACGGATTCCATCGGGACGCATATCCGCTACGGTACGACCGTCAATATTTCCGAGGCCATGAAGAACGAGTGGGCGGACTATACTTTGCCGACACTAGACCTCGACGATTTCATGGGCTTGCAGTATGGCACTGGCCCGGATGGTAGCGTTTACCAGTTACCTACCCAACAGTTCGCCAACCTCTACTGGTTCCGCTATGACTGGTTCCAGCGCGAGGATCTGCAGAACCAGTTCCGCGATCTCTATGGCTATGACCTGGGCGTGCCGACCAACTGGACCGCCTACGAGGACATCGCCGAGTTCTTCACCGAGCATGTCGGTGAGATTGATGGCACCAAGGTCTATGGCCACATGGATTACGGTCGTCGTGATCCCTCGCTGGGATGGCGGTTCCACGACTCCTGGCTCTCCATGGCGGGGATGGGAAGCCCCGGTGTGCCATTTGGGAACCCGGTTGACGACTGGGGTATTCGTGTCAACGAGCAGAGCCAACCTGTCGGAGCGAGTGTTTCCCGGGGTGGGGCGACCAACTCGCCGGCTTCGGTCTTCGCTGTGACCAAGATGGTGGATTGGCTCGATAAGTATGCCCCTCCTGAAGCCAGCGGCATGACGTTCGGTGAGGCTGGGCCGGTGCCGGCTCAAGGCAACGTCGCCCAACAAATATTCTGGTACACCGCGTTCACGGCTGACATGACGGCGCCTGATCTGCCGGTCACCGATGATGAAGGCAATCCCAAGTGGCGCATGGCACCGTCACCGACTGGTCCATATTGGGAAGAGGGCATGAAAGTCGGCTATCAGGATGTGGGGGGTTGGACTTTCTTCGACTCCACCCCTGAAGACCGGCGTACGGCTGCCTGGCTTTTTGCTCAGTTCACCGTTTCCAAAACCGTCTCGCTCGAGAAGTTGTTGGCGGGTCTGACGCCGATTCGTGAGTCTGATGTCTTCTCCGATAAAATGACCGAAATGGCGCCTAAGCTGGGCGGCTTGGTGGAGTTTTATCGCAGCCCCAACGCTGCCAATTGGACACCATCGAGCACCAACGTACCGGACTATCCACGCATGGCACCGTTGTGGTGGCAGAACTTGGCACCGGCTGTCAGCGGCGATATTGCACCCAAAGAGGCGCTCGACAACTTGGCCAGAGACCTCGACAGCATCATGAGTCGCCTGGCTCGGGCGAAGGTCTTCGAGACGTATTCCCCCAACCTCAACGAGGAACGTGACCCTCAGTACTGGCTCGACCAGCCGGGTTCGCCCAAGGCGAAGCTGGATGATGAGATGCCGCAGGGTACCACCGTTCCCTATGACGAGATGATGGAGGCATGGATGGCCACCGGTTCACAAGAATGATTGGCGAACAGACCATCTGACTCGCCTGGCGTTGTCCCGGGTACGCCCGTGGCAGCTCAAGATTGTGTAACCGGTTGCCTGAACGGGACCTGGGCCCTGCTCGATGCATATCGAGCGGGGCCTTTTGCTTTGAAAACAAGGACCAGCCATGCAGACCAAAAAAGAACGAGCTCGGTAAGCTCCCCATCAGAGCTTTGAGGCCGTGGCGGCTGCGATTTAACGCTCGGGATTGCTAGAATACCGCGCGTTTTCTTTCTTCCTTCCCTCCGCCAATGCTAGGAGTAGTTTTTCATGACCGACGATACGGTGGCTTCAGGCACGCCGGCCGATACCCCGGTGCGCACCCTGTTAGTAGGCGCACAGATGCTATTCGTAGCGTTCGGAGCCCTGGTACTGGTGCCGCTTTTGACGGGGCTGGACCCAAGCGTGGCGTTGTTCACGGCGGGCATTGGCACCTTGATTTTCCAGTTCGTCACGCAACGCAGCATCCCGGTGTTCCTGGCATCCTCGTTTGCTTTCATCGCGCCCATTCAAGGTTCGGTAGCCAGCTATGGCATTCCCGCCACGCTGGGCGGATTGTTCGTTGCGGGGCTCGTCTATGTGGTGATCTCACAGATCGTGCGCTTGAAAGGCACCGCCTGGTTGCATCGCTTGCTGCCCTCTGTGGTGGTAGGGCCGGTGATCATGGTCATCGGTCTGGCATTGGCACCCGTCGCGGTGGACATGGCGACGGGGGAGAACAGCGACATGGGGTACGCTCAGGCCATCACGTTGTCGATGGTGAGTCTATTGGTGACGCTGATATTGGCGGTCTTCGGGCGAGGCTTGATTCGTCTGATCCCGATCATGGGCGGGATCGTCGTGGGCTATGCGCTGGGGTTGGCGATGGGCGTGGTCGATCTGACGCCGGTTCAGGAAGCCGCCTGGCTGGCGTGGCCCGATTTCGTGACACCGACGTTCAGCATGGCGGCGATCCTGTTCATGATTCCGGTGGCCATTGCGCCGGTAATCGAACATATCGGTGACATGGTAGCGATCGGCTCGGTGACAGGGCGCAACTATCTCGAAAAACCGGGGTTGAAGCGCACCTTGCTGGGAGACGGCTTGGCGACCTCCGTGGCGGCGCTTTTCGGCGGGCCACCCAACACGACGTATTCGGAAGTCACCGGAGCGGTAACGCTGACCCGTAATTTCAATCCGGCGATCATGATCGTCGCGGCCTGTACCGCCATCGTGCTGGCGTTCGTCTCCAAGCTCGGTATGTTACTGCAAACCATTCCCACGCCGGTGATGGGCGGCATCATGACGCTGTTGTTCGGTTCTATCGCAGTAGTAGGAATGAACTCTCTGGTGCGTGGTGGCCAGTCCTTGACCGCGCCGCGCAACCTCGTAGTGGTGTCGTTGATTCTGGTTTTCGGGATCGGCGGCATGCAGCTTGGCAGTGGCGAATATGCCTTGCAGGGCGTGAGTCTGGCCGCCTTGGTTGGCATCGTCCTCAACTGGATCTTGCCGCAGGCCGCCGAACATGAATGACACCTAACGGCGATGATGTGTGCTCGCACCGCCTTCTGAGAAGCCCGGCGGGGTGTTGGCGCTGACGATGACGCAGTCCGCGTCGCCGGGATTGCGAAAGCGGTGCGGCAGGCGCGAGTCGAAATAGTAAGCGTCACCCGCATGAAGGCATTGCGTGTCGCCGTTGACGGTGAGCTCGATGGTACCGGTAATGACGACGCCACCTTCTTCGCCTTCGTGTTCGAGCATGTCTTCGCCGGTATCGGCGCCCGACGGATAATGCTCGTGGATGATCGACATGCCACGGCTGGGGTGGCGTGCGGCGACCAGGCGCCAAGAGAGGTTGCCGTCGCCGATTTCTGTCAATTCTTCGGCCCGGTAGAAGACCTTTTCCTGAGGGCTGGTTTCCTCGCCGGCGAAGAATTCGCTGATCGAAACCGGCATGGCATCGAGGATCTTCTTCAGCGAGCTCACCGAAGGGCTCACGCTATTCTGCTCAATGAGTGAAATCGTGCTGTTGGTCACGCCGGCACGTTTTGCCAGCTCGCGTTGCGATAAGTCGCGCAACATGCGCAATTGCTTGAGACGTGCGCCGACGTCGAATCCGCTCATGGATGATCCCTTGTGATGAGACGTTACCGAGCCATGATAGCGCCTCGGCGCGGCGATCTTAACCGCCGCGTGAGGAAGGTGAGGACATGTCGCTGAGCGATGCGATCAGTTTGCGCGTGGTGGCTTCCTCGGCGCCGCTTGGGAACGCCTGGCAGGGGAGCCAGACGTGGAAGATCGTGCCGCGACCGCGTGCCGAGGCGACCCACATCTCGCCGCCGCTGCGGCGTACGATGCCCGCGCTGATAGCCAGCCCAAGCCCGGAGCCCGCTTCGCGCGTGGTGAAGAACGGATCGAAAATTCGGCCGCGTAGCTCGGGCGGAATGCCTGGCCCTCGGTCGGCGACGCGTATTTCGACGCCGTCGAGGCATCCGTGCTCGGGGATCTCGCGCACGGTGTCGCGTGTCGCCAGATGAATGTTCATCGGCGAGGTGCTGGCTTGAGTGGCATTGAGCAGCACGTTGATCAGCACCTGTTGCAATTGACCGCGATGGCACTCGGCGCGCCTAGTGGCGTGCAGTGAACTGATCAGGCGGTGGCCGTGCTTGTCGAGAGCGTGTCGGATCAAGAGCTCGGTACCGGCGGCGATGGCGTTGATGTCTTCGGCGACGAAGGCAGGCTCATGCCCACCGGCACGCGAATATTGCAGCAGGTTATCGATCAGCGCACGAATACGCTCGACCTGGGCGATGATAGTGTCGACTTCGTCGCGCACGGGGGCGACATCGGGGCCAAGGCTATCGGCCAGTAACTCCACGTGGCCGAGGATCACCGCGGCAGGGTTGTTGATTTCATGCGCGATACCCGCGGTCATCTCGCCTAGGGCGGCAAGCTTTTCCTGGGTCATCAGGCTGGCGCGCGCCTGCTTGAGCAAGGTGAC
This sequence comes from Chromohalobacter beijerinckii, assembly GCF_023061185.1. GTDB lineage: Bacteria > Pseudomonadota > Gammaproteobacteria > Pseudomonadales > Halomonadaceae > Chromohalobacter > Chromohalobacter beijerinckii. The sequence goes on from NZ_JAKGAK010000004.1 coordinate 177,800, forward strand.
GTGCTCCTCGAGTGCGCGCGTTTTCTCGGTCAGCGATTGGGTCCGTGTCTCGACGCGTCGCTCGAGGGTCTGAGCAGCACGTTGCAAGGCGTTCTGATGGGCGTCCAAGCGGTCGAGCATGGCATCGAATTCATGCGCCAGTTCTGCCAGTTCGTCCTGGCTATCCAGATGGCCGATGCGTAGGTGCTGCCCCTCACGGATGCCGTGTATCACGCGATGCATCCGGCGCACCGGGGTAGCGAGGGCGTCGACGCCGCGAATGACCATCAAGCCCGAGATCAGGATGATGACGAGTAAAACGGCACCGACCTGCAGCAGTGTGTCTCGGTAGAGGGCTTCATAGGGCGCCAGGGGAAAGCCGGCATAGATCATGCCGATACGCTGACCGGTTAGTGACTCGAGTGGAGCATAGGCGGCGACGTACCAACCACTGACCACGAAGGCGTTGTCTATGAAACGCTCGCCGCGTTCTAGAACCTGGCGGCTGACGGGCTCGGAGACGCGCGTGCCGAGGGCGCGTTCGCCGTTGGCCAGGCGCACGTTGGTAGCGATGCGCACGTCATCGAGAAACAAGGTGACGCTGCCGGTGCTGCCTTCGGGAAGCGTACCCGGGCCATAGACCAGGTCTCGGATCTCATCCACGGGCTCGGCATCGCCATTGAGCAAGCGCCCGCCATCGAGGAGAAGACGCAGGTTTCCTTGTCCGTCATGAATGGGATACAGCGTGCGCAATACCATGCCGCGCGTCTCGCGCTGACGATCGCTGGGAGCCGCTTGCGGTGTGTCGCGCAGCGCAAGGCGTGCTCGTCGGGCGAGCCCCGAGGACAGTGTTTCAAGACGCGGTGCCGTGAGAACGTCCAGTCCTGACATGCCTTGCGCATTGTCTGATGTTTGCAAGCGGCGTTGCAGTTCGGGGCTATCCTCTAGTGCCGCGAGCGGTACCACGCGCAACCAGTCCAGTTGCATCGCGTTTTGCGTTTCGTCGAGCAGTGCCTCGAGTGACTGAGATCCTTCGCCCTGCAGTGCCGAGGCGAGCGCGTGGCTGCGCGCCAATTCCTCGAGGCGCGCTTGCTGTTGCTGGCTCACACCGTCTAGAACGCGCGAGGCAACGGCTAGGTCGGCACGCACTTTCATATACAACTGGCGGTCGTTGTACGTTGAGGTCCAATACGCCGTGAGTCCCGCCAGGGCGAGTATCAGCAAGGCCAGCGGGGCGAAGGCGAGCCACAACAGTCGGCGTCGAATCGAGGCGCGCAACCAGCGGCGTAAGCCTTTCATGCGTTCAAGTCTTGCCAGGCATTGAGTTTGCGGTCGAGGGTCTTGCGCGATACGCCCAACGCGCGGGCGGCACTGGATTTATTATGGCCATGGACTTCTAGCACATCCAATATATGCGCACGCTCGACGGCTTCCAGAGACCAGTCGCTGGGATAGCCACTCGTGCCAACGGCGTTGGGCGCGGTAGCCACCTCATCGAGCATGTCGCTCGGTAGTTGGCCGAGCAGAATGCAACGCTCGATGAAATTCTTGAGCTCGCGGATGTTGCCAGGCCAAGGATAATGCATCAGACGCTCAAGGTCGGCATGCTGCCATGGCGGGGCGGCGAGCCCCAGATCGCGAGATAGCTGACGAGAGAAATGGTGGGCCAGAGCAGGAATATCTTCCGGATGTTCGCGCAACGCGGGGAGCGTCAAGGTAAGAACGTTGAGGCGAAAATAGAGATCCTCACGGAAACGTCCCTCGCTGACTTCGTGCTGCAGGTTGCGGTGGGTAGCGGCGAGGATACGCACGTCCACGGGTTGCTCTTGCTCGCTGCCCACCGGACGAATGCGCTTGCTTTCGAGTACGCGCAGCAGCTTGGCCTGCATTGCCAACGGCATCTCGGCGATTTCATCGAGGAACAACGTGCCGCCATCGGCATAGGTGAACAGCCCTTCACGGGTCTTGACCGCGCCGGTGAAGGCGCCCTTGACGTGACCGAAAAGCTCCGATTCCAGAAGGTCGCCGGCGATGGCGCCGCAGTTGAGAGGCACGAAGGCGCCGAATCGCCCCGAGAGGCGGTGCAGGTCGCGGGCCACGAGTTCCTTGCCGGTGCCCGATTCGCCATGGATCAAGACGGCCGAGGGTGTCGGCGCGACGCGCTCGGTGATCGCTCTGACCTGAGCCATGGCGTGGCTATCTCCGATCATGCTCTCATCGGGGTGGTGCAGGCGCTGGGTCTCGCGCTGGAGCACGAAATTCTCGCGCGCTAGGCGACGTTGGGCTAGGCAACGGTCGACGGCGCTTTGCAACTGCTCGAGGCGAAACGGCTTGATGATGAAGTCGCTGGCCCCGGCGCGCAGTGCCTGGACCGCCATGTCGAGATCGGCGTAGGCGGTCATGAAGATGATATCGCTACGCCGTTCGGGACCGAGCGCCTCGTGCCATTCGATGCCCGAGCGGTCAGGGAGACGGATGTCGACCAACAGCAGATCGAAGTGTAGCCGCTGACGCAAGGCTTCCGCGGCGCTGAGCGAGTCGGCGACCTCAACCAGCGCGAAGCGCGGTGCCAAGGCCTTGGCAAGATAGTTGCGCATGCCGGGCTCGTCATCGACGATCAACACGGAGGCGGTCGGCAGTTCGGTGGATGCGGTCATGGGCGACATTCCCTGCGTGGCGGGACATAGTGTCCCGTCATTGGGTCAATTTGTTACATTCGTTACGCACCTGGATTATTTTCATGGTAAAAGGCGCGATGTAATCCGGCAATTGTCCCCGTTTTTAGCAGCGTGGTCACGTCAGGCATACCAATTGCAAGGAGAGTTGGGCATGTTCATGACTCGACAATAATGAGGGGTTCCCATGTTGACACGCCGTCTCTCGCTGTTCGCTACCCTGGCGCTATCGTTGTTGCTGGTGTCCGGGGTCCAGGCCGCCGATACCGTTCGTTTGGCGACCACCACCAGCACCTACAATTCTGGGTTGCTGGATTACCTGTTGCCCAAGTTCGAAGAAGATCATCCCTATCAGATCCAGGTCATCCCCGTAGGCACCGGAAAAGCGCTGCGTCTGGGGCGTGACGGCGATGTCGACTTGGTGTTGACCCATGCGCCCGCTGCGGAGAAGGCCTTCGTCGATGCCGATTACGGTGTCGAACCGCATGGTGTGATGTACAACGATTTCGTGATCGTAGGGCCGTCCGACGACCCTGCCGGGATCGATGGTGGCGATGATGCCACTAGCGCGTTTGCCGCTGTGGCGGATCAAGGCGCGACGTTTATTTCACGTGGCGATGACTCCGGCACCGACAAGAAAGAAAAGCATCTCTGGGCTGAGGCCGGCGTAACACCTGACTTCGAAGGCTTTCGCGCTGCAGGGCAAGGCATGGGGGAAGTGCTGAAAATGGCCAGTGAATTACAAGGCTATACATTGACGGATCGCGGCACCTGGCTGGCAATGAAAGATAAGCTCGATCTCGAGATCATGGTCGAAGGCGATACGGCGTTGTTCAATCCGTATCAGGTCATCCTGGTCAATCCCGAACGCTATGACGGCCTCAATACCCAGGGCGCACGGGCCTTGGCCGAGTGGTTGATTTCCGACGAAGGACAAGACCTGATCGACGCTTTCCGACTCAATGACAAGGCCTTGTTCCATGCCAGCGCCGGTGAGAAGGTCGATCCTACTAGCGCCGTCCATGAAAGTGACTGACGCTCGGAGGCGTCGATGCACGAACTCATGAACACGGCGAGGGAGGCGCTACACTTGCTGGTCTCCCTCGACCCAGCCTTGTGGGAAATCATCGGCGTCTCGTTTCGTGTCTCGCTGACGGCGATACTCGTGGCCTTGCCGCCTTCGTTGTTAATTGCCTTGCTGCTGGCGCGCGTTGCCTTTCCTGGTCGCTGGTTCGCGATATCGTTGGTCAATACGTTCATGGCCGTGCCGACCGTGGTGGTGGGGTTGGTGTTGTTCATGCTACTATCGCGCAGTGGCCCACTGGGGGAGTTGCGTCTCCTGTTTACCCAGCGTGCCATGATCCTCGGCCAGATATTGCTGGCGATGCCGGTATTGACAGCGATGTTGCACAGCACGCTGCAAAGCATCGATCAGCGTGCCTGGGAAACGGCACGGCAACTAGGCGCTGGATGGTGGCAATCTCTGTGGGTGTTGATCCGCGAAGCGCGCTTCGGGGTCATTGCCGCCGTGCTGGCCGCATTTGGACGCATCATTGCCGAGGTGGGCAGCGCGGTGATGATCGGGGGCAATATCGAGCATTTCACGCGCACTATCACTACGGCGATCGCTCTGGAAACGCTCAAGGGTGAATTCGCCCAGGGGCTTGCTCTGGGGCTCGTCCTGTTGCTGCTGGCGCTGGTGCTCAATGTACTGCTGGGCGTAATGCGCGGCCGCGGTCATCAAACCGTAAGTGTTTGATCGCGCACCATCCATCGAGGGGAATGTTCATGCTCGAGGTAAGCCATCTTGCCCATGGCTTCGACCGTCAGCCGGCGCTATGGGACATACCTTACCTATACTGGCAGGGGCGCTCGCTGGTGCACCTGCGCGGCGATAATGGTAGCGGCAAGACGACATTGCTGCGTCTTCTGGCGGGGTTGGAGGCGCCCCGCCAAGGCACCATACATTGGACGTTGGCGGGCGCGATGTCTGCCGTCACGCCACCTTGCCCAGGGCGCGTGCTCTATCTTCACCAACAGCCCTATCTCTTCGATACCAGTGTCGCAGGCAATCTGCGCTATGTTGCCCGATGGCACGGCTGGCGCGGAGAAATGGCCCGTGATCGTGTGGCGGCGATGCTGGAACACTGTGGCCTAGCCGCACATGCAGAGCAACGGGCCCGCTCGCTGTCTGGCGGTGAGCGTATGCGATTGGCGTTGGCGCGGGCCTGGCTATTGTCGCCACGCGTGTTGCTGCTCGACGAGCCCACTGCCAGCCTTGATCGTCAGGCTATTGCTGATGTCAGTGCATTGATCTCGTCGCTGCATGAGGTGGGCTGCGCCATCGTACTCAGTGCACATCAACCCAGTGTATTGACCGAGCGCTGCGACGAGTACTGGAGCCTCGAACAACGATGCCTACAGGTAAGTGCCTTCAAGCAGGGTGTGGCGGTGTGACGTCGTCATTGCCGTACGCACCTGGTAAGTGGCTCGGCGTGTGCACCGAAGCTGCGTATGATGGTGGAATGAGTAGCCAGCGCGGGAGTGGTAGGCATGCACGAGGATGAAGTGACCGCCGTGATATTGGCGGGAGGCGAAGGGCGTCGCATGGGTGGCCGCGATAAAGGCTGGGAGTCGTTTGCGGACGAACCCTTGATCGCGCACGTGGTGAACCGTCTGGCGCCTCAGGTCGGTCGCATCGCGATCAATGCCAATCGTAGCCTCGAGCGTTATCGGGCGCTGGGGTACCCGCTCATCAGCGACCGCGAGACAGGCTATCACGGGCCGCTCATGGGTATGTGGAGTGCGTTATGTGCCATAGACACGCCCTGGGCATTATTCGTGCCTTGCGATTCTCCGGCTCTGCCGACGGATCTAGCGCTGCGCATGCAGCAAGGGCTCGGCGAGCAGCGTATCGCGGTTGCACACGATGGCCAGCGGGCGCATCCCGTGGTGGCCTTGATCGACGCCACGCTGCGCGACGATCTCGGGGCTGCTTTGCGCGATGGCGAGCGCAAGATAGATCGCTGGTATGCGCGCCACCCTTGGTGTCATGTCGATTTTTCCGATCAGCCCGAGGCGTTCGCCAACCTCAACTCTCCCGATGATCGTGACGTTATGGAGCGGCGCTGGCGCTCTGGTGGGTCGTTTTGACCCGGGAGCTGCCTTCCTGTGTGATTATCGGAGAGCCAAGGCAATTCATCATCGCACTAAGGGTGGTTGCTCGGCATGTTTGTTGCCTCCTGTTATCTATGGATGGTTCTCCCTCGACGAATTGGCATGAGGACGACAAAACGCGATGACGTTATCGCTTGATACGCTAGACACGCCGCTGCTGGGTATCGCTGCTTGGAGTGGGACCGGCAAGACGACGCTGCTTGAGGCACTTTTGCCCAGATTAGCCGATGCAGAAATGCAGGTGGCCGTGATCAAGCATGCCCATCACGCCTTCGACATCGACCGCCCTGGCAAGGATAGCTACCGCCTGCGTCACGCTGGCGCGATGCCAATGCTGGTGGCGTCGGGCAAGCGTTTTGCCATGATGATGGAAACGCCCGAACGTGAGGAAGCCGATCTAGCGGCGCTGATCCCCCATGTTCTGCCCTTGGCGCCGGATTTGATCCTGGTCGAAGGCTTCAAAGCCTGGCCTTTACCCAAGCTGGAGCTGCATCGCGAGGCCTTGCAGAAGCCGCTGATGGCGGCCGATGACCCCTGGGTGCGGGCAGTGGCGACGCCCGATAATATTGCGCTGCCGGGAGGTGTCGAGCGCTTGTCGATGGACGATCATGACGCCTTGGTCGACTGGTTGCAGGCCTGGCCGCAACGTTGGCCCGAGATGCGTCGCGGTCCCCGGGAGACGTCATGACCTTATCGTGTTTTGAACTGGGCGAGCGCATGCTCAGCGTCGATGAGACGCTCGAGGCCCTGGCGGCGATGACGCCGCCACCGGTCACCACGCGTCGGGTTAGCTTGGCGTCGGCCTGTGGCGGAGTGTTGGCGGTGGATGTCATGTCGCCAATCGACGTGCCGCAGAATACCAACGCCGCGATGGACGGCATCGCGCTGGCGTGGCCCGATGACGTGCCGGGAGGCGACATGCGCGTGGACGTGGTCGGTGATGTCTTGGCGGGTACGCGGTTGACAACATCGCTGGCGTTAGGCGGGGCGGTGAGGATTACCACCGGAGCGCCGCTGCCGGCCGGCGCAGATACCGTCGTCATGAGCGAGCAGCTCGTCGATAGTGGCATCCCCGATCGCATCCGTGTCGAACACTCCGAGCGGGTACGGCGTGGGCAGAACGTGCGCCAGGCCGGCGAAGATATTGCTCGCGGCGAGCATGCACTGAGTGCAGGGACACGGTTACGGCCGCAGCACTTGGGGTTACTGGCCTCACTGGGATACGCGGAGGTCGAGATATTCCGTTCGCTACGCGTGGCAGTGTTCTCTACCGGCGATGAAGTCACGGCGCCGGGCGAGTCGCTGCCGCCCGCCGGCATTTACGATACCAACCGTTTTTCGTTACAAGGTCTGCTGAGCCGCCTGGGCTGCGAGGTCATCGATCTGGGCATCCTGCAGGATAATCTTGACAGCATGCGTGTCTCCCTCGCGGCGGCGGCCCACGAGGCGGATATGGTGGTAACCAGCGGGGGCGTGTCGGTCGGCCAAGCCGATTGGGTCAAGCCCGCGCTTACGGCTATCGGCGAGCTGGGGTTATGGCGGATCGCCATGCGTCCGGGAAGACCCTTGGCGTTCGGTCGTATCCATCAAACGGGGGGCGTGACGGTGCCTTTCTTCGGGCTGCCCGGCAACCCCGTGGCGGTCATGGTGACGTTCTTGCAGTTCGTTCAACCTATGTTACGGCGCATGCAGGGAGAGCATGACTGGCAACCGTCCCGTCTCACGGCGCTGGCCGGCGAGCCATTGAAAAGCCGTGAGGGACGTGTCGATTACCATCGTGGTATTTATACAAGTGATGACGCCGGTCAACTGTGGGTGCGTACCACAGGCCGCCAGGGATCGGGCATTCTGAGCTCGATGGTGGCGGCCAATTGCCTTATCGAAATCGGTGACGGATGTGCCGCCGTTGAGGCGGGTACGCCGGTGACGATACAACCGTTCGGTGACCTGACATGAGTTTGACCCATCTCAATGCACGTGGCGAAGCCCACATGGTGGATGTTGGCGACAAAGCCGAAACGCAGCGCGAGGCCGTGGCAAGCGGACGCATCGTCATGCGCCCAGAAACGCTGGCATTGCTGGCCGAGGGCGGCTTGCCCAAAGGCGATGTGCTGGCCACGGCGCGTATCGCCGGCATTCAGGCCGCCAAGCGCACGCATGAGCTGATTCCCTTGTGTCATGCGTTGCTGCTGTCCAAGGTGAGCGTCGATTTTCGCCTCGACGATGCGGCTTCTTGTGTGCATGTGGAATCACGCTGCCGTCTGGCGGGCCGCACCGGTGTGGAAATGGAGGCGCTGACCGCGGTCTCGGTTGCGTGTCTGACCCTCTACGATATGTGCAAGGCGGTCGACAGGGACATGATGGTCGAAGGCGTGCGCTTGGAGCACAAGACGGGCGGCAAGTCCGGTGATTGGCACCGCGCTTCCGAGGATGAATCCGCGACGCGCGAAGCGTTCGAAACCCCATCCGTCGAAATCGCCGCAATACGCGTCAAGCTCCTCGCCGAATTGCGCGAGCGACTGGATATTGAAGAGGTGGAAGTGCCGGTTGCATCGCTGAAAAGACCCGATGTCGCCAGTCTCAAGGCCGCTCTTGAGAAACAGGATTCCCGCTTCGCGGCCTTGTCCGCTGCGCGCATTCTGTGTGCCGTTAACCATGCCATGGCACATGATGGAACGTCGCTCGCCGATGGGGATGAAGTGGCGTTTTTTCCACCGGTCACCGGTGGGTGAGGAGGCAGTCATGATCGATGTGCGTGTGCAGTCGCCGGTCTTCGATGTGGGGGAGGAGCAGCGCCAATTGCTGGCGGGGCGTCATGATATCGGTGCCGTGGTGACCTTCACTGGCCTGGTGCGCGATTTCAATGAGCGCCCGGACGTGCAGGCCCTGTCGCTGGAGCATTATCCTGGCATGACCGAGGCGGCGCTGCGTGACATTGCTGAGCAGGCGACGTCGCGCTGGCCGCTCGATGGGATACGCATTGTGCATCGTGTCGGCCGCTTGTTGCCAAGTGACCCCATCGTCATGGTCATGGTTGCGAGTGCCCATCGCCGTGCGGCATTCGATGCGTGCGATTTTCTGATGGACTACCTCAAGACATGTGCGCCATTCTGGAAGAAAGAACACACTGCAAGCGGGACGTATTGGGTCTCGGCGCGTGACAGTGACGCGCGGGACGCGGACCGTTGGGAGGAAGCATGACCGAGCTGATCGACAATTTTCAGCGCCAGATTCGCTATGTGCGTATCTCGGTGACGGATCGCTGTGACTTTCGCTGCGTCTATTGCATGAGCGAGGACATGACGTTTCTGCCGCGTGCACAGATATTGACGCTTGAAGAGATCGAGCAGGTGGCGCGTGCGTTCGTCGAACTGGGCGTGGAAAAGATTCGCTTGACCGGCGGTGAGCCGCTGGTACGACGTGGCATCGACGATCTGGTGTCGCGTGTCGGCGCGCTTCCGGGCCTCAAGGACTTCGCCATGACCACTAACGGCGCGGGGTTGGTCAAGCATGCCAAGGCATTGCGGGAAGGCGGTATGCAGCGCCTCAATATCAGCATTGATTCACTCGACCCCGAGCGTTTCCGCAGCTTGACGCGCACCGGCAATCTCGAACATGTCATTGCCGGTATTCGTGCCGCGCGCGATGCCGGATTCGAGCGTATCAAGCTCAATGCCGTCGTGCTCAAGGGGCGTAACGACGATGAAGTTCTTGATCTGGTCGACTTCGCGCGTCGAGAAGGCGTGGATATCAGCTTTATCGAGGAAATGCCGCTGGGCGACGTCTCCGATCATTCGCGCGAAGAAACCTTTTATTCCAGCGATGATGTGCACGCGGCCATCGCATCGCGTTATCCGCTGTTGCCGACCACCGAGAATACCTTGGGGCCGTCGCGTTATTTCCGTATGCCGGATAGTGATTCGCGTATCGGTTTCATTTCACCGCACAGCCATAATTTCTGCGACACCTGCAACCGGGTAAGGGTCACGGTGGAAGGGCGTTTGTTACTGTGTCTCGGCAACGAGCATTCGGTCGATCTACGCGAGGTTTTGCGGCGTTATCCCGGTGATATGGAGCGCCTCAAGCAGCGCATCGTCGAGGCCATGCCATTGAAACCCGAGCGCCATCATTTCCGCACGGACGGTGATGTCGATATCGTGCGCTTCATGAATATGACGGGCGGATAATTTTTTGTACGTACCCTTTATGCGCGGTAGTGTGATGCGTCTCCTGACCATAAAGCTATAAGGTTCGACTTGTATTGAGAACATTATTTTCTTGCTAAACCAAGTTCGAGTCATATACTTTTCAGAAACGCCAAGGCGTTATGCTGCAGGTTGGTTATTTTAAATGGAGGAGGCAAATGTCCACTGATACTCTGGAGCGCATTGCGCGAAATAAAAACGTGGCTCGCGCTGCCGCGCGACAGCTCAGCATGGAGCAGCTCCACAAGCTGTCGGAAGTCATCGGTGAAGTGATCGAACAGAAGCAGCAGGAAGATCATAAGCGACAAGCCGAAGAAGCCGATAAAGAGCGTAAGTTGGCGGAAATTCGTGAAGCGATGAGCGATGCCGGCCTTTCTATGGACGATTTGATGTCCGAACAGCCGCGCAAGCGTCGGGGGCGTCCGCCGAAAAAAGATAAGGAACGCAAGCAGTAAGTGTTGCGCGTAGAACGTTAAAAAACGGACCGTAGGGTCCGTTTTTTCATATCGGGTCATGAGTCGAGAGGCGAGGTCTCTTCTGCGGCCATGATATGCAGATGGACGTCGGGGAGATGACGCAGGTGCTCGTCGAGCCAATGCATCAAGGGGGCGTGCAATTGCTGACGTAACTTGGCGATAGTATCCGCCTCATGCATGGCCAACTGGTCATCGAGCCAATCGGCGAGGGCGGTGTCGTCCAATGCCAAGTCGTGGCTCGTGTCCCATAACAAACGGCCCACGCGAGCCCACCCCGCCGGCTGTCGAACGACCGGAAGCGTCAAACTCAAGATGCCGCTGCGGCGATGCATGCTCGACATGGCGGGAGCGCGCAATCCTTCTAGGGGATGAATGCGATTCTGAGTGACGATATGCGGCGCCAGCGAGTGGCGTGCAAGACAGCTCAGACCCTCGTTATCGAAGCGAAGCATATCACCGTTGCGCGGGATCCAAGGCACCTCGATACCCAGCGATTCCGCCAGGACACGATGCGCTTGTTGGTGCTGGAATTCGCCATGTACGGGCAGCAAGCGTCGGGGAGCGAGCCAGCCATAAAGGCGTTGCAATTCGTCCTGTGCAGGATGTCCCGAGGCATGTAGCTCGGGGTGATTGCGTTCATCGTAAAGGGTGACGTGGGCGCGCTTGAGTCCGGCCTGTAACCGCTCGATCAGCAATTCGTTACCCGGGATCGCCTTGGCCGAGAAAATCACGCTATCGCCGGGCTGAAGTTCGAAATCGGTGTGCTGTCCCTGGGCCAGGCGCGATAGGGCCGAGCGTGGTTCTCCCTGACTGCCGGTGGCAATGACCAGCACCTCTTCGGGCGGTAAATAACCAAGGTCGCGAACGGGGACCAGGGTGGGGAAGTCCTCGAGATAGCCAAGCCCCCGGGCGACATTCACCATGCGCTCCATCGAGCGCCCCATGAGGCTGACGCGTCGTCCGCATGCCTTGGCGGCACGGCCTAGTGCCAGGACGCGCGCCAGGTTGCTGGCGAAGCAGCTGACGATCACGCGGCCGGGGCAAGCGCCGATCGTCGTTTCAAGCGCGCGCGCGACGTCGCCTTCGCTGCGGGAGTGTCCGGAGACGGGGGCATTCGTGGAATCGCCGACGACGAGATCGATAGGCGCCAGTGCCTGGAAACGCTGCGGGCATACGGGATCACCTATCAAAGGCTCGGGATCGAGCTTCCAGTCGCCGGTGTGCAGGATACGGTGATCGGGTGTCGCCAAGAGCAGGGCACAGCTTTCGGGAATCGAGTGCGGCAGCGGCAAAAAGCGTATATCAAAAGGACCGCTTTGCATGGCCTCGTCGGGCGTGATGACGTGAATCGCATCAGTGGGCAGTTGCTGCTCGGCGAAGCGCAGGCGCAGCAAACCGGCGGCCAGTGGCGTCGCATGGATAGGGCATTGCCAACGGGGCCACAGCCAGGCAATCGCGCCGATGTGGTCTTCATGTCCGTGCGTGACGAGGATTGCCTGAGGGACGATACCCTGAGAAGGCAAGAGGTCGACATTGGGTACTTGCAAGGGCGCCTGTGGGAGGTCCTGGCGAATCATCATGCCGCAGTCGACCACGATCCAGTGGTCAAGATGCCCGTAAAGGGTGAAATTCATGCCGATTTCACCGCAGCCGCCGAGGGGCAGTATCTGAAGGGGAGGCTTGCGGCGGGCGCGTATCTGGATGCGTGGTTGGGACATCGTTATCCCTTAACGTGAAGATGTCCATCACTATACGGGATGCCCCGGCGCGGCCACAATCGAGGCTTCTTGTCATGATCGAATTCGCTACAATAGGCGCCCTTTGGTGAAACGTGCCTCCCTCAAGAGAGTGCCGTTCACCACCTCATTTCAGGATTGATGGTAGCGCGCATGTCCCATTCGTATCGTCTTATCGTCTCGTGCCCCGACCGCGTGGGCATCGTTTCTCGCGTATCCAGTTATATTGCCGGTCACGGAGGCTGGATTACGGAGGCCAATCAGCATTCGGACTTGGCCACCGGGCGCTTTTTCATGCGCTACGAAATCAAGGCTGAGTCTTTGCCGCTGAGTATCGATGCGATGCGCGACGACTTTACCGCCATTGCTGATGAGTTCTCGATGGATTGGAAACTGAGCGATACCGCAAAGCCCAAGCGCGTCGTTCTGATGGCCTCGCGTGCTTCGCATTGCTTGGTCGATCTGTTGTACCGCTGGACCGCGGGTGAGCTAGATTGCGAGATCCCCTGCGTGATCTCCAATCATGAAGCGCTGCGCGCGCTGGTCGAATGGCATGGTATTCCGTTTCATCATGTGCCGGTCGATGCAGACGACAAAGCGGCGGCATTCGCTCGGGTCGAGGCGCTGGTCGAAGAGGCTCGGGCGGACACGGTGGTGCTGGCACGCTACATGCAGATTCTGCCGCCCAACCTGTGCCAGCGATACGCCGGGCGGATCATCAATATCCACCACAGTTTCTTGCCCTCGTTCGCTGGGGCGAAGCCTTATCATCAGGCCTACGCGCGGGGCGTCAAGCTCATCGGTGCGACGTGTCACTATGTCACCGAAGAGCTCGACGCGGGGCCCATCATCGAGCAGGACATACAGCGCGTGACGCACTGCCATACCGCCGAGGACTTGGTGCGTCTGGGACGTGACGTCGAAAAAGCCGTGCTGGCACGGGGGCTACGTTGGCATCTGCAGGACCGGGTCCTGATCCATGGCAACAAGACGGTCGTCTTTGCTTGAGCGCGAGGCTCAGTCAAAGAGTGTCATCTGGCGTCGCTGCTCCTCGGGCGTCAGGCGCACGCCGACTCCGAGCAGACGCACGGGGCGTTCGCCGCGCGTCCAGGCGCCGTCCAGCAAGGCTTGAAAACGCGCCGCTAACGCCTCGCGACCCGTGGTTTCCAGAGTCGTGCTGCTGAAATCATCGAAGCGGACCTTGACGAACAGCTTGTGAATGGCCGGCGTGCCATGCCGTTTCAGTCGCGCCACCAGGCGTTCGATCAAGGTCGTGAGAGCGTCGTGACACGTCGCCAGATCGGGCAGATCGCGATGATAAGTCGTCTCCACGCTGACGGACTTGCGCTCTCGCTCGATCTGTACCGGGCGCTCGTCGATGCCACGCGCTAGCTCGAATAGCCGACGCCCAAATTTGCCGAAGCGCTCGACCAGAGATTCGAGCGGCCATTCGCGCAGGTCGCGGCAGGTGACGATCTCTAGTGCCTCGAGCTTGGCTGCCGTCGCTGGGCCCACGCCGTGCAGCTGCTTGACGGGCAAGGCGAGGAGAAAAGGCTCGACTTCATCCGGAGCTATCACACATAGCCCATCGGGTTTGTCCCAGTCGCTGGCAAGCTTGGCGAGGAACTTGCTGGGCGCTGCGCCCACCGAGATGATGATACCCGTCCGCGCCAGTGCTTCTTGTTTGAGCCATTCGGCCATCCAGGTCGCGCTTCCCTGGAAGCGTGTGACCTCACTGACATCCAGGTAGGCCTCGTCGAGGGACAAGGGTTCCACCAGTGATGTCAGCTCATGGAACAGTGCCTGGATGCGCGCCGAGACAGCTCGGTATTTTTCGAAGTCCGGGGAGAGTCGCGTCAGGTGCGGGCACAGGCGCATGGCACGCGCCATGGGCATCGCCGAGTGGATGCCGAAGGCGCGCGCTGGGTAATTGCAGGTGGCGACAACGCCGCGTGTCTCGGGGCTGCCGCCGATCGCTAGGGGAATATCGCGTAACGCTGGATCGTCGCGCATTTCCACGGCGGCATAAAAACAGTCGCAATCGGCGTGAAGGATCTTGCGCATGATGAACGGCGTGTCGACTCAGTGCAGGCCGTTACCGCCACCACCACGAATCACGCCGACGCCGAGGCCTTCGATCTCGAGATCCTGGTGGCGTAGGTCGACCTCGATGGGTGCGAAATCTTCGTTTTCGGCGAGCAGCCAGACATGATGGCCTTGACGCTTGAAGCGCTTGACGGTGACATCGTCTTCTAGGCGGGCAACGACAATCTGGCCGTCGCGGATCTGCTGGGTGCGATGCACGGCGAGCAGGTCGCCATCGAGAATGCCGGCGTTTTTCATCGAAAGCCCGCGGACACGTAGCAGATAATCGGCGCGAGGTGTGAAGTAGTCCGGTGCGAGAGGGCAGTGCCGGTCGATATGCGCTGCGGCGAGGATCGGGCTACCGGCGGCGACCTCACCGATGACTGGCAGGCCGTCGCCGTTGGTCAAGGCGGTGTCGTCTTCTGCGGTGAGGCGGATGCCGCGCGACGTGCCGGGGATCATGCGGATGACCCCTTTGCGATCGAGCGCGCGGAGATGTTCCTCGGCGGCGTTCGGCGAGCGAAAGCCTAGGGCCCGGGCGATTTCGGCGCGCGTTGGCGGGTAACCAAGCTCATTCATGGTCTTGACGATAAAATCAAAGACGTGTTGCTGGCGCGAAGTTAGCGAGCGGGACATGGGGCCTCCGACGGGCACTGACGTGTTCAAGCATACAGTATGTGATTGTATCCAGTCTTTGGCGCGGTGCAACCATTCGCGCCGTCATTCGCCCAGTGGTATGGCGTTTCAAACGTGGAGATTTGTCGTTATCGACGTCAAGGCTTAGAATCGAATTGTTTTAAACATTCGTTTATTCCACGCGGGGCGCCCCATGGCTCAGACAGATACAGTGACGCGCATTCTCGATACCGCCGAGGTCCTGTTTGCCGAGCGGGGGTTCGCCGAGACCTCGCTACGTACCATCACCAGCAAAGCCAAGGTCAATCTGGCGGCGGTCAATTACCATTTTGGGTCCAAGAAGGCGCTCATCCAGGCGGTCTTCGCGCGCTATCTCGACCCCTTCTCCGAGCGCTTCCACCAAGCCCTGGATGAGCTCGAGGCACAATATCGGGGCGAGGCCATTCCCCTGGAGGTGCTGTTGGAGACACTGGCGCGCACGGTGTTGGAAGTCCCCGCCGAGCGTAATAGCCTCAAGGTGTTCATGCGTTTGTTGGGGCTGGCCTATACCCAAGCTCAAGGCCACTTGCGCCGTTACATTCAGGAGCACTATGGCAATGTGTTCTCACGCTTCAGCGACCTGGTGCGTCGTGCCACGCCGGAACTGCCCGAGGCGGAACGCTTCTGGCGGTTACACTTCATGCTGGGCACAGTGATCTTTACGTTGTCGGGTCTTGATGCCTTGCGCGATATCGCCGACAAGGATTATCACGAGCATGTCAGCGTGCGCGATTTGATTCGGCGGCTGCGCCCGGTAGTCGTGGCCGGCATGCAGGCGCCATTGCCAGATGATGCTCTCAAGGTGGCGGGATGATGCGAACGCCGCAACTTGCCCATCTGCCCCCCGAGCGGGGCGTTTGGCTAGAGATCGATCTCGGAGCGCAGTCGCTGACGATCCGCGAAGGTAGCGCGTGCCGCGAGACGTTTGCGATTTCCTCGGGCGCCCACGGTATTGGGCAGCACGAGGGTAGTGGGCAGACGCCTGTGGGTTGGCATTACGTGCGCGCGATTATCGGTAGTGGGCTGCCTCCCGGCAGTGTCTTTCGCGGGCGGCGCCCCACCGGCGAGGTGTTTTCACCCGAGCTGGCCCGCACTCACCCCGAGCGGGATTGGATATTGACGCGTATCCTATGGTTGTGTGGCTTGGAACGGGGTGTCAATCGTGGGGGAGATGTGGATAGTCAGCGGCGCTATATATACCTGCATGGCACGCCCGCTGACCAGCCGATGGGAACGCCGGCCTCGCACGGTTGTATTCGGCTGCGCGATGAGGCGTTGCTGGCCGTGTTCGAGGCCACACCGGCCGGAACACCGGTTTGGCTGCATGACTGAGAGGGTGCTTACAACAGGGCTGCGCTCGACGTAGTGCTGCTCACCGCCTAGAATCCTTCCTCCATTTGCCAGGAGCGCGACGATGACCCAACCTCTCGGCCCAGTCATGCTGGATATCGAAGGTACCCAACTCAGCGACGACGAACGTCATCTTTTGGCTCGCTCCGAGATCGGTGGGGTAATCCTGTTCAAGCGCAATACGCATGATGCCGAGCAAGTGCGCGCCTTGACTCGCGCGATTCGCGACGTGCGCCCTGACGTGCTACTGGCGATCGACCAGGAAGGCGGACGTGTCCAGCGCCTGCAGGACGGCGTGACGCGGCTGCCGTCCATGGCGACATTGGCAGCAGGGTATGCCGAGACCCCTGACGCGACTCGCACCCTGGTCCACGAAGCCGGCTGGTTGTTGGGAATGGAAATGGCGGCCTGCGGTTTCGACATTACCTTTGCCCCGGTGCTCGACGTCGATGATCAGCACTCGCCGGCCATCGGTGATCGCAGTTTTTCCGCCGACCCCGAGGTCGTCACGGTGCTTGGTGAGGCCTTCATCGATGGGTTGCACGAGGCCGGCATGATCGCCGTGGGCAAGCACTTCCCAGGGCACGGCGGCGTCAGCCTCGACTCGCATCATGCCTTGCCCGAGGACACGCGCTCACTCTCGGCGTTGCGCGAGCATGATTTGGTGCCCTTCAAGACGCTCTCCGGCAAGTTGGATGCCGTGATGCCGGCGCACGTGGTGTATACCGCGTTCGATTCGCGCCCGGCAGGCTTTTCCCCTTCCTGGCTTGGCATGTTGCGCGAGGAACTGGCGTTCAAGGGCGTGGTGTTTTCCGATGATCTGAGCATGGCCGGTGCGCACGTGGCTGGGTCGCCCTCGGCGCGTGCCGACGCCGCCTGGGCGGCAGGATGTGACATGGTACTAGTATGTAATGATCGCCCGGCGGCGCTCGAGATTCTCGACGCGGCGGCGGGGCATTCTTCCAAGCGTCTGGGCAAGTTGCGTTACGGTCGGGCCCGTCCCGAGCTTGAAACGCTGCCGGCGCTGGCGCGTTGGCGTCGTGCCCATGCGCGACTTGAGGCGCTCTCGGAAACGCCCACACACTGACCTTGCCACTGGCTATCGACGTCGCTACCTGTACTAGCTAGAAGGAAGGATCCTCGTGTTTGATTTTTTCTCTCCCGTGATGGATTGGGTTCAAACCACCTTGGGCATGCCGCTGTGGGTGGCGGCGATTGGCTTAGTCATTGCCCTGACGCTGATCGTCGATCTGGTGAGCTGGGTTGTCATCTGGCGTGTGGGGCCGTTGCTGGAGAAAACCAGCAACCGCTGGGCGGACATCCTGATCAAGGCATTGCGGCGACCGCTGCGTCTCTGGATCTGGCTGATGGGGGTCACTCTCTGCCTAACCGTCGTTCGTTATCATTGGGATATCGAGTGGGCGGAAGGGCATCTGGCTCAGGCACGCGCCGTCATTACATTGCTCTTGCTGGCCTGGGCCGGGCTCAGGGCCGTGAAGCTTCTTGAAAAACGCTTGGTGTTTCCGCCGGGCGGGCATCGTGCCAAGTCCATGGATGCCGATACGGCATCGGCCGTCTCCAAGATACTGGGGGCGGTGGTCGTCGTTATCATCGGGTTGTTGATTCTTTCGAGCTTGGGTGTCTCGCCCTCGGGAGTGGCCGCCTTCGGTGGGGCCGGCGGGCTGATAATCGGCTTCGCTGCCAAAGATATGCTGGCCAATTTCTTGGGTGGATTAATGATTCACCTGGACAAGCCATTTCGCGTCGGCGACTGGATCAAATCTCCAGATCGTGATATCGAAGGGGTCGTGGAAGATATCGGCTGGCGCTTGACGCGCATTCGCACCTTCGCGTCGCGCCCGATTTATATCCCCAACTCCGCCTTCAGTAGCCTGGTGCTCGAGAACCCCTCGAGGATGTG
Organism: Chromohalobacter beijerinckii; assembly: GCF_023061185.1. Lineage (GTDB taxonomy): Bacteria > Pseudomonadota > Gammaproteobacteria > Pseudomonadales > Halomonadaceae > Chromohalobacter > Chromohalobacter beijerinckii. The sequence continues at coordinate 196,079 of NZ_JAKGAK010000004.1, forward strand.
GAACCGACGCCTTTTCGAAACCATTCGGTTACGTTATACCGATATCGAGCGTGTGTCGGACATCGTCAAGGCGACCCGCTCGATGCTCGATGCGCATGATGACGTGGATACCGATGAGCAAATTCTGGTGTACTTTCAGAGCTATGGCGAACATGCGCTGGAGCTGATCGTGTATGCGTTTGCCAAGACTACTGACTGGGCTGAATTCCAATCGATGAAGCAGGACATCCTGCTGCGTGTCTACGATATCGTGCGCGAGCATGAGGCGCGCCTGGCGTTGCCGGCCTCCGAGTTGCATATTGCCGGTCCGGTGGAGATCACCGGCGAGAACGCTCAGGGCGATGCCGACAATGACAGTGATGCAGGCAGCGACAACACCGGTAACGATGCCCGGAATGAGGCATCCGACGATACACACTCGCGGGCGGCGTCCGACCGCGAGGCTCCCTATACGTCGTCTCGCCAGCGTTCGCGCAATGCCGGAAGAGGCGAAGTGAATGATGCTTCCCACGATCAGGAATCCGATGCCTAACCAATCTACTTCCGTGTGCCAGGAATCACTGGCGACCATGCGCGATGTCATGGCGCATGCCGAATGCCTCATTTCGCAGCAGGAAGTCGAGCGCGCGCTCGACCGTATGGCCGACGAGATCACTCATGATCTGGGCGACACGCTGCCGGTTTTCTACTGCGTAATGAACGGGGGACTGATCACCACAGGGCATCTGCTGACGCGGCTCGGTTTTCCGCTGGAAGTGGACTATCTACATGCGACACGCTATCGCGGCGGTATGCGTGGGGGCGAGCTATTCTGGCGCGTCTCGCCTGAGATTCCCATGGCCGGTCGTCATGTGGTGATCGTCGACGACATTCTCGATGAAGGCACGACGCTGGCGGCGATTCTGGACTATTGTCGTCAGGCGGGTGCGGCGAGTATTTCGACAGCGGTACTGGTCGACAAGCGTCACGACCGCAAGGCGGTACCGGGGCTCCAGGCGGATTATTGCAGCCTTGAGGTCGTCGACCGCTATGTGTTCGGTTTCGGTATGGACTACAAGGGCTACTGGCGCAATGCGCCGGGGATTTTCGCTCCGCGCGGTATGTGAGCGTGTGCTCTGCCACAATGAAGCCGCACGCATGAGCTAGCTCGCATCGTCTTTTCGCAGTAGAAGGTGAGGGGTAGTGATGACGGAATCCGAGGTGATCTTCGAGGAGCGGCCCACACGTGACGGCGGGTGCCTCGGCATCGCCACGCTGAATGCGCCCGGCAGTCTCAATGCCTTGTCACTGGCGATGATTACCTCGCTGCATGCCAAGCTCGACGCTTGGGCCGATGACATGTCGGTGCATGCGGTGTGGCTGCAAGGCGCGGGCGACAAGGCATTTTGTGCGGGCGGCGATGTGGTCGCCCTGTATCGCGCCATGACGACGTCTCCCGGGGACGAGGGAGAAGCCGCTCAGGCTTACTTCGGGGCCGAGTATCGTCTCGATCATTTCCTGCATCATTACCCTAAGCCCCTTATTGTCTGGGGCGACGGCGTCGCCATGGGGGGCGGTCTGGGGCTATTGGTCGCCGCCGATCACCGTATCGTGACCGACACCAGTCGCCTGGCCATGCCGGAAATCAGCATCGGCCTATACCCCGATGTTGGCGCCAGCTGGTTTTTCCAGCGTATGCCTCGCGGCGTGGGGCTTTATCTGGGAGTGACCGGCGCCCAGCTCAATGCGCGCGATGCCCTGGAGCTGGGGCTGGCGGATCGCGTCATCGCCAGTGAGGCGCGGCAAGACGTGCTGAAGGCGCTGGAGGATGCCGATTATCGCCACCCACAGCAGGCGGTCAGGGAGGTCTTGAGTGGTTTCGAGAACCGCGCGTTGGCACCGGAGGCCGAGGTCATGCCGCGTCTGGATCATCTGCAGGTCTTGAGCGATGCGGCGGATATCACGCAGGTCGTACGTCGTATCCTCGATGACCCCCGTGAGGACGCCTGGCTGGCCGCCAATCGTGCGCGTCTGGCGGCGGGGTGTCCTGCCACGGCACACTTGGTGTGGCGCATGCTGTGTCGGCACCGGGATGGCAGCTTGGCGGAGACGTTTCGCGATGAGTTGATGCTCTCGGTGCAATGTTGTCGGCATACGGAATTGGCTGAGGGCATTCGCGCGTTGCTGATCGACAAGGACCGAGCGCCGCAATGGGCGTATACGGATGTCGCCAACGTACCAGCGAACTACATCGATGGCTTTTTCATGCCGCTTTGGGATGCTGAGACGCATCCGCTGGCCGATCTTTGAGCTGTTCGAGCTGGTGAGTCGAGCATCAACGCGGGCTGAAGCGCCGCGTCAGGTTGGTCTCGGCGATCATGCGCGTGGAGATCTCCTCGATGGAGAAGCGTGTGGTGTCGATATAGGGGATATGGTAGCGGCGAAACAGTGCCTCGGCCTGCTGCAATTCCTGCATGCATTGATCCATTGAACAGTACCGACTATTGGGGCGACGCTCGCTGCGAATCGCCGCGAGCCGGCGTGGGTCGATGGTCAAGGCGAATAGCTTGTGGCGATAAGGCGCCAACGCCTTAGGCATGCTCAATGTGCCGTCTTCATCCAAATCATCCTCGGTCAGGGGGTAGTTGGCGGCTTGAATGCCGAATTGCAGGGCCAGATAAAGCGAGGTGGGTGTCTTGCCGCAACGTGAGACGCCGACCAGGATGACATCGGCCTGATCATATTGGTGCGTGCGTGCGCCATCGTCATTGTCGAGCGCGAAGTGCACGGCATCGATGCGATGCATATAAATGTCGTCGCGGCCAATGGCATGGGTGCGTCCCACCGTATACGTGGAATGAGTCGCAAGCTCTTCCTCGAGCGGGGCCAGGAACGTCGAAAAGATGTCTATCTTGAAGCCCGGCGCATCGGCAATGATGGTGCGAATCGCTTGATCGACGATGGTGTCGATCACGATGGGGCGGGCGCCGTCACGCTCGGCGGTCTGGGCGATGATGGCCGCCAGGGTGTGGGCCTTTTCCAGCGTATCGATATAAGGTTTGACTACTAGGTTGAGCTCGACGTCCTCGAATTGGGCGAGCAGGCTGCGGCCCAGTGTTTCTGCGGTGATGCCGGTTCCATCGGAGATGAAGTAAGCGGTGCGGGGCATGGCAAATGTCCGATCGTGGCGAAAATGATACGTCTATTCTCTGGCTCCTTTCTGACAAGCGCAAATAGGCGTTCGTCGCGCTCGGCACGGCGACTACAAGAATTCTCGAAAATACCGCGTTGTTGTAAAAATACTCCAACCCCTTCGCTATTAGACCAATGGTGAATAGCCAGCCCCCTTGGTAGGGTACGAGCATCCGCCGCGCCCCGCGCGGCAATGGCTGTGACGACGTCGTCATCGCGACCGTCCTGACTCGAGGGGGTTCTCTTGGAAGAGTATATCGTTTGGTTCGATCAGCTTGGCATGGATGATGTTGAGCGGGTGGGCGGCAAGAACGCGTCACTCGGAGAAATGATCTCCAACTTGGCGGATGCCGGTGTCACCGTTCCCGGCGGTTTTGCCACTACTGCCTTGGCGTATCGCGAATTTCTAGCGCACGAGGGGCTCAACGAGCGCATCAACGACGCGTTGGCGCGTCTGGATGTCGACGATGTCACGGCCCTGGCCGAGACGGGGGCGCAGATTCGGCAGTGGGTCATCGATACGCCACTGCCACCGGCCTTCGAGCGGGTCTTGGCCGAGGCGTATGGCCAATTGCAGGACAAGCACCCGCATCTCAAGGCGGCGGTACGCTCTTCCGCGACGGCGGAGGATCTACCCGACGCGTCGTTTGCGGGGCAGCAGGAAACCTTCCTCAATATCGAGGGCTTCGACAACGTCAAACGCGCCGTTCACGAGGTCTTCGCGTCACTATTCAACGACCGTGCCATTGCCTACCGTGTGCACCGCGGTTATCCGCATGAGAACGTGGCGCTTTCCGCTGGCGTGCAGAAAATGGTGCGCTCCGAAACGGCGGCCAGCGGCGTGATGTTCACGCTCGACACCGAATCCGGTTATCGCGATGCCGTGTTCGTGACGGGCTCTTGGGGGCTGGGCGAGACGGTCGTGCAGGGGGCGGTCAATCCCGATGAGTTCTATGTCCACAAGCCGACTCTGGCGGCAGGGCGTCCGGCCGTGCTACGTCGGACACTGGGCTCCAAGCTGATCAAGATGGTCTACGGCGAAGAAAGCGCCGCTGGTCGTTCGGTGCAGACCGTGGATGTGCCGCACGCTGACCGTCAACGTTTTTGTCTAGGCGATGACGAGGTCATGGCGTTGGCCCGGCAAGCGGTGACCATTGAGGCGCACTATGGACGCCCGATGGACATCGAATGGGCGCGCGATGGCGACGATGGCAAGCTGTATATCGTTCAGGCACGTCCCGAAACCGTGGTTTCCAATGTGGAAGGTGGCAAGCTCGAGCGTTTTCAGCTCAAGGAAAAAAGCCGTGTACTGGTGGATGGCCGCGCCATCGGCCAGCGTATCGGCCAAGGCGCGGTCAAGATCGTGGCCAGTCCCGAGCAGATGGATAAGGTGCACGACGGCGATGTATTAGTAACCGACATGACCGATCCCGACTGGGAGCCGATCATGAAGCGCGCCTCCGCGATCGTCACCAATCGTGGCGGACGTACGTGCCATGCGGCCATTATTGCGCGCGAGCTGGGCATTCCCGCCGTGGTGGGTTGTGGCGACGCAACCCAGGCGCTTGCCGATGGCCGCGAGGTGACCGTCTCTTGCGCCGAGGGTGACACCGGTCATGTCTACGACGGGCTGCTCGATTACGATTGTAAGACGACGACGGTCGACAACATGCCGGCGCTGCCTTTCCATATCATGATGAACGTTGGCAATCCTGACCGTGCCTTTGGCTTTTCAAGCTTGCCCAATGCGGGGGTTGGATTGGCGCGTCTGGAATTCATCATCAACCGCATGATCGGCGTGCATCCCAAGGCATTGATCGATTACGCGACGCTGCCCGCCGACCTGCAGCAGACCATCGACCTGCGTACCGCTGGGTATGACGATCCGGTGAGCTTCTATGTCGATCGGTTAGTGGAGGGCATTTCCACGCTGGCGGCGGCGTTCTATCCCAAGCGCGTCATCGTGCGGCTGTCCGATTTCAAATCCAACGAATACGAGAACCTCATCGGCGGCAAGCTTTACGAGCCTGGCGAAGAGAATCCGATGCTCGGGTTCCGTGGCGCTTCGCGTTATATCTCGGAGACGTTCCGCCCATGCTTCGAGCTGGAGTGCCGCGCTCTGAAACGCGTCCGGGACGCCATGGGATTCGATAACGTCGAGATCATGGTGCCTTTCGTGAGAACGCCCGACGAAGGACGTGAGGTCGTGTCGCTGATGGCCGCCAATGGGCTCAAGCGCGGCGAGGCGGCGTCTCCCGAGGGCAAGGGCCTGAAGGTCATCATGATGTGCGAATTGCCGGCCAATGCGCTCTTGGCTGATGAGTTCTTGGAGCATTTCGATGGCTTCTCCATCGGCTCCAATGATCTGACTCAGTTGACGCTAGGGCTGGATCGCGACTCGGGCATCGTGGCGCATCTCTTCGATGAGCGTAACCCGGCGGTCAAGAAGTTGTTGGCCATGGCCATCCAGGCGTGCCGGGCACAGGGCAAGTATGTCGGCATCTGTGGTCAGGGGCCGTCGGATCACCCCGAGCTTGCTAAATGGTTGATGGAGCAGGGCATCGACTCGGTGTCATTGAACCCCGATGCGGTGCTCGAAACCTGGTTCATGCTGGCCGGGGAAAAAGTCGGCTGACGCGTTCCTTCATCGGCGCGATACATCTCCATGCGGTATCAGGCGTGCCCAATGATGGGCACGCCTTTTTCGT
>NZ_JAKGAK010000040.1 GCF_023061185.1 Chromohalobacter beijerinckii
CGATCAGGTAATTCATTGTGAGCGCTTACCCAGGGGGATGCGCGGTCGTTTAAGGAGGTGATCCAGCCGCAGGTTCCCCTACGGCTACCTTGTTACGACTTCACCCCAGTCATGAACCACACCGTGGTGATCGCTCTCCCGAAGGTTAAGCTAACCACTTCTGGTGCAGTCCACTTCCATGGTGTGACGGGCGGTGTGTACAAGGCCCGGGAACGTATTCACCGTGCCATTCTGATGCACGATTACTAGCGATTCCGACTTCGCGGAGTCGAGTTGCAGACTCCGATCCGGACTGAGACCGGCTTTTCGGGATTGGCTTCAGCTCGCGCTTTCGCAACCCTTTGTACCGGCCATTGTAGCACGTGTGTAGCCCTACCCGTAAGGGCCATGATGACTTGACGTCGTCCCCACCTTCCTCCGGTTTGTCACCGGCAGTCTCCCTAGAGTTCCCGACCGAATCGCTGGCAAATAGGGACAAGGGTTGCGCTCGTTACGGGACTTAACCCAACATTTCACAACACGAGCTGACGACAGCCATGCAGCACCTGTCTCTGCGCTCCCGAAGGCACCCCGGAATCTCTTCCGGGTTCGCAGGATGTCAAGGGTAGGTAAGGTTCTTCGCGTTGCATCGAATTAAACCACATGCTCCACCGCTTGTGCGGGCCCCCGTCAATTCATTTGAGTTTTAACCTTGCGGCCGTACTCCCCAGGCGGTCGACTTATCGCGTTAACTGCGCCACTAAGTCCTCAAGGGACCCAACGGCTAGTCGACATCGTTTACGGCGTGGACTACCAGGGTATCTAATCCTGTTTGCTACCCACGCTTTCGCACCTCAGCGTCAGTGTCAGTCCAGAAGGCCGCCTTCGCCACTGGTATTCCTCCCGATCTCTACGCATTTCACCGCTACACCGGGAATTCTACCTTCCTCTCCTGCACTCTAGCCTGCCCGTTCCGGATGCCGTTCCCAGGTTGAGCCCGGGGCTTTCACACCCGGCGTGACACGCCGCCTACGCGCGCTTTACGCCCAGTAATTCCGATTAACGCTTGCACCCTCCGTATTACCGCGGCTGCTGGCACGGAGTTAGCCGGTGCTTCTTCTGCGAGTGATGTCGTCCGTACCGTGTATTAAACGGCACGCTTTCTTCCTCGCTGAAAGTGCTTTACAACCCGAAAGCCTTCTTCACACACGCGGCATGGCTGGATCAGGCTTTCGCCCATTGTCCAATATTCCCCACTGCTGCCTCCCGTAGGAGTCCGGGCCGTGTCTCAGTCCCGGTGTGGCTGATCATCCTCTCAGACCAGCTACGGATCGTTGCCTTGGTAAGCCGTTACCTTACCAACTAGCTAATCCGACATAGGCTCATCCAATCGCGCGAGGTCCGAAGAGCCCCCGCTTTCTCCCGTAGGACGTATGCGGTATTAGCCTGAGTTTCCTCAGGTTATCCCCCACGACTGGGTAGATTCCTATGCGTTACTCACCCGTCCGCCGCTCGTCAGCGTCCAGCAAGCTGGACCTGTTACCGCTCGACTTGCATGTGTTAGGCCTGCCGCCAGCGTTCAATCTGAGCCATGATCAAACTCTTCAGTTGAAAGTCTGATAGTCCGTTGAGCGGACCAAACTTGGTTCAAGACTAAAACGTTCTCAAAAAGATCCGAAGATCCTTGACGAGTCGTTTGCCTTGATAGGTCGTGACTGGCACCCCTACCTGAGCAAACGCCCACATGAATTACCTGATCGTTTGTTAAAGAGCGGCTCCGGGCTCGATATGACAAGAGCGGAGCGGCTTGCGTGTGCCCGA
>NZ_JAKGAK010000041.1 GCF_023061185.1 Chromohalobacter beijerinckii
GTTAAATAATGCTCATTATTGGCAAAAAGCTCTCGCCGTATGCCCTATTGTCCATATCGGGCCTGCTGGCAGCGTCTGATCAGGCTGTAAAGTGGCTGGTGCAGCAATCAATGGCCTATGGCGAGTATGTTTCGGTGACCCCGTTCTTTAACTGGGTGCACCTATGGAACACCGGTGCCGCATTCAGTCTTTTTGCGAATGGTGGAGGCTGGCAGCGCTACTTTTTTATCGGAATCGCGGTAGTGGTCTCGATTTTTCTGATCAAGCTGATCCTTGAAAATCGTCATAAAGGAGAAGCCATCGCTTACAGTCTTATCCTCGGTGGCGCCATGGGCAACCTGATTGACCGGGTCTTTCGCGGCTATGTTGTGGATTCCTTTGATTTCTATTGGCGAGACTGGCATTGGCCGGCCTTCAACCTGGCTGATATTGCAATTGTCCTCGGTGCCTTACTTTTCGTTTCCAGCAGCTTGTTGGGTAAAAAAGCAAACACCAATGCCGAGCCGGATGGATCTGACTGACACCTACGCCTATACAACACCATGACCGAACTTCCCGACAACATCCTTCACCTGCCGCAATACCAAGTACTGGGCTGCAAATCAACCGACGACGAAATGCACTTCCAGGTGGACGTGCCCGATCCCATCGCCTGCGAGGAATGCGGCGTGCAGGGTGAGTTCGTACGGTTCGGCAAGCGTGACGTTCCCTATCGTGATCTGCCCATCCACGGCAAGCGGGTCACTCTCTGGGTGGTCCGCCGCCGATACACCTGCCGGGCCTGCAAGACAACATTCAGGCCCCAGCTACCGGAGATGGTGGACGGATTCCGTATGACACTGCGGCTGCATGAGTACGTGGAGAAGGAATCCTTCAACCACCCCTACACCTTTGTGGCGGCACAGACCGGCCTGGACGAGAAGACGGTGCGCGACATCTTCAACGCCCGCGCCGAGTTCCTGGGGCGCTGGCACCGCTTCGAGACGCCCCGCATCCTGGGCATTGACGAGCTATACCTGAACAAGCGCTACCGCTGCATTCTGACCAACATTGAGGAGCGAACCCTGCTCGACCTGCTGGCCACCCGCCGCCAGGACGTGGTGACCAACTACCTGATGAAGCTGAAAGACCGGCAGAAGGTCGAGATCGTCAGCATGGACATGTGGAACCCCTACCGGGCAGCGGTCAAGGCTGTGCTGCCCCAGGCCCGTATCGTGGTCGATAAGTTCCATGTGGTGCGCATGGCCAACGATGCCCTAGAGAGAGTGCGCAAGGGCCTCAGAAAGGAGCTGAAACCGTCCCAGAGCCGGACTCTCAAGGGAGACCGGAAAATCCTGCTGAAACGCGCTCACGAAGTCTCAGACCGGGAGCGCCTCATCATGGAGACCTGGACAGGCGCGTTCCCGCAACTGCTGGCCGCCCACGAGCACAAGGAGCGCTTCTACGGCATCTGGGACGCCACCACACGGCTCCAGGCAGAAGCCGCCCTGGACGAGTGGATAGCCACCATCCCGAAGGGCCAAAAGGAAGTCTGGAGCGATCTGGTCAGGGCAGTGGGAAACTGGCGCGAAGAGACCATGACCTACTTCGAGACGGACATGCCCGTCACCAACGCTTACACGGAGTCCATCAACCGACTGGCCAAGGACAAGAACCGTGAAGGGCGCGGTTACTCCTTCGAGGTGATGCGGGCACGAATGCTCTACACCACGAAGCACAAGAAGAAGGCACCGACTGCGAAGGTCT
>NZ_JAKGAK010000042.1 GCF_023061185.1 Chromohalobacter beijerinckii
CCCTATGCGTCAACGTAGTTGTCACCCAAACGGATTGAGAGGTGATCAACGTGCGTTACCCCGCAGAGCGTAAGGAAGCCATCCTCAAGAAGATGGCACCGCCCATGAGCATGACCATCCCGGAGCTGGCCGAACAGGAAGGCATCACCGCGACAACCCTCTACAATTGGCGGAAACAGGCCAGAGCACGAGGACAGGTTTTGCCATCACGTTCTACCCAGCCAGATCAGTGGACCAGTCAGGAGAAGTTCCAGATCGTCCTGGAGACAGCTCCGATGAACGAGGCTGAAGTCAGCGCCTACTGCCGCGAGCGCGGGCTCTACCCCGAGCAGGTGGAGGCCTGGCGGGATGCCTGCATGAACGCCAACGACGATGCGGCAGCGCAGGCCAAGCAGCTTCGACAGGCGCGTAAGGCGGAGCAGAAGCGGCTCCGTAAGCTGGAGCGCGAGTTGCACCGCAAGGACAAGGCCCTGGCCGAGACGGCGGCGCTGTTGGCCCTGTCAAAAAAAGCCGAGGCGATCTGGGGCACGACCAACGACGAGGACGACTGACCAGCCTCCCGGATCGCCAACGCATCGTGACTCTGGTGCAAGACGCCCAGCGTGACGGTGCTCGGCTGGCCAAAGCCTGTCAGGTGATGGGTATCAATGTGCGCACCTCCTACCGCTGGGTCACTGAAGGCCAGGTGATGGCTGATCGCCGTCCCGACGCCGACCGCCCGGAGCCGGCCAACAAGCTGTCTCCAGAGGAGCGAGAGGCGATCGTGGCGCTGTGCAATGCCCCGGAGTATCGAAGCCGCCCTCCGGCCTTCATCGTGGCCGATCAGGCGGACAAGGGGAACTACCTGGCCTCTGAGTCGACGATGTACCGAGTGCTTCATGAGTACGATCAGCAACACCACCGGGGCCGACAGCAGGCCCCACAGCGCAAGCGACCGCCGACCACACACCAGGCCACGGCGCCAAACCGGCTTTGGTGCTGGGATATCAGCTGGTTACCGGGCCCTGCACGCGGTACTTGGTGGTACCTGTACCTGATCATGGACGTCTTCAGCCGCAAGATCGTTGGGCACGAGGTCTATGAAACCGAGACCGGCGAGCTGGCCGCCGAGCTGATCCAGAAGGCCTGCTGGCGAGAGCACCTCACCGATCGTCACAAGCCTTTGATTTTGCATTCTGATAACGGCAGCCCGATGAAGGCGGCGACCTTCCTGGAGAAGCTCTACGACCTGGGCATCACCCCGTCGTACAGCCGGCCAAGGGTCAGCAACGACAACGCCTTCGCCGAGTCGGCCTTCAAGACACTGAAGTACCGGCCGGGATTCCCCGCCGACGGCTTCGCCACGCTGGCCGAGGCACAAGACTGGGTCCAGCAATTCACCGAGTGGTACAACCATGAGCACCGGCACAGTGCCCTGCGCTACGTCACGCCGAGCCAGCGTCACAACGGCGAGGCCAAAGGCATTCTGGCGCAGCGCCGAGAGGTTTTTGAAGCCGCGAAGCAGCGCCACCCGGAGCGGTGGTCAGGTGACATCCGGAAACTCAGCCTGCCGGATGTGGTGCACCTAAACCCCGAACGGGACTCAGTGCCACAGGCCGCAGGATTTTAAAGAGCTGAAGTCATTTTATATGGCAACTATGTTGACAGACTCCG
>NZ_JAKGAK010000043.1 GCF_023061185.1 Chromohalobacter beijerinckii
CGGAACCTGTCAACCTGATTCAGACAGATCGTTAAAAATTAATGTCGATTTCGCTGCGGTATTGCTCGCCGCCGAGAGTGTCGGGAAGTTCACCACGCTATAGGGGGCCGGGTCGTCGTCATCGGGCTGTACCGGATTGATCGAGACACTGGCTGGTGGTATCGCCACCTTAGGGCGTCCACGTAGGAAGCGCTCGGGATGCGCCTCGAAGTTGTCATCGAGCGCTCGCTGGCGGATCTTCGCTACCTCGCGATATTGGCCGGTGAAGACCTGCTCCGGCGTGAAACCAGCCAGCCCGCTGTGATGGTGCCGCAGGTTGTACCAGTCGACATAGGCGCTGTGCCACTGCCGGGCATGGTCGATGCTCTCGAAGCGCCCGGGGTAGTCGGGTTGGTACTTGCTGGTCTTGAATTGGCTTTCGCTGAACGGGTTGTCATTACTCACCCTCGGGCGGCTGTGGCTGCACGTCACCCCCAGTTCTCCCATGAGGTCCAGATAGCTCCGGGCGATCATCGGTGAGCCTCGATCCTGGTGGAGCGTCAGCGCTCCATGCGGAATTCCGTAGCGATCCATGGCTTCCTGGAAGAGCTGTTGAGCTAGCGCGGCATTCTCCTTGTGAGAGATCATCCAGGCCACGATGAAACGGCTGTACAGATCCAGCACCACATAGAGGTTGAGATAGACGCCGCGACGTCGCGTGGGCAGTTTGCTCACGTCCCACGTCCACGCCTCATTGGCGGCCCTTGCCGTGATACGAGGCATGGCATGGTGTTGAGGGGCACGCTGAGGGCGGCGGTCACCGTTTTCCCTGGCCGCACGAAGCTGCCGGTACCAAGTGCTGAGCGAGCCGAGATAGATCCCTTGCTGCAGCAGGTCGTGGTAGATTTCATACACCGGCTGATCCCGGTAGGGCTCGCTATGCGCGATCTCAAGCATTTGCGCGCGCTCCTCGGCCGACAGGGCTCTGGGCTGCGGGCAGTGCCGGCGCGATGAAGATGCCCCGGTAGAAGGCTCATGGCGGCGTTTTCGCCAGGCGTACACTGTGCTGCGGTTAATGCCCAAGCATCGACAGGCCATCGCCAATGGAAGATGCGCCGGGCGCGCTTCGAGCACCGTGATCATGGTTCGCTCCCATTGTTCATGCGGTCGAGCATCGATAACGCTTTTTTTTGGAGCGATAGGCAGTCTTCGGCAGTCGAGAGCTTCTGCTGAAGACGGGCGTTCTCACGCTCCAGTGCCTCGATCTGCTTTTGCTCCGGGGTCTTACTCGGTTGCGGCCCCGGGGCGGTCTTGTGGAGCTTCTCCACGCCATTCTCGGCAAGCTCCTTGCGCCAAGTCGTCAGCTGGCTGCTGTACAGCTTTTCACGGCGCAATAGCTCTCCGAGCTCGCCATGCCGGCAGGCATCGGCTTCCGCCAGGATGCGAAGCTTGTACTCCGTCGAGAACTGACGGCGCGTGCGCTTCTCCAGCTTGGGATTCGGCGTGACCTGATGATCGGGCAGCTCGGTTGGCGGTTTAGGCATGATACGGACTCCTGAACCTCGGGCTCTGAGATCGAGTTTAACTCACTGAGCCGGTGTATGGATTCAGGTTGACACACAGGG
>NZ_JAKGAK010000044.1 GCF_023061185.1 Chromohalobacter beijerinckii
GGTCGAGCCGGGCGGCTTGGGGTGTCAGGATCGCGCCTGGCGCCTCGAAACCAAAGCGCGACGCGATGGCTTCGGGCGTCAGCCAGTCGGCGTCAAAGTCGTGCTGACGACGCATTTCCCATTCGCGGCGCAGGCTGTCGAGATCACCTTCGTCGCTGGCGTAATACAGGCTGGCTTGCCTGGCGAAATCGACGTCGCCCACGGCGTCGGCCAACCCTTCGAGCGCATCGATGGCCTGCGCGCAGGCGCGATAGGCCGAGACGGCATCGGCCTCGCCGAAACGGGCGGCGAGGTCGGTCATGTGCGTGTCGATCTCGTACTGAATCAACGCGGTGCTCGCCGCGGAACTGCCCCAGCCCACATCGCGGCGTTCCAGTACCGTGACCTCATGGCCGTTCTGGGCCAGCTCGTCGGCGATCAGGGCCCCGGTAATGCCACCGCCGATGACCACCACCTCGCAGGTCACGTCCCGGTCGAGCTTGGGGAAGGCCTGCATCAAGCCGTTCTTGATTGCCCAATAGGGGTAGCCGCTTTTGAGGTCCATGGAAGCTCCGGGAGGCGGGAAGAGACAGTCTCCCTAGGATAGACGATCCGGCTTTCGCTTATAGCGCCGCAGCCATCTTGGCCACTTCAACCACATCAAGGCTCAACGCCAAGTCTTGTCTTTCTAGACTTTCTATCGGAAACCATCGTGCATCCAGGGCATCATCGCCGGCCACGGGCTCGCCAGAGATCCACTGACACAATACAGCGATAAGAACAAAGTGCTGCTGAATATGGCCAGCATCATCATGATCGAATACATCTACGGCGGTAAAGGTTTTTACAACGTTTGCTTGTACGCCCGTCTCTTCGTGAAGCTCACGTAATGCTGCGCTTTCAATCGTTTCGCCAAAATCTATTTTTCCTCCCGGAAAGCCCCAGTGATTGGCGTCCGGTGGGTTCCTGCGTCTAACTAATAAGACATTACCATCCCGAATAACGGCTGCTATTGTTGCCGGTATAGGGTGATTAAAAGGTGACGTTTCTGGTTGGGATAAGCTCTTTTCCATTGGTCGGACCTCGGGTAAAAGGAGAAGAGTGGTTAATTTTTTTTGTCCACCTTTCCTGGAAATTAGTCAAAGTATCGTGCTCCATGATATGCGCTAGCCTGGATTTCTCATAGTACCTCAGCCAGTACCGCACTCAGGCTGTAACACCGCTAAACACCTACTGGCTCGACTTACATCGGCTACTTTTTAACCACTTTCCGGCGTTCAGACACACTTCCCCCTTTCCCCCATTGCTTCGGGCCGGGGGCGCCCGAGCAGTCAGTTAGGAACCAACCGCCTGACGAGATCGGATAGCGCCGTTTTATAGGGGTAGCTGTCACTCATGAGTACTCGGATTCGACGCGTATTGCGGATGATGACCGCGCCTACTTTGATGAGCTTGAGCCTCAGGTTGCTCGGACTCATGCGCGCGAAGGGCGTGTGCTTCAGATAAGTCCGTAACCGCTCGAACAGCGTATAAGCGAAGCCCGACAAGATCAGCCGCCACTGATTGGCCCACCAGTGCGTGCTGGAGGTCCGGTCAGCAAACAGGCTCAGTTGTTGATC
>NZ_JAKGAK010000045.1 GCF_023061185.1 Chromohalobacter beijerinckii
ATACCACAAAGCATTCGAGAGCTACGGCAAGCAAGGAACTATGACAATTTGAAAGCCACCAAGACGCCCTGTGACCGTTTAATCGTTGTCTTGTTGCTAATGCCTTCAGTCTAAAATCTGTAGGTTTAACGAAGCCCCGTGGCTTCATAAGTCTGCCCCTACATCGATGTGCTTGGAGTATTTTAGCTCGTAATTTTGAAAAAAATGTTAAAGATTTTTTGATAGTAGCCGATACTAATTAGATGGGCGCTTTGTCGAAGTTCATGATTTATGGCGTTCAGTTGTTGAAAAATTTATTAAAAGTATGGGTGGTGGAAATGAAAAAAGTATGCTTGTCGGAATATTTTGAATTGGGTGTCTTGAGTGAAGGTCTTGTAGCCACTCCTGTAGATGGGCTCTCAGTCATAGATACGCCAGGCATCATAGATATAAAAAAGCAGCCTTTTGTTTTTAGCATCTTATTGCGTGGTCATGCATCAGTAGTGTACTCCGAAGGCGATGATAAAGAGATTGGTGAAATCGAATGTGGAGAGCTTCTTGTCCTTGAGGGAGGTGAAGAGTACCTGATGTTACAAGAGGGTGCATCTTTGCTGATGATGCTTGAAGAAGTTAAAGATGAAAAGGAGAAAAAAGGAAAAGCCTTTGGTTTATTAGGTAAGAAGAGTAAAAATAAGATATCTTCTTCTAGTGATGTTGAGAAAGTAAATAGCACCTCTGAGAAGAAAGGTTTCATGGATGATATGCTCCCTAGGGTTACTCAAATATGGGTAAGTGCTGCAGGGCCTATTACTCAAAACTTGATCAATGATGAAGAAAAGTTTAAAGATGTTTCGAGTTTTGTTTATAGCTTCTTGCCATTTCCAGTCAGAAGTCTCTTAAAGGAAGACGTGTTCGTCAGTTGGTGTTATGATAATCGTCATATTTTGTTGGTAGAAGAGAAAAAGCATAGCGCTGAGTTTGATAAAGAAAATGATTCTTTGCTAGCTGATAAAGAAGCAGTCGATAAGCTGTAGTCGCGAGGTTGTTGTATGCCTATAATTATAGCCATTGCCTTCTTCTTTTTGTTGGCGCTGGGTATAACCAGAGCGTCAGGAAGCGCAAAGGTAGGCTGCCTGTCTACTGCTTTTGTTGCAGTAGTGTTGATGTGGTTTATAATATACTACATGACTCATGAAACTTGTAAAATATGCCTCAATTAGATTTTGGGAATTTTTATGTTAATGTTATAGGTCGACGCTCCTTCAAGCCATTTTAAATGGCTTGAAGGAAATATTTTATGTTGTGATGACTAGATTAGGCTGGGTGTTCCAAATTGATAGGCTCTAAAAGCTCTTTGCTATTGGGAAGTTCTCGTAAAAAAGCTTCCTCCAGGTTAGTGGTTGTTCTCTCATGGAGCAGTATATATTGTTGAGTAGCCATTTGTATGGTGCTTGCAATACTGCAATCTAGGTGGTGGAAGATTATTTCTGTTATTTAGCCAAGAAACTTCCTGGATTCACCGCTTCGAATCGCTGGGACAAGCCAGGGCAGTGATCAACCACTGGATCCGGTACTACAACGAAGAGCGGCCACATCAGTCTCTGGACTATGT
>NZ_JAKGAK010000046.1 GCF_023061185.1 Chromohalobacter beijerinckii
TGAGGTGGTCCCCGAAATCAGGACCAGGCGTTAAGCTCTGATCATGACGATTGGAGACGATGATCATGAGCAGGAAACGCAAGCAGTACAGCAGTGACTTCAAGGCCAAGGTGGCTCTCGCAGCCCTCAAGGGCGATCAGACAACGTCGGAGATCGCCGCCCGCTTCGAGATCCACCCCACCATGGTCAGCCAGTGGAAGCGTGAACTCCTGGACAACGCCACGGGCGTCTTCGAAGGCAAGGATGGTAAAGCCGCCCAGAAGAGCCAGGAGGAGATCGACACGCTTTACCGCGAGATCGGCAAGCTGACGGTGGAACGCGATTTTTTGTCGCGCAGGCTCGATCGTTGAGCCGGGCTCAGCGCTTGGCCCTGATCGAGCCGCCATCCTCCGACACTCCCAGCCTGCGCCGGCAGTGCCAATTGCTCGGTATCAGTCGCTCATCGCTATACTACCAGCGCCGTGAGTTACTCGCCGAGGACCTGATGCTAATGAGGCTGATCGACGAGGAGCATCTGCGGACGCCGGTCTACGGCTCCCGGCGGATGACGACCCATCTCAACCGCTTGGGGCACACGGTGAACCGCAAGCGGATCCGTCGCCTGATGCGGCAGATGGGGCTGCACGCGGTGTACCCGAAGCCGCGCACCAGCCAGTCTGGCGTGGGGCATCGGGTCTATCCTTACCTGCTCAGGGATCGCGTCATCGATCGTCCCAACCAAGTCTGGGCCACTGATGTGACGTATATCCCAATGGCGCGAGGGTTCATGTACCTGGTGGCCATCATGGACTGGCACAGTCGCCGTGTGCTGGCCTGGCGGGTATCGAACACCCTGGATACGGACTTCTGCATTGACGCACTGGAGGAGGCCCTGGAGCGCTATGGGCCGCCGAGCATCTTCAATAGCGATCAGGGCTGCCAATTCACCAGCCAGGCGTTCACCGAGGTACTGAAGGCCCATGGCGTCCGGATCAGCATGGATGGAAAAGGCTGCTACCGGGACAACATCTTCGTCGAACGGCTCTGGCGTAGCGTGAAGTACGAGTGCGTCTATCTGAAGGCCTTCGAAGATGGTGCCCACCTACGCCGGGAGCTGAGGAAGTACTTCACTTGGTACAACCGTCAGCGGCCCCATCAAGGGCTGGACGATGCGACACCCGATGAGGTGTACTTCGATCAACCACTGACCCAGGCGGCCTGACGCCTGATGATGATCCGGTCAGAGCTTAAATCGCCTGTCAGGTGGTCCAACGGATGGGGTCCACTTCA
>NZ_JAKGAK010000047.1 GCF_023061185.1 Chromohalobacter beijerinckii
GGTAATCCCCCCGAAAAATAATCGCGGAGATAAGTGGAATTTTGTAACCTGAGTGAACAGGAGATTCCACATGCGCAAATCACGTTTCACTGACAGCCAGATCATGGCAATTCTCAAGCAGGCCGAGTCCGGTGTGCCGGTTCCGGATCTTTGCCGGGAGCACGGCATGAGCAGTGCCAGCTTCTACAAATGGCGCGCCAAATACGGCGGCATGGACACCTCCATGATGAAGCGCCTCAAGGAACTGGAAGACGAAAACCGTCGCCTCAAGAAGATGTACGCCGAGGAGCGACTCAAATCCGAGTTACGCCAGGAGGCCCTTGAGGGAAAGTGGTAAAGCCATCTCAGCGCCGAGAGATGGCGAAGAATGTCGTTGAGGCAGGCCGGTGCAGTATTCGACTCGCCTGTGTGGTCTTTAGCATTAGCGAGACCTGTTATCGCTACCAGGCCAAACTTAGCCACGAGAACGCAACCATCGCCGATTGGCTGGTGCGTTTGACCCACCACCAGCGCAATTGGGGTTTTGGGCTGTGTTATCTGTACCTGCGCAATGTGAAGGGCTTTGGCTGGAACCACAAGCGCATCTACCGGATTTACAGGGAGTTGGAACTGAACCTTCGGATAAAGCCGAAGAAGCGGCTCGTGCGGGAAAAACCGAAACCGCTCGCCGTGCCGCAGGCGCTGAACGACTGCTGGTCCATGGATTTCATGCATGACCAACTGTCCGATGGCAGAACATACCGACTGTTCAACGTGATCGATGATTACAACCGGGAAGGCCTGATCATTGATGCGGATTTCTCCCTGCCGGCAGAACGCGTGATACGGTCTTTGATCCAACTGATCGAGTGGCGAGGGAAACCCAAAGCCATTCGCTGTGACAACGGACCGGAGTACATCAGCGGCAAGCTGATCAACTGGGCGAAACAGGAAAACATCGAGCTACGGTACATCCAGCCCGGAAACCCGCAGCAGAATGCGTACATTGAACGCTACAACCGAACGGTTCGCTACGATTGGCTGAGCCATTATCTGTTCGAATCAATCGGTGAAGTCCAGGAGTTTGCAACGCGTTGGCTCTGGACGTATAACCACGAACGACCCAACATGGCGTTGGGCGGAATAACACCAAAACAAAAGGTGGCTATGGCCGCTTGACGGACTCTACTTATCGCCCCGGTTATAAATGGGGGGATTACC
>NZ_JAKGAK010000048.1 GCF_023061185.1 Chromohalobacter beijerinckii
TCCTGAATTCAACCAATAAGCGCAGCACCTGCGGTATCCAGGGCGCCGGAGTATTCCCCCAGAAACACCTGTGCCGGTGTCCGATAACCGAGCCGTTTTCGGGGGCGATCATTGAGCTTATTGACGGTCTTTCTCAGCTCGGCATCCGTCACCTGTCGAAAATCGGTTCCTTTGGGATAGTACTGCCGGATCAAGCCATTCGTATTTTCATTGGTCCCGCGTTGGCCGGAGCAATAGGGATCGCAGAAGTAGATCGCCGCTGACACTGCCTTGGCCACTGCCTCGTGATTGGCGAACTCCGAACCGTTGTCCAGTGTCACGGTCTGAACAGCCCCACGCCGGGGCTTCAGCAGCCGAATCATGGCTTTCTGTGTCAGTTCGGCGGTGATATTGGGGAGCCGAGCTGCCAGCAGATAGCCACTGCGGCGCTCAACCAGCGTGACCAACCCGGATTGCTTATGTCCCTTGAGCACCGTATCGCCTTCCCAGTGGCCAATCGTGAGTCGATCATCCACCTCAGCGGCGCGGTGCTCGATACCCACTCGGTTCGGAATCTTGCCGAGTCCGGCGCTCTTGGCCTGTGCACGGTACTTGCTCCGCCGCTTGGGTTGCCGGAGATATCGCCACAGACCGCCACCCCGTGCCTTGTCATCCCAGATCAACGAATAGATCCACTGATGGCTCACGTAAGCACCATTGGCGTTGGCCATAAAGCCACTGATTTGCTGAGGGCTCCATTCGTCAGCCAGTTGATCAGCCACCCAGCGCATGAGGCTGGGGAGTCGTTTTGTCATTTTCCAGGCAGTGCGCCGCCGCTGATCACTGAACGCCTGAGCCTGGCGGGGATCGTAGCCATCAGGAGAGATGTTACGGCGCAATTCGCGACTGACGGTGCTGCTATGGATGCCAAGCACTTTAGCGATCTGCCGCTGGCTCATACGGACACCCTGTTGGGCGTGAATCTGGTATCGTTGGGTCTGGGTCAGCTGTCGGTATCCCATGCTCTGCTTCACTTTGGTCGGTAAAGTCGAGAGGGTACCGGCGCTGGCCCTCCTTCCTCTACCTGGCGGTCCAAAGTGCTGCGGTTATTCTATGAATCCAAGT
>NZ_JAKGAK010000049.1 GCF_023061185.1 Chromohalobacter beijerinckii
GGCGGTCTCAATGACCAAGTGCAACACGTAACCCATCAGGTACCGTGTTGCCATGAACTACTGCTATCGCCACCTTACTGCTGAAGACCGAGCTGCCATCATGATGATGCGAGCGACTCACTCGATCCGAGCTATTGCCTGTCATCTGGGCCGTGCCCCGAGTACCGTATCGCGTGAAATCGCTCGCCATACGGTTGACTCCATCAAGGGCTACGATGCCAGCCTCGCAGGCTACCGGGCCCGCCTAACGCGTCATTGGCCACGTCAGCGCCCCAAGCTGCATCCCGACGGAGAGTTGTTCGAGGTCGTGATCCATCTGCTGCGCAAGTACTGGTCACCGCAACAGATAGCACGCACACTGAAGCGCATGTCTCCCAACGATTCACGTCGCCAAGTCTCTCACGAGGCCATCTATAACGCGCTCTATGTCATGCCCCGCGGTAGCCTCAAGAAGGAGCTTATCGCCTGCCTGCGGCAGGGCAACGGCAAGCGTCGGCCAAGAAACCGTGGTACAGATCGACGCCAGCAGATCCCCGATCTGGTCAGCATCCACGCACGACCGCCTGATATCGAAGACCGTCTGATGCCTGGCCACTGGGAAGGCGATCTCATCATCGGCGCCAACAACCGTTCTGCCGTCGGTACGCTGGTGGAGCGCACCACCCGACTGGTCATTCTCGCGAAAGTGGATGGGACCACCGCCACAGCCGCCGCCGTTGGCTTCAGCGACAAGCTCAATGAAGTACCACGTTCGCTGCGGCTGTCGATGACCTACGATCAGGGCAGAGAGATGGTAAAACATGCCGAGATCACCCAGAAGACCGGGACGGCGATCTACTTCGCTGACCCGCATAGCCCATGGCAGCGGGGCTCCAATGAGAATACCAATGGTCTGTTGCGGCAGTACCTGCCTAAAGGGACTGACCTATCCGTTTACAGCCAGGAAGAACTCGACAAGATCGCCGACTCACTGAACACGCGGCCGCGCAAAACCCTGGACTGGCGAACGCCACTGGAAGTCTACGCCGAGGTGCTCAAGAAATCGGTCGAAGGTCCGAGCATCCTTCAATAGCGTTGCACTTGGAACTTGAGACCGCC
>NZ_JAKGAK010000005.1 GCF_023061185.1 Chromohalobacter beijerinckii
GAGCGTAAGCCCCAACTCATGCAGGATGTCGGCCTTCCAGTGAAAACCGTCTCGATCCGTCATCTCATCATCGGCACAGGCATCGGCCAGTACCGTGACCGAAAATCCGAGGCACTGCGCATGCCGCGCCAGCGTCGTGATCGTCCCCAGGGTAGTGGCGCCCGCCAACACCAAGTGCGAGATTCCGTGGCGGCGCAGCCAGGCCTCGAGATCGGTATCGACGAACGCGTCATCGGTATGGCTCGTGACCACGCGTTCACCGGGAAGTGGCACGGCGCAAGGCATGGCTTCGGCACTGGGGTGGCCCGTCCGACAAGAAGAATGCGGCTTATGCGGGAAGCGGCGAATATGGACTATACAACCTTCGCCACCGCGCCAATCATCCAGCAGTGCTGTCAGCGGCGCAACAAGCTTGGGCCGCGCAGGCGAGTGCAGCATGGCCACCATAAGCAACGCAGCCGGCGCGTCGCGTGCCTCGTGAGGATGAAGGGGTAATATCTGACAACGAGGTGCCATGACGCCTCCTTTCGACGAACCGCTTCGTCTTGAGTATGGCGCATCATGGCAATTGTCGAAAAACGGCTGTCAGAAGACGCCGTCATACAGCGTCTGGCGATGCTGCGTCGTGGAATATCATGACGAGCAGGAAAGACAGATCACCGAGGCCTCCGGCGCGGGGGCGGCCGCCCAATGCGACATGCCCGGGCGCGGAGTGAAGGGATCGGCGAGCAAGGCCCGAAATTCAGCCAACGGCGCCATATCGCCTGCCTCTGCCGCCTCGATGACCTGCTGAATGAGGTGCGTGCGCGGTACATAGAGAGGGTTGACCGCCTGCATGGCATCACGGCGCGACGCGGCATCGCGGGTTTCATCCTCGAGACGCTGGCGATAGCTCGACAGCCAGGCCTCCAGACCTTCGGCCGGAACTTCTTCATGCAGCCATGCGCCCTCATCGACGGCCCATTCGCCAAGGGCACGAAAGGCGCGATGATAGTCGGCTCCGGCATCGGACAGCAGCGTCAGCCAGTCCTGAACCAGTTGGGCATCGCCATCTTGCACGTTCTCGAGCCCCAAGCGTGCCCGCATCAAGCGCGCATACTCCTGTTGTAGCGCCGGTTCATACTCCGCCAGCTGCGTACGCAGTGCTTCTGGATCGGCCAGCGGCGTCAGCGACTGGCCCAGCACCGAAAGATTCCACAACCCCACCCCGGGCTGCTGATCGAAGGCGTAGCGGCCCGCAGTATCGGTGTGGTTGGGCACCAGGGTGGGCTCGTAACGATCCATGAAGGCATAGGGACCATAATCGAGCGTCAGCCCCAGAATCGACATGTTGTCGGTATTCATCACCGCGTGCACGAAACCGTAGGCCTGCCAGGCCGCGATCAAACGGGCCGTGCGTGTGACCGTATCGCCGAACAGTGCCTCCGCCGGTGCCTCACTTTCCGCCAAGGACGGACGATGACGCGTGATGACGTGCTCGACGAGACGCCGAAGGTCATCGTTGCGACGTGCCTGATACAGCCATTCGAAGTGCCCGAAACGCACGTGGCTGGGCGCCAGGCGCAATAGTGTCGCGCCGGGCTCGACCCGCTCGCGTTGGACCTTCTCATCGTTGATCGACAGGGCCAGCGCCAGCGTCGTGGGGATGCCCAGGCCCGCCATGGCCTCGCCGGCGAGATATTCACGAATCGTCGAACGCAGTACCGCGCGGCCATCGCCAAAACGTGAATACGGCGTTTGTCCGGCCCCCTTGAGATGTAGATCCCAAAAACCGTCGTCGGTCTCCACTTCCCCCAGCAGGAGCCCGCGCCCATCACCCAAGGCAGGGTTATAGACCCCAAATTGATGGCCGGTATATTTCTGTGCCAGCGGGTCCATCCCCGGCAATACGGTTTCACCCCCCATGACTTGTCGCAGTGTCTCCCGCGACGGGGAATCGTCAGTGAAAAGCGCGGGGTCGAGGCCTAGCGCATGGGCACCGCGCGGACTGATATCCACCAGTCGCGTGTTTTTCCAGGCTGCGGGGCTGACCCGGGTGAAGAAGTCGTCGGGCAGACGTGCCCAAGCATTGTCGAAGCGCAGCGCATCGAGCGTCATGGTGACCTCGCGAAGGGGCATGTCTACCTACTTTACACGCCCGGCAACGACCGATAAAAGCGTAGCGAACAAACCAAAACACCGCCCGGAGGCGGCGTCGAAACACGGTTAGGGCAACGCCTCAGGCCGGGCTGTCTTCGGCGTCATCACTGCTGTGCTCGCGAATCAGTTCAGCATTGGTGCGCAGCAGTGCCAATAGCACATCGAAATAATTATCGCGCACGGAGTAGCTGTCCAGTGTGCGAATCAGTGACTCGGCGCTGACGGGCGCTCCTTTTTCGTTCTGCGTGGCCCGCGTTTGACGCATCGCGAGATAAGCACGGTGCGTGTTCAAGTTATGCAGATACGCTTCGATACTCGCCTGGACGCTATCGAAGTTCTGGTAATGGCGGCTACTACCGCGCTGTGCCAAGCCGCAACCCTCACTGAAGCAACGCAATCCGAACAGATTGTTGCCCTTGCGCGCGAAGCGGGAAGTCCCCCATCCCGATTCTTCAACGGCCTGGATGACCACCATTTCCAACGGCAGGGTATCGACACGGGAGAGCAGGTACTCGAACGTGTTGGATGTGCCGCATTCGATCTGGTAGCTATCGCATAACCGTTGAAGATGCGAACGTTCGGCATCACTCAGCGAGTCCTGACGCTCACGCGCATCGATCAACCAATCACGCTGAGCCTGGATCTTGGCGTTTTCGGCTTCGACCAGCGGCACCAGCAACTCGAGAAACTCCGTTTTGCGCTCGGGCCCGGCCGCATATTCGCGCAGGTCCGGCATCTCCTCGACGGGATCGAGAGCCGGCGTATCGACGTTGCTTTCGAGTGTCCGCACGTCTCGCGAGGGAGACGCAGCATGGGCATCCAGAGGTGGCGGCGTTACCGTCACGCCAAGCGCCCCCAGCAATACCGCCGCGACAACGCCACGCCATCGCCGAGAGAAGAACAAGTCGTGTCGAATCGGCATGAGACGACTCCTTGAACATGAAGACGTCAGTCTAGCAATAACGAACGTCCATGTTGAGTCAATATTGCTTGCATCAAAATGAAACGGGCCGGCCTATGCGGCCGGCCCGGTAAGCGAACGCCAACGCGACTCAGCTGCTCAGGAGCTTGTTGAGACGCTGGACATAGGTCGCGGGGTCCTCGAGATGCCCACCCTCGGCGATGATCGCCTGATCGAGCAGGATCCGCGCGAGGTCATCGAACCGGGAATCATCGGCGCTTTCCAGACGTGTCACCAGCCCATGCTCGGGGTTGAGTTCGAGGATCGGCTTGACCTCCGGTAGCGGCTGTCCGGCCGCTTCCATCAGACGGCGCATCTGATAGCCCATGTCGTGTTCGGAAAGCACGACACACGCCGGCGAGTCGGTCAGGCGATGGGTGATACGTACTTCCTGCACCTCGTCCCCCAGCGCGGTCTTGACGCGCTCGAGCAGCGGCGCCTTGGCCTTGGCCGTCTCTTCCTGAGCTTTCTTCTCTTCCTCGTCGGCCATCTCGTCGAGATCGAGATCACCCTTGGCGACATCGACCAAGGACTTGCCGTCGTATTCGGTGAGGTGGCTCATCAGCCATTCGTCGATACGATCATGCAGCAAGAGTACTTCGATGCCTTTCTTGCGGAAGATCTCCAAGTGCGGGCTGTGGCTTGCCGCATTGAAGCCGTCGGCCACCAGGTAATAAATCTTCTGCTGGCCTTCCTTCATGCGCTCCACGTAGCCAGCCAACGACTGATCCTGAGTCGCACTGTCGGTGTGCGTGGAAGAGAAACGCAGCAGCTCGGCGACTTTGTCACGGTTGGCGAAGTCTTCCGCCGGCCCTTCCTTGAGCACGTTGCCAAAGGCGTTCCAGAACGTCTGGTAGGCTTCTTCATCCTTGGCCAGCTTCTTGAGCATGTCCAACGAGCGCTTGGTCAATGCGGACTTGAGCTTGTCGACCTGAGGATCTTTCTGCAGCAATTCACGCGAGATGTTGAGCGACAGATCCTTGGAGTCGACCACGCCCTTGATGAAGCGCAGGTACAGCGGCAGGAACTGCTCGGCGTCGTCCATGATGAACACGCGCTGCGCATAGAGCTTGAGCCCACGCACGCCCTCGCGCTGATTGAGATCGAACGGCGCGCGACCCGGCACGTAAAGCAAGCTGGTGTACTCGAGCGTGCCTTCGACCTTGTTGTGGCTCCAGGTCAGCGGGTCGCTGAAGTCATGCGCCACGTGCTTATAGAATGCCTTGTATTCGTCATCGCTGATTTCTTCTTTGGGCCGCACCCACAGCGCCGTCGCCTCATTGACGGTTTCCCAGGTGACGGTCTCGCTACCCTCGATCTCGTTGCCTTCTTCATCGTGAGCCTTCTCGACCTTGGGCATGCGCACCGGGACTTCGATGTGATCGGAGTAGGTGCGTACGAGGTGCTTGAGGCGCTCGGCGTCGGCGAATTCCTTGGCGTCTTCCTTCAAGTGCAGCACGATTTCGGTGCCACGTTCGGGCTTGTCGATATCCGCGATATCGAATTCGCCTTCACCGCGGGAATGCCATTCCACGCCCTGTTCCTGATCGACGCGGCGCGTGCGCACGGTGATTTCGTCGGAAACGATGAAACCGGAATAGAAGCCCACACCGAATTGACCGATCAGCTTGGCATCTTTCTGCTTTTCGCCGGAGAGCTGCTGGAGGAATTCCGCCGTGCCGCTGCGAGCGATAGTACCCAGGTTCTGGATGACTTCGTCGCGGCTCATGCCGATGCCGTTATCACGCACGGTGACGGTGCCCGCCTCGGCATCGTGCTCGATCTCGACGCGCAACTCGCTGTCATTGCCGTACAGCGCATCGTTGTCCAACGCCTCGTAGCGCAACTTGTCGCAAGCATCCGCGGCATTGGAAATCAGCTCACGCAGGAAGATCTCCCGGTTGGAATACAGGGAGTGGATCATCAGCTGCAAGAGCTGTTTGACTTCGGTCTGGAAGCCCATTGTTTCGGCTTGAGTGGCGGTAGTCATGGTCGAAATTCCCCTGTGGCCATAACGGATGCATGTTAAATGGTGAAAAATGTGACGATAGATGTCGTCATGCGCATCGATATGGGGGCCGCACGAGACTTTTCAAGCGCTTGCAGCTCGGCCCAGGTGTTCCCATGGCCAAGGGTTTCAACCTCAGGGTGCAGCGTCGGGAGGATCGATGCCTTTCCAGCGGCGATAAGGCGCAAGCGAATGGTCGACGCGGGTCAGTAACCAGCCGACGATGAAGACGTCATCGATCACCCCGATGAGCATCAGGAAATCGGGAATGATATCGAATGGCATGATCAAGTAGGCTACCGCCGCCGTCATCCAACCGCAGGCCGCCCACGGCACGGGACGATAACGGCCGACAGTCACGTCGCCCAGCATGGGCACGAACACACGCAGCGCGCGGGCAATGCGCATCAATGCCCCGCTACGCTGCTTGAGCCGCGACCACCGGGCCAATCCTCGCATAAACTTCATGGCATGCCTCCTTGGCGTTGCGTGCCTGCTGGCGTCATCATGCGGGGTGTCGCCGTTCGACAACACTACCCAAGGCGCGCCCCCTGAGCGAGGATGATCACATCATTATCCCGCCAGGCAAGCAAGGAGACATGGAAGATGCTCGCACCGCGGCTTCGTCAACGCTGGTTGACGCTATTATCGGTGGCCTCGCTAGGACTTGCGTTACAAGCCACCGACGTCCAGGCACAATCCGACACTCAGAGGCTCGACGCCGCGGATCGCGCCATGAAAGATGCGCTCGCCGCTGCCCGCGATCATCGCTGGTCACGCATCGATGACGCTGCCATTGACGATCACGTGCTGGCCGGTTACGTGGAATACCACCGCCTCAAGGCACATCTTTCGAGTGCGCCGGTAGTGGAAATACAAAACTATATTGCGCGGCATGCCGACTCGCCCCTTTCGAGCTGGATGCGCGGCCAGGCACAGACTGCATTTGGGCGCAACGGCCGCTTCGATGACCTGTTGGCCATTAGCGATGGCGAGCCCCCAGGCACCATCCGGCAATGTTATTACTACACCGCCTTGCTCGATCACCACCCCCAAGAAGCCGCTCAAGGCGGACGTGAACTATGGCGAGTCGGCCATTCGCAACCCGATGCCTGCGACCGGCTATTCGATACCTTGCGCGAACGCGACGATATCGACGAGGGCGATATCTGGACGCGGCTGACGCTGGCCTGGCAAGGCGGCGAGAGTCGCCTCGTCGACTACCTGGCAGACCAGCTCGACGGCGACTGGGACGCTGGCATCGACGCACTCGAGCGCCTGCGTGGTAACTATGCGGCCATTACCGAGGTCCCCACTGATATTGGCCCCCAGGGACAAGGCAGCGGCGCGCTTTTCACCGCCGCCATGCACAACTTCACGCGCGCCGACACGGAAGCCGCGCTCGAGGCCTGGCGCAAGATCGCCCCCCACCTCTCATTGAGCGACACGCAACGCCATACCATCGAGCACGATCTAGCCTTCTATTCGATGGTACGTGACATCGACAACAACCTGGGCTGGACCGACGACGCCTTGCCCCGTCTCGCGGATGGCGACCTATTCGAGTTGCGGGTACGCAATGCCTTGGCCGATCAACATTGGGGCGAGGTCATCGACTGGATCGATGCGATGCCGGAAGCCACCCGCCAGAAGGCACATTGGCAATACTGGCTGGGCCGCGCACTCAATCAGCGTGGCGACACTGAGTCCGCGCAGGCCGCTTGGCAACTCGCCGCCCAGGAGCGGGGATTCTTTGCCTTCGCGGCCGCCGACAAGCTCGGCCAGCCTTATGCCTTGAACATGGACATGCCCGACGTCACGCCACTGCAAGGCGAACTGGCTGCCATGCGGCCCAGCGTCCAGCGCAGCGAGGCTCTGCGACGCATCGACGAGCCAGGACTGGCGCGTAGCGAATGGTTCCACGCCATCGACCAGGCCAGCGCGGCCGATGCCGCCGCACTCAATGCCTATGCGCTCGAGCGGGGCTGGTATGACCTGGCCGTGCATGGGGCGATCATGGCCAAGCAATGGGATGCCCTGGCCTGGCGCTTTCCCCCCGCATATCAAGCGGACTTCACTCAATGGGGACAGCGCAACGGGGTCGATCCCTATCTGCTGATGGCGATTTCTCGGCGGGAGAGTTCATTCAATCGCCAAGCAGTCTCGCCAGTTGGCGCACGCGGGCTCATGCAGCTCATGCCGGGCACCGCATCGCATGTCAGTCGCAACCTAGACATCGACGCACCCAGCCTCGGTGAGCTCTTCGAGCCGACTACCAACATTCGCTTGGGGAGCGCTTACATTCGCGACATGATGGAGCGTTATCGAGGCAACCGCCTCGCCGCCGCAGCGGCTTACAATGCCGGCCCCAGTCGGGTCGACCGTTGGCTTCGAGAGGCTTCCGGGAATTTCGACCTTTTCGTGGAGCGCATTCCGTACCGCGAAACCCGCGCCTACGTGCAAGCCGTGCTGACGTATCGAGTCATCTTCGAGAGCCTGGCCAAACAAGGCGATTCACAAGGCGTCGCACTGCTGACCCAGGCCGAACGAGAAGGCATTTACGACACCACGCTGCTGGCCCGCAACCCGTAAACGCAAGCGCCGACGCCCTCGAGGGCGTCGGCGCATCCCACCAAGACTTCCGGCTTTCTCAGGGGCGCTGAGCCAGTGCCAACTTGACACCGAAGAGTACCAGCACCGTGCCGGTGGCCCCCTCCATCATGCGTGAAACCCAGCGTTTGGCCAGCCACCTAGCGGCGCTGCCCACCATCAGCACCACACTCATCTGCCATATATTGGCGATCACGAAATGCACGCTTGCAAGCCACAATGACTTAACCAACGCGGGATCACCCGGCGCAATGAACTGTGGCAAGAACGCCATATAGAAAACGACCGTCTTGGGATTGAGCACATTGGACAGGAACCCCTCGCGCAGCGATATCCAGGCCGGTACCCGCTGGTGCTCGACGCCGATGTCGGCCACCGGCAAGCCGCTCCCACGCCGCGCACTGGTCAAGCTCTTCACCCCCAACCAGATCAAGTATCCTGCGCCAAGCAGCTTGAGCGCATTGAAGGCCCATGCCGATTGCAACAGGATCAGCGAAATCCCGAGCGCCGAGACGGTCGCATGCACGAACAACCCCGAGCAAATCGCCACGCTGGTCAAGACGCCATCCCGCGTGCCGCCTCGCGAGGTATTGCGTATGACGAGCAACGTGTCCACGCCCGGCGTCAGTGTGAGCAGCGTGATGGCGACCAGAAACGGCCAGAACTGGGCATCGAAGAACATTAGGTGTTTCCTGATAACTAAACGCGAGCCACCCAAGCGACATGGAAGTCACACTTCATGACCCATAAGTGTTTACAAGAGCCAGAAGGCACTCACGGCAAGTCCTGCAGCCATCAGCACGCCGATCAACAACAGAAGACCATCGTCGGCCGTCATGCCCAGGCCAATCACGGTAATCGCCAATGCCGGCATCGCTGCGGCAAAGGGCAGCAGTTCCAGCGGAATCATCGCCAAGGCCAGGGCAATGACCAATACCGCGATGAGGCGACGCGCAACCGGATGCAGCAATATCTCTAGGCGCTGCGCCAGCAGCTTGTCGATACGTTGCGTCCAGGGACGGACGCGTTTGACGGTGCGATGCAGCTTGTCGTGGCTGATGCCCCGCTTACGCAGCTTTCTGGGCAGCCAGGGCGACTGCCGCCCGAACAATTGCTGCACGGCGATCAACGCGATGAAGATGGCGCACAATGTGGGCACCCCCGGCACACCGCCAGTAGGCAGCAACGCCAACAAGGCCGGCAACGTCACCAGTGGCCCGAACCCTCGCGAGCGGAAAGTGTCGACGATATCCTGAAGATGGATCGTCTTGCCATCATTGGAGTCGTCAAGCGTTTCCAGCAATTGGGTCAAACTGATGCGCGATTCCATGCGCGATTTCTCCTTGGGACAACCGGATGGCAGCCTTGAAAATGGAAGGCCACATACTATCAGCCAAACAGGCCACGCCTGGCATGCTTCATCGAGATCTGATCATTGAGCGTCCAGAAATCGTATAGCACCCCCAGCAAGAACAACCCACCAGTGACAAGATACAACAACCCGGTCAACCATTTTCCCATGTACATGCGATGCAGGCCGAAGACGCCCAAAAAGGTCAACAATATCCAGGCAAGAGTGTAACTGGTGGGGCCCGCCTGAAAGCGTAGGTCCGCCTGGCGATCCATCAGCGGGATCAGGAAGAAGTCGATCAACCAGCCGATGCCCAACAGGCCTAAGGTGAAGAACCAAATCGTACCCGTGATGGGCTTGCCGTAGTAAAAGCGGTGCGAGCCGGTAAAGCCAAACACCCACAACAGATAGCCCACGACCTTGCTATGCGTATCGTTAGCAGCGACGGCGGTATGGGACACGTGACAACTCCTCCAAATGAAACTCGCTCGATCCGCACCCCTCTCCAAAGTGCGACATCACCATGACAAACACCCAGGCCACGCCAAGGTTCCTACCGAGCCGTTACGCTTTTGCATGACAAGGCGGCAGCACTCGTCGGACAAACTTCAGGCAGCCATATAATGCCTTCGATCAAGGCCCCACGCTTTACCCAAAGCATACACACCGGCGTTCTGGACGCTTCCGAATTTTCGATCTATGTTGCATATGCGGTACATGATACCGGGAAAGGCCTCTCTGCAATAAGCTTGACGCTTACCCTAGGGTCATGCATTCTCCGCTGCGTAGGTTTGCAAGTCGAATGTCGTCAGCTGTTAATCGAATTCTCGATCGCCCTTGCGCATTCCCTCCTTGTCTTACCCACGTACCATGGTCGCCCATGGGTCGGCCCGCATCATTACTTCGCAAGTTAAGGAATTCGAAATGGCAACTGGCACTGTCAAATGGTTTAACGACACCAAAGGCTACGGCTTCATCTCTCCGGAAGATGGCGGCGATGACCTGTTCGCGCACTTCTCCGAGATCCAGGCTGAAGGCTTCAAAACGCTGCAGGATGGCCAAAAAGTGAGCTTTGAGGTCACCCAAGGTAAGAAAGGCTTGCAGGCGTCCAACATCAAGGTCGTCGGTTAATTCCGATGCCCCAGCGGTCGTGAGACCGATATCGGACTCCGAACGCATGAGCCCACCGTCAGGTGGGCTCTTTTATTTCCAGATCATATGACTGTCCTTGCCGTATACGAAAGAGGGCACATGGCGCATACCCACACGCCATGTGCCCTTGCCTCTAACGGCATGAGACGACGATGTTACGACTGGTTGTCGTCATCGGTCTCGTTTTCAAGCTTATCCGCTTCTTGCTCGGCTTCGTCGGCTGCGTCATCCATTTCATCAGCCGCTTCGTCTGTCGCCTCGTCGGCTTCCTCTTGCGTTGCGTCAGCGGCATCATCCATTTCGTCGCCAGCTTCATCCGCAGCTTCGCTCATTTCATCGCCGGCTTCATCGGCAGCATCTGCGGTTGCATCTTGTGCCTCGTCGACCTCTTCGCCCGCTTCATCCATAGCATCGGAAGAGTCTTCGGCGGCTTCATCACCCATTTCTTCCATGTCGTCGCTGGCTTCATCGCTCATCTCGGACATTTCATCGCCGGACTCATCAGCGGCTTGCTGAGTTTCTTCAGCCGCCTGTTCGCTATTGTCTGAAGCCTCCTGAGCGGGATCGTCACCGCTATCGCAGGCCGTTAGGCCAAGTGACATCACCAATGCCAACGCACTCATCGTCCATTGCTTATACGTCATCATTTCTCTCCTTGAGTCGCTCATTTCTGCCGGGGGCCGGCACTTTCCTAAAAGTCCATGGGGCCATCCAGGCCTCATGGCACAGAGTTGACAAGCCCTAGGTGCCGGGCTCACCAATATCTTCGTACCAAATCTCGGGCCGCTCGACGATGAACCGCTCCATCAGCGCCTTGCACTGAGGGTCATCGTATACAGTGAGCATGACACCACGTTGACGTAATAATGCTTCCTCCCCTTGAAAGGTCGAATTTTCGCCAATCACGATCTCGGGGATGCCATAGAGCAAAATAGCACCACTGCACATGGCACAAGGTGACAGTGTGGTATAAAGCACCGCTTCGCGATACACATGCGCCGCCAAACGACCGGCATTTTCCAAGGCATCCATTTCACCGTGCAAAATGGCACTGCCACGTTGCTGGCGTTGGTTGTGCCCGCGCCCGATGATAATGCCCTGATGCACAAGTACCGAACCGATGGGGACGCCACCCGCATCGTATCCTTTGCGCGCCTCGTCGATGGCTGCCTGCATAAATCGGTCCATGGCGATCCTTTAGTCGTTCACCTTGTGCACTACGTTACGCTCATTGATTTTGGGCACTTACGCGTTCATTTCAAGCGTAAGCAGCTTGAAGGGTCCTGAGCAAACGATCAAGCAAGACAACTTGCCGCGCCTCAGCCCTCATCGCTTTGACGTGAGTACAGTGCGGAAGACGAAGGTGCCGCCAGGGAAAGCGCCCCGGGTATCAATTCAGCACGAAAGCGCTCGTGGAAACATGGCTCTCCATCGAGGTTCAGCGGCAGGGCATCCTCGCCTTCGAATTCGACCCAGGGCACCTGCAAGTACTCGACGAACTCGCCGCTTTTAGGGAGGTTTTCAAGCTCGTCGATCAACTGCTTCATCTCCCTGAGCGAGGTGAAATGACGCACGATGAGCAGTTCCAGCAAGCCATCATCGACCTTGGCCAGGGGGGCCAACTGCTGACCGCCTCCCGCTTGAGAGCCATTACCCAGGGCAAGCAAGAACAGGGGGATGTTGCGCTCTCCATCGGGGAGCCGCAAACGACCCCGGTAAGGTTGGTAGTTCCAAGCCTTGAGCATGCCCATCAATGAATAGGCGCCACCGCCCAAAAGTCGTTTGAGGGGAGCCGGTGTCGAATTGGTGATCTGGGCACCGAAGCCGCCGGAGGCAAGGTTGATAAAATAATCTCCCCCCAAGCTGCCCACATCGACATCGTGGGGACGGGCTTCCAATGCCACGCGAAGCGCCTCAAAAGGATCCAAGGGCAGTTCTAGGCCACGTGCGAAATCGTTGGCACTGCCCAGCGGAAGGATACCAAGGGTCGGTCGCGCGTCCTGAGTCAGTTGCATCAAGCCGCCAACGACCTCGTTGACCGTTCCGTCGCCGCCGCCCGCGATGATACGTTCAATGCCTGCCTCGCTGGCTTCCCGTGCCAAGCGCACGCCGTCACCAGCTTCCCAGGTCACCCGCACCGCCAGAGGGTGCCCTTCTTCACGAACGCGCTCCACCGCCTCACGGATATCCGGAAGTTGGGCGGATTTACCATTGAGAATCAGCCATGCGTCACCATCGGTTGCGGCAGGCTGGAGTGTTTCACTCATCGCTTTATCATCCTCGTTCCTTGAGACACGCCGGCCTCTCGTCTCGCCATATGCACTTTGCTTCAACGAGCCTCATATCCCTTTGAGCATCTCGAAACCATTACCTACCGTCGTCGGCAGAAATTCCTCGACATGATATTGCGCCACGCCAGCGACAATAAATGGGTCGTCATTAAGCCAGGCCGTCAAACGCTCCCGTGAAGTCGCCCTGGCCAGAATGATGCCACCACTCGGTGGCGATTTACGCCCCGACGCGATGAATACACCACGTTCAAAGCCTTCCCGCACCCATGCCATATGAGCCATTCGATACGGCTCGACCGTGTCTGGATCGACCACGTACTCCAGCGATACGATGAACATGGCTGCTCCTTGAGATCTACTGCCTGGCACGTCACCTTGACTTGCGTATCTTTACAAACTCATGCCGCCGGCGCCACTCGCCAGGAAAGCAACAGCAAAGGCGAAACCAACACAGCACCGATCAACGCCAGAGCCCATTGCGGCGACAACGGCGTCGCCAGCAATAGCGTAGCCAACAACGCACCGCCGCCCAACTGCAAGGCGCCCAGCAAAGCAGCCGCCGTCCCGGCACGCTCACGGAATGGTTCGAGTGCCAGGCTCGAGGCCGCACCCAACGCCAATGAAAAGCCCACAGAGAGCACGCCTATCGGTCCCATGAAACCGACTGACGTCAGCGGCAATACCGTGACGATCAGCGCCTGCAAGATGCCCGAGACGATGATCAACCCCAGTCCTAAACGCACGGTCCCAACCCGCCCCAGGCGGTGAATAATACGGGGGGCGAAGAAAAACGCCAGGATGTTGACCACTGCGTTGGCGCCAAACCAGCCGCTGAATGCCAGCTCCGAAAGTCCCAACCGGTCCACTAGTATGACCGGCGCGGTCGACACATACACCAGGATCGCCGACATGATCACCCCGGCCAGTCCCGCAAAATAGACAAAACGGACACTGGTTAGCACCGGTCGGTAGCGGGCCCAATGATAAAGTCGGCGCTCGGGAGCCGTGTCTTGGGGCCGCGTCTCGGCGAAGCGCCATAAGGCAGCCACACCCAGCACCGCTGCGAAGACGAACATGAACGCAAAATTGCTGCGCCAACCGAAGGTCACCGCCAGGCTCCCGCCGATGACGGGTGCCAGTGCAGGGATGATGCACAGCGCCCCGTTGAGATAACTGTAGAGTTTCGCGCCTTGCTCGGCCGTGAAGCAATCGCGCACCGCGGCGAAGGCCACCGTCATACTTGCGCAGGCTCCCAAGCCTTGCAGCACACGCGATACGTAAAGTGGCCCGAGACTGGTCGCCATCATACCCAGTAATGCCCCTGCCATATAAACCACAGTGCCACAAAGCAGCACGGGGCGACGACCGAAACGGTCGGTCAGCGGGCCGACCAGTACTTGCCCTAGACCGACGCTCAGCAAGAGTAATGTCACGGTGAACTGGAGCCGGCTGAACGGGACGTCGAACTCGCGCGCCATGACCGTCAGTGACGGCAGGTAGATATCGATCGCCAGTGGCGACAACATCACACAGCCCACCAGCAAGGGAAGCAAACGGGCACCCGACATGAGACCTCCACGGCGACAAAAGAACGCCACCTTAACCCGAACACGCCAAGATGCAACTGACCGATGACGCGTGCATTTTCCTGTTGGAGTGCCGCCCGAAAAGTCGACGCGTACAGATGCTTTTAGGGCAAGGCCTAAAGCCCATGCTCGCCCTGCCGATATTTCCTTTCAGGGCAATGATCCACGCAATGCCTCGTGTCCGCCGATCATCCATCGCACAGGAAACGCCATGCCATTCCGCACCTGGGGGGTCGTGCTAAGCGCCGTCCTATTGAGCGGCTGCTTCGGGGTCAATACCTCGCAGGCCCCCATCGCCACGACCTACCCGATCAGTGAGCAGCAACGCATGCAGGCCGCGCAGCATTGGGAAGTGCTTGCCGAACACGAGGCAGGCGAGATCCTCGCCAAGCGCGATTTATGGGGCAAGCCGCTCTATGTCGAGGAGCATGAACAGGAGACCGCCTTCAGCCGCGGTTTCCGTTCACTGCTGACCAGTGAGCTGGTTGAGCAAGGCGCCATCGTTCGCACCCAGCCAGATGCTGGTGCCGCCCATGTCAGCTTCAATGTTCAAGTGATCAATCACGAGGGGCGCGGTTTCGTGCGGCCTCCACAGGGTGCCCTGACCGCATTGGCCGCTGGCATCGCCGTGGCAACCATTCCTTTCAATCACTGGACCGAGCCCGCCTTGGGGCTAATTCCCGCCGCCGCTCTGGCCGACACCTTCAGTGGCAGCTGGACCACCACCGGCCAGCAAGAGACCATCATCACGACCCAAGTCAGTCAATACGACACACTGCGCTATTCGTCTTCGAATATGTATTACATCAACGCGGGCGATAGCGCTCATTATGGTGCGTCCGACACCGGTGATTCCGCTGGCCTACCGCTATCATCCGACTGGTGAGGAGACCGCTCGACATGTCATCTGCCCAACGCCACACCGGGCGCGTCACACTGCGCCTGCTGACATTGGCCATCCTGTTGCTGGTTCTCTCCGGTTGCAGCCTTCTTCAGAACCGTCAGGCGACGGCCCCCGAGCCCAGCATGCTGATGCGCGTCGATGAAGCCGCCGAAAAATTGCTCTCTACCAGCAGCGAGCAGCTCGGCAACCGGGCACCGATCATCGCCACCACGTTCGTCGATGTCGATCAACTGGATCAGTCGTCGACGCTAGGTCGCACACTGTCAGAGACCTTCACTTCGCGTCTCGTTCAGGGCGGCCTGAATGTCGTCGAAGTCAAGATGCGCGACAGCCTGTACATCGAGCAGAATACCGGGGAACTGATCCTATCACGCAACGTGCAGCGCTTGAGCGATAACCACGATGCCCAGGCCGTATTGCTGGGCACCTATGCGCAAGGCGAGAACACGCTGTTCGTCAACGCTCGTCTGGTACGCATCGCAGACCGTCGGGTCTTGGGCGCCTCGAGCTTCGAAGTGCCAATGGACAACGACATCAGGGCGTTGCTGCCCTCCAACTGGTAAACGTCTTTTCTCTCGAACATGGAGCCCGATTGGCCCTGTCGTTAGCTTTGCCTGCCAGCATCCAGACGCCGATGCTGGCAGGTCTGCATCAATCACCGGTCGGCGACAGCTGAAATTCCAGCAGCGTCTCGTGGTTGCGCAAGTCGGTGGCCAGTAACGGCAGGTAATGACGGTCGTGCGTCCGCAGCATCATGCGGTATTCGAATTGATGCCCCTCGTCGCGCGTGCGATAGCTAAGGCTTTCGATATGGAATCGGTGCGCTTTCATTAGCGCATAGATCTCTGACTCGGCAAGTATGCGCTGGCTATCGAAGCGCAGAATGCAGCGCGCGAAGGTACGGCTCGGCATCCGCGCCTCGACCAAACGAAACAACGACAGCGTCAGCAAGGTCACCAGCGTCGCCACCACGCCCGGCCACCAGAAGCCGACGCCGAAGAGTATGCCCAGCGCCGAGGTAATCCAGATCGAGGCCGCCGTGGTCAGGCCATGTACCGTCAGCCCCTCCTTGAAGATCACACCGGCCCCCAGGAAGCCGATGCCGGTCATGATGCCCTGAGCCATGCGCGTGGGATCGGTTCTGATCGTCTCCTCGGGTACATCGCTGCCTAGCCACTGCCACTGGTAGACCGTCACCATCATCAACAATGCCGAGGCCACGCATACCAACGCATGCGTGCGAAACCCCGCGGGACGCCCATGAAAGGTACGTTCAAGCCCGATCAGGCTGCCCGCCAACCAGGCCGCGCCCAGGTGCATCACTATCGTCCATGCACTCACCGACATTCGCCTCTTCCTTCTACTGCATTATCGTTTATCGTGTCAGCATAGCGTCCGCCGTCGTATCCCACCGAATTCACGTCGGTTTCTTCCATGTCCACATAAGGATCTCCCGCGTGAGCCAGTCTTCCAATCTCACACCACCCAGCCGGGTAGAAGAAGACGAGCACGACCTGCATCTCAACGGCGGCCCTCGGCCATCACGTGCGGCGGGCGTCCATGAATCGATCCGTGAAGAAGGCGAAACAGAACTCAAGCGCGCCGTTTCGGCGCTGTTCTGGTCGGCGCTCGCTGCCGGCCTGTCGATGAGTTTCTCGATGCTTGCCAAGGGGTTACTGCATGCACGTCTGCCGGATAGCGATATCGGCTATCTCGTCGCGTCGCTCGGCTACACCATCGGTTTTCTGGTCGTCATCCTCGCACGCCAGCAACTCTTCACCGAAAATACCGTCACCGCCGTGCTACCGGTCATGAGCACGCCACGCATCATGCAGTTTCTCAAGCTATTGAGGTTATGGGGTGTGGTACTCATCGGCAACCTGGTGGGGGTGGCCGTCTCCGCGTACGCGATCCTCTACATGCCCCTGTTCGATGCCGAGACACATAAGGCCTTTCTCAGTTTGGGGCACCACATCATGGAGAATACTGGCGGCCAGATGTTCGCCAAGGGCATCATCGCCGGCTGGATGATCGCTACCATGGTGTGGCTGCTCCCCGCCGCTGGCGGCGCCAAGATCTGGGTGATTCTGATCGTCACTTATCTTGTCGCACTGGGTGGTTTCACGCATATCATCGTGGGGTCCACGGAAGTGATGTACTTGATGTTCGCCGGTCAGGCCAGCCTGGGTGAGTACCTCTTCCACTTCGCCCTGCCGACGCTGGCCGGCAACGTGATCGGCGGCACTTTCATCTTTGCCCTCATTAGCCACGCACAGGTTCGCAGCGACACCTGAACAGCGATCTTGTAACTGCCTGATTCGGCATGCCTGCCGGCGTGCCGAACTTGTCCATTCGTCTATGCCGTTTTATGCACTCTCACGAACGAGACACCGCATAGCGCCCAACGCCCTCTCGTGATAACCAGCTTTTATCAGCACGCTGAGTTTCGGAATTAGCGAAGCGCCCGAGTGCCTGTTAAAGCTTAAGTAGCTTATACCACCCACCCGGCCTGACCGGATCGATGACGAGGGACAATAACAATGGGACACGCCACACCACGCACACCGTATTGGCTTGCCGCGGCACTGGTCATGGGGCTCGCCACTCCTGCGCTTGCCGATTATCCCGAAAAACCCATCACGCTGATCGTCCCCTGGGCCGCCGGCGGCGGGACCGATGCCACGGCACGCATCATCGCCAAAGCCCTGGAGGAAGAACTCGGCGAAACCATCAATGTGGTCAACCGCACGGGCGGTAGCGGCGTCGTGGGGCATACCGCCATTGCGCGGGCCAAACCCGATGGCTATACGCTCGGCCTGGGCACGGTCGAGATCAACATGATGCATTGGCAAGGCCTGACCGATCTCACTTACGAAGACTTCACTCCCATCGGACAGATCAACTTCGATGCCGCCAGCATCAGCGTCGCCGAGGACGCCGATTACCAGGATCTGGGCGAACTGATGGAGGCGATCCGCGATCAGCCCGACGGCCATTTCAATGCCTCCGGCACCGGGCTCGGGGGTATCTGGCATGTCGCGCTGGGCGGGCTGCTGATGGATCTCGACATGTCCGCCGACAAGGTCAACTGGATTCCCAGCCAAGGCGCCGCGCCAGCCATGACGGAACTCGCCTCCGGGGGCGTCGACATGGCCGCCACCTCGCTACCCGAAGCGCGCTCGATGATCGAGTCCGGCCGTGTACGCAGCCTTGGCGTGATGGCCGAAGAACCCCTGGAAAGCTTCCCCGATGTGCCCACTGTGACTTCGCAGGTGGACAGTGACTTCACCACGGGCGCATGGCGCGGCGTCATCGGGCCACAGGGCATGGACGACGACATCGTCGAGACGCTGGAAACCGCCTTGCATGCCGCCTACGAAAGCGACACCTATCAAACTTTCATGGCCAAGCAAGGCTATGGAGTGCAATGGAAAGACGCACAGGCTTTTGGCGACTACATGGAGACAAGCGACGCCGAATTCGGTGAAATCATGAAGGCCATCGGCCTCGCCAAGCAGTAGACATCACGCGACGCGCCACGACCGCTCTCCGGATTCATACGGTCGTGGCGCATCACTAGCTGCCGTTCTATGCTGAGGCCTGCGCCTCGGCCGCCAACTCCGACATCGTGTCTTGATGCCCCGCGCGATTGAGCGCGCTCAATACGGCCTTGAGGGACGCACTGACGGTGTCGCCGTCCTCGGCCATGCCACTGATGCGCTGCCCTCCTACATTGAGTTGCACGAAGGCGATCGCCACGGCGTCACTACCCTCGCCCAGCGCGTGCTCGCTGTAATCGACGACACTCACCGATTGCCCTGTATGGGTTTGCCAAGCGGTCATGAAAGACGAAATGACACCGTTGCCCTGGCCACTCAAACGCACGGCCCGACCGGCATCGTTGAGCGACACCGTCAAGCTTTCATCGGCGTCACGATCCAGCCGGTAGCCAGTCAACGAGAGCGGTTCATGCCGACAGAAGGTCTCGGTCAGCACCTCGCGAATGCGCTGGCTGGACAACTCGCCACTCACCGTCTCGCTCACCGCCTGCACCGCCGGGGCCAGCTCCAGCGCCATCCAGCGCGGCAGGCTGATACCGTAATCGCGCTCGAGCAGGAACGTCATACCGCCCTTGCCGGATTGGCTATTGACGCGAATGACCGCCTGATAATCGCGCCCGATATCGCGCGGATCGATCGGCAGGTAGGCCACTTGCCACGGCTCGTCCGCTTTCTGCTTTCTGAGCGACTTGCGGATGGCGTCCTGGTGGCTGCCGGAAAACGCGGTATAGACCATCTCCCCCACCCAGGGATGACGCGGATGCATCGGAATACCGGTGCATTCCTGCACCACCTCGATGATCTCGTCGGGACGCGACAAATCGAGTTCGGGATCGATGCCCTGGCTGTACAGATTCATCGCCAAAGTGACGATATCCATGTTGCCGGTGCGTTCGCCATTACCCAGCAACGTGCCTTCGACACGCTCGGCACCGGCCAGCAAGGCGAGTTCGGCGGATGCCACCGCACCTCCGCGATCATTATGCGTATGTACCGAGACGATCACGCTGTCGCGGCGGCTGATATGCTGGCAGAAATACTCGATCTGATCGGCATGGTGATGCGGTCCGCCCACCTCGACCGTGGTGGGGAGATTGAGAATGCACTTTTTCTCCGGCGTCGGCTGCCAGACATCCATCACCGCTTCGCAGATCGCCAGCGAGAAATCGATCTCGGTGCTGGAGAAGCTCTCGGGCGTGTATTCGAAGCGCCACTCGACATCGGGATAGCGCGCAGCGTGCGCCTTGACCCAGCTCGCGCCCTGTACGGCGATGTCGACGATGCCTTGGCGGTCCATCTCGAATACGCGTTCACGCTGCACGGTCGAGGTGGAATTGTAGAGATGCACGATGGCGCGCTTGGCACCGACCAACGAGGCGAAGGTTCGCTCGATCAGATGTTCGCGGCACTGCACCAGCACCGCGATGGTCACATCGTCGGGGATCTGGTCCTCCTCGATCAGCCAGCGCACGAAATCGTAATCGGGCTGACTGGCCGATGGAAAGCCGACCATGACTTCTTTGATGCCGACCTTGATGATCTGGTGCCACAGACGTTGCTTCTGTTCGACACTCATCGGTTCGAGTAGCGCTTGATTGCCGTCACGCAGGTCCTCGCTGACCCAGGTCGGCGCCGCCACCAGGTCACGATCCGGCCATTGGCGATCGAAGGCTGGCACACGCGGCGCCGGGCGGTACTTGCGATGATCGAAGCAACTCATGACAACAGTCCTGTGAAAATGGATGAACGAGCCAATTCAATTGCTCGTGGCAATGATCACAGTCTACGCCGCTCTGTCCCGCAGGCGATTGCAAAATCATCCTCGACGAGATTATTTTTTAGCATATAATGCCAATCTAACTCTTTTTAGAGAACGATAATGCCAAAAGAGAGCACGCCTGTCGTTGGAGTGACGCTTGACCGTTACGACCGCCAAATACTCGATATCCTCCAACGCCATGGACGTATCAACAATCAGGAACTGGCCGAGCGCATCGGCCTGTCGCCTTCACCCTGCCTGCGACGCGTGCGTGCCCTGGAAGACAGCGGACTGATCACCGGCTATCGTGCCCTGGTGGATGCCAAACGGCTGGGCCATAGCCTCACGGCGCTCTTGCATATCTCCATGGACCGGCATACCCCTGAGCGCTTCGCTAACTTCGAGGCCAAGGTCGCGGCACTGCCGCAGGTACAGGAATGCCTGCTGATCACCGGCCAGGAGGCCGATTACCAACTCAAG
The DNA here is from genome assembly GCF_023061185.1 of Chromohalobacter beijerinckii. Lineage (GTDB taxonomy): Bacteria > Pseudomonadota > Gammaproteobacteria > Pseudomonadales > Halomonadaceae > Chromohalobacter > Chromohalobacter beijerinckii. Next base: position 20,802 of record NZ_JAKGAK010000005.1, read on the forward strand.
GTCGTGGTCCACGATATGGATGACTACCAGAACCTGTTGCTCAATCAGATCACGCGTATCGAAGGCGTCACCGGCGCGCACTCCAGTTTCGTCTTGCGCCGAGTCCTCGAGCACCGTCCGGTCCCCTCGTATTCAGACGCACCATACTGAAACTGCGCATTAGACGCTGGTGCAATGGTTGACTCGCCGAAAGGCTGTTACGTTTTTTGTATGCAATAGTCATCTAACGAAAAAGGACATGCGCCATGCAAGTGCCCCACAACCCCTTCAAGGCATCACTGACAGGCGATACCCGTTATGGATGCTGGGCCGGTTTCGCCACTGGCTACGCTGGGGAGATTCTGGCCACCACAGGCTTCGATTGGCTATTGATCGACGGCGAACATGCGCCCAACACGGTACCTACGATACTCGCACAGTTGCAGGCGGTTGCCGCCTATCCCTGCGCCCCGGTCGTGCGTGCCGTCAGCCATGACCCCGCCCTGATCAAGCAACTACTCGACATCGGCACCCAGACGCTGATGATCCCCATGGTCGACACCGCCGAGCAGGCCGCCCAATTGGTCGCCGCCACACGTTACCCGCCGCAGGGATTTCGTGGCGTAGGGGGTGGACTGACGCGTGCCACACGCTGGGGCGAGGTGGAAGACTATATGACGACGGCCCATGAAGAGTTGTGCCTGATCGTGCAGGTTGAATCCCGCAGTGGGGTCGACAACGCCGAGGCCATCGCCGCCACTCCCGGCGTCGACGCCGTGTTCGTCGGCCCCTTCGACCTATCCACCGACATCGGGCATATCGGCAACCCCAATCATCCCGAGGTACAGACGATGATTCGACACACCCTGGACGCAACCCACGCCGCCGGAAAGGCCGCCGGCATCCTGGCCCCCGTCGAGGAAGACGCCAAACGCTATGCCGACTGGGGGTTCGATTTCATCGCTGTGGGCATCGACATCAGCCTGTTGCGACAGGCAGCCAAGGAGACCGTGGCACGCTACAAGGGGGACAAATAGCCTGATACGGTGTGAAGGCTCGCGCTCGCTATCACGCTCGCTACCACACAAGGAGTCCCGTGCATGAAACGGATATTCATTGCGACTGCCATTATGGCCGTGTTTGGGGGCGCCATATCGCTGTCGGCTTGCACACCCGAGCCCCGCGAAACGCCGCCTACCCCGGCCAACGAAGAAACCACGGACTTCACGCTGGCGCCCTACCCTGTCAAGCTGCGCGCCGATGCCTCGCTCGAGCGCATCACCGCGCCACAATCGGGCTACTTCGATACGGGTAGTTGGCAGATCATGGATGATGCACCGGGCGAACGTCTGATCACGCTGGCACTACCGGGCTCCAACGACATCACGGCTGCGCATTGGCGTCTGGGCGCGAGCCACGACGCCAAAGCGATATCCAACTGCCTGACACCGCCGCCCAACGCTCACTCGCGATCCACCGCGAGCATCGATAGCCATGATTTCCAGGCCTTCACGCTCGACGACGCCGGCATGAGCCACTTCCAACAGATCACCGGCTACCGCGCCGTAATCGACGATACCTGCTATGCCATCGACCTGATCGTCAACGGCACCCGCGGCGACGTCTACGATCCCCCGCGCGAGCCACCATTCTCTTCCAATCACGCCATGCAGCGCCTGCGTGAGATCAACGACGGGCTCACACTGCCATGAAAAATGCCGTGGCGCTTGGCGCCACGGCATTCTTGACCAGCCTATCCTAGACTCAGGCGTAGGTATTAACCTGCGTACCCACGGTACCGGTCGTCGCCAGAGACTGCTGGGGGGAAACCGACTCCATCAGTTGCGACACATGTGACGCCTGATTGTTGAGCGACTCCTTGAGCAGGCTCGCCTGCGACTGCTGATCGGCGTTGTGCTGTTGCAACGCCATCGCAGTTCCCACGGCTGCGTTCACGGATGAATCCATGAAGCTTCTCCCTTCAAGTGAATGAATGCGCTTTACGCCCTCTAGTTATCGGCTAGGGCGCCATAAACTTGCATCGCCCACGACCGCCAGCCAATGCATGACGCCTTCAGCATGCAAGAAGAAAAGCATAAAGGCCACCTCTTCCCAAGGAGCCCCCTGCCATCCTAGCGCCTTGCCGCTTAGAATGACGGACCCACAGCCATGCGCTCGACAGCACAAGGACGAGGCGCTCACCTAAGCACGCTCACAAAAAGGATGTGAAATGCAGATCGACAGGTTCTTTCACTGGCTCGGCGAGTTCCTCGGCGACGCCTTGCGCGTGGTCGTCGACGCGCTCTCCACCCTGTTTGCGGGACTCTGGGTCGCGATCGACCGTTTCTTCGACGGCCTCGCCCGCTCGCTGGGCGTCAATCCCTCGCTCATCAACCTGATCGTGCTGATCATCGGTGTGTGGATGCTCTACAAAGGGATTCGTGCACTTGTCCGGCGCGCCTTCGTCGGCGGTATCGTATGGCTGTTTCTTGGCTTGCTGGTACTCGGCTGGCTCATTCGTTGAAGCGTTTTGCTGCAACGGCCCCACATGAAAACGCCGCTGCCTGGGCAGCGGCGTTTTAGCGTCGCACTCATGCGATGTCGGCCATCAGGCGTCGGCCAGCGCGCGCTCGACCATCTCATAGACGTTGGGCGAGAGGTCCTCGGCACGAATGCGCTCGAGCTCGGCCTTCATCAGCGCCTGACGCTGCTCGTCGAAACGCTGCCAACGCGTCAACGGCGTGATGATGCGCGCGGCGATCTCAGGATTGAGGCTGTTGAGCTCAATCACCACATCCGTCAGTAGGCGATAGCCCTCGCCGTCGAGTCGGTGGAAGTTGACACGGTTCTGCGCCGCGAACGCGCCGATCAACGCACGCACCTTGTTGGGGTTCTTGAGCGAGAACAGCGGATGCGCCATCAAGTATTTGACGCGTTCCAGCACATCCTCCTGCGGGCGCGTGACCTGGATGGTGAACCACTGATTCATTACCAGCGGATCATGCGCCCATTTCTCGCCGAACGCCTTGAGCGCCGGCTCGGCGATGTCACTGCGTGAGCTGTGCACCAGCATCGTCAAGGCCGCACGCACGTCGGTCATGTTGTGCTCGGCATCGACCTGCGCCTCGGCCAGTGCCACGCCCTCTTCGTCCTCGATGCTCATCAAGTATTCGAGCGCCACATTCTTCACCCGACGCCGTGCGATCTGATCCGGCTCCGGTGCGTAGGGCTCATCGCTGCGGTGGGCTTCATGGATGGCCAGGAATTCGTCGCGCAGGGCCGTGGCAAGCGACTGCTTGACGAAGACGCGCGCGGCGTGGATGGCATCCACGTCGACCATCGGCTGCTGCTCGGCGATGTAGGCCTCCGAGGGTAACGTCAGCATCTCGGCGAGCACCGCCTTGTCATCGGTCTCGGTGGTCAAAAGGCGCCGATACGCGTCGATGACGCGGCTATCCATGACCTTTTCAACCCCGTTGCGATGCGCCGCGATGAGGTCGTCGAGGGCCAGCATCGTCAGCCGCTGCCCCGCGTCCCAGCGGTTGAAATCGTCCGCGTCATGGGTGAGCAGGAACGACAGTTCCTCGCGCGAATACGGATAGCGCAAGTAGACCGGCGCCGAGAAACCGCGCAGCAGCGACGGCGTCGGCGCCTCGTCGATACCGGTGAAGACATACGTCTGCTCGGTGTCGCGCAGATGCAGCACCGTCTCATGGCCCAACGGTTCACCGTCCAGCGTCAACGCTATATCGTTGCCGGACTTGGTGCCCACCAGCCCCATGCGTACCGGAATATGCAGCGGTTGCTTCTCCGCCTGACCGGGGGTGGGCGGCGTGCGCTGGGAGAGCCGCAGGTGATACTCGCACTTGGCATAGTCGTACTCGCCATGGGCGTCGATCTCCGGCGTGCCCGCCTGGGAGTACCAGCGCATGAACTGGCTCAAGTCGAGCCCCGAGACTTCCGCCATGCAGTCGACGAAATCCTCAATGGTCACGGCCTGGCCGTCGAAACGTGCGAAGTACAGATCCGAGCCCTGGCGGAACGTCTCCCAACCGAGGAGATGACGCAGCATGCGCACGATCTCGGCACCCTTCTCGTAAATCGTCAGGGTGTAGAAGTTGGAAATCTCGATGTAATGATCGGGACGCACGGGATGCGCCGTCGGACCAGCGTCTTCGGCGAACTGCGCGGTGCGGAAGAACGACACGTCCTCGATGCGCTTGACCGGCGCCGAATTGACGTCGGCGGAAAAGCTCTGATCGCGGAAGACGGTAAAGCCTTCCTTCAGCGAGAGCTGGAACCAGTCGCGGCAGGTCACGCGGTTGCCCGACCAGTTATGGAAATACTCATGGGCAACGATGCCCTCCACGCTCTGGAAGGCCGCATCGGTAGCGGTTTGCGGATGCGTGAGGACCGCCGCCGAGTTGAAGATGTTGAGCCCCTTGTTCTCCATGGCGCCCATATTGAAGTCGTTGACGGCGACGATCATGAAGCGGTCGAGATCGTATTCACGACCGTAGGTCTCTTCATCCCAGCGCATGGCGCGCTTGAGCGAGGCCATGGCGTGGTCGGTCTTATCGAGGTTTTCCGGCTCGACCCAAATCTGCAGCGTGACATCGCGTCCGCTCATGGTCGTGAAACGGTCCTCGACCTTCTCGAGCTTGCCCGCCACCAGGGCAAACAGATAACTCGGCTTGGGATGAGGATCTTCCCAGGTCACGAAATGCCGGCCACCTGGCAGCTCGCCGCTTTCAACTGGATTGCCGTTAGAGAGGAGCACCGGCGCTTCGGTCTTGTCACCCACCACCGTGGTGGAGAAGGTCGCCATGACATCCGGGCGGTCGGGATAAAAGGTGATGCGGCGAAAGCCTTGTGGCTCGCACTGAGTGCAAAACATGCCGCTGGAAACATAGAGCCCCTCGAGGGCGGTATTGGCAGCGGGGTCGATCGACACCTCGGTATCCAGCAAAAAGCGCTCCGGCACGCTGGCGATGGTCAGGCCTTCGTCATCGACCTCATACTCGTCGGCTTCCAGCTCCTGACCATCCACGGCAATGCGCACCAACGACAGTTTGTCACCGGCGAAACGTAGCGGAAGCCCCGCCTCGCGCTCAGGATGGCGCTCGACATGAAGGCGCGCCGTTACGGTGGTCGCCGAAGGGGCCAGATCGAATTTCAGCTCGGTATGCGTCACCCGATAGGCGGGCGGCAGGTAATCCTTGAGATGGGTCGCTTGCGGTTCGGACATCGATCGACGCTCCTTGAGATCGGGGCATGCACTCGCCCCCAAGACATCGCCTCGCGCGCAAAACGCGAGGCACATGTCGAGCATTGTACGGCGTCCGGTGGAGTCGGCTCAAAAGTGCGGTCAATGCCGCGCTTCATCGAGCTCTCAGCGAGATTCCTGGCGCTGGCTGGAGGAAGACTCCTCGAAAGAAGACAAGACCGGGCAACGCCCCAGCGACGGTGTCGGGCGGGTCAGAATCCACACCGCGATCCCCATCAAGCCAATGATCAACGCCACACGCAGCACGAGAGGGTCGACCGTAAAGGCGATCACCCCCATCGAGACGAGCAGCATGACGCACGCCATCCATTTAGCGTGACGGGGAATGGCGCGTTCGCGCTCCCAGGCGAGAATGGAGGGGCCAAAGCGTGGATGACGACGAATCCAGTTGGCGAAACGCGGTGAGCTTTTCGAGGCCGCCCAGACCGCCACCAGCATGAAACACGTCGTAGGCATGATCGGCAGGAACAAACCGATCACGCCCAGAGAGAAGCTGACGCCAGCCAAGCAGATGAACAATAGCTTGCGTATATCGTACATGCGCCGCGCCACCTTGCCGTGATAGAGGGAAACGCCGGACTTCACGCGAGATCGCTGGCAGGCATGGCGAAGCCCGACGCCACCTCTTGCATTGAAGCCCGAATCGCGTATCCAGAGAAATCGTCCCTTACTATCGGGGCGATTATCGCCAAGGACTGGACACGCGCATTCATTCTAGCGCAAAGCACGGGGCCAAGACCAAGGCAGCAACCTCATCGCCCCCGGCCATGTATCCCGCGCGCCCTCCTCCCGCATGCGGCATTACCCCATGGTGGCGTCGGCCTGCCGGGACGGCGCGCCCTGCACATCGGGCGTCGCGGTCGACGGTACACGCAGCATGCGACGCAAGACCTTGCCCACCGGCGACTTGGGCAGCTCTTCGATAAAACGGTAGCCGCGCGGACACTTGAAGCGCGTCAGCCCGGCATCCAGGCAATAACGCCCGAGTTCCCGCTCATCGACGTCACTACGTGCCTTGATGAACGCCGTCACCACTTGTCCCCACTTGTCATCGGGGAGCCCCACCACCGCGACTTCCTCAACCTGTGGATGCAGCGACAGTACGTTTTCGATTTCCAGCGGGCTGATGTTCTCGCCTCCGGAATTGATCAGGTCATCGACGCGGCCGGTGACGAACAGATCCCCATCGTCATCGAAATATCCGGTGTCCCCAGTGAAATACCAACCGTCTCTGAGGGCTTTGCCATCCGCCTCGGGGCACTCCCAGTAGCCCTCGAATGCCTCGTCTCCGCTCATATCGGCAATGACTTCGCCTTCCGCGCCTGGTGATACACACATCTCCGGCGATGTGGCTCCGATCTTGACCACCCGCAACCGCTGGTTGAGCGCCGCGCGTCCCGACGAGCCAGGTTTATGATTGGCATGCTGATCGACAGTCAAGGCATAAAGCTCCGAGCAGCCATACTGATTGACGAATAGGCTGGGTTGGAAAGCCGCCTCGACGCGCGCAATCAATCCTGCACTCATGGGCGCGCCAGCAAATCCGATCTTGTCGATGCTAGCCACCCTATGGGGGGCAAATCCCGGTGCTTCGAGCAGCATGTGATAGAGCGTTGGCACCAGGTTGAGGCTGGTGACCCGCTCACGTTCGATAGCCTCGAGCGTCGCCTCCGGCTCGAACTTGGGGATGCACACGAAGCGTCCGTCGACCATCGCCATCGCCTGCAGCGCGCGTACGCCTGTGGCGTGGTAGAGCGGCATTACACCCAACATGGTCTCATCATGGCGATACAGATTCTGGGCGACGTACGCGGCCGTCGCGGCCCGTTCCACGCGATGACGACGCGGCACTCCCTTGGGCCTGCCGGTAGTCCCCGAGGTATAGAGCATCATCGAGTAATCGTCGGGCGTCGCCATCAGCAACGTCTCACCAGTCCTGCCGAGCAGTGAGTCGAAGGCAATCGCTCCCGGAGGCGTTACGTTACCGACCACGATCCGCAATACTTGATGCGCCTCGACGCACGCCTGCACCGCTTCGGCGGCCGCATCGTCGTGGGCGATGCCCTTGGCACCCGAGTTCTTCAAGTAGTAACGAATATCCAGCGTCGTCGAACGCCAGTTCACCGGCGTGGCGATGATTCCCGCAAACTGACAGGCCCAGTACAGGGTGGCCATCTGCCAGCGATTGTGCATGGATATCACCAGCCGGTCCCCTTTCTCGAGCCCCAGCCGACGGAGGTGGTGTGCCACGCTCTGGATGTCTGCATACCACTGCGCGTAAGTCTTGTGTGTCCGGCCATCACTGATCGCAACGGCGTGCGGGCGCCGCTCGACCGTGGCAAGAAAGCCGCGTCCCAGATCAAACATCTTCGTTCTCCTGTCGCTCGTTTTATTGTGTCGGTGCGGTTGTTTTAGCGACAGGATCGAGCGCGCGGGCGTGGGTGGCAACGCTAGCCGACCACAAGGATGATGCGTATCAAGGTAGTGAGACGAATTCCCTTCAATCGCGAAAATTCGTGTACTGGAGGGCCAGTTCGGGGCCGGCATCGCTCTTCAACAAGGCGATTGCCTGCTGTAGTTCATCGCGCTTCTTGCTGGTAACGCGCACCTTATCGCCCTGGATCTGTGCCTGCACCTTTAGCTTGGCGTCCTTCAAGCGCTTGACGATGTCCTTGCACTCTGGCTGTTCGAGGCCTTGCTTCAGCACTATGTCCTGGTGCGCGCGCACGCCGCTGGTAACGGGGTCCTTGACCTCCATGCAGCGAGCATCGATGCCACGGGCGATGAGCTTGTTGCGCAGCACGTCGAGCATCTGCTTGAGCTGAAAATCCACCTCGGCTTCAAGGGTCACCGTCTCGCCTTCCAGGGAGAAGCTCGCGGTCACGCCCCGAAAATCGAAACGGGTCTGGATCTCGCGATTGGCTTGATCAACGGCGTTGCTGGCCTCGTGCTTATCGAACTCGGAGACGATATCGAAAGATGGCATGACACTTTCCTCACTCGGGTAAAATCGGGCGCGATTCTAGCATGAACCTCGCACACGCTTGCCCAGGGTGTCACTCGATATGGCAGAGCGCGCTTCCAGCGTCGAATCGCTCAGCGCCTTGCTCATCTGCCAGGCCGCGCAGCCATCGACGTAATAATCGTCGAGCCAGCGCAGCACGGAAAATCCCATGCGCCGATATAGCCCCAACGCCACGCGGTTGTCGGCGCGAACTTCTAGCTGCAGGCGCGCCATATCTCGCCGCCTGGCCTCACGCTCAAGCGCCTCGAGCAACACGCGCCCTACTCCGCCACCGCGCGCTTGTGGGGCCACGCAGAACGAGTAGAGGCGCGTCACACGACTGTTGCGCCGGAATAGCAGCGTGGCATAACCGACAACCTCGTTACCCGGCGTAGCATACGCAACGAGCGTATAAGCGTTGGCACGCGCCAATAGATAGGCCAGTTGACGGCGTGTAAAGCGGTCGCCATCGAAACATATCGACTCGAGATGACAGAGCGCATCCAGGTCAGTAACGGTAGCGGCGCGCAGGGAACAGGACATGCGAATGTCTCCGGGGTCACGCGAACAGGGTGAAGCGAATCGTGTATAGAAATTATTTCAAGGCGGGGCTATTGTCGAGATGCGGCTCGCTGCCCATTCTAGACACGACTGTTCAAGGTCGATTGACGTTTTTCCTTCATAAGGAAGATCTATGTCCCGCTTGCGTATCGTCGTCGACCGCCTCGACGACTGGTCACCCTATTACCCCACCGAAGATCTGATCAGCGCTGCCGATTTCCTGGCACTGGAGTCGAGTGCCCCCGACAAGACACGCGACGCCACGCATGTCATCAATCTCTGCCGTGGTCTCGACTACCTGGAGACGGGCTACTATGTCTCGTTGCTCGCCCAGGCCCGCGGTCAACGCGTCCTGCCATCGGTAGAGACACTCAATCAGTTGTCACGCAAGGCCTTGATCGACCTTCAGCTCGAATCACTCGAGCCCATGATGCGCGACCTCGAAAAACGCGGCACGCTCGATGGAGAAACGCTTCATTTGACGGTTTTGTTCGGCGAATGCGAGCACGATGGACTCGGCCGCTTGGCGCGACGCCTCTTCGAGCGCCTGCCGTGCCCCTTGCTGGGAGCCAAGTTCCAGAAGCGTCATGGAACATGGCGCTTGACCCGGCTCAAGCCTCTGGCACTCACTTCCTTGCAGGGCGGCGCGCAGGATCGTTTCGCGGCGGCCTTGAACCGACATTCGCGCAAGGTATGGCGCACGCCCAAGGCTCGGCGTCGCTACCGTTTCGATCTGGCGATTCTCATCGATCCTCAGGAGGCCATGCCGCCCAGCAACAAGAGTGCGCTCAAGCAATTCATTCGCGCCGGACGGCGACGCGGCATCGACGTCAGCCTGATCACCCGCAAGGATGAAGGCCGCCTGGCAGAGTTCGATGCGCTGTTCATCCGCGAGACCACCCGCCTCGACCATCATACCTACCGCATGGCCAAACGCGCCGAGCACGAAGGTCTGGTGGTCATCGACGACCCTCAGTCGATCCTGCGCTGTACCAACAAGATCTACCTGCATGCGCTGCTCGGTGCACGCGGCGTTCCCGCGCCTCGCGGCGTACTATTGAGTCGCGACGACCTGACCCAGCTGTCGGACAAGATCACCAGCCTCGACTTCCCCCTGGTACTCAAGGTGCCCGACGGCGCATTCTCGAAAGGCGTGGTCAAGATCACCTCGCTCGACGAGCTCAAGGAGCAGGCTTCGCGCTTGTTCGCCTCCTCCGCGCTGCTGTTATTGCAGGAATGGCTACCCACCGATTTCGACTGGCGTATCGGCATTCTGGATGGTGAGGTACTCTTCGCCAGCCGCTACTACATGGCACGCGGGCACTGGCAGATCTACGATCACTCACGCCCTAAGGTGCGAAGCGGCAGCTTTACCACGCACCCTCCCTCGGACGTGCCCAAATCGATTCTAAAGGCCGCACTGAAGGCCACGCGCCTGATCGGCAATGGCCTCTACGGCGTCGACCTCAAGCAGATCGGCGAGCGGGTCGTGGTCATCGAGGTCAACGACAATCCCAATCTGGATGCGGGTGTCGAGGATGCTTACCTTGGGGCACGGCTGTATGCACGCGTCATGGATGTCTTCCTGGCGCGGCTAGAACGCCACGCGACGTCGGAAACGCGCTGACGACAGCATCGGTGCCGGCACGGACGCCAGCACCGAAACACCCCCTTCAGCCTTCGAACAGCAACAACAGCGAAAGCGCGAACAACACCCACATGGTGGGCTTGATTTCCTGTGTCTTGCCCACCGCCAGCTTGACGATCACGAACGTCAAAAAGCCGAAAGCGATCCCATGCGTGATCGAATAGGTGAAGGGAATCAACACCATGGCAACGAAGGCCGGGATGGCGTCGTCGAATTGGTGCCAATGGATCTTGCGAATGGGATCCATCATGAACACGCCGACCAGAATCAAGGCCGGCGCCGTGGCAATCGCCGGCACCAACGACAGCAGCGGCGAGAGGAACAGAAACGGCAGGAACAGCACCGCCACCACCACCGCGACGAGCCCGGTGCGACCGCCCTGGCTAATTCCCGCAGCGGATTCCACATAGGCGTTGGCCGGGCTGGTTCCCAGCGGCCCGGAGATGAGCGCGGCGCTGGCATCGACGATCATCGAGCGACGAATGTTGCGCGGATTGCCATCGGCATCCTTCAAGTTACCCGCCTCGGAAACCCCCATGAAGGTGGAAAGCGCATCGAAAAAAGTCGTGAACAGCAAAACGAAGATGAACGGCCAATACGCCACCGACAGCGAACCCCACAGGTCGAGCGCCATCAAACCGCTGAGATCCGGCATCGAGAAGACACCATTGAAGTTGACCAGCGTCGACGACGCCATATCCTCGGGAAAGTAACGGCTGCCATCGCCCCACCAACGGCCGATCGGCACGCTAGCCAATGTGGTGAAAACGATACCCAAGATCAGCGCACCGGGAACATTGCGCACCACCAGCCAGGCGGTGACCGCGAAGCCGATGAGAAACGTCACCAGCACCGGGTCGAGCGAGGCCATACCCACCACGGTGACCGGATTGGGGACGATGAACTGTGCGTTGACCAAGCCGATGGTGGTGATGAATAGACCGATGCCGCAGGCGATGGCATAACGCAATTGCGCCGGAATCGCATCGATCACCAACTGACGCGCATTGAATGCCGCCAGCAGCGCAAAGATGACCCCGGCCCAGAACACGCAGCCCAGCGCGGTCTGCCATTCCATGCCCGCCCCCAGCACCATGGTGTAGGCGAACAGCGCGTTGATGCCCATGCCAGGCGCTACCAGAATCGGGTTCTTGGCGTAAAACCCCATCATCACACTGCCGAAGAAACTGACCAGCACGGTAGCGGTCAAGGCACTGGAAAAGGGCACGCCGGCATCGCTGAGCACCGTCGGATTGACGACGATGATGTACATCGAAGCCAGAAAGGTCGCGATCCCCGCCAGGATCTCGGTGCGCGGGGTACTCCCCTGGGCCCGGATGCCGAAAAGTCGTTCGAACACGTCGCGTTCTCCACACAGGTTGGGTTGGGATGAGACGTCGCGCAGTATAGCCAATCTCGCCTCCCATGCTCATCCCCGGCCACGCATGACTGCAAAAGGCCGCTTGCCTGTGCCATGATCTGACAAGCATTCACGCGCCCCAAGTACATGCGGGAGAAGACCATGAGTTCCGAAGACAACCTGCTGCCACTGATCGTCGAGCCCGAGCAGCTCGCCGAGCATCTCGGCGCCCCCGAACTATTGATCGTCGATGTACCGCTCAAGGCCGACAGCTACACCGACGGCCACGTACCCGGCGCGGTGTTTCTCGATCATCGTCGCCTGCTCGTCGGCAGCGGCACGGTGCCCAACGACATCCCTGACGAAGAGGCGCTATCCAAGCTGTTCTCCGAACTCGGCCTGACCCGCGACACGCACGTCATCGCCTATGACGATGAAGGCGGCGGCTGGGCTGGACGCCTGCTATGGACACTGGAGCTCATCGGCCACACCCGGTATTCCTATCTCAACGGCGGCATTCATGCCTGGCGCGCCGACGGGCAACGCGTCGAGCGCGAACCCAACACGCCCTCGCCCAGCGATTACCAGGCGACCATCCATCACCCCCAGACCCAGATCCGCCGCGAAGAACTCATCGACCGCCTGGATGAACGTGAGCTCGCGGTCTGGGATGCTCGCTCGCCGGACGAATATCGCGGCGAAAAAGGCAAGAACGCCCACATGGGACATATCCCCGGCGCCGTCAATTTCGAGTGGACGGATGCCATGGACCCCGAACGCCACCTGCGCCTGCGCGATTACGCCGAACTCGTCGCCGAACTCGAGGCGAAAGGCCTGACGCCGGACATGGAGATCGTCACCCACTGCCAGAGCCACCACCGCAGCGGCTTCACCTGGCTGGTCGGCAAGGCCCTGGGCTTCGAGAAGATGCGCGCCTACCCCGGCTCATGGCAGGAATGGGGCAACCGCGACGATACGCCGATAGAGAAGTAAGCCCCGCGCGCATCCCCGTGCGATGCGCGCATGCCAGAAGCTATTGCGCCCATGACGCCACGCCCCTATCGTGGCATGCCTTTCGACCTTGCCGTGGATACGCCCGTGGATCGCGACGAACTCTTCGCCAGAATGCAGTACCCCCTGCCCCACCACCTGATCTCGCGTGGGGTGGGCAAGCTCGCCGAGAGCCGCACGCCATGGCTCAAGGACTGGGCGATTCGGCGCTTCATTCGTACCTTCGACGTCGACATGAGCCAGGCCGTCGAAAGCGATCCCGAGGCTTACGCCTGTTTCAACGACTTCTTCACCCGTGCGTTGCGTGCGGATGCCCGGCCCATTGGCGAGGGCATCGTCTCCCCCGCCGATGGCACGCTGTCGCAGTTCGGTTCCATCGACAACGGCACCCTCGTCCAGGCCAAGGGGCACACCTATTCCCTGACCGCCTTGCTGGGGGGCGATACCCACCGCGCCGCGCCGTTCCGGGATGGCAGCTTCGCCACCGTCTATCTGTCGCCGCGCGACTATCACCGCGTGCACATGCCCGTCACTGGGACCCTGCGCGAAATGGTCTATGTGCCGGGGCGGCTCTTCTCGGTCAATCAGGCCACCGCCAACCACGTGCCGGGGCTCTTCGCCCGCAACGAGCGACTGGTCTGCCTGTTCGACACCGAACACGGCCCGCTGGCGATGGTGTTGGTGGGCGCGATGATCGTCGCCGCCATCGAAACGGTCTGGGCCGGCCAGGTCTCGCCACTCAGCGGCCGCGTGCAGACGACACGCTTCGACGAGCCCATCGTGATCGAAAAGGGACAGGAAATGGGTCGCTTCAAGCTCGGCTCCACCGTAGTGATGTGCTTCGGCCACGACGTCGCGTTTCGCGATGTCTGCACCGACGGCCTGGTGGTCAGCATGGGGCAATCCCTCGCTTCCTGAGCTCCTTGACCACGATAGAGTCGCCGGGCCGGGCAAGGCGAAGCGAGGATCTTTTTGCCATGGATGGCAAAAAGTAGCGCCCAGAGAGGGTTTGCAGCGCTCTCGCGGCGACGTGTTCCGTCAGGCTGGCGACTTGTTCCATCAGGCTAGACACGGCGCTAACAACGCGGCGTAGCAAACGCCATCACCTCCGCCACGCTCGTCTTGCCCAACGCCAGCTGGATCAAGCGATCCATGCCCAGCGCCACGCCACTACCGGCGGGCATGCCCGCCTCGAGCGCCGCCAGCAAGCGGACATCGGCATCCACCTCGCCGCGCCCTAGCCGCTGGCGTTCTCGATTATCCTCGACAAAGCGCGCGGCCTGCTCCTCGGCATCGGTGAGCTCATCGTAGCCATTGGCCAGTTCCACCCCTTGCCAGTAGACCTCGAAGCGCGCGGCGACGACCTCGCCATCTTCGGGATCGCGATGCTTGCGGGCCAGCGCTGCCTGACTGGCTGGATAATCGACGACGACCTCCAGCCCCTCTTGGCCGAGATGCGGTTCGATGGCAAAGGCCATCAGTGCGTCCAGGCACGCATCCCGCTCGGCATCGTGCAGGTCCATGCCGGTCTCGCGCTCGGCAGCCTGACATAATGTCGTCAGCGACGCAGTGAAGGGATCGAGCCCCACCTGAGTGCGAAACAGCTCGCGATAGCGGCGTTGCCGACACGGCCCGGGGTCGCGCCCCAGCACGTGGCGAATCAACGCCTGGGTCTCGTCGATCAGTGCAGAAAGCGTAAAGCCCGGGCGATACCATTCGAGCATGGTGAACTCGAGATTGTGGCGACGCCCCACCTCGCCGTCGCGAAAGCTGCGCGCCAGCTGAAAGACCGGGCCACTGCCCGCCGCGAGCAAGCGCTTCATATGGAATTCCGGCGAGGTCTGCAGCCACAACCGTTCGCGCCCAGCCGGGGTCGTGGCCTCCAGAGACAGGCTCGCCAGGTGCGGATCGGTGCTGCCACCATGGCCCAGCACCGGGGTTTCCACCTCCAGCACATCACGCTCGGCGAAAAACGCTCGCACACGTGCCAATAGCCGCGCCCGCTCGCGCAGCGTCTCGATACCCGCCGTAGGCCGCCAATCGTCAGACATGCAGGCTCCCCTTAAGTCTCGGGCCGCGAGCCACGAAAATCGCGCGTGCTGCCCTTAAACGAAAAATGCCAGCGTCGCTGGCATTTTTCGCTCGAAGCTCGAAGCTCGAAGCCGATCTTACGCCCGCGAGACGTATTCGCCGTTACGCGTATCGACCTTGAGCACTTCGCCTTCGTTGATGAACAGCGGCACACGCACCACCGCGCCGGAGGACAGCGTGGCCGGCTTGGAGCCGCCCTGTGCGGTGTCGCCCTTCAGGCCGGGGTCGGTTTCGACCACTTCCAGCTCGATGAAGTTGGGCGGAGAGACGGCGATGGCGTTGTCGTTCCACAATGTCACGGTGTAGACGACCTGCTCCTTGAGCCATTTTTCGACATCGCCGATGGCCTTCTTGTCGACCGCGTACTGCTCGAAGGAACCGTCAGTGCGCATGAAGTGCCACATGTCGCCGTCGCTGTAGAGGTACTCCATGTCCAGCTCCAGCACATCGGCACCCTCCAGCGACTCGCCGGACTTGAAGGTCCGGTCCCAGACCCGACCGGTGATCAAGTTGCGCAGTTTGACGCGGCTGAATGCCTGGCCTTTGCCTGGCTTGACGAACTCGTTCTCGAGGATGCTGCACGGATCCCCGTCAAGCATGACTTTCAGACCGCCCTTGAATTCATTGGTAGAATACGTCGCCATGATGCCTCGCTAAGTTGCATGCGTCGTAGCGTGCGCTACGCAGATTGCTCGATGCGCCTCGTCATGGGATGACACCACCGCCATCACGAGGCCCATAGGAAATAGCCACCAATGATAACCCGAACATCCATCGCTTTGCAGAGCGAGAATGCCGTGCCCAGTGAAGACGCCTCCGAAGGCGCCACGTTGACCCCGCGTCAGCGCTCCCAGGACTGGCAAGCTCAACTGAGCGACGCGGTGCGCGACCCGTACGCGCTGTGTCGGCACCTGGGGCTCGATCCGGCATGGTTGCCGGGCGCCGAACAGGGGCACGCCCTGTTTCCGGTACGCGTGCCCCACGCCTATCTATCGCGCATTCGTCATGGCGATCCGGACGACCCCTTGCTACGCCAGGTGCTGCCCCTCGAGCGGGAAAGCGACAGCGTCGCGGGTTTCGTCGGCGACCCGCTCGAGGAAGCCGAGCATCGCCCGCGTCCAGGGTTGATCCACAAGTATCGCAACCGCGTGTTGCTGATCGCCAGCCCGGCCTGCGCCATCAATTGTCGCTACTGCTTTCGCCGGCACTTCCCCTACGCCGAGAATTCACCCTCGCGCGCGCAGTGGGAATCCACGCTCGACTACCTGCGTCAGGACACTTCGATCAACGAGGCCATTTTCTCCGGTGGCGATCCGCTGGCCTCGCCGGACCGGCGCCTGGCCTGGCTGGCCGAACGCCTCGCGGACATTCCACATCTCAAGCGCCTGCGTCTGCATACGCGCCTGCCGGTGGTGATTCCCGACCGCGTCGATGGCGCCCTGCTCGACTGGCTGTCGGCCACGCGGCTACAAACCGTGATGGTGGTGCATATCAACCATCCCAACGAGATCGACACGCACGTCGCCGAGGCGATGGCACGATTGCGCGGCGCAGGCGTCACCCTGCTCAACCAGAGCGTGCTGCTGCGCGGCATCAACGATGACGTCGACACCCTCGCCCAACTTTCCGAGCGGCTTTTCGAGGTCGGCATCCTGCCGTATTACTTGCACGTGCTCGACCCCGTCGAGGGCGCCGCGCATTTCGACGTCCCCGATAGCGAGGCGGTCACGCTGGTCGAGACGCTACGCACCCACCTTGCCGGCTTTTTGATGCCGCGACTGGTACGCGAGATACCCGGCGAGGCCAGCAAGACACCGCTAGCCTAGGTCGCTCACGATGGCCGACGACCAACCGGTCTCACGCCGACAGGGCGCGCGCCACGATCTCGCGTTCCCGCTCGGGCAGCGTCAGCGCTGATGCCAGCTCGTGTCCGCGCGGCGACATCTTGCGCCAGGTCTTGGCGACGATGCGCACCAGCTTGTCGTCATCGTGCTCGCGGGCGAAATCGCTGAAGTAATGGGCCATGAAGACCAGACAGGCGGTATCCTCCAGCGCCTGGGTGTCCGCATCGCGCTTGAGGTTCTCCTTGCGGATCAAGGCGCCCACGTGCTGTACCGCCGCCTCGTCGTATCCCGCCTCGCGCACGATCGTCTCGGCCAACGCCGCCTGGCGCCGCCCCAGATCGCGTCGCCAGGCCAGATAGCCGGGACGATCCTGCGGGTAGTCGCCGCGCGGCACTTCCCAGCGCCGCAGATGCTGGGCGCGTACCGCCAGTTGCAGCGGTTCCGACGCATGCGGGGCGACACGCGCCAGCCACTCGCTCATGCGCTGGGCGTACAGCAGCTCGGCGGGCCGTTCGCCGGCTCCCTCCGTCGCCTCGCGCTTAGGATCCTCAGCATGGGCGGCATCCATAGCCGCCTGCGCGCGCTGAAAGGGCGTGCTCTCGGTCATGCTGACCTCCTTAGGATTCGTGCCCGAACGTGCGTGTCTGAATGTGTATATCTAAATAAGACTCATCGATAGCGCTGCCCGCGATATTCCAACCAGCCGTCGAGATGATCGCCGCCGGGGTCGCGATGCGTCCAGTGCACGACACCGCCCTCGGGGTTCCATTCGTATTCACCGAAGAAGCCCACCGTATCCCCAACGCGCAGCCCCTCGAGCCGGGGCGCCAGGTCTATGTTGTGCGCGATGAGTACGGTCTGGCCGCTCGACAGGCGCAGGATGAAGCGCTGATGGCGGCTACCTTCATTGTCATCTGGCAGCACGCGCACCACCTCGCCGCGAGCCTCGACCTGAAGCCCACTGTGGTGCTCCTGGTAGGCCTCGCGTAACGTCACGACGCCCGAGCGCGCGCCCTCGCCAGCCGACGGTGTCGACACCGATGGCGCCAGGACCGCCAACGCCCCGGCCAAAACCAGTACCGCCGCCGCGAACGTCAGGCCGAGGAGGATCGCGCGGCGACGCATGCTCATGGCGTCCTCAGGCCTCGCCAAGCGTCTCGGCGGTGACGTTGGGCGCCGGCGCCTGCTGGGTACGCCAATGGCGGTTCAACGCACCGAGCACCGCCTTCATGGAAGCGCTGGTGATGCTCTCGTCGATACCGACCCCGAATATCGGCGTCTGCTCGACACGCACCTCGACATAGGCCACCGCTTCGGCATCGGCGCCCTGGCCGCGCGAATGTTCGTGATAGTCGATGATCTCGACGTCCAGCCCATGCGCCGCCAGTGCCTTGATGAAGGACGCTAGAGGGCCGTTACCCTCTCCGGTGACATGGCGACGCTCGCCCTGTTCATCGATCTGGGCGTCGAGACGCACGCGGGGGCTATCGTCATCCGAACTCAAGCGATGATTGATCAGCGCGTAAGGATCGCGGCTGGTGAGGTATTCGTCCTCGAAGGTGCGATAGATCATTTCTGATGTGATCTCGCGCCCGGTGCGCTCGGCCACCGTCTGCACCACCTGGCTGAACTCGATGGACAGGCGACGCGGCAACTCGATGCCGTGCTCCTGCTCGAGCAGGTAGGATACCCCTCCCTTGCCCGACTGGCTGTTGACGCGGATCACCGCCTCGTAAGAGCGCCCCACGTCGAGCGGGTCGATAGGCAGGTACGGCACGCCCCAGGGGCTCTCGGGATTGTCGCGGCGTTCAGCCATGCCCTTCTTGATGGCATCCTGGTGCGAGCCGGCGAAGGCTGTGAATACCAAGTCACCGACATACGGGTGTCGGGGATGCACCGGCAACTGATTGCAGTGCTCCACCTCGCGCATCAGCGGCGTGATGTTGGAAAAGTCGAGTCGCGGATGCACGCCTTGGGTGTACATATTCATCGCCAGCGTGACGATATCCACGTTGCCGGTGCGCTCGCCATTGCCGAACAGCGTGCCTTCTACGCGGTCGGCGCCGGCCATCATCGCAAGCTCTGCCGCCGCCACGCCGGTGCCACGATCATTGTGCGGATGCACGCTCACCACCAGGCTATCGCGCCGGGCGACGTGACGGCAGAACCACTCGATCTGATCGGCATAGTGATTGGGCGTGGCGATTTCCACGGTTGCCGGCAGGTTGACGATCATCGGCTTGGCCGGCGTCGGCCCATAAACCTCGCTAACCGCTTCGACGATTTCCACGGCGAAGTCCAGCTCGGTCGAGGTAAAGAGCTCCGGCGAATACTGGAAGGTCCAGTCGGTTTGCGGGCGGGCCGCCATCATGTCCTTGATCTGCGCAGTGGCGTCCTTGGCGATCTGGATGCACTCGGTCTTATCGACGCCGAATACCACCCGGCGGAAGACCGGATCGGTGGCATTGTAGACGTGCACGATGGCCTGCTTGACGCCTTCCAGTGCCTCGAAGGTGCGCTCGATGAGGTGCGGCCGCGCCTGGGTCAGCACCTGGATGGTGACGTCGTCGGGGATTGCGTCGTCCTCGATCAGCTCACGCACGTAATCGAAATCGATCTGCGAGGCCGAGGGAAAGCCAACCTCGATCTGCTTGAAGCCGGCCTTGACCAGCAAGTCGAAGAAGCGCCGCTTGCGCTCGAGATCCATGGGATCGATCAGCGCCTGGTTGCCATCGCGCATGTCCACGCTGCACCACACGGGCGGATGCGTAATCCGCTGCGCCGGCCACTGACGATCGGGCAGGTCGACGGCCTCGAAGGGACGATATTTGGTGGAAGGATCCTGGAGCATCATGGCGTTATCTCCTTCTGCGATGTTCAAATTTCGGGAATCGGAAGCACTTCCCCGCCCGCCCTGAAACACGACGACGCCCCGCAGCGGATAAGCACCACGGGGCGTCGGCAATGACATGACACATCGGCGCGCGATCCTCAGCGCGGACTGAAGAACGCCCGACAACGGGGCGAACAGCATTCGGAGAGGTCGGGGAGAGAGTGGCGATATTCGACATGGCGGATTTTTCTTCGTTGGACTGGGCTTCGTTAGACCGAGAGGGTGACGATGCACGAGGCATCCGCCGGCTCATAGGCCGATGGTAAGTCGTAGGTCTAAACGTAGTAGTCGCATGTCGAAGATCGTCATATAGCTAACTAAACAGCTGCGTGCATGACTGTCAACCGCCACTCACGATGATGGCATCTCCTCATCGAGCGCCGCGTGGCCGTCTCGCCACAGGCGCACCAGCCACGCCGGGGCATGCGGCTCGTCGAGACAGCGCTGCCAATGTGGCTGCCCGGTACGGCGCGAGGACAGCGTGAGACGGAAAAAACGCCCGTCGGGCGACATACGCTCCGCCTCGGGCAGCGCAACCAAGGCTCGCAACCCCGCGTCGAGACGCGCCCATTGCAAGGGCGTCAGCCGGTCGCAATCGATCTCGCGCGGCGCGGCCAACCCCGGTAGATAAGCGAAACCGCCCTCTCGCGTGACTGCCAGACGCGTATCGCCCGACAGTACAGGCAGCTCGTCGGTGTCGCTCATGAGACGACGCCCACCTCGCGCCAAGCCTCACCCACCGCACGACGCTCGCGACTCTCGGGCCCATGCAGGCGCTCGGCGTGATCGAGCGTCAAGGCGGCGAAGGCCGCGAAATCCGCTTCGCGGCTTAGTGCCGCGTCGCGCATCGCTGCGTACCATACCGGTCCCACGCTTTCCCAAGCAGGGGTCTCGAGGGCCACTGCGGCAAGGTAAAACGCATGATTGGGAATGCCTGAATTGATATGCACACCGCCGTTGTCGGCTTGCGTGTCGACGAAATTGCGCATGTGGCCCGGCTGCGGATCGCTCCCCAGAACGGGGTCGTCATACGCCGTTCCCGGTGCTTTCATTGAGCGCAGCGCCTGGCCTTGCACCTGATCGGTCAAGAGCGCGGCACCGATCAGCCAATCGGCTGTCTGGGGCGATTGGCCGGTATGGTACTGCTTGACCAGCACCCCGAACACATCGGCCAGCGACTCGTTGAGCGCTCCAGCCTGGTCGGCATAGATCAGGCCGACATCGCGCTCGATCACACCATGCGTCAATTCGTGCGCGATGACTTCCAGCGCTGCCGTGAAGCGCCGAAACAATTCGCCATCACCGTCGCCGAAGACCATCTGCGAGCCGTTCCAGAACGCATTGTCATAGTCACGAGCGTAATGCACGGTGCCGATCAACGGCATGCCCTTGTCATCGATGGAATCGCGCTCGAAGACCTCCCAGTAGAACCGATAGGTCGCACCTAGCCATTCATAAGCTTCGTCCACCGCCGGATCGCCACTCGTTGGCTGGCCTTCGTCGCGCACCAGGCGCCCCGGCAGCGTCTGCTCATTCTCGGCGGAATGAATCCGGCGGTCAGGGCGCCCGACAACGGCTCGTGCAGCATCCCGCTGGGGTGCCGGCGCGCCGCGCTGGCGAAACCAGTGATCGGCCTCGAGCGTCTGCTGGGCACAACGACGTAGGCGTACCGAGCCCTGCGCCGCGACGCGCTCGAGTACGTGGGGCGGCATGAAGCCGCACGCTGAAATTTTCGGATCTGACATGAACTTGGTTCCTCGATCACCTATCGGGCATACCCAGGCAGTGTGGCTCAGGATGCCCAATCAAGCACAACGAGGCGCGCTAGACCGGCGTCAGGCGATAGCGGGCAGAATTGACGGCTTCCTTCAGCCCACCCAATTGGTCGAGATCGTTACCATTAAGCGGCTGGTCGAGACGCCGCTTGGGATTGCGGGTATTGAGCACGACATGCACCTGGCTTGGAGTACCATGCGCATCGTGGCGCTGGACCCATGCCAGGGCGCCGTTGGCATAGAGCGCAAGTGATCCTATCGGCGCCATGCCGAAACGGCGGATATAACGCTGTACCCAGGTGTTGTCGAAGCCCTCGTCCTGTGTCAGCAGATGGCGATAGACCTCGCGCTGCGTCCAGGCAGCACGTCCAGGGCGCGGGCGCGTCATCACGTCGGCGACATCGACCACCGCCATCATGCGCGCCAGCTCGGGCAATGCGTCCCCCCGCTTGCCCGCTGGGTAGCCGCTGCCATCGAGTCGCTCATTGGCCATGCCGATCACCTGGGTCACAACTTCCTTATCCAGCCAACGACACTCTTCGAGACGCTCGAGAATCATGCCGACATGGGAGTGAAGCTGCGTCTGTTCTTCCAGGCGTAATGTTTCATCACGCAACAAGGCATCGGGCAGCATGCCCTTGCCCAGATCGTGAAGCAGGGCACAGGCCACTACCGCCTTGAGACGTTCCGGTGCCATGCGTCGCGACTGGGCAAGATCCAGCAGTCGCACGGCCACCATCAAGCTATGCTGTACCAGATGCGACTCTTGGGTGAGACACGCGCTCGCATACAGCAGCGCCTCACGATCCTGCTGCCACAGTGTCAGCAGCGTGTCGGTACTCCGCGAGAGCTGTGTCGAGGCCACCGGCTCACCGCTTTTCAACTGCACCAACTGCGCGTTGAGATAATCGGCCACCTTCTGCAACCGGGACGCCATTGCGCCTCCCGGTTGCGATCGCGTCTGCCGTCGACGCGACACGTCACGCCGGGCGGCGTCGGGCGATTGAAACAGTGTCGAAGGCTCCAGAGGGCGCCCGGTGTGCATCACGGTACGCGCACTTTCACGCTCGATCTCCTTGACGCAGTACCAGACCAGGCGCTCCATCGCGGACGATAAACCGATGAACTCGCAGCCTGCCTGCGCCTGTGTCCATGCCTCGTCGGTGCGCACGTGGCGGACGCTGGCCGGCAGTTCGAAATGACGCTGGTTGGGAAACGTCAGGCGAATGCTATCGATGGCTTTCTCGGGCTTGATCGCCGCCGCCGCAGCCAGTGGTAACGCGACCAGGCAACCACCCAGCGAAAGATTGCAAAGCCGCCCTTCGTACGACGTATCCTCCCCCGCCACGCGCAACAAGACGGCGACCTCCATGCCTGCGCGCAACGCGGCTCGAAAGCTCTGACGCCGATGTATCACGGACACCGCTTGCGGATAATCGCATACCACCTGCAGGCGCTCCCCCTGCTCGCGCCATTCATTCACCGCGAGTGCCTGGGTGGTCAGCATCGCGCCCTCGACCTGCCCCAGCAGTTGGAACGTCTCGCCGCGACGCAGCCGAGGCACGATCTCACGGACCGCCGAGACATCCAGGCACAGCGAGTCCTCCTGGACGATGTCCATGACCACCACCGGCCACGGCGTTCCGTCACCACTCTCGAAGCACAGACTCGCCCCCCCGGGCAGGGTAAGGGCCTCGAGAAAGCCGTAAAGTTCGCCGGGGTGCGTGACGTCTTGAGGTGGTGCGGAATCGGGTGGCGACATTGAGGTCTCGACGCTGACGAAACAAAACGAGCACATCCGTCACGCGGCGTGCTCGTGTAAGGGTATGTAATCCATTATCGACTATATCATTCAAGACTTGAATGGTGCCTGGTGGCCACTACAGGCGGTCCAGTTCATCCTCGTGATAGCCCAACAGGTACAAAACGGCGTCCAGCCCCAGCGTGCTGATCGATTGCCGCGCCTGTTGGCGTACCAGCGGCTTGGCGCGGAAGGCAATACCCAGCCCAGCGCTTTCCAGCATCTTGAGGTCGTTGGCGCCGTCGCCCACGGCAATGGTCTGCGCCATGTCCCATCCTTCGCGCCGCGCGATTTCGCCCAACCACCAAGCCTTGCGCTCGGCGTCGATGATCGGCTCGCGCACCTCGCCGGTGATCTTGCCTGCGTGGATGACCAACTCGTTGGCGTGAATTTCGTCGAAACCCAGGCGCTCCTGCAGGTAACGCGCGAAATAGGTGAAGCCCCCTGAGATGATCGCAGTGCGATAGCCCAGGCGCTTGAGATGCGCCATCAAGCGTTCGACGCCATCCATCAGCGGGAGGGTCTCGGCAATCTCGCGCAATACCGACTCATCGAGCCCTTCAAGCTTGGCCATGCGCTCGCGGAAGCTCTGCTTAAAATCCAGCTCGCCGCGCATGGAACGCTCGGTGACGGCGGCCACTTCATCGTAGACACCGTGCCGGCGAGCCAGCTCATCGATCACCTCGGCCTGGATCAGGGTCGAGTCCATGTCGAAGCAGATCAGCCTCGGGTGGCGGCGCCACAAGGAGTCTTCCTGAATGGCAACATCCACGCCCTGGCGCGCCCCCAGCGCTAGCGCCTGTTCGCGCAGGCGGGGTAGTTCGACCGCTTCCCCGCGCAGGATGAACTCCACGCAGGCGCCATTGGGGGGAGGGTCCTCGAGGGAATCGCCCCCCGATAAACGCGCAATACGCTCGACGCTCAAACCATGCGTCGCCGCCAGCTCACCGACGTCGGCGAGAATTCCCGAGGGTAGCCGAGGCGCCAGCAGGGTCAGGATCAGGCGCGGAATATTGGCCTGAGTTCCTAGGATCTGCCATGTGTCCGCCGTCACCGCCTCGACCTCGACGGCAAGGCCCTGTTTGACCATGTCTTGAGCAGCGAGGTGACCGTTCAGTTGCGATTTGAAGGCGTCGGCGCCAACCTCGGCGTTCACCAGCATCTCGAAGGCAACATGGCCTAACGCGCTGTGCTGGTGAATGTCCACAAGCCGCGCCTGGCATGCTGTCAAGGCCGCACCTAACGCTGCCAATTGGCCGGGGTGGTCGGGGCCACCAGCACGAATCAATAACCGCTGTGTCATATTACCTCTAGATCTAGATGCAAGAAGAAAGAGCGGCGCTACGCGCCAGGAAGAGGGAAATAACCACAATATCCCATCTTCGGCCTCGCCTCTTCTGCCTTCTTTCTTCTATTTCTCTTCGACCTCTAAACGGTCGACTTTCTGGAAGCCTCGCGACAACTTGCTGCCCCTACGGCCACGCTCCCCAACGTAATAGTCGAGATCGCGACTCGAGAGCGTCTGCTTGCGCTTGCCGGCGTGAACCACCAGTGAGGCGCTGGCTGGCAGCATGACCAGGTCACGTACGAATTCCTCGCGATTGGCGGCGCGCGCGCCAGGAATGTCGATCATCTTGTTGCCCTTGCCCTTGGCCATGACCGGCAACTGATCGAGCGGGAACACCAACAGGCGGCCTTCATTGGACACCACGGCGATGCGTGTGTCCTCGCCTTCCGGTACCGCGACCGGGGGTAGCACATTGCAGCCCTTGGGCACGCTGAGCGCGGCCTTGCCCGCCTTGCTCTTGCCGATCAAGTCATCGAGCCTGGCGATGAAACCGTAGCCGCCATCGGACGCCAACAGATAACGTGCTTCGGGGACATCAAGCATGACCCCTACCATACTCGCGCCGGCGCCGGGGTTGATGCGTCCCGTGATGGGTTCGCCCTGACTCCGGGCCGAGGGCAGATTATGCGCGGGCAGCGTATAGCTGCGTCCGGCGTCATCGAGCAGTACCAGCGGCTGATTTGACTTGCCACGCGCGGCCAGATGAAAGCTGTCACCCGCCTTGTAGGAAAGCCCTGCGGGGTCGATCTCGTGGCCCTTGGCACTGCGAATCCAGCCTTTTTCCGAGAGCACCACGGTAATCGGATCGGCGCCTACCAGCTCGACCTCGGACAAGGCCTTGGCTTCGCCGCGTTCGACGAGCGGCGCGCGGCGTGCATCACCATAGTCGTCGGCGTCCTGGCGCAATTCGCGCTCGATCAGATCAGTCAGCGCCTCGTCGTTGCCCAGCAGTTCCTTGAGGCGTTCGCGCTCGGCGCTCAGCTCGTCCTGCTCGCCGCGAATCTTGAACTCTTCGAGCTTGGCCAGATGCCGCAAACGCAGCTCGAGAATCGCTTCGGCTTGACGCTCGGACAACCCAAAGGCGTTGATCAACCCCGGTTTGGGCTCGTCCTCCTCGCGGATGATACGGATCACCTCATCGATATCGAGATACGCCGCCAGCAAGCCTTCAAGGATATGCAGGCGGTCCTCGACCTTCTTGAGGCGGTGTTCGAGTCGGCGGCGTACCGTCGCCCGACGGAACCGCAGCCATTCGCCCAGGATGGCGTGGAGTGCCATGACGCGCGGCCGGCCATCCAGCCCGATCACGTTCAGGTTGACGCGCACGTTCTTCTCGAGATCGGTGGTGGCGAACAGGTGCGCCATCAGTGCCTCGACATCGACCTTGCCGGAGCGCGGCACCAGCACCAGACGCGTGGGCGTCTCGTGGGTCGATTCATCACGCAAGTCCGCCACCATGGGCAGCTTCTTGGCCTGCATCTGCGCGGCGATCTGCTCGAGCACCTTGGCGCCGCTGACCTGATACGGCAAGGCGGTAACCACCACATTGCCCTCTTCCAGCGTATAGCGACCGCGCAGTTTCACCGAACCGCGCCCACTCTCGTAGAGCTTGCCAAGATCGGCCGGCGAACTGATGATTTCCGCTTCGGTGGGGAAATCCGGCGCCGGTACGTAACGCATCAGATCACTGACGCTGGCCTCGGGATGGCGCAGCAAGTGACAGGTCGCGTCCACGACTTCGCGCACGTTATGGGGCGGAATGTCGGTGGCCATGCCCACCGCGATCCCGGTCGCGCCATTGAGCAACACGTGCGGCAAACGCGACGGCAGCACGGCCGGCTCGTCGAGGGTGCCATCGAAGTTGGGCGTCCAGTCGACCGTGCCCTGGCCGAGTTCGGAGAGCAGCACTTCGGAGAATTTCGACAGTCGCGCCTCGGTGTAGCGCATCGCCGCAAACGACTTGGGGTCGTCGGGACTGCCCCAATTGCCCTGGCCATCGACCAGTGGGTAGCGATAGCTGAACGACTGCGCCATCAGCACCATCGCCTCGTAACAGGCGCTGTCGCCGTGTGGGTGGAACTTACCCAGCACGTCGCCAACGGTGCGTGCCGACTTCTTGTATTTGGCGCTCGCCGTCAGCGACAACTCGCGCATGGCATAGACGATGCGCCGTTGCACCGGCTTCATGCCATCGCCGATATGCGGCAGCGCCCGGTCGAGAATCACGTACATCGAGTAGTCGAGATACGCCTTCTCGGTATATTCCTTGAGGGACAGACGTTCGACGTCGCCCTCCTCGACATGGATATCCATGGTCATGGGTTTGGGGCCCTATCTACCATCATGGAAACTTCGCGGACAGTGCCCGCACGAAACATAGCTTGAAGAGAGAAGAACGGCGCTTCGCGCCTTGAGAGGGAAGATAAACGCATCGTTTCCCTTCCCTCTCACGTCTGCCTTCTTATTTCTTCGTCCTTATCTCTTCCATCTTCCTTCTTACACCTCGATATCGGCGAGGTTGCCGTAATCCTCGAGCCAGTTCTTGCGGTCGCCGGCACGCTTCTTGGCCAGCAACATATCCATCATCTCGCGGGTGCCATCGTCCGTAGCGAGGGTCAGTTGCACAAGGCGACGCGTGTCGGCGGCCATGGTGGTTTCACGCAACTGTAGAGGGCTCATTTCGCCAAGGCCCTTGAAGCGCTGAACGTTCGGCGTGCCACGCTTGCCTTCCAGGCGTTTCAAGATGGCAGCCTTCTCGCTTTCGTCGAGGGCATAGTGGACTTCCTTGCCTAGATCGATGCGATACAGCGGCGGCATGGCCACGAACACATGGCCAGCATCGACCAGCGCGGGGAAGTGACGCACGAACAACGCGCACAGCAGGGTTGCGATGTGCAGGCCGTCGGAGTCGGCATCGGCGAGGATGCAGATCTTGTGATAACGCAGCTTGGTGAGATCGTCGCTGCCGGGGTCCATGCCGATGGCCACGGCGATGTCGTGGACCTCCTGGGAACTGTAGATATCATGCGCCTCGACTTCCCAGGTGTTGAGGATCTTGCCACGCAGCGGGAGGATCGCCTGCGTCTCACGATCACGTGCCTGCTTGGCACTCCCGCCGGCGCTATCGCCCTCGACCAGAAACAGTTCGGAGGCCGCTGGGTCCTGCCCCGCGCAGTCGGCGAGCTTACCCGGCAAGGCGGGACCGGAGGTCACCTTCTTGCGGGCCACTTTCTTGGCACTCTTCTGGCGCCGCTGGGCAGCATTGATCACCAGTTCGGCCAACGCCTCGGCTTGATCGACGTGATGGTTGAGCCACAAAGAGAAGGCGTCCTTGACCACGCCGGAGACGAAGCCGGCCACCACCCGCGAGGATAGCCGCTCCTTGGTCTGCCCGGCGAACTGCGGATCGAGAAGCTTCACGGAGAGCACGAAGGCGACACGCTCCCACAGGTCATCGCCGGTCAACTTGACCCCGCGCGGCAGCAGGCTGCGGTATTCGCAGAATTCACGCAGCGCCTCGAGCAACCCCGAGCGCAAGCCGTTGACGTGCGTCCCACCGAGCGGTGTGGGAATCAGGTTGACGTAGGATTCCTGCAGCAACTCGCCGCCTTCCGGCAGCCACTGGATGGCCCAATCGACGCCCTGGTCGTCGTCCTCGAAATGACCCAGAAATGGCGAACTGGGCAGCGCCTCGACATCGTCTGTGGCCTGCGCCAGATAATCGCGCAAGCCGTCGGCGTATTGCCAGACGTTCTGGCTGCCGTCGGTATCCACCAGTGTCACCTCGAGCCCCGGACAGAGGACCGCCTTGGCGCGCAACAGGTGCTGAAGACGCGGTAGCGACAGCTTAGGACTATCGAAATAACTCTCGTCCGGCCAGAAACGCAGCACCGTGCCCGTGGCCTTCTTGGCACACGACCCGATGACGGTGAGTTCCTCTACCTTGTCGCCGTGGGCGAAGGCCATACCGTGGCGGTCGCCGTCGCGGCAGACCTCGATTTCCAGACGCCGCGACAGCGCATTGACCACCGACACCCCGACACCATGCAGGCCGCCCGAGAAGCGATAGCTCGATTGGGAGAACTTCCCGCCCGCATGCAGCCGAGTCAAGATGAGCTCGACCCCGGACACCCCGTGCTCGGGGTGCATGTCGATGGGCATGCCACGCCCGTCGTCGCTAACTTCGATGCCGCCGTCGTCATGCAGGCGCACGCGGATGTGGCGCGCGTGTCCGGCCAGCGCCTCGTCGACGCTGTTGTCGATGACCTCCTGCACGAGGTGGTTGGGGCGACTGGTATCGGTGTACATTCCGGGGCGCTTGCGCACCGGGTCGAGTCCCGACAGGACCTCGATGGAACTGGCACTGTATTGCGTCATGCGTTGTCCATTAAGTGAGTTCGTCAGAGCGCGCGTACGATCGTGCGGGCAGCGCCCAACCACCATGCGCGAAGATGGCCGGCAAATAATCGGCCAGGGCACTGAAACCATGGTCGCCGCCGGGGTGCACGATCATCGATGCACCGGCATAGAATGCCAGTGCATCGCGACAATCCAGGGTTTCATCGGCGCTGCCCAGCAACACTTGATAACGGCTCGGGTCGATGACGGCAGTAGGCGTCATTGCCTTGAGCGCTTCGCCATGGCGCTCATCGATGGTGAAGCGCTCATGGGTATAAGGATTTTCCAACGGCGCGCCCATCCACTGCGTCACCAATCGTGCCGGCCGTACCGCAGGGTTGATCAACACCGCGCGCAATCCGAAGCGTTCGGCCAGGCAGGTGGCTAGAAAGCCTCCCATCGAACTGCCGATCAGCAAGGTGTCATCGCCCAGGGCATTCAACTCGCGCTCGGCGCATGCCAAGGCGTCATCGGGGCGATGCGGCAACTGCGGCGTGACACACCGAGGG
Source organism: Chromohalobacter beijerinckii (assembly GCF_023061185.1). Taxonomy (GTDB): domain Bacteria; phylum Pseudomonadota; class Gammaproteobacteria; order Pseudomonadales; family Halomonadaceae; genus Chromohalobacter; species Chromohalobacter beijerinckii. The sequence goes on from NZ_JAKGAK010000005.1 coordinate 50,311, forward strand.
GATACCACATCTTCGCTCGCCAGACGCTCGCAGGTCGCCGCGATCAGGTGTGCCTTAGGCGACGCCGCGCCACTGTTGAAACCGTGCAGATACAAGATATTGGCCACGGGCGTCATATTAGCCACGGGCGCCATATTGGCCACGGGCGTCGTCAGCATACCGCACAACCTGTACAAACAGCCAGTATCATGTCCCATCCTGTGCTTGCCATACAACATCGAGCAGGCCCCGGCTGGAATCATCCAGCGTCTCGGCACCACGCCGTGAGGCCAGAATCTGTTCGGTTTCGGAGGCGATCTGCTTGCCCAGTTCCACGCCCCACTGGTCGAAAGGATTGATGTCCCAGAGGGTGGCTTGCACGAACACCTTGTGCTCGTAGAGGGCGATCAACGCGCCCAGCGTTCGCGGCGTCAAGCGGTCGAGCAGCAGCGTGGTCGAGGGCTGGTTGCCACGATAGCGCTTGTGACTCGGACGCGGCACATCACTGGGGAGAGCTTCGTCGCCCAACATCAAGACTCGCGACTGGGCGATGCAGTTAGCCAGCGTCAAACGGTGCTGGGCCTTGAGATGCGCTCGAGTGGCCGGATCCTCGACCCGATCATAACGTCGCACCGGAGCGATGAAATCGCACTCCACCGCCTGCGTGCCCTGGTGAAGTAACTGATAGAAGGCATGTTGCGCATTGGGACCAAGCTGTCCCCACAATACAGGGCAGGTGGAATATGGCGTGATCTCGCCGTCATTGGTGACCGATTTGCCGTTGGATTCCATCTCCAGTTGTTCGAGATAACTGGCGAAATACTCGAGGCGGCCGTCATAGGGAAGGATCGAGTGCGCGCGCACATCCAAGAAGTTGACGTTCCAGAGCCCCGCCAGCGCTAACAGCACCGGCAAGTTGTCCTCGAGCGGTGTCTCACGGAAATGGCGGTCCATGTCATGAGCACCCGCCAGCAGCTCGCGGAAGTTGTCCATGCCCACCGCCAACGCGATAGGCAAGCCAATGGCCCCCCAGAGCGAATAACGACCGCCAACCCATTCCCAGAAACGCAACTGATGGCGCGGATCGATGCCCCACTCACTCATGCGCTCGGGCTTGGCCGAGACGCCGATGAAATGCTGGCGCATCACCAACTCGCTCATCTCGGTATCTTGACCGCCGTCTGCCAAACGCGTCATCAACCAGTCGCGCGCAGTCGAGGCGTTGGACAGCGTATCGATGGTAGTGAACGACTTCGAGGACAGCACGAACAGGGTGGTGGCGGGGTTGAAGCGGGTTAAATAGTCGGCGAGTTGCGAGCCGTCCATGGTCGAGGCGAAATGAATGTCGACCTGATGTACGTCACGTGGCCGGTAATCGGCCAAGGCGTGGGTCACCATCAAAGGCCCCAGGTCGGAGCCGCCGACGCCCAGGTTGACCACGTCGGTGATCGGCCGTCCCGTGGCGCCGCGCCATTGCCCGGCGTGGCATTTTTCGACCATCGCCTGCATGCGGGCCAGCGTCTCATGGACATCGGGCACGACATCCTCGCCCTCGACCACCAGGCTAGCCTCGGGGGGTAGACGCAAGGCGGTATGCAAGGCCGGACGGTCCTCGGAAAGATTGACCCGCTCGCCGTTTTGCAAACGCGCAATGGCGCGCTCGAGATCCGCCTCGCGGGCCAGTTCGAGCAGCATCGACAGCGTCTCGTCACGCCAGCGATGTTTGGATAGATCCAGCGTCAGCCCTACCCCGCGTCGCGTGAAGCGCGCATGGCGACCGGAATTCTCGGTGAACAAGCTCTTGAGATGCACATCACGCATCTCGTCGGCATGCACGGCGAGCCTTTGCCAGGCCGGCGAATGATGGATCATGGATGACTGGGTCATGACTCGTACTCTCCTTGAACAAGCTCGCTAATGGCCCCGCAGGTGCACAGCCCTGACGCGGCGCGTACAATGCGCCATTCCCTGTGGCCCCGCCACGCCTCGACTCGATGAGTGCCTCATGAGTGACGCATCTTACCGTGACGCGATCTTTTCGACACCCCTCGACCGGGTGGCTAACTTTTCCTTCGACGAACAGGTCGTCGCCTGCTTCCCCGACATGATTCGTCGCTCGGTACCCGGCTATGGCCAGATACTGGGCATGTTGGGCTTGATTGCCGAACGCCATCTGCGCTTCGGCGCACATGTCTACGACCTGGGCTGCTCACTGGGCGCGGTGAGCCTGGCACTCGCCGGGCGCCTACCGCCGGAGGCCTTCACCCTGACCGGGGTCGACCTGTCACCGACGATGGTCGCCCGAGCGCGCGAAACACTCAGTGAAGAATGCCCCGATCATCGCATCGATATCATCGAAGGCGATATCCGGCACGTCGATTACCGACCCGCCGGCATGATCGTGCTCAACTTCACGTTACAATTCTTGCCCCCGGAAGACCGACGAGCGGTCATCGAGCACCTGTACAACGCTCTGGAACCCGGCGGTGTGCTAGTGCTCTCGGAAAAGATCGTGCTGCCCGACGAGCAGGAAAACGCCTGGCTGGTGGAACGCTACCACGATTTCAAGCGCGCCAACGGCTATAGCGACATGGAAATCAGCCAGAAGCGCACCGCGTTGGAAAACGTACTGGTACCGGATACTCTCGAAGCGCATCACGACCGACTGCGTACCGCCGGTTTTACACGCGTTAGCACCTGGTTTCAGTATCTCAATTTCGCCTCGATGGTGGCCTTCAAGGATGCCTGATCGCTTCCCGCTCGACCGCACCCAGCGTGCGCTCTTCGACGCCTTTCTCGACCACGGCCTGACCGAATGGGTCGCTCGCTTGCCAGACCAGCTTGCCAACGGACTGGACCGTCGACGCTTCGGCGACCTGCCCGCTTGGGAAAAGGCCGTCGCCAAGCTCCCGGCACTGCCCGCGTCGCGTGATGTCGCCCTCGACCAGGACAGCGTGCGGGTCGATGTCGCGCTCGACGACAGCCGCCAACGCCAATGCGAGAACCTGCTGCGCAAGTTGATGCCCTGGCGCAAAGGGCCCTATGTGTTGGGCGGGCTCCACATCGACACCGAATGGCGTTCGGATTGGAAATGGCAGCGCGTCGCACCGCATCTATCCCCGCTCGAGGGACGCCGCGTGCTGGATGTCGGCGGCGGCAACGGCTACCACGCTTGGCGCATGGCCGGCGCCGGCGCGGCGTTTGTGCTAGTCATCGACCCGTCGCCACGCTTCTATTACCAATTTCAGGCCATACGCCATTTCGTGGGAGATGCCGACGCATGGCGCACGCATTTCCTGCCGGTCGGTATCGAGGACGCCCCCCCGCAACTCGAGGCGTTCGACACCACCTTCTCTATGGGCGTGCTCTACCACCGCTCCTCCCCACTCGAGCATCTAGCGCAACTGCGCGATACGCTGTGTCCCGGCGGCGAACTCGTCCTCGAGACCCTGGTCGTCGAAGGTGACGCGAACACGGTTTTCATGCCCGGCGAGCGCTATGCGGCCATGCCCAACGTATACTTCTTGCCCTCGTCGGCAGCGCTATCCCACTGGCTCGAGCGTTGTGGCTTCGAGGACGTACGAGTCGTCGACGAGGCCCCGACATCGCTGGAAGAACAGCGCAGCACCACGTGGATGACGTTCCAGTCGCTGGCCGACTTTCTCGATCCCGAGGATTCGACGTTGACCCTTGAAGGCTATCCGGCGCCACGGCGTGCCGTGCTGGTGGCGCGCAAGCCCGAGTGATACTTATATTCAAATAACGCTTATATTAGTCTGACGCTTGTATTCGTTGACGTTTGCATTTGACTGGCGCTTATTTGACTTGCTCTCCCTCGACATGCGAACGATAATGTTTATCATTATCGATGTCGTAGGAGGCCTATCATGCTGTCGCTCTTCAATACGGCCCTCGAGGGAACGCCACGCCTGCTGTCCTTCACCGATCGTCTGGTACCAGGCGAACTACTCGGCATCTGCGGGCCGCATGGCGCCGGCAAGAGTACCCTGATCGGCTTGCTCGCCGGTCTCTACCGACCCACGCGCGGTAGCATCTGCCTCGACGGACAACCTCTGCACTGCTGGCCCAGCACCTACCGCGCCCAACGCATCGCGCATGTCGTCGCACCACCGCAAAGCCTGGCCGATTGGCGCGTGCGAGACCTGGTCGGACTGGGACTGCTGGAGAGTTGCTCACGCGTCACCCAGCACGGCGCCAGTTCGCCGCCCTGCCTTCCGCTTGCGGTTGAAACGGCACTCAAAGCGCTCGATCTGCAGGCTCTGGGCGATCAACGCCTGGGAGAACTCGACCCAGCGAATGCTCAACGCACGATGATCGCGCGTTCGCTGTGCCAAGTCGCGGCGGCGCCCCATTGCCCACTCCGACAGCGGCGCGACAACGGCATTCTGCTCCTAGACCTTGAGCCTCTGGCACCGATGGAAGAGCAGCATCTATTAGCCGATCTAGGCGCCGCCTCACGGCGCCACCGCCTGTGCATCGTACCGGTGGTCAGCCAGTGCGACGCGAGTCTCGCATGCTGTGATCGCGTGTGGTGGATGAACGCCGATGCACGCTGCACCAACGTGACGTCGGCGGTACGCCATGTACTCAGGGTGCAGGTGACCCCGCCGACGGCGGAGACACCTCTGTCGAAGGCGCCGGACGCCACGCCTTGACGTCAATCGGTCTCGGGCGTGTCGGCCTGCAAGGCCTCACGCCGAATGCGCCAGTCTTCCAGTGCCATGCGCGCCTGGGCACGCTGCGCCTGATCCTCCAAGGCGCGTGATGGCGACGCCGTGGCCGCCAACGCGCGATCCTCCAAGTCAGGTGAGTCGTTCGACCAACGATAGTAGGTAGGATCGGTGAGACTCGTCACCGCACCCGCCTCGCTGACCATGACACCCTGCCCGCCATCCTGATGGTTGAATGTCAGTGCCATCGGCGATGCTTGCGGCGTATACAGATCGCGCCCCATCCACGGCACCTGCACGTCGGAAAGCGAATGCGCCCAGAGTGTCGGGAAAATATCCCGATGGCTGGTCCAGTCCTCGACCTGCGCCTCGCCATCACCCCGATAGGCCGGAGGCACCCACATCAGCACCGGCACACCGAATTGATCGAACAAATCATGCGCGTCGGGGTACTGCATGAGGGAGCGGGTATTGTGATCGCCGGTCGCCGCGAACAGCGTATGATCCATCAATCCATCCGCGTCGAGACGGTCGAGAAACCGCCCCATGCTGTCATTGGCATACTGATAGGTCTCGAGGATCGAGGTACCAAACTCGGGCGAGACGGCCAGCTCATCGCCCAGCCGCGAGACATCCAAGGGTGCGGGTTCGTAGTCTTCCGGAATCTTGTACGGCGGATGATTGGTGATCGAGAGCATCACCAGCATCAGCTTCTCGTCGTTGGCCTCGGCCTCTTTCAGAAGCTCTTCGCCATAACGGAACATCCACTCATCGAAGAGTCCCCAGGTACTACCCTCGGCATCAGGGAAGCGCTCGCGTATCGCGCTCTCTCCCAGCACCTCGTCGAAGCCTTGGCGCTTGAGTGCACCATCGAGATTACGCCACTGCGCCGAGCCCGAGGTCAAAAAGACAGTGTGATAACCCGCGCGCTCATAAGGCAACATCGTCGACGTCGAATACTGACGATAGCCATAACGACTTTGCGTCAACGGGCTGATCGGCGTGTCGAACAGTAGCCCCTCCAGAGAGGGATGCGTGCCGTTCTCGGCCGATAGTGCATGCGGGAAATAATCTGCCTTTTCCTGCATCCAGGGACGCAAGTGGCCCAGCAGATCGTTGTCTTCGGCGTCGTCGAAATCCAGCGGGTGACGCCCCCAGCTCTCCATCAAACTGAACACGACATGCGGCGGTTTATCTTTTTCAGCGGATCGCGCGGGAGTCGTCTCGGTCATGTGGTCGAAAACCGCCTGCGGAGTATCGGCCTGCGACCAACCGAGCACTTCTGCCGCCGCCATGGGCGAGCTGAATCCATAACGCGCCAAGCCCGACTGAGGATCGTCGCCAATCTGATTGACCTGACGCTCCTTCCAGGCGAGATAAAGCGCCTGCGGTCCACTGGGCACCAAATCGTTGACAAAGGCACTCGACGAAACCGCCATGTGCATCTCGCGCAAGGGAAAGGTCCCCAGAGTGCCACGCCCCAAACCAATCAACGCCACCCAGGAAACAACCACCAACAGGGTGGCCCGACGCCATCCCAGCCGACGCCGTTCGTGTCGGCGGCCACGCCGCATCAGGGCGATCTGCGTCCCCGTCATGCCGATCAAGACGATCATCAAGGGGAGAAAGGGATAGTCACTCCAGATCGTCTGCAGCACCGCCTGGGTGTCGTCTTCGAACAATCCGAAGATCAGCGAATTGATCGGCCCCTGATAAAAAGTGAAGAAGAAATGATTGATCAGCGCCAAGAGGTTGACCAGGACCATGATCGCGATGGCCCAGGGCAGCCATAGGCGCCGCCAGCCCGCTATGAAAACCCGCGGCAAGGGTAGCAGCGCCGTCGCCACCACCAGCCATGGCCCCAGGAGAATTGCCATGATCTTGGCGTCGAAGCGTAATCCCATCCAGAAGGCCTGAAATATCTCGACACCCGGCACTTCCAGGGAAGACGGCGCGTTCAGTTGCCACAGCAAGACACGCATCAAGGTCAGGGTCACTACCCCGATGAGCCCTAGCCGCCACAATTGACGGTTCATTTCGCGCCAGTGCTGCCAACGCGAGACTGTCACGGAATCGTTATACATATGTCATCCAAGCCTGATAAGCGCGCACACTATACCGGCCTTGGACGCCGCTGACGACACGTTAGCGGGCTAATTAGAAATAAACGGTAAGAGGTGTCAGCGGGAAAAGAGGCGCTTTCACAAACGACGACGCGCGGCCGAAACCGCGCGTCGCGATATAGATTGGCTCTCTCCGACTTACGGACACGGCCCGCTTTGCAGGTTGGCCTGGGTCACGTTGCTGCCCGGTTCCACGTTGCGTGTCAGCCAGACGTTGCCGCCGATGATCGAACCAGTTCCAATGGTGATGCGTCCCAGGATCGTCGCGCCAGCATAGATGACCACGTCGTCCTCGACGATGGGATGGCGCGGCAGCCCCTTTTCCAGATGGCCGCGCTCGTCCGCCGGAAACCGCTTGGCGCCTAGCGTCACCGCCTGGTAGAGACGCACGTTATTGCCGATGATCGCGGTCTCGCCGATGACTACGCCGGTCCCATGATCGATGAAAAAGCCCTCGCCGATGGTGGCACCGGGATGGATGTCGATGCCCGTATCCGAATGCGCGATTTCCGCAATCATACGTGCCAACAGAGACAGATCCGCCTGGTAGAAGTAGCTGGCGATGCGATGGTGAATGACTGCATGCACCCCCGGATAGCACAGTAGTACTTCATCGACGCTACGCGCCGCCGGATCGCCATGATAAGCCGCCATCACATCGGCATCGAGGCAGCGGCGAAGCTCGGGCAGGTCGGCCGCGAAACCCTGCACGATCTCCACCGCGCGCGCCTGGGTGTCACCGGCATCATGTCCCAATTGCCGGGCGATGTACTTCAACTCCAGGCACACTTCGTGACATAGCGCATTGAGGGTGGCATCCAGCGTATGCCCGACGTAGAAGTCCTCGCTCTCGCGGCGCAGGTCACTAGGGCCGAGACGCATCGGAAACAGCGCTCCGATCAAGTCGTCGGTAATGACACGAATGGCACTCCGCGACGGCAGTTCACGACAGCCACGCTCGCGCGAGCGTCCATTACGCTCGCGCCAGGTTTCGCGAGTGGCTCTCAACTGCGTCACGATTTCCTCAAGCTGCCAATCGACGTTATGCATACCTCACCGTGTCCTCAATGAATACGAGTGGCTCATGATAAGCCGCCTCATGGACGAGTGCGACCTCGATCCCGCGACTTTCATCGTCCAGCGCTTGCCACATAGCGCACAGCGCAACATCCGATGCAAAGCCCAATGCAAAAATGCCCTCCCCCGCGGGCGGGAAAGGGCATGCAATACACGGGGCACCCGCGACTCAGTGCCCTAATAGCGAGCGGACGTCTTTCGCTTCCCAGTGCGGGAAATGCTTACGGACCAAGGCATTGAGCTCTATCTCGAAGGCTTGCCAATCCACCTCGCCATTACTCGTACCGGTGCCTTTGGCCGCACCACGTACCATCCCCGCGCCCACGGTCACATTGGTCAGCCGGTCGATGACGATGAAGCTGCCGGTGCCGGGGCTTACGCGGTAATCGTCCACCGGCAGCGTGCCGGCCACTTCGATGCGGCAGCGGCCAATGGCATTGAGCCCCAGGGTCTCGGCAGCGTGATGCTCAAGCGTGTTGACGTCGATCTGGTAGTCGATCTGACTCACCTTGCCCGCCAGGTCCCGCGTGGCGAGCTTGAGGTCATAAAGCCGACCGGTCTCGAGAGCGGTGTCGTTCATCCACACGATGTCGGCCTCGAAGGCGTCGGCCAACGGTACCTCGGCATCGGCGGCGACCAGCCAGTCACCCCGCGAGATGTCGATCTCGTCGTCGAGCGTGACGGTGATCGCCTGCCCCGGATACGCCACCTCGAGATCGCCGTCGAAGGTGACGATGCGCGCCACCGTGGAGGACTTGCCGGAGGGCAGCACCTTGACGCGCTGTCCGGGCCGCAGGATGCCGGCCTCGAGCGTGCCGCAGTAGCCGCGGAAGTCGAGGTGCGGACGGTTGACGTACTGTACCGGCAGCCGCAGGTCCGTCAGGTTCCGGTCGTGCGTGACCTCGACGGTCTCCAGCAATTCGAGCAGCGGCGGGCCCTCGTACCAGCTCATGGCCTCGCTCTTGTTGACGACGTTGTCGCCTTCCAGCGCGGACAGCGGCACGAAGTGGATATCCGGTGCGTTGAGCTTGGCAGCGAAGTCCCGGTACTCGGCGACGATCTCGTCGAAGCGCGCCTGGGAGTAATCGACCAGGTCCATCTTGTTGACCGCGATCACCAGGTGCTGGATGCCCAACAGGTCGGCGATGAAGCTGTGCCGCCGGGTCTGGGTCTGCACGCCATGGCGGGCGTCGATCAGGATCACCGCGAGGCTGGCCGTGGAGGCGCCGGTCGCCATGTTGCGGGTGTACTGCTCATGCCCCGGCGTATCGGCGATGATGAACTTGCGCTTGTCGGTGGAAAAATACCGATAGGCGACATCGATGGTGATGCCCTGCTCACGCTCGGACTGCAAGCCGTCGACCAACAGCGCCAGATCGACCTTATCGCCGGTGGTGCCGCTGGTCTTCGAGGCCTGCGTGATCGCCGCGAGCTGATCCTCGTAGATCATCTTGGAATCGTGCAGCAAACGCCCGATCAGGGTCGACTTGCCGTCATCGACGCTCCCGCAGGTAATGAAACGCAAGAGATCCTTGTTTTCATGCTCATGCAGGTAGGACTCGATATCGTCGGCGATCAGCGATGACTGGTGTGACATTAAAAGTACCCTTCGCGTTTTTTACGCTCCATGGACCCTGCCTGGTCGCGGTCGATAGTACGGCCGGAGCGCTCGCTGGTCTTGGTCAGCAGCATTTCCTGGATGATCTCGGGCAGCGTGTCGGCTTTCGATTCCACCGCGCCGGTAAGCGGGTAGCAGCCCAGCGTACGGAAACGTACCCACTTCTCTTCGGGGACTTCGCCTTCTTCCAGCGGCATGCGGTCATCGTCGACCATGATCCACGTGCCGTCGCGCTCGACCACCGGGCGCGGGGCGGCGTAGTACAACGGGACGATGGGGATCGATTCCAGATAGATGTACTGCCAGATATCCAGCTCGGTCCAGTTGGAGAGCGGGAAGACGCGGATCGACTCGCCCTTGTTGATCTTGCCGTTGTAGATGCTCCACAGCTCCGGACGCTGGTTCTTGGGATCCCAACGGTGATGCTTGTCACGGAAGGAGTAGACGCGCTCCTTGGCGCGCGAGGCTTCCTCGTCGCGGCGCGCGCCGCCGAAGGCCGCATCGAAGCCGTGTTTGTCCAGGGCCTGCTTGAGCGCCTGGGTTTTCATGATGTCGGTATGCTTGGCACTGCCGTGGTCGAACGGGTTGATGCCCGCCTCGACGCCTTCCTGGTTGATATGCTCGATCAACTCCATGCCCACCTCGTCCGCCATGCGGTCGCGAAACTCGATCATCTCGCGGAATTTCCAGGTGGTGTTGACGTGCATCAACGGGAACGGCGGCGTGCCGGGGTAAAACGCCTTGCGCGCCAGATGCAGCATCACCGACGAATCCTTGCCGATGGAGTACAGCATCACCGGGTTGGCAAATTCAGCGGCTACCTCGCGGATGATATGGATCGACTCCGCCTCAAGCTGCTTCAAGTGAGTTTGGCGTTCGGGTGAGATTTCAGACATCTGAAAACCTTGGTTTTTAGGAACAGTCGTTGAGACAAGCTGGAAGCTCGTGGCCCGCCGCTCTACGCGTCATGGCGCTCACGGTACCCAGAGACACACAATAACGTCAAAGAATTAAGAACTATCTTTTAAGCACGAATAAGAATAAAAGGGGTTCGAACGCAACGTGACCAGACTCAGTTAGGGGTCGACGCGCTCCACCCAGGTCGACAACTGCTGCCCTTCCAGATCGATGATCCGAAAACCGGGGCGAGACGCTTCATCGAGCGTGAACTCATCTCGCCGGGGAAGAAACTGATCGGCGGTGGCGGGACAGCCGTACACGGCAATGTCGCCATGGCGCTTCGCAAACGCCTGATGGATGTGCCCACACAGCACCGCCCGTACCTGGCCGTAAGCGGCCAGCGTCTGCCATAGCGCCTCGCGGTCCGCCAGGCCCAGCGCATCCATCCACGCCGAACCAATTTCCAGCGGCGGGTGGTGCATGGCCAGCAACGTGGGACGGTCGTCTTCCTCGAGACGCATGGCAAGGTCCTGCAGGGCGGCTTGGCCCAGCTCTCCACCCGCCTGGCCGGGGACGCGGGAATCCAGCAGCAGTAACCGCCACTCGCCGAGGTCGAGTTCATCATGGAAAGGATGCAGCTCTTCCATGAATGCGGGATGGTCGTGGTTGCCGGTCATCCAGAACCATGGACACTCGAATTCGGCGAAGACCTCGAAGGCATGGCGGTACGCGGCCGGGGATTCATCATGGCTGATATCGCCGCTGACCAGCACGATATCCGGGCGCAACCGCCGTGCCTGGGCGACGACAGCGCGCAATTGACGTAGCGGGTATCCGATGCGTGAACGCGCCTCGGGATTGGCGCAAAGATGACAATCGCTGATTTGAATCAGGCGCATCAAGGCAGCTCCGGCACATCCACGGTCAGCCCGTGGGCCAACCCGTGTTCCAACCACTCGCCCAAGAAACGATTGAGCTGGAGTTTTTCGTCGGGCTGATGCATGCGTGCGTTGGGATAGCGATACCGGCCATGAAAATGCCGTTGGCGCTGAAAGTCGGTGACTTCCGCCATGCGCGCATCGTGATACAAGTGCACGCGCATGCGCGGTGACTCGATGATGCCGTCCAGCACACCACTCTGCGAGACACGGCAAATGGTGGTGTAAGGTGCACATTCGAGCACTTCCAGCCACAGCGAGCCGAAGCGGCGATGCTCACCGGCCAGAGCGACCTCGCGTGTTTCTCCGGCGCCCATGTCGCCGAGCAATCGACTCAGCCGCAGGTAGTTGGCCGTGCACTCACCTTGCAGGGACTTGAGGTCGTTAACATATGCCGCTTTCGCCATCCTCTACCTCCTTGCCCGTAGCGAGGCACGCTCACGCACCAACCAGTTCAAAGCGATCAGGGACATCGCGTTATCGATGACGCCTTGCTCGAGCAGTGCCCAGGTCTGGGCAAAGCTCAGTACGTGGACTTGAATATCTTCATTCTCGCTCTCGAGACCGTGCACGCCCCCCACACCGTGGCTATCCACCAGCCCGCAGAACAACGTGACCCGCTCGGTGCACGCGCCGGGGCTCGGATAGTACGTATACAGCTCGATCAATTCGTCGATCGTACAGCCCGCTTCTTCCATGGATTCACGGCGGGCGACCTCGGCACTGGTCTCGCCTGCGTCGACCAGCCCCGCCACGGGCTCCAGCTTCCAGGGGCTTAACGGATCGTCCAACGCACCGGCACGTATCTGTTCGACGTGCACCACGCAATCACGTTGCGGATCGTAAAGCAGCACGCCGACCGCATCGTGGCGCACATGGACTTCACGGAGCACCCGTTCGCTCCACTGACCATCAAAACGACGATGCCGATAATGACGCCGCTCGAGACTGAAGAATCCCGACTGCAGCGTTTCATCGAAGCGTTCCTCGACCGACTCATGCGCGTAACGCGGCGTATAGGGATGAGCCTGTTCAGTCATGACGCCTCCTGACAATAAAGCCATGCACGAGGCGACACGGTGCAAGGCGCGTCGTCCCGATACACGGGCACAATGCGCCTCATTATCCCGACGCGGCATGGCAATGCCAACCGCGCCGGCGCTCTTCTATGACAATTCGTCCAATAGCCGCCGCGCTTTCTCTCGCAACGCCTCGTCAGAATCGCGCCCCTCGCGAGCCTGGCCATCGACGGCCTGCTGCGCGTGGCGACGTGCCTCAGCGCGGCGCCCCTCGTCACGGAGATACGTGGCATAGAAGTAATGAGTGTCGATGCCATCGCCGCGAATTTCCAGCGCGCGACTCAGCAGTTCACCGGCCTTGTCGTCATCGCCGAACGACACTGGCCAGCCCGGCGCACGATCGTACAGCGCCCCCAGCGTCACATAGGCGGCGCCATCATCTCCGCGCGGATCGAGCTCGATGGCACGTTCCAGCGCCTTGCGTGCACGCTTCGCCAGATCAAGCGCGCCAAGGCCGCCCTTGGCCTTGGCGTACGAAGCAAGAATAATTCCCTCGGCCGTTAACACATGTGCGTTGTCAGGGTGCGCCTCGGCGAGCCCATCGGCTTCTTCCGCCAGGCTTGCCAGCGCTTTTTCCTGTGCCGCGCCCTGCATGCCATACTCTACATTCCCCCAGCGCGACATCAGCGGATACACACCATCCGGCGAGGCGTCGGCCCAGGCCAGAGCGCTACTGAGCACGCCGATCAACGCGGCGCACAAGACAACATAAAGACGTGCCGGAACGAGACAGCGTCGGCGGCGTGCTCCTTCAACATAACGAACCTGCATGGCGACCTCCTGGCATGCTGCACCATTGCGATGATGGATATGTTCACTCGCCCTAAAATGTAACGAACGTTTGAATTAATCGCTAAGTCGATTCGTCGTAGTTCGAAGTATAGTGCCGACAAGCCCCGCACCAGCAGCGGGGTTGGCGTACCGGCAAGGCTTGCGTAGGGTATGCATTCCACGCTCTGGAGGTAGGCATGAAAGGCCGCAACATGACCCGCTGGCGCGATCCTGCCAAGGACCCGCGCCAGGAAAAGAAGAGCCCGCTGATCACGGCACAGGGCTATGCCCGACTCAAGGGCATCCATGAGCATCTTTCCCGCGTCAAGCGCCCCGCGCTTTCCACCAAGGTCGGCGAAGCCGCCGCCCAGGGGGACCGCAGCGAGAACGCCGACTACACCTATAACAAGAAAGAGCTCAACCGCGTCCTCGCGCGTATCCGCTATCTCGGCAAACGCCTGGATGAGGTTCAAGTCGTCGACCGCCTACCCGCCGACACTTCACGGGTATACTTCGGCGCCTATGTCACGCTCGAGGACGAACACGGCGAGGAGCTGGCGATCCGCATCGTGGGCCACGACGAAACCGACACCGACAAACATTGGGTCAGCGTCGACGCCCCGCTCGCTCGCGCCTTGTTGGGCAAAGGGCTCGACGAAGACGTCACCGTCAACGCCCCAGCCGGCGACACTACTTACGTGATTACGGACATCGCCTACGCCGATCCCGATGCCTAATCTCTGAAAAGTGCCTCGGATGCGCTGAATAAATCGTCGAGCAGAATGAATCGGAACGGCGCCCCGTCGCAAGGCGCCCGGAGCACAGAAGGCGAGACATAACATGGGGTTAGGCGAGCCTTCGAGCACCGCGTAACGCGGCGATTCGTCTGTGCAGACATTTATGCAGTGCTTCCCTAGCGCTTGATGGCGCGGTATATACGAAACCGCCGATCATCGGCGAGCACCGTAAAGTCACCGAAGGTTTCTTCCAGCAAGCGGGGGTACGGCAGAAAGGCGTTGGCCACCAGGATCAGACTGCCCCCCCGAACCAGTTTGCCAGGCGCCTCGCGTATCAAGCGCGCTGCCGGGCCGTAGTCGATGGCACGCTCCTGATGAAAAGGCGGGTTACTGACGATGGCGTCGAATTTTCCCGTCACTTCGCTGTAGACATCGCTCTGCCACGCCTCCCCCGCCAGCCGATTGGCTGCGAGTGTGCGACGTGTCGCAGCCACCGCGAAGGCGTTGAGATCCACCGCCGAGACGTTTGCGCCTCGTGCGCCGAGCCAGGCAGCGAGAATACCGTCACCACACCCCATATCGAGCAAGTGACGCCCCGCCGGGTCGCCGAGGCCACTGGGCAGTGTCTCGAGCAACAAGCGCGTGCCGTCATCGAGCTTGCCATGGCCGAATACGCCGGGATGGCTCGCCACGCTGAGTCCCGCGGCCTCGAACGTGGTCCAGGCCGCCTCTGGCGACAGCGATAACGGTGCCGTGCGCGTGGCGTACAGCGTACAACGCCGTGCGCTATCCACCTTGCGGCACCCGAGCCCCAGGGCGGCCAGCGATTTGAGCACACGCTTGACGCCCCCTTGATGCTCGCCGACGACCTGCAGCGGCGTACCTTCGGGCAACACCGCGCACAACGCCAGCAGCCACCACTCACCTAGCGCATGCGTCTTGGGCCAGAACAATACGGCCCCCTCGACCGGCGCTTCCAGCACCGGCGCGAGGCCGTCGTACACCCGGCTCCCACGCGCCCGCCAGGCCTGACAAATCGTCGCATCCGCGCTCCACACGCTGCCGCCGTTCGTTTCCAGCCAGGCATCGTGAGGCGGCGCGACCCACAACCAATCGCGATACTCGTGGGACTGACGGGCAAGCAACTGGCAAGAGGGCGTCTCCGCACTCATGACACGGTCTCCGGTTTGTACAGGGTGTAATGCAGATAACGCCCTAGACGCCAGTGCGGTTCCTGCTGGCAATAACGGCGCTCGAGTTCGATGATCTTCTCGAGCTGCTCCGGCGCGGGATGGCGCTCCGCTAGGTAATCGTGGAAGATGCGCACGCCCGTCACCGACTCGATCGACAAGCCTTCCGCCGCACTCCATGCGCGTATTTGGGCATCGGTGAGCGGCGAGATCGGCGTCAGGCGCTGGCGTTTCCCGAGCCCTTCCAGCCGATCATCGAGCACCTTGTCCAAGTTGCCCTTGATCACGTTGGAGAACCGCAACGCATCGCGATTGAAGACCATCACCGACAGGTACCCGCCAGGCGCCAGCAGCGTGGCGAGTTGTGCGAAGGCCGCCTGGGGCGCTGCCAACCACTCCAAGACCGCGTGGCACACGATCAGCCCCCACGGCCCCGGCGCGCGTTCGGGCAGTGTCTGCCAGGTGGCATCGACGGGCGTGACGGCCAGATCGCCCATGCCCGCGATGGCACGTTCACGCATGTCCCGCGAGGGCTCGACCATGGTGACCGCATGGCCACGTTGCGCCAGCCACATGCTCATCTGGCCCAGGCCGGCGCCCACATCCAGCACGGGCCGCCCATCGGCGGGCAATTCGCGCGGTAACACGTGTTCCAGAACCGCCAAACGAATCGCACCGCGCGGCGTGCCGTAGAGGCCGCGTTCAAACTTGTCGGCCAAGCCGTCGAAAATGCGGTCGTGGGTGACCAATGACATCCCCTAACTATCCAGCGTTTTCTAAAATGTCGGCGATTGAAGACACTTTTCCACTCAAAGCCTGGCACTGGAATGTAAAAAAGGAGTAGTCTAGCGTTACTGCCTGTATGCCTCCAGCCCAGACCAGACGGGGCTTTCACGCACGGTGCATGGCGTCGACTCAACACGCATAACGCCACTTGATCGCGCGCCGGCCGGTGGCCGGCGAAATAGCTGCCATTCCCACGCCTTCGCGTGGATGTCGTAGAGGACACGAGACCTTGGCCCCACATATCTTGCCTCCGTCGCTGACCGAGTTGCTGGAAGTATCAGGCATTGCACTCACGATTGCCGATGGTGAACAGCCTGGCTGCCCCCTGATATTCGTCAACAAGGGCTTCGAGCAACTCACCGGCTATGATCGCGAGGAAGTGCTGGGACGCTCATGCCGCCTGCTGCAGACGGTCGACCTTGCCCCCGAGGCGAGTCATTGCCTGCGTCGCGCCATCGAACACCGCACCCCGGTGACGATGACCCATGAAAACCGTCGCAAGGATGGCTCGCGATACGATAACGAGCTCACGTTGGCACCCTTGTACAGCCGCGACGGTCACTGCTATCTGGTCGGCGTGCAGCGCGATGTCAGCCAACGGCTGCGCCCGCGAACGCGCTGGCGACACCAGAGCCGCCTGCTCGATCGACTCAACGCCCAGGTGCCCGGTGTGCTGTTCCACTACCGGCAGGCCCCCGACGGTCGCGGTGACTTCCCTCACGTCAGTGAACGCCTGGCCGATTACTGCGGTCTCGAGCGCATGGCATTGACGCCCGACGCCGAATGCTTCTTCTCCCGGATCGAGGACGACGATCGCACGCGACTGCGTGTCTCGCTGACATCCTCCGCCACCTCGCTGCGGTTATGCCAGGTCGTCTTTCGCTATCATCATCCCACTCGCGGGCTACGCTGGCTGGAATGCTCCGCCGTGCCTACCCGCTTGTCCAACGGCGGCACGCTGTGGCACGGCTATTTGACCGATGTCACCGCGCGCAAGCTCGCCACGGAACGCATGGCGCTGGCCGAAACGGTCTTCGACAGCACCCACGACGGCATTCTCGTGACCGATGCCGACAAGCGCATCATCGACGTCAATCCCGCTTTCACGAAGCTCACCGGCTACAGTGCCGACGAAGCCCTGGGACGCAAGCCGCACCTGCTGTCCTCGGGCAAGCACGATGCGAACTTCTACCACGACCTGTTCGCCACGGTGCATCAGCAAGGCTACTGGACAGGCGATATCTGGAATGTGCGCAAGGATGGCCGCCAGTTGATCGAAAACGCCACCATTTCGGCGATCCACGATGCCGACGGCACCATCACGCACTATATCTCCGTCTTTCGCGACATCACCCAAAAGCACCTGAAGCAGGCGCGCCTGGAACGACGCGCGATTTACGACCCGCTCACGGGCCTGTTCAATCGCGAACACTTCGGCGATGCACTGGAAAACCTGCTCTCCGGACTTTCCTACACCGGCATCGGGATCGCCGTCCTGTTCATCGACCTCGACGACTTCAAGCCGGTCAACGACACCTATGGCCATGCCGCCGGCGATGACGCCCTCGTGACCATCGCCCAACGGCTCAAGCAACAGACGCGCAGCACCGACCTGGTCGCCCGTCTGGGCGGCGACGAATTCGTCATCGCACTGGCAGGCATACGCAGCGCGGAAAAGGCCGAGAAAGTCGCCTTGAAGATCCTCGACGACCTGATCAGCCCCATCAACCTGCGCAACGAGCAAAGCATCACGCTCTCGGCCTCCGTGGGGGTCGCCTATACCGACGACAGCCGCTTTGCCCCGGACGCCCTGATCGCCGCCGCCGACAGCGCGATGTACGAAGCCAAGAGTCGTGGCAAGAATCAGGTCGCCATCACCGAGCATCAGCAGGCCAACGGCGACGATCTCTACACCCGACTACAGACCGCGCTGGACGACGGTGAGCTGGCCCTTTTCTATCAGCCGATTCTCTCGTTGAACGACGGGCGCATCGTCAGCTTCGAGGCCCTGGTGCGCTGGTACCACCCCGAGCAGGGCTTGCTCGCGCCGCATCATTTCATCGACATCGTCAATCACTCGTCCCTGCAGCGTGCCTATAGTGCCTGGCTGGTCAACCAGGCCGCGCATACCGTACAGCGCTTTCAGGCACGCGACATGGCGGTCACCGTCAGCATCAACGTGACGCGCGACCAGGTCGAATCCGGCCAGCTCGCCGACGACATGGCACAGGCTCGGGAACGCCACGCCCTCGCTTCGCCCTTTCTCAACGTGGAAGTGGTGGAAACCGCCCAGTTCCACGACATCGACCTGGCGTACAACCAGCTTCAGCATGCCCGTCGACTCGGCGCGCAAATCGCCCTCGACGACTTCGGCTCCGGCGTATCCTCGCTGACATATGCCAGCCAGCTCCCCATCGACATCGTGAAGATCGACCAGGCGGTGATTCGCCGCCTCGCCGAGCGTCCCCAGCAACGCCGCTACGTCAGCGGCATCATCGACATGGCGCATGCCATGCAACGCATAGTACTCGCCGAGGGCGTCGAAACGCCTGAGCAGCTCGAGGTCCTGCGTCAAATGGGCTGCGACATGGCACAGGGCTTCCTTATCGGGCATCCCATGCCAAGCGAAGAACTCGAAGCACACTATCTGGCCGGCACGGCCCAACTCCTCTATCCACTCGCGTTACAGGCACAATAAAGGCGCCCGAAGCATGCCATGGGTTTATCCCGAGTCCCTGGACGCTTATAATGCCCACCCCGCCACGCCCCCGTAGCTCAGCTGGATAGAGCAATCCCCTCCTAAGGGATAGGTCATAGGTTCGAACCCTATCGGGGGCGCCATCGCAAGGCACGCCAATACCGCATTTCTCCTCATCTTGACGGGCTCCGCTCCATCTGCCCTCGCCCTCAGCCAAGACCGAGGCCAGCGCCGACAGTCGAAGGCCAGTAGAACGCCGTTTGCCGATGCGGAAACGCATCGCGCTGGTTCCTTGCGGACGTCGCCCGGCTTTGCGCCAGGCGCTTTCTGACAAGGATTAATCGGAGTGGGAGTTGATGAAGCTATCAACGACCTTGCCGGACTCCTGAACCCTGTCACAGAGCTCAGGTGATGGCTGCTGCTCGGGATTCTCTTCCAAGCTTTCCAGCTCCGCGTAGATGCTCTCGTAGTCATATCGCTCACGAAGTGCCTCGAACTCGCTTCGATACTTTTCGAGAACCGACTCTGGGTCATCGACCCCCTCCAGAAACGCAAGGAAAGAGGCTCGCTTCTCCATCATTGATGATCGAATGCCATCCCGACTGCATTCGATATCAGCGGCGCTGTCAGGCGCCGAGACGAAGGAAATCGCCATGGTCACGATCACGGCACCCACCGGCCAAAAAGTGTTCATGTCACACCCCTGATTGTTAGGGAATCGCTGATCAATTCGTCTCTGAGCGGTTGAAGGGCTCAGAGTGGCACAACCATCGCGTCAGCGATCATTTTCTGACCACCTCAGGGGGTCCGTTTCCCTGCCAGGCGGATTATCCGGCTGGCAGGGCAGATTCAAGGCGCACTGGCCCCATCAACTTGGCCCTCGCATCGTGTCGCCAGCACCAGGTTGGCCAGCCCGAACAGGCTGAAGAGTTGCGCCTGGTTCTTGGCCAGCCCCTTGTAGCGCGTTTTGCGGTAGCCGAAGAGGTTCTTGATGACATGAAACGGGTGCTCGACCTTGGCACGGATGCTGGCCTTGGCCTTTTCGAATGCCAGCAGCAGCGTTTTCATGGGGCTGCCGTCCATCTTCTTGATGGCGCCGCGCTTGGCGGCCACGCAGCATTTGGAATCCGGAGCATCCTTCTCTTCGTCGAGATGTTTCCACATGCCGGTGTAGCCCGCATCGCCGTATACCCGTTTGTCATCCTCCCGGACCAGAGCGCCGGCCATGGTGACATCGGCAACGTTGGCCGAGGTCGCGGCGACGCTGTGAGTCAGTCCGGTGACGGCATCGACGCCGATATGGGCCTTCATCCCGAAGTACCACTGGTTGCCCTTCTTGGTCTGTTTCATCTCTGGATCGCGCTGCTTGATCTTGTTCTTGGTGGAAGGGGCGGCCGCCACGATGGTGGCGTCGACGATCGTGCCCTCGCGCATGAATAACCCTTTCTCGGCCAGGTGGGCGTTGATCTCCTCGAAGATCCGCTGGGTCAGGGCATGCTTCTCCAGCAAGTGGCGGAAACGCAGCAGCGTGGTCGCGTCCGGCACGCTCTCGATGGTCAAGTCGACACCCACGAAGTCGCGCATCGCCTGGCTATCGTAGATGGCATCTTCAAGTGCCTCGTCGGCGAGCGCATACCACTGCTGCAGGAAGTAGATCCGCAGCATGCGCTCCAGGCCGATGGGCGGACGGCCGCGCTTGCCCGTTGCGTTCGGGAAGTAAGACGGCGACAGCGCGTCGATGAGCCGTTGCCAAGGCACCAGCGCCTCCATCTGGGTCAGGAACCGCTCGCGGCGGGTCACCTTTTTCTTGTTCTGGTATTCGGCTTGGGCGAACGAGATCTGCTTCATCGGGTAGCTCGGTCAGGTGGTGACAGGGTAGCCAGATTCTACCCCGCCGATGGCGATCAGGCAGCTGCGGCGGGATTTATGCAGCGTTTCCCTAAAAAGTATCAAACTTTACGGATACTCATTAAAAAAGCCGGCTCGCAATGAGCCGGCTTCGTTTTTTTGTGCGACCTTCAAGATCGCTGGGGCATCGACAGCTTAGAAGCTGTAGAGAGCGCCCACAGTGACACCGTCACCGAAGTCGTTTTCACGGTCGTACTGTGCGTACTCGATGAAAGTGTACATCGCCGGAGACAGGTTGTACGTCGCGCCAAGCACGAATTCGTTGAAGCTGTCATCGCCGTCATAAGAACCAGCCTGGGTAATATTGTGCCCACCCGCACCGGCAGGAGCTCCCGCCGCATTAGTATAGCCAGACGGATTGGCCACAGCAGCAACTTCTTGGTCGGCATCAACGTACTGGTAAGACCCGTAAAGGTCACCGAAGCCGTAGCCATAGCGAGCGCCCAGGGCATAGCGCATGATATCGCCGCTTTCACCGTCGTAATCGACGTCGGTGTTTTCGACCTTGGCGGAAACTCGCAGTGCGTCCATGGTGTACTGAGCATTCAAGCCATACGCCTTGGCTTCAATGTCACTATTACCAGGTGTTGTGCTTTCCAGGTCATAGTTATCGAGGGTGTCATAAACGCCCGCGATGGAGAACGCACCAGCAGTATACTTCAGACCACCGAAGAAGCCAGCGTTAGAGCCTTGGTTTTCGTAGCCCGCAGCGTCGAATTCGCCTTCAGCATCACCCTTGTACTGTGCGCCGACAGCAAACTGCAAGCCACCCAGTGACGGCGAAACGTACTGGACCTTATCGCCTTCACGGTCTGCGGAGGCATCCAGGCCATCATCGCCATATACGTTACCGAGATCGCTGGTGGAGTCGGAAACGTCGAAGTATTCGTTGTTGGAGATCGGGTCTTGGACCCAGTCGTCAATCAGCGGATCCCAGGAACCGACACGGGCATCACCGAAGTTGCCCTTCAAGCCCAAGTATGCCTGGTCGCCAGTATCGATGCCGCCGCCGATTTTTTCTTCATCGGCATTGTGCTCGAATTCGGCCTTGAAGTAGCCGGTCAGGCCCGGGTTGATGATGTGCTGACCGGAGAAGCCGATGGTGGAGCCGTTGTCGAACAGCTCGTCTTCAGAGTTACCGTCAATATTATCGACGGATTTGTAGGCAATCTGAATGTTGCCGTACAGGTCGAGTTGAGTGCCGTCCTGATTATAGACAGTGGCAGCTTGTGCAACACCAACGGAGGCGCCCAGGGCACCGGCAACGGCAGTCGCTAAGAGTGTCTTTTTCATCGCGATAAGTTCCTTAACTAGCTTACTGTTCGATCGTGTCTGCAAATGCAGTCGGCTTTCGGCCCGGCTTGTTTATTCAACGGTTTGCCTAGACAACACCGCGACGAGTCCGTAAAGCCTTGTTGTTATCCAATGCTCGCAAGGAAACCTTATACCGGTCTTTTGGAGAACGCAACAAGAAAAAAACACTGTTTTCCTTCCGCGCTTCCTGTCGATTCGGTCAAGATCATCTCCCCCGCGAGCCGGCCTCGAAAGGCCTGAGAGCCACTCTACGCCACCAATATGACATTGGCGTGACGTCAGCGACGCACTCATCTTTACGATTCAAGGCTCTCTCTGGCAAGAGGCAATCCGCAACAACGGCATGTTTTACTACAAAAGTCGCATAATGCGGAGATAACTCCCGATCGATACTAGGAACAGGGCAATAAAAAAGGGGGCTTGCGCCCCTCTTTTTCAATACTTTCATCCGAGTGTCATCGACCATGCTTGGCGAGCAGCTGGCTCAACTTGCGCTCCAACTGTTCGGATTCCTTGTGCTCGTTGCGCTGCTTTTGCTGTTTCTTCTGCTTCTTCGTGAGCTCATCGAGCTGCTTGCGGGCGTGGCGAGCCTCACCCTCGGTCACGGTGCCTGCCGCCTGGCCGTCGAGGTCCACTCGCGTCACCTCGGCACGTACCGCCTTGAGGTAACGCGGCAAATGCACATAGCACGCCAGGGCGCGACGCACGAGCTTCTCCGGCCAGGGCTCGCGCGCCACCAGATCGAGATGAATGCCCGTCTTGAGCGGCTGAGTATGGCCCTTGAAGAAGGTTTCCGGATAGCGCTGGTACCACTGCGCCAGCAACGACTGGGGAGAAGGCGACTCATGTTCCGCACCCAGCGCCAGGTTTGCCTGCGGAGTTTCACTCTCGGCGCGGCTAGCGGTTTTGCTTTGATCGTCTGACGGAGAGGTAGCGGCGGAAGACGAATGATCTTCGGTGGCCTCTCCCGTCGGCCGACGCGGGCCACGAAACGCGATAGGCCCCAGCCCTCTGGCTTTCGCGCCAGCGTCGGGCAACTCCGCCTGGGTGGCGGGCGTCTCGGTCTCGTCGGGCTCCAACTCGGCAAGCGCCAGGAGGCGCTCACGCAGGGCACGGTTTTCCGACTCGAGCGCCGAGACCTGCCCACGAGCGGCCTCGAGGTTGGCCCGACAGGCCTCGGCTTGATGTTCCAATGCCCTGAACAGGGCGTCTGCGTGGTCGGTCAGCAAGGCGTGCACTCCCTGATTGCCTTGAACAAACACTGGGCCTCGAAGCGTCTGCGTAGTGATTTAACACCGATACGGCAGACAGGCCCGGCCCATGCGGGCTACCGGGTAAGTCTGTGCCAGCTTCGCCGCGCTGGCAACCTCATCGCCGTTCGTAATGCACGAAGGCGTAGTCGGGCTTGCCGTCGCCGCCCTGCCCCGGCACGCGCTGGGTTTCCTGCCAATGCGCCGTGTCGAACGCGGGAAACCAGGCGTCGCCTTGCACGGATACATCGACCTCGGTTAGGTAAAGTCGCGTCGCGCAGGGCAAAGCTGCAGTGAAGATTTCGCCACCGCCGATCACGCAGATATCCTCGACGCCCTCGATGATGGCCTGGCTATCGGCCATTTCGAGAGCACTGGCCAGATCATGACAAACGCTGATTCCGTCATGGGAATAGCCACGATCACGCGTCACAACGATATTGAGCCGTCCGGGAAGCGGCCTGCCGATGGACTCGAACGTCTTGCGCCCCATGACCAGCGGCTTATTCATGGTCACGGCCTTGAAGAACTTGAGGTCTTCCGGCAGATGCCACGGCAGTTTGTTATCGACACCGATGACACGTTCCCGCGACATCGCTGCCACCAGTGCAATGGGCACCACCGTATCGACACAGGCGTTCGTGGGCTCGCTCATACGGCCACCTCCGCTTTGATATGCGGATGCGGATCATAATCTTCGATGGCAATATCATCGAAGGTGAAATCGAACACATCCGTGATCTCAGGGTTGAGCACCAGGCGCGGGCGCGGACGTGGCGCGCGACTCAATTGAAGGTGCGCCTGGTCAAGATGATTGAGGTAGAGATGTGCATCGCCCAGGGTATGGATGAACTCACCCGGGACCAGATCGCATGCCTGCGCGACCATATGAGTCAGCAATGCATAGCTGGCGATGTTGAATGGCACCCCAAGGAAGATGTCGGCGCTGCGCTGGTACAGCTGGCACGATAGCCGACCATCGGCAACATAGAACTGAAACAAGGCATGGCACGGCGGCAGCGCCATGTCATCGACCAATGCGGGATTCCAGGCGGAGACGATCAGCCGGCGCGAATCGGGGTTACGCTTGATCTGCTCGACGACATTGGCGATCTGATCGACGTGTCCGCCATCCGGGCGCGGCCAACTGCGCCACTGGTAACCATAAACGGGCCCCAGATCGCCGTTTTCGTCGGCCCATTCGTCCCAGATACGGACCCGGTTTTCCTTGAGGTAGGCAATGTTGGTGTCACCACGCAGGAACCACAGCAGCTCATGGATGATGGAGCGCAAGTGGAGCTTCTTGGTGGTCACCAGCGGGAAGCCGTCGGCCAGATCGAAGCGCATCTGATGACCGAAAACGCTGCGCGTCCCGGTCCCGGTGCGGTCACTTTTTTCCACGCCATTGTCGAGCACATGGCGCATCAAATCGAGATAAGGCTGCATGTCATCCGAACGTTGAACGATGAAGGCGCGGCATTGCCACGCCGGAATTGGACACCTGGCCACTCACGCTGTCGGCGGCGCTTCTCGCGCGTCGTCGACCGGCTGCCGACGCGACCAGGACATCAAGGCGATGCCGGCCAAGGCCATGGGCACGGTCAACAATTGGCCCATCGTCAGCCAGCCGAAGGCGATGAAACCTAGCTGTGGGTCGGGCTGACGCACGAACTCGACCGAGAAGCGAAACACCGCGTAAAGCAACAGGAACAGGCCGGATATCATACCACGGCGACGCGGCCGGCTAGAGACCCACCACAGCACGACGAACATCACCACGCCTTCCAGCGCGAACTCATAAAGCGGCGAGGGATGACGTCCCTCGGGACCCAGACCAGGGTACACCAGCGCCCAGGGCACATCGGTCACACGCCCGGGTAATTCATGATTGATGAAGTTGCCGATGCGTCCGGCCCCCAGGCCAATCGGCACCATCGGCGCCACGAAATCGGTCAGCTGGAAAAACGCCAAGCGATGCTTACGCGCGAACAAGCCAGCGGCAATCAAGACACCGACCAAGCCGCCATGGAAGCTCATTCCGCCATCCCAGACCTGGAAGATCCATAACGGATCGGCCATCAGGCGTTCGAAACCATAGAAAATCGCATATCCTACGCGTCCCCCGAGAACGACCCCCAGCGCCCCATAGAACAACAAGTCCCCGATATCATCGGGCTTGAGACCGATGCGGGCGGCGCGCTTGCGCCCCAGCCACCAGGCCCCCACGAAGCCAATGACATACATCAGCCCGTACCAATGCACCTTGAAGGGCCCCAAGGCGATGGCGATGGGGTCTATATCGGGGTAACTGAGCATGCGTACT
This sequence comes from Chromohalobacter beijerinckii, assembly GCF_023061185.1. GTDB lineage: Bacteria > Pseudomonadota > Gammaproteobacteria > Pseudomonadales > Halomonadaceae > Chromohalobacter > Chromohalobacter beijerinckii. The sequence continues at coordinate 75,693 of NZ_JAKGAK010000005.1, forward strand.
CCTTGCATACGTTCTGGTCGGCGTGGGCCCGACACCTTACGACAGCCGCTGCCGGGCGGCAACGACACACAGCATCGGCTACGTCTCGGGCGTATCGCCGTTGCCCACCCAACGGCGCACCATCGCCACCAAATCACCGGGACGGTAAGGCTTGGCCAGGCAGTCATCCATGCCCGCCTGCAGAAAGGCTTCACGATTGGTTTGCGTGACATTGGCGGTCAACGCCACCAGCACGCTGGCATGCCGCCTCGCCAGCCGACGCTCCAACCGACGCCAGCGACGACTGGTTTCCATGCCGTCGAGAGTCGGCATGTAGATGTCCATGAATACCAGATCGAACGATTGACGCTCGGCCAGCGCTAGCGCCTCCTCACCGTTCGTAGCGGTCTCGACATGACACCCCTGGCGCTCGAGTACGCTACATGCCAGCAGCGTATTGACGGGGCCATCATCGACGACTAGCACCCGGGGGCTCGCATCGCTTGAATGCGTATCGACCGCCGGCTTTTCCTCCGTCAAGGTATCGAGCAATAGCATGGCGTCTTCCAGCCGTCGCCGTAGCGCCTCCCACTGCGGCGGGCGATGAGGCGCATCGCCCTCGGGGGGCGAGGTCAGCGTATTAACGCAGGCTTCGAGTTCTTGGCGCAGGTGTGACAGATAGCCCGTCTTGAGACGTGCATCCTCACGCGCCTGATCACGGGCGAGGCGCAAGCGATGCAAGGTTTCGCCGGCCTCGGTCTGATCGATTAACCCCCAGACGGAGTGTTCACCACGCACGGCCAAGCATTCGAGACGATATTCACGCGCTCCTCCTCCCGCATCGCTCACCTGTACCCGGCGCCGTTGCTCGTCAACGAGCCGCGGCTTCAACCACTCGGTCAACAGAATGTCGCGCAATACCTCAGGGCGCTCGCCGAGCAACCTTGCCAAGGTAGGATTCAGCGTAACGATGGCGTCGCCGTCGGTGAGCAAGGCCGGTAGTTGCAGTGTATTGAGCCACGCCGGCATGTCCCACGCATCGTTCAATGCGCGCGTGCCCAATTGCGGTTCGAGACGCGTCAATAGCGCATTCAAGGTAGAGGGCGAAACGGCGGTGATGTCCGGCGCATCGCCCTGCGGACGGGGGAGCCAGCCTTTGAGCCTACCCAGCGCGGCCTGCCAGGCGTCCTCCTCGCGTTGCAACCGCCAATAGAGCACGGTCACGAAGCCTGCGAAGATCAGCACATTGCCGAGAATCAAGCCGATACTCAGCCATGGCAGCGCTTTCTGCCAGGCACTGTCGTCGGGCAGGCTCAGGCGACTCACCAGCCGCCAACCGGTGCTGGGCAGCGTGTCCCAGATCAGAGCCTGGCGGCCCTCCTCTAGCCACTGCATGCCATAACGCCCTGCGGCGTCCGGCAACACGCGGGAGGCTTCATCGCGCATCAAGGCATTCCCGGCGCTGTCGATCAGCCAGTGTTCCCCCATGTTGCCCGTCTCATCGCGAATCAAACGCTTCAACCGCGGTAGGGAGATTTCCATCCCCACCCGCGCGAGGTAACGCTCATTCCACATGACATCATGAGTGGCGACCAGACGTCCCGATGGTGCTTGCGCCTCGGTCCACCAAGTCACGTCTTCCACATCGCCAGGGACGGGCTCTCGCTGATATGGGGGAAGGCTGCTATCGATATCGTCCTGCAACTCGGGGACGCTGAACTCGCGCATGTCCACCGGCAAGACAAAGAGGCGAGTGACCAAGGCATCCATGCCGTCATAGTCATCGAGCAGCCTCGTCAGCCGCCGCTGGGTATCGTCGTGCGACAGCACGGCCGGCAGTCCCGGAGCCATACTCGGGGAGGACGAAGCATGCTCTTCCATCGACTGAAGGATGCGCCGCGAGCCACGCGCAAGCATCACCAGATGCTGCTGTTGAGCGGTCAAGCGAGCGTCCAACTGGCGCGCGTAGACACTGTGCGAGGCCTGTAGACGCGCCAGCGCGTTTTCCGATTCACGACGGTCGCTCGCCTGCCAGATTAATGCCCCGGCGCCCAGGCACACCAACGTGAAGCCTATCTCGGCCAGCAACAACGGCCACAGCAACGCTTTCCAGCGCGAACGCTGGGGGCTCGAAGGAGTCGCGGCTTTGTGCATTCCCAACCCTGCTCGTGACGATGCAGCGAGTGTACGCGCTCGCTTACCGGCTGTCATGGCACGTGCGGGCCTCGGCATGGCGCGTTACGCTGGACTCTGTCCGAAAACTGGCTGCGCTCGACCATACTGCGTTAAAAATCGGCTCAAAGTACTCATTTACACCCCGTAAACTCCGTCTTTTCGCCGATTTTTGCCTTGTCTGGCCTTCGCTCGCCGACTTTTCAGACAAAGCCTAACGCCACTGCCTGCACGGTTGCAGGTCAACGATGACTATTTAGGCGAGGGAAATATGACATGTGTTTGATCGTCTTCGACTGGCGCCCAGGCAGCGACACGCCCCTGCGTCTAGCCGCCAACCGTGATGAAACTCACGCCCGCCCGACACAAGCGCTGGCCGCATGGCCGGACGCACCAACCCTGGTCGGCGGTCGTGATCTACGTGCCGGCGGCACGTGGTTAGCGGCATCGCAAACGGGACGCCTCGCGGCAGTGACCAATGTCCGCGATGCGTACGCTACAGCGCCGCCCTCACCACCCAGCCGAGGCGCCCTGCCTTACCAGGCGCTGACGCACGAAGCGCCGCTCGCCTGGCTCGAGACCCTCGCGGCGGGCGAGGCGCAGGCCTATGCCTGGTTCAATCTGCTCTATTGTGACGGCGTCACGCTCGTGCATGTTCACCATGGCCCGGCAGGCACGACGCTCGCCCGGGTTTCGCCCGGTGTGCATGGTCTTTCCAATGCCACCCTGGATACCCCCTGGCCGAAAGTCATCCGCGCACGGGACGGCTTCGAGCGTGCACTGACGCAGCCCGCGTGGCAGGCGCCCGCGCTGGAGACGATGCACGATACCCGGTCGGCGCCGACATCGGAGCTACCGGATACCGGCGTGGGCATGGAAATGGAACGCTTCCTATCACCGATCTTCATTCGCGGGGAGCGCTACGGCACTCGCGCCACGACGCTCGTGGAATGGCGCCCCACCGGCATCGAGCTACAGGAATCACGCTTCGGCCCGAACGGCATCGAGTACGACAGTCACCGATATTCACTCGCCCTGACGGACGCCACTCAATCCTGACGACTCATTATCAAACGGCCCCGCGACAGCGCACGCCACCAGGACTCAGTCATCGGGGGGCAGTAAATGTGCCAGCTTCCATTCGCCCATACGCTGGCGAAGGTGCGCCCGCACCGCCGCGGTGGTGGGCAACGCCAGCGTTTCGTCGAGCAGCGTCCGCGTGTCTGCAAGGGAAACACGCCGGATCGCCGCGCGCACGCGAGACAAGCTAGGGGCATTCATGGATAGCGCCTCGAAGCCCATCCCCATCAGCAGCAAGGCACCCGCGGGATCGCCTGCCAGCTCGCCGCATACCGAGGCTGGCACCTGCAAGCGTCGCGACTCGCTGGCGAGATGCGATAAGGCGCCCAGCACGGCTGGATGGCAGGCATCGTAGAGGCTCGCCACACGAGGATTGTTGCGATCTACCGCCAGCAGGTATTGGGTGAGATCGTTACTGCCCACCGAGAAGAAATCGACACGGGCGGCCAACGCATCGAGCTGATAAAGCGTTCCCGGCACCTCGATCATTACTCCCACCTGAGGGCGCGCCAGCTTGACGCCCTCCTCGATCAGTTCCCGCTGGGCCCGGTCGATGAGCTTGAGCGCGGTATCGACTTCTTCGATGCTCGAGATCATCGGCAACAGGATGCAAAGATTGTCGAGCCCCACCGAGGCACGCAGCATGGCACGCAACTGAACCATCAACACTTCCGGATGATCGAGCGTCACGCGGATCCCGCGCCATCCCAAGAAGGGGTTGGCCTCGTCGATGGGAAAGTACGGCAGATCCTTGTCGCCACCGATATCTAGCGTGCGCATCACCACCGGCAACGGCGCGAAACTCTCGAGCTGATCGCGGTAAAGCCGTGTCTGCTCCTGCTCGCTGGGGAAGCGTTCATTCATCATGAACGGCACTTCGGTGCGATAAAGGCCCACGCCACTGACCCGCGACTTGAGAGACGCCACAGCCTCTACGGCTAGCCCCGTGTTGACCATCAAGGGCATGTAGTACCCGTCGGAGGTTTCGCTAGGACGGTCCTGCTCATGCTCGAGGACCTCGCTGAGCGCCTTCTCCTCGGCGATCAAGGTCTCGTAATGGTGCTCGCGCTCGGCATCCGGGCGCACGAACAACCGACCGCGATGGCCGTCGAGAATCGCCCGGGCGCCGTTGAGCCTCGGCAAGGGTAAATCAACCATCCCCAGCACGGTGGGAATGCCCATTGCGCGCGCCAGAATAGCGACATGCGAGGTACTCGAACCACGAATCGATACCAGCCCCACCAACTTGTCGCGTGGTACCTCGCCCAGCGATGCCGCACTCAATTCATCGCCGATCAGGATGGTCTGCTCGGGGAACGTATCCGGTGTACGCGGGCTATCTTCCTGCAGGTGGGCGAGCACGCGGCGCCCCAGATCGCGGATGTCGGCGGCTCGCTCACGCAAATAATTGTCGTCGACACGCTCCAGGTACTGCACATGACGCTTGACCACATCGGCTAGAGCACCGGGCGCCCACTGACCTTCGCGAATGCGCTTCTCGACCTCTTGCCCCAGCGCCGCGTCGCCCAGCATTTGCTGATAGGCATCGAACAGGGCCACTTCCTGCGCCGAGATACGCTTGACCAAGCGTGCCGCCGCGACGCCAATTTCCTGGCGAACATTAGCGATCGCTTCGTGCAGGCGGGTGATTTCGGCCTCGATATCGGTGGGAATCAGGTCCGGCACGCTGTTGAGGTCAGCCGGTGGCATCAGTACCACTAATTCCCCCACCGCCATGCCGGGCGACGCCGCGACGCCGGAGAACATCGCCTGGCCATCGGCTTGGGTCGGGCGGGTCAGCGTACCCGTGGCCATGGCGTGCGCCAGCACACCGGCCAACTGCGCCGCCATGGTAATCAGGAACGCTTCCTCGCCTTCGTCGAAACGACGCATGGCCTGTTGCTGCACGACCAACACCCCGAGCATGCGCCGCTGATGAATGATCGGCACACCGAGAAAGCTCGAAAAGCGCTCCTCGCCAGTTTCGGCAAAATAGCGGAAATACGGATGCGACGGTGCGTCCTCAAGGTTGAGAGGCTCCTCGCGCTGACCGACCAGCCCGACCAGGCCCTCGCCCAGCGGCATGCTGACCTGCCCCACCGCCTGAGTACGCAAGCCCAGGGTATCCATGAGCACCAAGCAATCGCGCTCAGCATCGAACAGATAAACAGAGCACACATCGGTGCGCATCGCCTTGCGGATTCGGCGCACCATGGTCGCCAGCGCGGCCTCAAGACTACGCGCGCCGTTGACTTCCTGGATGATGCGTCGGAGAACGTCTAGCATGGGCGTTTCTTCTTGTTGTCGTCACGACGTGCGTGCGACGGTTGATCTGGGGCGAACGTGACGCGTAGCGCCAAGCCGGGACGCATAGGCAGGAGACACGCCTGCGGTTAGCATGGCCCCTCTTCGTTCGCCAAGCGATGAACGCGCGGCGCCAGTTCCCGCAAGGCGCGACGATAGACTTCACGCTTGAAAGGCACGACTTGCCCCAGCGGATACCAGTAACTCACCCACCGCCAGCCATCGAACTCCGGCTTAGGGGTGGAATCCACGCAAACCCGGCTATCTCGGCACCGAATCTTGAGCAGGAACCACTTCTGTTTCTGACCGATACATATCGGCCTCGAATGCGTTCTCACCATGCGTCGTGGGAGACGGTAGCGCAGCCATCCGCGCGTACAGGCAAGGATCTCGACATCCTCCGGCGTCAAGCCGATCTCTTCCTCGAGCTCCCGATACAATGCCTGTTCCGGTGTCTCATGCGCCTTGATTCCTCCTTGCGGAAATTGCCACGCATTTTGTCCCACACGACGCGCCCAGAGCAGCTGTCCACTGCGGTTGGCAATGATGATGCCAACGTTGGGCCTGAAGCCGTCAGCGTCGATCACGGACATCACCTTAATGAATATTCGTTGAGGCCATTCTTCCACAAAGCCAGAAAGCGCATCAATACGCCTTGTGGTGGGCAACATTCAGTAACTCTGCGATAATCCACCTTCTTTTACGCCGCACGCAATCTCCTGTTCACCCAGCACGATGCAAGGAGTCCTCCTTGAGCCTGGCGATCTTCGATCTCGACAATACCCTACTGGACCTCGACAGCGACCATGCCTGGGGCGAATTCCTCATCGAGCAAGGCGCCGTCGACGCGACGACCTATCGCGACGCCAACGAGCGCTTCTACCAAGATTACCAGAGCGGCGATCTCGATATCATGGCGTACCTGGCCCTGGCACTACAGCCATTAGCCGAGAACACACCGGAACAACTAGCCGCCTGGCATCAACAGTTCATGGCCAGCAAGATCGAGCCGCACATTCTGACGCGCGGAGAAGAACTGCTGGCACGCCATCGCGCCAAAGGCAATCGGCTATTGATCATCACCGCTACCAACCGCTTCATCACCGGCCCCATCGCCGAACGCCTGGGTGTGGATGACCTGATCGCCGTCGAGCCCGAGATCGATGCCGGCCGCTACACAGGTCGCGTGGTGGGCACCCCGAGTTTCCGCGAAGGCAAGGTGACGCGCTTGGACACCTGGCTCGCCGAGGAAGACGTCACCCTCGACGGCGCCTGGTTCTACAGCGACTCGCACAACGACCTGCCTCTCCTAGAACGCGTCGACCATCCCGTCGCCGTCGATCCCGACGATGCCCTTCGTGAGACAGCCGAGCAACGTGGCTGGCGCATCATCAGCCTGCGTGATTGAGGGTACCTCGATCCTACAGCCTATATAGAAGACGCCAAAGGGATCCCTTATGGCTTTATCATTAGTCATAATGTCGAGCTTGGGAAGGCAGTATTTCCGCGTCAAAAGCGTTATAATGCAACGCAGAATTCCATCGCGCCGGTCGCAGTTCGAGATGCCGTTCGCCGGCTGACCGACGCACCTTCTCAAGGGCTATGTGAATGGTTGGCACGCATATGGATGAGTCAGTAGACATCGTACTCGTGGGTGCAGGCGTTATGAGCGCCACGCTCGCGACACTGCTTCACGAGCTAGAGCCGGAGGCACGCATCGAGATCATCGAGCGTCTCGACACCACTGCCAGCGAAAGCTCGTTTGCCTGGAACAACGCCGGCACTGGCCATGCCGGCTTGTGCGAACTCAACTATACGCCCCGCGCCGAGGACGGCTCGATCGTGCTCGACAAGGCCATCCACACGAACACCTTGTTCGAGGAATCCAAGCAGCTATGGAGCTACTTGGTCGAAAAAGGCAACCTCGGCGATCCGGCGCGCTTCGTGCACCCGGTACCCCACATGAGCTTCGTGCGCGGCGCAGATGACGTACGCTTCCTGCGCGACCGCTACCATGCCATGCGCGAGCATCCGTGTTTCGAGGGAATGGAATACACTGAAGAGCGCAGCGTCATCGGCCAATGGGCGCCGCTGCTGCTGGATGGACGTGAGGGCGACGAACCGTTGGCCGCGACACGCGTCGCTGGCGGTACCGATGTCGACTTCGGCGCTTTGACGCGCCAGCTCCTCGACCGCCTCGAAGAAAAGCCCGACGAGCAGGTACGCATCACCACGGGCCAAACGGTCGAGGATCTAGACCGCAACGACGATGGCAGTTGGACTCTCAAGGTCACAGGCAACGACAACACCAAGCGCACCCTGCGTGCACGCTTCGTGTTCCTGGGCGCCGGCGGTGCCTCATTGCATCTACTGCAGAAAAGCGGCATTCCCGAAGGCAAGGGCTACGCAGGTTTCCCGGTCAGCGGTCAGTGGCTGCGTTGCGACAAGCCTGAAATCGTCTCCCGGCATCACGCCAAGGTCTACAGCAAAGCCCCCATCGGCGCGCCGCCGATGTCGGTACCGCACCTGGACACACGCAACGTCGACGGCACGCCCTCGCTCTTGTTCGGGCCCTTCGCCGGTTTCACTACCAAGTTCCTGAAGACCGGCTCAGTGTTGGATCTGGTCAAGTCTGTGCGCTCGTCCAACGTGACCTCGATGCTCTCGGTCGCGCGCGATAACTTTAGCCTGGTCAAATACCTTCTTGATCAGGTACGGCTCTCCCATGAGCAGCGCGTCGACGAGCTGCGCGCCTTCTATCCCACGGCGAAGAGCGAAGATTGGCGCCTCGAGATCGCCGGCCAGCGCGTTCAGGTCATCAAGAAGGACCCGGAAAAAGGCGGCGTGCTGCAATTCGGCACCGAGGTCGTTGCTGCCAGCGACGGTTCGCTCGCGGCGCTTCTCGGCGCCTCGCCGGGCGCCTCCACCGCCACCTCGATCATGATCAATCTCGTCGAACAGTGCTTTCCCGAGAAATTTGCCAGCGACGCTTGGCAGCAGCGCCTGCATGAACTCGTGCCCGCGCGCGCCGATACCCTGGCCGATCACGGCGAGCTACTGCGCAAAGTACGTCACCGCACGCACACCACGCTCAAGCTCGCCGACGCGCAGCCCACCCCAGCACCTGTAGCCTAAAAATACGCACCTCCATGAAAAGCGCCTCGATCCAGGAGATCGAGGCGCTTTTCATGTACGGCCAAAGAACGCGTAGAAGCGCTAGGCACTGTCTGAAAAGTCGACGAGCGAAGGTCAGACAAGGCAAAAATCAGCGAAAACGGACCGGGCTGGCGCACCAGTTTACGGGGTGTAAATGAGCACTTTGATCGGACTCGCGCCCGAGCTGATTTTTAACGCAGTATGGCCGAGCGCAGACAGTTTTCAGACAATGCCTAATGCAGCCAGAACCACAGATGCATGGTGCTCCAGGCATACACGCCAGCAAGGACATCATCGAACATGATCCCGAAGCCCCCAGCCACGTGGCGATCCACCCAGCGGATCGGCCACGGCTTGATGATATCGAACATGCGAAACACCACGAAGCCCCACAGCGCTGCCTCCCACGAAAAGGGAACCGCCGCCATGGTCAGCCAATAGCCGACGAACTCGTCCCAGACAATGCCAGAATGATCGTGAACGCCCAGGTCGCGCGAGGTCTTTTCGCACAGCCAAATGCCCAGGATCGAGGCCACACCCACCAACCCCAGGTACCAATCGAGAGGTAGTCCCGACAATAGCCAATAGAAAGGGATTGCGGCCAATGTACCGAAAGTGCCCGGCGCGAAGGGGATCGCCCCGCTTCCTAGGCCAAACGCCAGAAAATGGGTCGGGCGGCGCCAGACGCTGCGCGGTGAGCGATTCATGGCCCGCCTCCCGTGAAATGCTGCCATCCTGCGCCCTTAAATGTCTCGGGAATCCCTCTGATACCGGGCTCGGCGACGACATGTCCGATCTCGGTCAACGTGACATTACAGTCGGCACAGCGTCGCTGAGCCTCTTCCCAGGCCGTGTCAGGCACGCTGATCAGAAGCTGATAATCGTCCCCGCCGTTCAGCGCGGCATGCAAGGCGCCTTCGCTACCCAGCGTCATCTCCAGCGTCGGCGCCAGGGGAATACACGCCGGGTCAAGGCTAGCCCCCACGCCCGAGGCGTGACATAGATGCCCGAGATCGGCCAGCAGGCCATCGGAAATATCCAGTGCCGCCGAGGCTAACCCCCGCAGTGCACGCCCCGCCTCGAGCTGAGGCGTTGGCGTCAAGTAGGCCGCCAGCAAGGGATCCTCGAGGTCATGGCCGCCGGCCTGCCACATGCGCAGACCGCCATGACCACCCCCCAGCGCACCAGTCACCGCCAGGCGCTCTCCTGGCATGGCGCCACTTCGCCGCAGCGCCTGCCCAACCGGCACATCACCGATCACCGTGACAGCGATGGATAGAGTACCACGCGTGACGTCGCCACCGATCAAGGGCGTCGACATACGTTGGCCAAGCTCGAGAAAACCTTGAGCGAAGCGCTCAAGCCACGCGGGATCGCCATGCGTCAGCGTCAGAGCCATCAGACAGCCGCGCGGTCGCGCCCCCATTGCCGCTAGATCGGAAAGGGCGACGGCCAGCGCACGGTGCCCAATGGCTTCGGGCGGCGCATCGCCAGGGAAATGCACGTCGGCCACCGACGTGTCCACGCTCATGGCAAGCTCGGTCCCTGCAGCGGGACTTAGCAGCGCGCAGTCGTCGCCGGGCCCCAGCGTAATACCGGAGATTGGTAGGGACTGATCGGGCGTCGCGAAATAACGCGCGATGATGTCGAATTCACCCAACATGTCAACGACGACGCGCAGCGACCTCAGTACTCCGCAAGCGGCTCGCCAGCTTGTCGAGAATACCGTTGACGTACTTGTGGCCATCGGTGGCACCGAAACCCTTGGCCAATTCGATGCCTTCGTTGATCACCACGCGATACGGCACCTCAAGGCGATACTTGAGCTCATAGGCGCCCAGCCGGAGAATCGCCAACTCGATACGGTCAAGATCCTCGAGGCGGCGGTCGAGCAGCGGCGCGATGGTTTTGTCGATGGCTTCGCGGTCGCCGGCCACGTTGTGCAGCAACTCATGAAACAACGCCAGGTCGGCGATGCCCATGACCTTGTGCCAGTTTTCGTGATCCTCAAGATCTTCATCGGCGATTTGCGCGCGAAACTCCGACTCCACCGCCGTGATCGACTTGCCGGTCATCTGCCATTGGTAGAGACCCTGCACCGCCAGCTCACGCGCCGCGCGGCGCGCTTCCTGGGCCGGGGTCGCATCACGGGGTGATTGGCTCATGCTTCTCCCCCCATGCGTTTGAACAGCGAGACCATTTCCATCGCTGCCATCGCCGCCTCGGCACCTTTGTTACCGGCCTTGGTGCCGGCGCGCTCGATGGCCTGGTCGATGGAGTCGACGGTCAGCACCCCGTTAGCGATGGGAGTGTTCAGCTCCAGCTGCAAACTGCTCATGGCACTGTTGCAATTGCCCGCCACGTAGTCGAAATGTGGCGTCCCTCCGCGAATCACCGCTCCCAGAGCAATGACGGCATGCGGCTGGAGAACCTGCACGGCGCGTTTGACGGCCAAGGGCAGTTCCCAGGCGCCTGGCACATGGATGATATCGACGTTTTCTTCGTCCACGCCGTGGCGCACGAGGCTGTCCACTGCCCCTTCCACCAGGCTATCGACCACGTGATGATTGAAGCGGCCCACGACGATGACATAACGGCCATCGACATCGGTGTAGCCACCCTCGACTTGAGAGATCGGTTGCATTGTCAAATCCCGGGTCTGAATGCGCGACACTTCGCGCACGATATATCAGCTGTGTCAGTGCATGCCAGTGAAGCGATCACTTACTTCAACATGGCGCATGGTATCACCACCGCCGAGGTGCGCTTTTCTTCACCGACACGCGCGGCCGCCAGCGCCCCTATGGCCCGGCGGTCGGATGAATGAAAGACTTATTCTACCGGCTGGTCGCTCTCGGGGGTATCGCCACCCACGCGCTCGACGACCTCGAGGTCGAAGCCGGACAACGCAGAAAACTTCCACGGCGAGCTCAAAAGGCGCATTTGCCCGACGCCTAATTGGCGCAAAATCTGCGATCCGGTGCCGATGGTCAGATAGTTACCTGCACCATCGGAGGCACTGGAGCGCGGCGCCGGCTTACGCGACAGCAGCACGTCGAGCTGATCCTTGAGGTCGAGACGCGGCCGGCCATCGTCGAGCAGCACGAAGACCCCAGCCTCAGCTTCGGCAATCTGGGCCAAGGCGCTGGACGCCGTCCAACTATGGCTCTCCGGCTTACTCAGCATCAGCAGATCACGCAACGTATCGGCAATATGCACACGCACGGTGGTCGGCGTCTCGCTGTGCGGCACGCCCTTCACCAGCGCCAGATGATGAGCGTTCTGAATACGATCGTGGAAGACGTGTAGCGTCAACTCACCGAATGCCGTGTCGACGACCGTACGCTCAACTTCCTCGACGGTGCGCTCGTGATGGATGCGGTAGTGGATCAGATCGGCGATCGTGCCGACCTTGATGCCGTGCTCGACGGCGAAACGCTCCAATTCGTCGCGGCGCGCCATGCTGCCATCGTCGTTCATTACCTCGCAGATCACACCGCTGGCCTCGAACCCGGCCATGGCCGACAGATCGCAAGCGGCTTCGGTATGTCCCGCACGACGCAGTACGCCGCCCGGCTCGGCCATCAGCGGAAAGATATGCCCGGGCTGGACGATATCCGCCGCGACGGCGTCGCGCGCCGCTGCTGCGCGCACGGTACGCGCGCGATCAGAGGCGGAAATCCCCGTGGAGACACCGCGTGCAGCCTCGATAGAGACGGTGAACTTGGTACCGAAACCGGAACCGTTGTCGCGCACCATCAAAGGCAATTCGAGACGCTCGCAGCGCTCACGGGTCATCGGCAGGCAAATCAAGCCCCGCGCGTGGCGGGCCATGAAGTTGATATGCTCGGCCTCGACGCACTCGGCGGCCATGATGATATCGCCTTCGTTCTCGCGATCCTCATCGTCCATGAGTATGACCATCTTGCCCTGACGAATGTCTTCGACAATGGCTTCGATGGAGGCCAAGCCCTGTTTGGATGAAAGCGCCATGGTGTCTCCGCTGCTCGTCTCGTACGCCGATACGGTCTTGTCGTCGGCGCCGTCAAAGGTGTGTCGTGGTGTCACGACGCGGGCGTCGTTACTCTTCGACACCCAGTCAGGTCGGCACCCAGAGTACCTGCAAGCGCGCTTGTGCGCCAGTGGCAGCATACATGCGATTGCCGCTTCAGGCGCTGTCGGAGGCGGCGGGTTTTGACGCCAAAGGGCGCGCGACGATGCGCCAATCGCGCCCCACAGCGCGGATATCGTCGATGTGCAATGGACGCTGCTGTGCCATGCGTTCGAGCCCCGGTAACGCGAACAGTGGGCGTGCCTCACCTCCCAAGAGCGTGGGTGCCACGAATAGGTGCATCTCATCGATGGCGCCGATATCAAGCATGGCACCGGCCAGTGTCGCGCCGGTTTCGAGCAGCACCTCGTTGCATTGCTCTCGCTCCGCCAGATACGCCAGCAGGGCACGTAGATCGACGCGTCCTTCGGCCGCCTCGGGCAGGACGAGCACCTCGGCCCCGGCCTCTTCCAACGTCGCGCGGCGCGCCTCGTCCGACGAGACGGTCGCTACTAAAGTACGCCCCGATTCACGCAAGCACGCCGCCGCCACCGGCAATCGCAGCCGCGAGTCGACCACGACACGCAAGGGCTGGCGCTCGGCGATCGCATCCCCTTCGTCCAGCTCGAGCTGCGCGGAACGCACCGTGAGGCGCGAGTTGTCGAAAATGACAGAATCGACTCCGGTCATCACTGCACTCGAGCGCGCCCGTAGGCGTTGCACCTCGGTACGCGCGCTCCCTCCAGTGATCCATTGCGACTCCCCGCTGGCCATGGCGGTGCGACCGTCCAGGCTCATCGCCATCTTAAGGCGTACGAACGGCATTCCCTCGCGCATGCGCTTCACGAAACCGACATTGAGCGCCTCGGCATCGGCCTCCAGGCAACCCACCTCAACCTCGATGCCTGCCTCACGCAGCATTGCCACACCACGCCCAGCCACCTGCGGATTGGGATCGACCATGGCGATGACGACACGGCGAACACCGGCGTCGATCAACGCCCGGGCACAAGGCGGTGTGCGACCATGATGCGAGCAAGGTTCCAACGTGACATAGACCGTGGCGCCTCGCGCCGCCTCGTCAGCGGCGCGCAAGGCGTGAACCTCGGCATGCGGGCCACCGGCGTAGGCGTGATACCCCTCACCGACGATTCGCCCCCCATTGACCACGACGCAGCCGACGCGCGGATTGGGATGGGTGGTATAGCAGCCTCGTCGGGCGAGTTGCAGCGCGCGCGCCATGCACACTTCGTGAGATAGCGCCGGCACGGCGGCGTCCTGTGTCATGGGCCACTCCTAATGGATCACTTCTTGAGCGATTCGCGTCGGTACGTATCGAGATCAGCGCTGATCGTTATCGTCGGGCACAAAGCTGGGCTCTTGCGCCAAGCGGTCGATTTCGGCGCGAAACTCGTCGAGGTCCTGGAAGCGTCGATAGACGGAGGCGAAGCGGATGTAGGCGACTTGATCGAGCCGTTTCAGCGAACGCATGACCTCCTCGCCGATCTCGCGCGCCTCCAATTCACGCTCACCACGGGCACGCAGACGCTGACGGATACGCTCGACCGCCGCCTCGATGGATTCGGCACTGACCGGGCGTTTTTCCAATGCGCGTAACATGCCGGCGCGCAACTTGCGCTCATCGAAGGTTTCCCGCGAGCCGTCGCCCTTGATCACGCGAGGCATGACCAGCTCCGCCGTCTCGTAGGTGGTGAAGCGTTCGCCGCAGTCATTGCACTGGCGGCGCCGACGCACCTGATCCCCTTCGGCCACGAGGCGCGAATCGGTCACCTTGGTGTCATACTTTCCACAAAAGGGGCAGTGCATCGTGGCGCGTCCGCGGTTGAGTATCGAGAATGAGTCGTTGTCATTGAGATTGCTCGACATTGTAGCCTGTCCCCCCGCCACGCGGAAACTCGCTTGCGCACTGCCGCTAGGCCGACCAAGCTCATGAGGCTGCTTGCGTTTCCGCATTTGCCAAGCATGCTTTCAAGGCATCCCTAGGAGATAAGCCAATGGGCATCATTGCATGGATCGTCTTCGGTCTGCTGGCCGGTATTGTCGCCAAACTGATCATGCCGGGGCGCGATCCCGGTGGCATGATCATCACCATGATCATCGGAATCCTCGGGGCCATCGTTGGAGGATGGGTCGGCACCGCGCTGGGCTTCGGTACGGTGGATGGCTTCAACTTCGGCAGTTTCGTCATCGCCGTACTCGGCGCCATCATCCTGCTGGGACTTTACCGTATCGTGAAGAAATGACCTTTGCCGTCTCCGTACACGCCGGCCACCCGCCGGCGTGTCGCGCATGGCACGACTCCTGCAACAGCAACGATAATGTCGACGTGCGAGCCACCGATTCTCACGAGGACCATCGATGCCCCACCCTATCCCCCCAGCCCCTCAGACCGAACTCGATGAAGCCGCTTTCACCGCGCGCGCCAAGGCACGTTTGGACGAGATTTACGGACCGCGCGCCGATGAAGTGTTACGCCGCCTGCAACGCCTGATATCGCACCAACGTGACGCAATTCCCGAACGCTCGCGTCCATTATGGAGCGAACGCGATCAGTTACTGATCACCTATGGCGATCTACTGCTCGACGGCGAGCGGCCACCGCTGCAAGTGCTCGACGAGTTTCTCGAGACACGCCTCGCGGGCACCTTCAGCGGCGTTCACGTGCTGCCTTTCTTCCCTTGGAGCAGCGACGATGGCTTCTCGGTGATCCATTATCGCGAGGTCAACCCCACGCTAGGCGACTGGGAAGACATCCGCCGCCTGACACGGCACGGCGACTTGATGGTCGATCTGGTCATCAATCACGTCTCGCGGGAATCGCTGTGGTTCGTCGACTACCTGGCCGGCACCCAGCCGGGGCGCGACTACTTCATCGAAATGGACCCGAACACCGACCTATCGAATGTCACCCGGCCCCGCAGCTCGCCGCTGTTGGTGCCCGTTTCCACGCGTCGTGGGACACGCTATCTATGGGCGACATTTTCCGAGGATCAGATCGATCTCAACTTCGCCAATCCCGATGTGCTCATCGAGTTTATCGGCATCATGCTCTACTACGTGGAACAAGGCGCGCGCATCATCCGCCTCGATGCCATCGCCTACCTGTGGAAGAAAATCGGCACTTCGTGCATCCACCTACCGGAAACCCATGCCGTGGTCCGGCTGCTACGCGCCGTGCTCGATCACCTCGCCCCCGGCACGCTGCTGATCACCGAAACCAACGTGCCGCACCGCGAGAACATGAGCTACTTCGGCCTCGAACGACTCGACGACACCACTACGTCGGACGTGCCCGCGCACCCCGACGAAGCGCACATGATCTACCAGTTCACGCTGCCACCACTGCTGGTGCATACGCTCACTAGCGGCGATGCCACGGCGCTGGAAGCCTGGGCACGCAGCCTTCCTGCGTTGCCGCCCGGTTGCACCTATTTCAACTTCACCGCCAGCCACGACGGCATCGGCGTACGCGCGCTGGAAGGACTTTTACCGCCCCACGAGATCGACGCCATGCTCGAGCTCATGCACCGCTTCGGCGGGTATGTGAGCATGAAGGCCAACGCCGATGGCAAGGACACGCCTTACGAGGTCAACATCACCTACTTCGATGCGCTACGCGGCACACGTCGCGGCGCCGATCCGTGGCAGGTGGAACGTTTCTTGTGCAGCCAACATTTGATGCTCGCGCTGCAGGGCGTGCCGGGCATCTACTTTCATTGCCTGACCGCCACGCTCAATGACCACGAAGGCGTCGAGCGCAGCGGACAGTTGCGTACCATCAACCGTCGGCGCTGGCAGAAGGAAGCCCTCGACGAACTTCTCGATAGCCGCAATACGCCCACGCGAGAGGTGTTCATGGCATTGCGCCGGCGCCTCAAGCTACGCGCTCAGGAGCCCTGCTTTCATCCCCAGGTCGAGCAGCACATCGTCGACACACCGCCGACGCTGTTCGCCGTGCAGCGAGGCCCGCTGGCCGATGGGCGTCGCCTGCTCGCGGTCTACAACGTCACCGACAAACGCCAGCCACTGCCCTTGCCCGACCTCGACGAAGACGGCTGGTACGATCTGCTTGCCGATGCGCCCTGGGATGCGCAGGCCCCGCGTGAACTGCGCCCCTATCGCAGCTTGTGGCTGGTGCAACGGCCTGGCACACCGCCATAGGCTTGCCGACGCGCGTCGTGCTGGTTACTGTACGCGTGGAGATGGCATTCCTCCCGTCGTCATCGGCGTCCGAAACACGGCGCCCATCGCGACAAACCGCCTGGCATCGGCACCACATCGCCGACGCGTTCTCGCCAGTGCTAATGATGCCTGCCAACGCACTCGAGGTGCGTCGTGCGCAGGTATTCACGGTTATTTCTTTCAGCCTCGCCGCCCCCGCACGCCCACCTCGTTGATCATTCTCAATTGCGAGGAATCGAACGCATGTGGTTTTCCATCGTGGCGATCGGCGCCGGTGCAGCGCTCGGCGCCAACCTACGCTGGCTACTGGGAATATGGCTCAACGCCCTCTTCCCCTCGATCCCCCCCGGCACCTTGGCCGCCAACTGGCTAGGCGCCTGGCTGATCGGCCTTTCCATCGCCTTCTTCGCCCAGTTGCCGCATCTCTCCCCCGAGTGGCGCCTATTCGTGGTAACTGGCTTTTTAGGGGCGTTGACGACCTTCTCGACTTTTTCTGCCGAGATGTTCACTAACCTGCAGGCCGGGCGTTACCTCATGGCATTATCGGGCATCGCCGTGCACGTACTCGGCTCGTTGGTCATGACCGGCGTAGGCATCGCCACCTTCGGTGCCCTCAAACACCTGACGGGAGTCTTGAAATGAGCGAATGGCAACACGGCTACGAAGTCATCTTCATGGCGCCAGAGTCGCGTCGTCACCATGGCAAACCCGTCATCGACGCCGTGGCCGAACACGCCAAGACGCTGGGCATCGAACGCATGACGCGCCGCACGGCCAGTGAAGGCACTGGTGCCGACGGGCGCACGCATTCGGCGCATTTCTTCGAATTGGCCGACCGGCCCATCGAACTCCTCTTCGTGCTGGATAAGACGCTGACCGAGCGTCTTATCGACGCCGTCGACCAGGCTGGCATCGACGTCTTCGTGCTCCGCCGCGAGGTGAATTACGCCCAGTTGGGGGGATAGCGTTAAACTGCCACCAGCGCGAAGCCGGCATTTTGCAGCGCGATGCCCACCGTCATGCCAGACTGCGCCAGTTCGATATCGGCCAGCAGGGTATCGCGGGCAAATCCCTGACCGTGCCAGGCTTGCGGACACACCATGACGCCGACGCCTTCGCGCTGAAGCGCCTCGATCAACACGCGGTTGGGATTGTTCGAGGCGTCCGGCAATCCGTAATGACGCGCATAGGCGGCATCCTCGAGCAGGCACGGCGTCGCTGCTCCTGAAACGAGGACGATCATGTGGCGACGCTCGGCCGGCACGTCGGCCGCCGCGAACAGGTTCACCGCGCGCACGGCGCGCAGCAGCCCGGCATTCGCCATGGCCGCCTGCGCGCTGGGCGTCGTCCACTGGAACAGCGCCCGGTAGGTGCCATGCGCCAGCGGCAACCACTGGGCCTCTTCTTGCCCGGCGAGCGGCACCTCGTCGATGGGCGACGGCGAGGTGCTCGGTGGTTGTCGTGATATCCAGTCATTCCACCCTGTCGTCATATCGCCCCTCCCACGGATTGCAATCACACCACTTCAGCGCGTTGCCGCTCGCTTGGCAAGCGCCGCGACATGCTGACATGCATCGCTCTTAATGCTCGGCTAATCCCATGCCGTTATGCTAGGCGCCATCTCGTCACCCGTATGGACTATCATGATTCACGCTTCGCGCCGGCCAATATGCCATTTTCGCTCCCTAAGCCATGGGCTCGCAGCCTGTCTGGCCGCGCTCATGCTCGTCTTCGCCACCCCGGCCTTCGCCGAATCGCCGTTTGCCAGCCAAGACGACTTCCTCTCCGCCGAGCAGGCTTTCTCGTTGTCGGTATCGCGCGATGACGGCACGCTCATCGCCGAGTGGGACATCGCGCCAGAGTATTACCTGTATCGGCATCGCTTCAGCGTCGAGACCGAAGATGGCCCGGTGGATGTCGAGCTGCCGAAGGGCGAGACCATCGAGGACGACTATTTCGGTCGCTCAGAGGTCTACCATCATCAGGTGGCATTGCGTGCCGCGCTGGGCGACGCCGAGCAGGTGACGCTGACTTGGCAAGGCTGTGCCGAAGCCGGACTGTGTTATCCGCCGCAGCACCGAACCTTCGATGCCGACACGCTCGCCGCCAGCAGCGAAGCGGATAGCGCCAACACCACGGATAATGCGCGTGACACTGCCTTCGAGCCCGGCACCGATGACGCGGCAAACTCGAGCGATGCATCGCCCCCCTCCGATGCCACTCAAGCCGACGATCAACGCCTCGCATCCCAGCTGGCCGACGCCCGGCTGGGATGGGTGCTGCTGGCTTTCTTCGGCATGGGGTTGCTGCTGACCTTCACGCCTTGCGTGCTGCCCATGGTGCCGATACTTTCCAGTCTCATCGTGGGTGCCACACGCGGCGGCCGGCCACGCATGCGTGACGGTGCCGTGCTCTCGCTCGCCTACATATTGCCCATGGCCACGACGTATGCAGCGTTGGGTGTCGCGGCGGCGCTGGCCGGGGCCAACCTGCAGATGCTGTTCCAAGCGCCTATCTTCATCGCCAGCTTCGCCGTGCTTTTCGTGCTGCTTGCCCTGGCGATGTTCGGCGTGTTCGAGCTGACGTTACCCCAAGGGTTACGTACCCGGCTCGATGCACGCCTGGAACGCCAACGCAGCGGGCGTCTCAAAGGCGCGGCCATCATGGGCGTACTCTCGGCATTACTGGTCGGCCCCTGCATGACGGCACCGCTGGCCGGGGCCCTGCTTTACATCGCCGAAAGCGGCAATGCCTGGCAAGGCGGCCTGGCCCTGTGGTCATTGGGGCTGGGGATGGGCGCTCCCTTGTTCGCAGTAGGACTGCTCGGGCCGCGAATTCTGCCGCGCCCCGGGGCGTGGATGACTCGCGTACGCGCTATCTTCGGCTTCGTATTGTTGGGCATGGCGATATGGTTCGCGGCACGCATCCTGCCCCCTGCGCTGGAGATGGCCGCCTGGGGTGCTCTGTTCATCGGCCTCGCCCAGGCCACCTGGGCAACGACACATGCACTGCACGACGCGCTGAAGGTGCTGGGACGCAGCCTGGCCACGATCCTCGGTGTATGGGGGATTCTCATGCTCGTCGGCGCGGCGGGAGGCCAACATGATCCGTTGCGGCCCTTGGCAGACTTCACGGGCAGCGGCGGCCCGCATGGCACTGAGACATCCTCGACACTCAGCTTCGAGACCGTCGACGACCGCGACGCGTTGAACGCGCGTCTCGAGGAGGCAGCAGCACAGCAACGTCAGACACTCGTGGAATTCACCGCCGACTGGTGCATCAGTTGCGAGGTCATCGAGGAAGAAGTGTTCGGCGATGCACGCGTGCAAGCGGCACTGGAAAACGTGCAACTTCTACGCATCGACGTTACCGACAACGACGCCGCAGATCAGGCCATCATGCAGACGCTGGGCGTTGTCGGCCCACCCACCTTACTGCTTTACGGCGCCGATGGCCGCGAACGTCGAGACAACCGCATCGTGGGTGAATTGAGTGCGGAAGAGTTCCTTGAACGCCTCGGCTCCACACGTACAGCAATCGCGACGCAGGAAGGGGCATGACGGCCCTCGACCGCAGCGTGGCCATCGGACCGCTGGCGCTCAGCCTCGGCCAATTATTGCTTGTCTTCGCGCTAGCCGTTGCTATCGTCACCGGCGCCTTGGTCGGGCGTCGACAACGCATCGGTGTCAGCGACACCCTCTTTACATTAGTCTTCGTCGCCCTCGTCGGCGCGCGCCTGGTGTTCATCGTGCGCTACTGGGATTCCTACGATTCCCTGTGGGCCATGCTCGACATCCGTGACCGTGGCTTCGACCCATGGGGCGGGCTTGCCGCCGCCTTGGTCTACTGTGGTTGGCGACTATGGCGCGCACCTTTCCAGCGTCGCGCTTTGAGTGCCGCACTGCTGGCCGGCGCTCTCACCTGGGCGGGGGCAGTCTATGCTCTGGTCAAGCTTGACGAGGATGGGCATAGCGCTTTACCCAAGACGTCGCTGATGACAATCGACGGCGCTGCCACCGACCTCCCTGCCCTACAAGACGATCAACCCTTGGTAGTAAATCTCTGGGCTAGCTGGTGCCCGCCCTGCAGGCGCGAGATGCCGTTGCTCGCCGATACGCAGCAGCGCCGTGACGATGTCACCTTCGTGTTCGTCAATCAGGGCGAGGCTCGCCAGGTCATCCGTCACTACCTGGACGACGAATCCCTCGATCTCGATAACGTGCTACGCGACGAGACGCTGGCGCTCGGAGAGCACGTCGGTGTCAAAGCGATGCCCACTACCTTGTTCTATGACGCCGATGGCCGCTTGGTCGACACGCATTTCGGCGAACTCTCGCAAGCCACCTTGAAACACGCCTTGTCACGCCTGACTCCACCTTAATAGGAGAATCCGCATGTCTTTGATCGCATGCACCATACGCCTAGGTCTCATCAGTGCTCTCGCCTTGGCTGCCACGCCCGCCTGGAGCCAGCCCGAGAACCTGCCCGCACCCGTCGAAGCACTCGTCGATCAAGGATTGACAGTGCACGAACGCTTCGAGGCCCCCGATGGCCTGACAGGTTACGCCGCTAGCGCGCAAGGCCAGCCGGTGGCGATCTATGTCACCGAAAGCGGCCAGCACGCCATCGTCGGCAACCTTGTCGATGCCGAAGGCAACAACCTGTCGAGCGAGCCGCTCGAGGAATTCGTCAAGGGACCGCAGAACGCCGCCGTGTGGCAACGCCTCGAGGACAGTCATTGGATCCTCGACGGCAGCAGCGACGCCCCGCGCACGGTGTACGTCTTCACCGACCCCAACTGCCCATACTGCAAAAGCTTCTGGGACGCCGCACGCCCCTGGGTCGAGGCCGGTGACGTCCAGCTGCATCACATCATGGTTGGTGTTCTCAAGTCGGATAGCCCCGCCAAGGCAGCCACACTGCTGGGCGCCGACGATCCCGTAGCCGCCTTCACGGCACACAATCGCGGCGACGAGGTGGCCCCGTCCGCACAACCGGCCGATATCGAGCAGCAAGTTCAGGACAACAACACCCTCATGCGCGAGCTGAACCTTCGGGGTACACCGGCGATCGTCTATCATCAGGACGGCAAGCTAGAGGTTGCTCAGGGAATGCCAGACGAGGAAAAAATGCGCGCCGTCATGGGCTCGCCACGCCCCTGATCACCCGCATCAGGTGACACGAGAATCAGACCTGTGGCAGCTTCATGCACACCTCGAAGCCGCCGCTTGCAGGGTGCTGAAATTGCAGTTCGCCACTGGCACGTTCTGCAATCGCGGCCGTGATCGCAAGCCCTAGACCACTACCCGATGTAGCCGAATGCCGCCAAAAGCGCTCGGTGACATGAGCAAGCGCCTCATCGGGCACGCCCGACCCTTGGTCGTGCACGCGTAGCTCAACCCACGCGGTGGCGTTCGTCTCATGCGTCGCCAAGTCTACGTCCAACGTCACCGGCAAACCGGCCGGGCCATGCTTGAGCGCGTTGTCGAGTACGTTACGCAGCGCCGTGGCGGCCAGTTCCAGCGACACTCCCACGCGCGCATCCGGGAGTTTAGCCGGGACGACGATACGAGCAGGCTCTTGCGTATCGCGCACGGCGCTACGGACGATATCGGCCACTGTCGCACCGTCTGTCTCGTGCTGCACCCCGGCGCCCTCGATACGCGCCAGGGCCAGCAATTGATCGAGCGTGGCGGCCAAGCGCTGGGTCCCCTGCTCGGCATGCACGACGGCCTGGCGAATCGCATCGCCCTCTACGCGTCGCGCGACCTGAAGGTGCGTCTTGACGGCGGTCAGCGGTGTCCGCAGCTCATGCGCGGCAGCATCGGTGAAGCGCTGTTCACGATGAATGGCAGCACGCATGCGCTCCAACAGGGCGTTGAGCGTGGCGATCAACGGATGCAGTTCACGGGGCAGGCCGGTAGCCGTCACCGGCGAGAGATCATCACGGTGCCGGCGGCTCAGCGCCTCGCGCCACCCATCGAGCGGCCGCAAGGCACGCCGGGTCCCCCACCACAGCACGCCCCCGCTGATTACCAGCGCCACCGCGAAGGGCACGACCACCAGCGCTAGGATATCGCGCATCAGACTACGCCGTTCCGTCACGCGGTCGGCGGTGGTGATCGTCACGCCATCGCGTATCAGCGTATAGACACGCCAGTCCTCACCCTCGCGCTGCCGATAGGAATAACCCGGCTGGCCCACATCGAGGATCGCGGCCATGTTCGTATGCGTACGTGCCAGCACTTGGCCCTGCGCGGACGTCACCTGACAGGCGACGCCCTTTAGCGGTGCCACGATGGACGCCCGCCGCGTCTCATCAGCCGCCCAGCTGTCCTCAGGCAATCGCGCCATCAGGCCCGCGACCATGTTCGCCGACTGTGCGAGGCGGCGGTCGAGCGTACGCTCCACCTCATCGTTGAGGCCCCACCACAGCCAGGCCGCCGCCAGGCTCCAAGTGACCGTCAAGGTCACGCCGAGTATCACCAGCAAGCGCGTCTTGAGGCTCATCGCGATGCCACCGATGAGGCATCCGCCTCCGCCAGAGCCTCGGCCGTGCCGAGACGATAACCGAGGCCACGGACCGTCTCGATCACGGCCGGCGCCACTTTGCGGCGGAGATGATGGATGTGAACGTTGAGCGCATTGCTCTCCACCTCGTCGTCGAGGCCGTAGAGACTATCGCGCAGTTGATTCGCGCTCAGCACGCTGCCCGGCGACTGCAGGAAGGTCTCCAGCAGCACCAGTTCCCGCCGCGACAGCGTGACAGGGTGCCCCCGCCAGGTGACCTGGCGCGTCTGAGGGTCGAGCCGCAACGCGCCATGGACGATACACGGATGGGCCCGGCCACCCGCGCGACGCAGTAACGCATGCAATCGCGCCACCAGTTCGTCGAGATCGAAGGGCTTGACCAGATAATCGTCGGCGCCGGCATCGAGCCCCGCGATGCGGTCGCTGACGGCATCGCGGGCGGTCAGCACCAATACCGGCACGCGTTTGCCGGCCTCGCGCCATTCCTCGACCAGCGTCAACCCATCGCCATCGCGAAGACCGCGGTCGAGTACCACGATATCGCTCGTCACGACCTGCAGGGCATGACGCGCCGCTGCCATCGAGGCGACGGTATCGACCGCCCACCCATGGCTCTCCAGCCCCGCGCGAATACCGGCCGCCACCAGTTCATCGTCCTCAACGAGAAGCACATGCATGTATTGTTTCCCCTCAATGACGCGAGTTCATTCGCCGGGCCAGCCACCATCCCGCTATCAACGTCACGATGAATGCCGCCAGCGGCCAGCTCAGCCCCGAAAGCGAGGCGACCGCCGGCCCCGGACAATACCCCGAGAGCCCCCAGCCGATGCCGAAAAGCGCCGCACCGCCTAGCAGCCGAATATCGAGGTCACGGCGGGTGGGCAGCTGAAACCGGGATTCGAACAGCGGCGTTTGGCGTCGCCAGACCAGCCGGTAACCGATGAACGTGGTAACGACCGCACCGCCCAGAACGAAGATCAGGGTCGGATCCCAGGCGCCGGCGACATCGAGAAAACCGATGACCCGCGCTGGATCGGTCATGCCGCTGATCGCCAGGCCGAGACCGAACGTGAGCCCTGCCAGATAGCCTGCCAGCATTTTCATGGCGCGCCTCCCAGCCAGTGACGCGACACGAACACGGTCAGCATGGCAACCAGTACGAAGACGAGCGTTGCGGCCATCGACCGGGGCGACAGACGCGCCAACCCGCAGACCCCGTGCCCGCTGGTGCAGCCGCTGCCCAGACCGGTGCCCAACCCGACCAGCAGGCCGGCGATCAACATTGTCGTCAGCCCGCTCGCCGGAGCACCGATCATCGCCCCGCTGTCACCCGCCACATTGCCCCAACCCAGGCCGGACAGCATCAAAAGTCCCGGTCCAGAGACGAGGCCCAGTAGGAAAGCGACACGCCAGGGCCTGTCCCTGCCGCGCTCGAAAACCAGCCCGGAAAGAATCCCGCTGATACCGGCGACCCGTCCCAGCAGCCCCATGAGCAGAGTGGCGGAAAGTCCGATCAGGACCCCGCCCAGCAACCCCTGCAACGCACTCATCGATTCCATCTCATTCCTCTTGATGTTGTCTCCACCATGACTGTCTAAACCAGCTATCGCGTCTCAACCGGCTGTCGCCGAATGCCCGGGGCCGGGCGATTCGATACAGGGATGGCTCAATGGCGCCGCCCCGCGGCCATGCAGCTCGCACCAGGCATCGAAGGTGCTCAGAAAGACCCGGCCATTGAGCGTTTCGAGCAGTTCGGTACGACTCAATCGATCCATCACCGGTCCTTTTACTTCGGCGAGATGCAGCCCGATCCGCCGGTCCCGAAGACGCCGATTGAGCGCTTCGAGACTCGCCAATGCCGTCGCATCGATGACATTGATCGCCTGGCAGGCCAGCACTAGATCCCGCGGCGGAGGATCGCGATTGACCACCGCCGTGATCAGGTCTTCCAGGTGGCGAACGTTGGCAAAATAAAGGCTCTCGTCGACGCGCAGAATGGCGACACTGACGTCGGTTTCCACGGCATGGCGACGGACGTTGCGAAAATGCTCGGTGCCGGGGATGCGGCCGACTTCCGCGCTGTGCGGCCGACTGGTGCCATAAAGATGCAACGCCAGCGACATGGCGACACCGACCAAGATGCCCACGTCCACACCCAGCATCAGTGTCGCCAGCGCGGTCGCCGACATGGCGATGCCCTCGCCACGGGCATAGCGCCAGACACGCTTGAATGCCGCCAGATCGACCAGCGACACGGTGGCGATAACGATGGTCGCCGCCAGCGTTCCCATCGGCAATTGTCGCAGCCAGGGCGACAGAAACAGCATGGCCAACGCGATGCCCACGGCGGTGAAAGCACTGGAGGCCGGGGTGCGGGCACCGGCATCGAAGTTGACCACGGAACGGGAGAAGCCGCCGGTGATCGGCATGCCGCCGGTGAACGAAGCTGCCAGGTTGGCTCCGCCCAGCCCGATCAGTTCCTGGTCCGGGTCGACGCGTTCGCCGCGGCGCACCGCCAGCGCTTGCGCCACCGACACCGACTCCACGTAGCCGACGATGCTGATCAGTACTGCCGAGCCGATCAGTGATCGCCACAGCGCTGGCTCCCAGTCGGGCAGGGTCAAAGGTGGCAGTCCGGCGGGAATCTCACCGATGACGGCGACACCATTACCGAGCCATCCCGCCGCACCGGCCACCAACGTCGCCAGCACGATGGTGGCGATCGGCGCCAGCTTGACCAGCACGCCCGCCACTCTAGTCGGCACCCGGCAGCGTTCCAGCGCGGATTTGCCCCACCGCCGTACCCACCACAACACCAGAAGCGAGCCCAGCCCGATGCTCATCGTCGGTGGACTGACATCCTCCAGCACGGAAGGTAGCTGAGACACCAGGGCCGGCAGCGTCGAGCCCGACAGATCGACTCCAAGTAGCTGCTTGAGCTGACTCGCCGCGATCAGAACGCCCGAGGCGCTGACGAAACCAGTCATCACCGGGTGACTCAAGAAGTTGACCAGAAACCCCAGCCGGCAGAGCCCCATGATCAGCAGAATGCCACCGGAAAGCAGCGCCAGTACCAAGGCCGCGGCGATATAGTCCTGCGATCCCGATTCGGCTACCTGCGACAATGCCGATGCCGTCATCAACGAGACGACCGCCATCGGTCCCACCGACAACGTCGTGCTGGTCCCCAACAGCGTGTACACCACCAGCGGCACGAGGCTCGCGTACAACCCCACCACCGGGGGAAGTCCCGCCAGCATCGCGTAGGCCAGTGCCTGCGGAATCAGCATCAGCGCCACGATGACGGCCGCCAGCAGATCCTCGCCCAGCCATTGGCCGTTGTAGCGCCGACCCCAGTCGAGAACCGGCAGCCAGCGTGCCAGCCCGCCCCTGTACTGCTGATTCATGGTTTACCAGCCTCGTTATCCTAACCTTGTCGTGAACTATGATTCATGCAAGGTGCAGCGTTCAGAAGCGGCGCTGCGGTTTGGCCAACCACTCATGCCCCTTGAGCATCAGGTTCCAGTAGATGAAAGGGAGCTGCTGGGCTTTGATGCTCCAGCCGAGCTTGGTTGGCCGTGTGGCCTGGTTGATCCAGGAGGGGAAGGTCGGTTGCAACTGGCCACCGTAACCGAACTCCGCCAGCACCACGCGGCCACGTTCGACCGTCAACGGGCAGGCGCCATACCCTGGGTAGCCGGAGGGCATCGGCTTGCCATCGAGTGACGCGACCAGATTGTCCGCCACTACCGGCGCCTGCTTGCGCACGGCGGCGGCCGTCTTGGCATTGCCAGTGCCGCTGGCATCGCCGAGACCGAAGACATCGCTGAAGCGGTTGTGCTGGAGAGTGTCGGCGTCCAGGTCGAGCCAGCCGCCCTCGTTGGCCAGCGGCGATTCGCGCACCAGCCGTGGGGCACACTGAGGGGGAACGACGTGAAGCATGTCGAAATCGGTCTCGATCTCTTCGCTACCGTCCTCGCTCGTGACGCGAAAACGCGCTTTCTGGGCCGGGCCGTCCACGGCGACGAGGTTCTGCTGGAACTGCTTGTGGATGCCGTAGCGCTGCACGTAATCATCCAGTGCCGGCACGAAGTCGGAGACGCCGAACATCACACCGCCGGCATTGTGGAAGTGAACGTCGATATTGTTCAGAACGCCCTGCTTCTCCCACTCATAACAGGAGAGATACATCGCCTTCTGTGGCGCACCGGCACACTTGATCGGCATCGGTGGCTGGGTGAAAAGCGCCTTGCCACCTCGCATTGCCTGAACCAGCGACCAGGTGTATGGCGCCAGATCAAACCGATAGTTAGACGTCACGCCATTCTTGCCCAGCGTCTCCTCGAGGCCATCGATCGCTTGCCAGTCGATCTCAAGGCCCGGCGCGACCACCAGTGCCCGGTAGCCGAGTGCTGAACCGTCACCCAGCACGACCTGGCGGGAATCCGGCAACAGCCGCTCTGCAGCGGTCTGGTGCCAAGTCACGAAGCTCGGTATCACCGAGCGCATTGAACGCCGGGTCTGCTCCGGGGTGAATACGCCCCCGCCGACCAGCGTCCAGCCGGGCTGGTAGAAGTGATCCTGCGCGGGCTCAACGATAGCGATATCGAGATCTGAACGGCGTTTGTGCAGACTCGAGGCGACCGCGATGCCTCCCGCCCCACCGCCAATGATGACGATGTCATGGCGTTTGTCGTTCTCGGTCTTCGTTTCGTCCACGACTGTCGATTCGTTCATGACTAACTCCCGTTGGTAGATTCGGCGCGGCGCGGTATAGCCTGACGACGGCGCCTTCTCACTCCCATGCCGCGCCTTCGAGGGCATCGAGCGGGAATTTCAGATAGCGCTTGCCGTTGCTCTCCGGCTCGGGAAGCCGCCCACCGAGGATGTTGACCTGCAACGCGTGCAGGATCAGCTTCGGCATCGGTAATTCGCTGTCGCGGCGGTTGCGCAGCTCGACGTATTCGGCTTCGCTGCTCTCGCCGAGCCGATGCTTGTTGGTCTCGCGCTGCTCGCGCACGGTGCTTTCCCACTGCGGCTCGCGGCCATCGGGCATGTAGTCGTGACCGGTGAACAGACGCGTCTCATCGGGCAGCGCCAGGATCGCCTGGATCGAGTTCCAAAGCTGATGCGCGCTGCCGCCGGGGAAGTCGGCGCGGGCGGTGCCGAAATCGGGCTGGAACAGCGTGTCGTGAACGAAGGCGGCATTGCCGATCACGTAGGTGATCGATGCCAGCGTATGGCCCGGCGAGTGCATCACGCGGCAATCGATCTCGCCCAGCGTAAAGGTATCCCCGTCGTCGAACAGACGATCCCACTGGCTGCCGTCGTCCTTCAGGTCCGGCCAGTTGTAGATTTCCTTCCACAACGCCTGGACTTGGGTCACCGGCCCGCCGATAGCGGTAGGGGCGCCGGTTTTTTCATGCAGATAGCGTGCGGCGGAAAAGTGATCCGCGTGCGGGTGGGTATCCAGAATCCAATCGATCTCGAGCCCTTCGCGCTCGACATACGCCAGCAACTCGTCGGCCTGATGGGTCGCCGTGGCGCCGGACTTCTCGTCGAAGTCGAGCACCGGATCGATGATCGCGCAGTGCCGCGTGGCGGGGTCGCTGACGACATACTGAATGCTGAAGGTACGCGGGTCGAAAAAGCCTGCGACATCCGGCTGGCCGGACCTCTTTCCGCGTGACAAGGCAAAGGTTTTCATTGCGTTCGTCATCGCCTCCCTAGTGCTTGAACGTTACACTCAGGATAACGCATTTATTGTTCTAACGTTATACTTTTTTGCTATATAAAGGCGCACCGCATTATATCCCGCTATTAAAAGGTTCGTCGCACTTTGCCGGGAAATGCGGCACAGATCATCGCGAACAAGTTCGCTCCCACGACCCCCGCCGGTTAGCTTGTCCCTGTGGGAGGGAATTCATTCCCGATAGCGGTTGTTTCTCAATCCTGCCGCCCAGGGGCCTTACCGTTTCACGCCGATCTGCGAAGAACCTATTAAAACCAGCAATAACGATCGGCACGGCACCGGAAAGTACCGTGGGATGCACAAAAACAAAAAGGAATATAAAATGTTGCTATTATTCTCTATCGGACTATTTAAGCTACACTCATCGCTAAACGACGCGTCTCACTACCGGGCTCGTCGCTTAAGAGTTGCGCTTTCCGCCTTACCCGTTAGGAGCCGACCATGACACTAAGCCAAATCGCCAAATTTGCCCTGACCGGCCTTGCCTTGAGTGCAATCGCCGCAACCGCGCATGCCGACACCTTGCGTGTCGGCATGTCGGGCGGTTATTACCCCTTCACCTTCGTCGAGCAGGATGAGCTGAAAGGCTTCGAGGTCGACGTCATGAACGCCGTGGGCGAGCAGATCGGCGACGAGATCGAGTTCGTCACCGCGAGTTTCTCGGGTTTGGCGGGCATGCTGGATTCCGGGCGCATCGACACCATCGCCAATCAGATCACCATCACCCCCGAGCGCAAGGCCAAATACGCCTTCACGCAGCCCTATGTGTATGACGGGGCACAGGTCGTGGTGCGTGAGGGCAACGACGCCATCCAGGGAGTCGAGGATCTCAAGGGCAAGACCGTCGCCGTCAACCTCGGTTCCAACTACGAGCAGTTGCTGCGCGAACTGCCCTACGCGGACGAGATCGACATCAAGACCTACGACTCCAACATCGAGCAGGATGTCGCCCTGGGGCGCGCCGACGCCTTCGTCATGGACCGCGTCAGCGCTACCCAGGTGATCAAGGACAAGCCCTTGCCGCTGCAGCTCGCCGGCCAGCCGTTCTCGCGTATCGAAAACGCCCTGCCCTTCCGTGATGACAAGGCCGGACGCGCCCTGCGCGATCGTGTCGATGAGGCCCTCGCCGAGCTGCGCGAGAACGGCACCCTGACGCAAATCTCCGAGAAGTGGTTCGGTACCGACATCACCCAACCATGATGCCATGCTCCATGCCACGGCCGAGACGCTCCTCGGCCGTGTGCTTTCAGGCGACCCAATCATGCACGTTCTCGATCTCGACTACATGCTGGGGTTGTTGCCGATTTTACTCGGCTATCTACCGCTGACATTGGAAATGGCCGGCGCCGGGATGGTTGCGGCGCTGGTACTGGCCTGCCTGCTGGCCGTCGTACGCGTGCAGCGCATGCCGGGGCTCAACGCCCTGGCCATGCTGTTCATTTCCTTCTTTCGCGGCACGCCGCTGCTGGTGCAACTGTTCCTGTTCTATTACGGTTTACCGCAAATTCTGACCTTCCTGGTCGCGATCAACGGCATCACCGCTACCATCCTGGGGCTGACCCTGCACTTTTCTGCCTACATGGCGGAATCGATCCGCGCCGCCATCGTCGGCGTCGACCGCAGCCAGACCGAGGCGGCGCTGTCCATCGGCATGACCCAGGGGCAGCTCATGCGTCGCATCGTGCTCCCCCAGGCGACGCGTGTGGCCACGCCCACGCTGATGAACTATTTCATTGACATGATCAAGGCCACGTCCCTGGCATTCACGCTGGGCGTCACAGAACTGATGGGCGCGACGCAGAAAGAGGCGGCAGGCAGCTTCCTCTATTTCGAGGCGTTCCTGATGGTGGCCGTCATCTACTGGGTGGTGGTGGAACTCTTGTCCTGGCTACAACGACGGCTGGAAAAACGTCTCAACCGGGCCTATCAACGATGATCGCACTCAACGGCATCACCAAACGCTTCGGCGCGCATACCGTCTTCGAGAACATCGACCTGACGCTGGAGCAAGGCGAGATCATCGTCGTCATAGGCCCGTCGGGCACCGGTAAGTCGACGCTTCTACGCTGCATCAATTATCTTGAAACGCCCGACGCCGGGCGCCTCACGGTGGGCAATCTCAGCCTCGATGCCAAGCACGCCACACGCCGGGAGATTCTCGCGCTACGCCGGCGTACGGCGTTCGTATTCCAGAACTACGCCTTGTTCGCCAACAAGACCGCGCTGGACAACATCTGCGAAGGCATGATCGTCGTCGATGGCCTCTCCAAAGCAGAAGCACATGCCCGAGGGCGCGAGATTCTCGAACGCATCGGTCTCGCCGACAAGGCCAATGCATATCCAGCATCGCTATCAGGCGGCCAACAGCAACGCGTAGGCATCGGGCGTGCGATGGCCGCCAAGGCGGAAGTCATCCTCTTCGATGAGCCGACTTCCGCACTCGACCCGGAGTGGGTCGACGAGGTGCTTGCCCTGATGAAGCACCTCGCCCTGGAGCGCCAGACCATGATCGTAGTCAGCCACGAGATGCAATTCGCCCGCGAAGTCGCTGACCGCGTGGTGTTCATGGACGAAGGCCGCATCATCGAACAAGGCCCGCCCGACGAGCTTTTCACCAACCCCCAGGACGAACGCACGCAACGCTTTTTGCGCAAGGTGCTGGCCAACAACCCCATCGTTTGAGTCGGATGCGGCCAGGTGCCTGGGCGGCGGGTTACACCTGGCCCTGGTTGTCGAGTTCCACGGCCTCGTACATGCGCTCCTTGAGGTCGTGGATCGCCGCGCTTACCCGGTTCCAACTGGGAATGAACGGCTTGTCGCGAGGCGATTCGAGAAACGAGGCGCCCGCCTCGAGGATGTTGGCGGTGAAAAGCTCCACGGCCTGTTCCTCGCTGTGACGGTCGAGCGCCAGGCCATTCATGCGCGCGTCGTTGTCGTAGGCCTCGATCAGATCCAGCGCGGTGCGATAGTAGGTTGCCTTGATGGTGCGAAAGGTCTCGGAGTGGATGGGCACGCCCAATGTCGCCAGCTTGCGGAACATGGCCTTGGCGATGTCCAGGCTCATGCGGTTGAGGCCGCCGCTCGGGTCGTCCTGGGAGACAGGCTGATGCTTGTGATCGTAGGCATCGGCGATGTCCACCTGGCACAGCCGCTTGGTCGAGTGGTTGCGGTGAACCTCCGATAGCACGCCGATCTCCAGCCCCCAATCGCTGGGAATGCGGATGCCGTCGAGCACATCGGCACGCATCGAGAACTCTCCCGAGAGCGGATACCGATAGCTATCCAGATATTCCAGGTACGGCAGCGGCCCGAAGACCATCTTCAACGCGCGGATCAACGGGGTCACCATCAGCCGCGCGACACGCCCGTTGAGCTTGCCGTCAGCCACCCGCGAGTAATAGCCCTTGCAGAACTCGTAGTTGAACTGCGGATTGGCGACCGGATACAGCAGCCGCGCCAGCATGCCGCGGTCATAGGTCACGATATCGCAATCGTGCAGCGCTACCGCTTCCGTGCGCGCAGAAGCCAGCACATAACCGCTGCAGTACCACACGTTACGTCCCTTGCCGGGCTCCTGCGGCGCTAGGTCGAGGGCGTTCAACTCGGCATCCAGCGCCGACAGACGCGGGCCATCGTTCCACAAAATGCGGTGATGCTGCGGCAGGCGCGAGAAGAATTCACGGGCGCGCAAGAACTGGTCACGATCGGCGCGATCCAGCCCGATCACGATCTCCGAGAGATACGGCACCTGCGCCAGTTCATCGACGATATTCGACAACGCAGGCCCCTCGAGTTCGGAGAACAGCGAGGGCAGTATCAAGCCCATCGGCCGGCGCTTGGAAAACCTCATCAAATCGGCTTCCAAGGCTTCCACCGGGCGCTGGGTAAGATTATGAAAGGTGGTGACGATACCGTTCTGGTAGAAATCGCTCATCGTGACGTGCCCTCCTGGGGAGTCTTGTCTTCGGACGTCGCATCCATGCAGGTCTGCCACCAGTCGGCGATGCCCTCAGCCCAACCGTCGGGGCCGGGTTGCCGGGTGCGGAAGAGTGGTGCTTCAGTGGCAACATTGACCGTCGCAGCATGCTTGCCGCGCACCAGTATCGGGTGATCGACGGCCTCGAGCAGGCTGATATCGTTGGGTCCATCGCCCAGCCCCACGGTCGCGGGCCTGACACCACGTAGCGCCGTATAACGCTCGACCAGCCAGCGCAGCGACTGGCCCTTGTCGACCGCCCCCATCACATGCCAGAAGCGCCCACCCCGAGTCAGCCGCAAGCCATCGCTTTCCAGGGCCCGTCGAAAGCGCGCCAGCGCGGCCTCGTCGTCGTCCCATATCAACGGCTCGCTGCCTTCGCGGGCCAACGCTTGACGCGCTTTGTCGGCACTCAGCGAAGTCAACTCGCACAGCGTCTCGAGGGACAATTCCGCCATGCTGCGAAAGCGCACGCCCAGCCGCTCACGCAACACGTCGAGCCGTCTGCGGATGAACCCTATATCCAGCGACGGCGTCTTGACGATCAATCCACCCGGCGCGGCGGGGTCACGATCCAGCCGAGCATGTTGCCAACGCGCCGGCAATCCGATCACCGCGCCGTTCTCGGCGATGAACGGGGTTGCCGTGAGCCCCAGTTCATTGCGCAGGGCCAGTAGTTCCTCGCGGGTCTTGCTGGTCGTGGGAATCACCGCGACATCGGCCTCGGCAAGCCGAGTCAACCAGGCGGCGGCGGGTTGCCACGTATAACTGTCGTGGTCGAGTAGCGTGCCATCCAAATCGGTGAACACCAGCCACGGCGTATGCGAAACCGACTGCGTCATGAGCCTTCTCCCCTTGGCACCGCCTCACATGTCCTGGAATGCGCCACACGATCTCGATGCGATCATGAAAGGTGCTCTTCAGATGAAGGTAGCACGGATCGTGCCACCCTCTGATAAGCAACCCTGCGAGCCCGGCCACCAAGGACTCATGCACGCGTCGCAACGGTGCATTGCCTTCCTCCAGGCACAAAAATGCCCCGTCGCAGCGCATCTAATGCACTACAACGGGGCGTATAAAGCCTTAGCCTTGGGCAGAACGCGTTACTCGGCGTGATGATGTTCGGCAATCACCGCCAACCCGGCGAGCGTCGCCGCATCGCTATCCAGCGGCGTGACCTCAAGACCGGCCGTTTCGAGCGCCAGCGTATAAGGACGCCGTAACGCCTCGGCGCCGATCAACAGCAAGCGCTCGAGATCGGGACGCGCGGCGCGCATCGCACGGACTTCCTCACCGATCAACACCCCGGAGATGAAGCTGCCTACCTGCTCGGCATACAGACCGCGATAGAGGTGTCGGCTGCGCGCCTCGAATAGCGCATGCAGCACGCCGTCCTCGCTATGGGCACGCGCCAGTCCCTGGCGAAATGCACCTTCATCGAACGGCGCGTCATCGCGGGCGGGTTCGCCCGGCAGGGTATGGAAGCGTACCGCATGGTAAAGCTCGCCGGTCATCAGCGTGGTGAAGGCCGTCAGGCGACCATCGCGTAGTCGCGCCCACTTGCTGTGGGTGCCGGGCAGGCAGCAGTCGGCGTCGAAGACGCCCGCCAGCGCCAGGGCACCAAATGCCTGAACCTCTTCACCGCGCATGACGTCACAGTGCGTCTCATCGACGTGCTTCACGCCCGGCACAATCCAGGTGTTTTCCAACCCCGGTGCGGCCACGACATGGGCGGCGAGATCACGCCCCGAGACGGGCAAATCGAGCTGCGGTGCCTCACTCCAGCCGCGCTTGGAACCGACCATGCCCGCCAGATAGACGGGCACCCGACCGCCTTCTCGCCAATCGCCGACTTGAGCCTGGCAGTAATGCGGAAACTCAGCGGTTTCCAGCGCCTTGAGCCCTGCCTCGCTACGCCGCGACTCGAGGCAGGCACCGCTTTGCCGATCGACTAGAAACGCCCGAAAATTGCTGGTGCCCCAGTCGATGACGATCAGTCGCTGCTCGGCGCTCATTGATCGCCCTCGTGCTCGAACAATTCGGTCATGGTGTAGAGTTCCTCGAGCCGCCGCCATTCGGCGACGAGCTCGCGCGCGACCTCGCCCACCTCGACGGCGCTGCGCCCGGGACGGTAAAGGTTGCTCCCAAAACCGAAACCACGAATGCCCACGCCATGCCAATCCGACATGTTGCTCTTGTCGATACCGCCGACGGCGAATACCGGTAGTTCCGGGGGCAGGATCGCACTGATATCCTTGAAGTAGCCGGTGCCCAGACGCCCGGCCGGGAACAGCTTGAGCGCCGTAGCACCGGCACGCGCCGCGCTCAACGCCTCACTCGGCGTCATGCAGCCGACCAGCGGCGCCAGCCCCTGCTCGACACCGGCACGAATCACCTCGGGGTCGCTGTTGGGAGTGACCATCAACGGGGCGTCAAGACGCGCCAGTTCGGCTGTATCAGTGGCCTCCAGCACCGTACCGGCGCCCACCAGCACATGCTCAGGGCAACGTGCCGCAACGCGTTCGATACTCTTCCACGGCAAGGGAGAGTTGAGCGGGATCTCGATCAGACGAAACCCCGCCTCGACCAACTCGTCGAAGACCTTATCGATTTCTTCGGGGCGGATACCACGTAGAATCGCCACCAGCGGCAATTCCCTGAGTGCCGCGTCGAGCGCGGCGCGTTGTGTCTCGTTCATAAAGCCTCCTTTACCACACCTAGAGAGCGTACCGTCGGGAACAAGTTCCCTCCCACAAGACCACCAAGGCCAGGAGCTGGTGGGGTCATCATCAGGAACAAGCCTCCTCTCCCACAAGATCCTCGAAGACGGGGTTCGTGGGAGCGAATTTATTCGCGATGCAGTTGGCTCAAAGCCTCCGCGATCGGGAACAAGTTTCCTCCCACAAAAACCACCAAGGCCAGGAGCTGGTGGGGCCATCATCAGGAACAAGTCCCCTCCCACAAGATCCTCGAAGCTGGGGTTCGTGGGAGCGAATTCATTCGCGATGCAGTTGGCTCAAAGCCTCCGCGATCGGGAACAAGTTCCCTCCCACACAACCACCAAGGCCAGGAGCTAGTGACCATCATCGGGAACAAGTTCCCTCCCACAAGACCACCAAGGCCAGGAG
Organism: Chromohalobacter beijerinckii; assembly: GCF_023061185.1. GTDB lineage: Bacteria > Pseudomonadota > Gammaproteobacteria > Pseudomonadales > Halomonadaceae > Chromohalobacter > Chromohalobacter beijerinckii. The sequence goes on from NZ_JAKGAK010000005.1 coordinate 112,025, forward strand.
CTGGTGGGACCATCATCAGGAACAAGCTGCCTCTCCCACAAAAACCACCAAGGCCAGGAGCTGGTGGGACCATCATCGGGAACAAGCCCCCTCCCCCACAAGACCACCAAGGCCAGGAGCTGGTGGGACCATCATCGGGAACAAGTTCCCTCTCACCATTACCACTCGGCGATGGAGCCATCTTCATGCGTCCACACCGGGTTGCGCCAGCGATGGCCCACCTTGGCGCGCTCCTCGACGAATTCCTCGTCGATCTCGACTCCCAGGCCGGGCCCTTCGGGAATCGCGCTGAAGCCATCGGTGATGGCCAGCGCGGATTTGTCGACCAGGTAATCCAGTACATCGTTATCACGATTGTAGTGGATGCCCATGCTCTGCTCCTGGATGAACGCATTGTGGTTCACCGCGTCCACGTGCAACGACGCGGCCAGCGTCAACGGCCCCAGCGGGCAATGTGGCGCCAGCGCAACATCGTGACACGACGCCAGCGAGGCAATCTTCATGCCCTCGCTGATGCCGCCGCAGTGCGAGAGATCGGGCTGGACGATATCCACCATGCCCTCCGCCAGTAGGTCGCGGAATTGGTAGCGCGTATGCAACCGTTCTCCGGTGGCGATGGGGTAACCAAGTCCGGTGGCGATGTGCTTGAGGCTAGGCAGATGCTCGGGCAGCACAGGTTCCTCGACGAACATCGGGTGATAGGGCTCCAGCTCGCGCATCAGCACCTTGGCCATGGGACGATGCACGCGCCCGTGAAAGTCGATGGCGATGCCCACGTCCGGGCCCACCACCTCGCGCGCCTCGGCGACCCGCGCCACGGCCTCGTCGATCTTGCGGTGCGAATCGACGATCTGCATTTCCGGCGTGCCATTCATCTTGAACGCCGTGAATCCCTTGTCGACCAAGGCCTTGGCGCCAGCCCCCACGTCGCTGGGACGGTCGCCGCCGGTCCAGGCGTACATGCGCATCTTGTCGCGCACCTTGCCGCCCAGCAGCTGATAGACGGGCACACCGAGATCGCGCCCCTTGAGGTCCCAAAGCGCCTGATCGATCCCGGCGATGGCACTCATCAGGATAGGACCGCCACGATAGAAACCCGCACGGTACATCGTGTCCCAAAGGTATTCGATACGGTGCGGATCCTGGCCAACCAGGTAGTCGGCGAGTTCGTGCACTGCCGCCTCGACGGTGGCCGCGCGTCCTTCCACGACCGGCTCGCCCCAGCCGTAGCATCCCTCATCGGTTTCGATCTTGAGGAACAGCCAACGCGGCGGTACTTGCCAGGTCTTGAGCTGGGTAATCTTCACGAGAGGTCTCCTTGTCGATGCAAAAGTGATGACACGCTCACCGCCCGTCGGGGGTGGCGCCGCCAAGTGGGGATAATGAAGGCAGGTTCGTCGGGGATTCGGCGATACCCAGATCCTGCCCGGTGCGCTCGAGGACCGCCAAGGCACACGCTTGCGCCCGTTCCGGCTGACGCAGACGAATCGCTTCCATCACCTTACGGTGGCGCTCCATGCTGTCGGCGAGCTCATCGGCGCTCTGGTTGGAACGCTGGACCAGCACCGTGATCGTGGGCCTCAGCACATGACTGAGCTGCGTCCACACAACGTTGTGTGTCGCGGCGAAAATCGCCTCGTGGAAGGCCACATCGTAATCGTCGTGGGAGCGCCCTTCCCAACAGTGATCGGGCGTCTCGAGACTCCGCGTCATGCCGTCGTAGGCCTGCTCGATGGCCAGCAGATCCGTCGCTGTGGCGGCGGTTGCCGCCAGGTACGCTACGAAAGGTTCGACGGCTACACGGAAGGCATAGATTTCACGCTGGAAGCGTGGATTGGGCTCGGCATAGCGCGCCATCCACTCGGTCACTCGCGGATCGAGCATGTGCCACTGGGTCAGCTCCCGTACCCGCGTACCCTGACCTGAAATACGTACCAACAGTCCCGCCGAGACTAAGTTCTGCAAGACGCTACGCACCGTGCTGCGACTGACACCATACGTCTCGCAGAGATCCAGCTCGCGGGGAATCAAATCACCGGGTGCATAACGGCCACTGAAAATCGCCTCGGCCAACGACTCGGCGATATCGGGTCGTGCCGTGGTACCGGAAAGTGAAGAGGGGCGCATAAACGGCTCCGCCTGCCTTGTTGGACAAATTTACCTCTATGTCCGACATAGGATCCAGCATTCATTGTCACCGCGCCTTTAGACATTGGTGGATAGCCGCCTAGCCGGCGTACCAGTGCACGCAATTGCGTCCCGCGTTCTTGGCCGCATAGAGGCCTTCGTCGGCACGCTTGATGGCCGGCTCCAGAGACGCTTCGTCGGGGGCGACGCGCGCCACGCCCAGCGAGGCAGTGTAGGCCAGACGAACTGTCGCAACGACGTCGGTCTCTATCTCGACCGGCGTGGCCGAGACGGCCAGACGCAACCGCTCGGCGACCTGCATGGCCTGCTCGGGAGCCGTGTCGGGTAACAGGACGATGAACTCCTCACCGCCCATACGACACAGGATGTCTCCCTCGCGTAACTGTGTACGCGCGGTATCGGCGAAGGACTGCAGCACCAGATCGCCCACATCATGGCCGTGAGTGTCGTTGATGCGCTTGAAGTGATCCAGGTCGATGACGATCAGGCTCAGTGACGTTCCGCGACGGCATGCCCGCGCCATTTCCTTGGCCGCCTGCCCCTTCAGGTAGCGTCGATTCCACAACCCGGTCAACGGATCGACCATAGCCTGCTCGGCCAGGCGCGCCTCGAGCTGCTTGCGCTCGCTCAGATCGAATACCGTGGCACGGGAATATTGAAAGCACCCTTCGATGACTTGGGCGGTGGCCTGAATGACCACCGGTAGCCGGGTACCGTCACGGCACATGAGCACACACTCCGCGCCCCCTTCCTGCCCCGCGCTCAGCACGCCCCGAAACGCATCGTCGAACGCTGCACGCGTATCGGGGGTCACGAAATCGCGATAATGCCATTTGTCGATCACCTCATCGACCCGATAACCCAGCCACTCCAGCTCGGTGCGGTTGATCTTCACGATACGGCCATCGCTATCCAGCGAATGATAGCCACAGGGCGCATTCTCATAGAGATCCTGTACCTCGCCGGCATACTGCTGCGATTCCCTGGAGAGATGCTGGGCTTCGCGGGAAAACTCCATCGCTTGGCGACGCAAGTAACGTTGGCGATGCAGGCTGAGCACCCACAGCACCCCCACGATCACTGAAAGCAGATAGATAAGCCCGAGCACCGCGATTTGCCAGGGACTCTCCGCCAGCAAGCCAGCCAAGCTGGGGCGCGGCACCACGATCCCCAGCTGCCAGGGTTGAGATGCCGGTGGGGTGACGATCGTACCCGCCTTGTTGCTCTCGGCAGCCGTGCGAATATCCTGCGTGCGGAATAGCAAGAGATCGTCATCCAGCAATATCTCGCCCTGCAGTTGGGAAGAGAGATCGTGCCAGACCTTGGGATAGCGATCCGCGAGGGAATCACCGAAGCGAAGCCCTTCCTCGGTGTTGGGCAGCAGCCATTTGCCCTGATCATCCACCATGACGGCCCGCACTCCTTCGCCGCTGTCGATGGCATGCGGAAGGCTCGCCGTGAGGTAATGCCAATCCAGGGTAAACAACAGCATCCCCAAACGTTGGCCGTTCTGACCAAATACCGGCGTGGCGATATCGATCACCGCCGTAGTGACCGTCTTGCCCTCCCGACGGCTCTCCCCGAGGCGGGGGGCGGAAATATAGAGCCCCCGGGGCGGCAAGCGCTTCGTACCACGGAAAACTCCCGTCTGAGCGTACCGGGTACCTGTCGGGTACGGCAGCAGGCGCGAGCCAGCCTCAAGAAGCTCTTCGCCGGTCGTGTCGATGAGCACTAGACGTGTATAGCGACCGAAATGGGTCACCAGGGTTTCGAGCATGGCGGCCAATTGTTCCAGGGTGTCTTCCCGATCCTTGAGTGCCACGCCCTCCCGCACATTGCGCAGATGGCGTCGCAATATCGGCAGTTCGGCCACCGCCAGCACCTGGTTGAAGCTCTCGTTCATGTCGTGCAATAGAGCATCGTATTCGGCGTTCAACAGCGTCGTCGCACCATGGCGACTGCTGTCGAGGCGTGCCTCCAAGTGAGTCCGGAAAATCGGGTACAGCATGGCCGTAACCAACAGAAGGGGCACGATGGTCGCGATGACCAGGCGTGCCCCGAGCGTCTTCAAGCGCATCATGGGAAATAATCGCAATCGGCGGCGGACGATGCCCGTCACACCTTCCTTGGCGCGGTAGCCAGGGGCAGCCAGCAGCGCAAATTCGGCATGTATCGCCTCGGACCAGCGATACTCTTCTGTTCACGAGGCAATAGTATACCTGACGTAAGCCTAGCGTTACTCTCTGAAAAGCAATGTTCCACTATTGTCGCAGGCACACCCCGTCCGACCGGTCGGTTTTCGGGCATGTCGAATACCAGGCGCCAGCCCATTGCCGGATGTTTCCTCGCCATGACGTCGCCCCAGCGCAGCTCATGGCGACCCATCTCATGCCCGCATCGATGTCAGGCACACGCGCAAGGCTTCACGCCAGTGCGGCATTGCGATACCGAAGGCCGTTTGCAGGCGTTGGGTCGAGAGTCGCGAATTGAGAGGCCGACGTGCCGGCTGCGGATACGCACTGGAGGGAATCGCCTCAACACTGGGCAATGCCGTCGCTTCCAGCAGCCCCAGATTCGCAGCCTCCTCGAAAATCGCCTGGGCGAAACCGCACCAACTCACGCTATCCGACGCGCTCAGATGATAGACACCCGACAGTTGCGCATCCCATGCCTGGCGACGCCATTCGAATAGTGCCAGGGCCGTGACGTCGGCAATCGTCGCGGCCCACGTCGGTGCGCCGACCTGGTCGTCGATAATACGCAGGTGATCGCGTTCGGCGGCCAAGCGCAGCATGGTCCGAACGAAGTTGCGGCCATGGGCGGCATACACCCAGCTAGTGCGTAGCACCAGGGAACGTCCCCCGGCATCGGCAATCGCCTGCTCTCCCGCCAGCTTGGAGCGGCCGTATTCTCCCAGCGGCCCCGTCGCATCATGTTCCGCAAACGGCGCCTCTCCCGACCCATCGAAAACGTAATCCGTCGAGTAATGTACCAGCGGCATGTCATGGCGAGCGCAGGCCTGGGCGATCTCCGCCACCGCCTCGGCATTGATGCGGCGCGCCAGAGCCGGCTCTTCCTCGGCGCGGTCGACCGCTGTATAGGCCGCTGCATTGACAACCATGCCGGGCTCATAACGCGCGATCATCTCCTCCGCAGCCCCCGGGACCGACAGATCGCATTCCGCGCGAGTCAAGGCAACGCCCTGACCCAGCGGCTGCAAGGCACGACACAACTCGCGCCCGACCTGCCCCCCCGCACCCAACAGTAACCATTCGGGGCGTGTCGGCTCACTCATTCGAACACCTCCGCCTCATGGAACGCTGCACCGGCCAAGTCCTTGTCCGACAACGTCAGCCCTGGCACATCCGGCCAAGCGACCGCCAACTCGGGATCGTCGTAGCGAATGCTGCGCTCAGAGGCGGGATGGTAATAAGCAGTGGTCTTGTACAGAAAGTCGGCACTCTCGGAAAGCACCACGAAACCATGCCCGAAGCCCTCCGGCACCCACAATTGGCGGTGGTTTTCCGCGGATAACTCCACACCGACCCAACGCCCGAAATGCGCGGAAGAACGGCGCAAATCCACCGCTACATCGAACACCCGACCATGGGTGACCCGTACCAGTTTGCCTTGCGGTTGCTCGAGCTGGTAATGCAGCCCGCGCAGCACCCCCTGGCGCGAGCGCGAGTGGTTATCCTGCACGAAATCCCGCTTGCAACCGGTGGCCTCCTCGAACGCACGCTGGTTGAAGCTTTCCATGAAGAAGCCCCGCTCGTCGCCGAACACCTTCGGCTCGAGGATCACAACCTCCGGCAGCGCCGTTTCGATGGTTTTCATGCGCGTTGCCTCCCTTCCTTCACCAGACGCTGCAAATATTGTCCATAGCCACTCTTGGCCAACGGCGCTGCCAACGCCAGCAGCTGTTCATCACCAATCAACCCTCGGCGCCAGGCGATTTCCTCAGGGCAGCACGCCTTCAGCCCCTGGCGATGTTCGATGGTGGCGATGAAGTTGGACGCCTCCATCAGCGACTCGTGGGTACCGGTATCCAGCCAAGCGAAACCGCGCCCCATGATCTCCACATTGAGATCGCCACGTTCGAGGTACAGCCGGTTGATATCGGTGATTTCCAGTTCGCCCCGCGCGGAAGGGGTCAACGACTCGGCCATCTCGACCACGTCACCGTCATAGAAATACAGGCCCGTCACGGCATAGTTCGACTTGGGCTCGGCCGGTTTTTCTTCCAAGGAGGTGGCCCGCCCCTGGGCATCGAAATCCACCACGCCGTAACGCTCGGGATCATGTACATGGTAGGCGAACACGCTCGCTCCATGCGGACGCGCCATGGCGCTGTCGAGCAACGGCTTCAGATCGTGCCCGTAGAAGATATTGTCGCCCAACATCAAGCAACTGGGCGCGCCATCGAGAAAGTCTTTGGCGATGATAAAAGCCTGAGCCAAACCATCCGGCGACGGCTGCACCGCGTATTGCAGTGATACGCCCCATTGCGACCCATCGCCGAGCAACTGCTCGAAACGCGGCGTATCCTGCGGGGTCGAAATGATCAACACTTCGTCGATCCCCGCCATCATCAACGTCGCCAACGGATAATAAATCATCGGCTTGTCGTGCACCGGCAACAGCTGCTTGGAAACCGCCAACGTGACCGGATGCAAGCGCGTTCCGGAGCCACCCGCCAAAATAATGCCTTTACGTTTCATCATCTCGAATCCTTGAAGCGTCGTTCATTCCTTCGCCTGGGCCTCGGCGCTCGGCGTCTGCTCGCCGTAATGGCGCCGAGTCCACTCGCGGTACGCGCCACTGGTCACGTCGGTGATCCAGGCGTCGTTGTCCAGATACCACTGCACGGTCTTGCGCAAGCCGCTTTCGAATGTTTCACGCGGGCGCCAGCCCAGCTCACGCTCGATCTTGCCGGCATCGATGGCATACCGCAGGTCATGGCCCGGGCGGTCCTTGACGTAGGTGATCAACTCCGCGTATCGCGTCACGCCCGCCGGATGCTCGGGGGCCAGCTCTTCCAGCAAGGCACAGATATGTTCGACCACCTCGAGGTTGCGATACTCGTTATGACCGCCGATGTTGTAGGTTTCACCCACACGCCCCGATTCGAGGACCGTCACCAGCGCACGCGCGTGATCTTCGACATACAGCCAATCCCGAATTTGACTGCCATCGCCATAGACAGGCAAGGGCTTACCCGCCCGAGCGTTGAGAATCATCAAGGGAATGAGTTTTTCGGGAAAATGGTACGGGCCGTAGTTATTCGAGCAGTTCGTCACCAGTACCGGCAGGCCAAAGGTACGATACCAGGCACGCACCAAATGATCGGACCCCGCCTTGCTCGCGGAATAAGGCGAGCTTGGCGCGTAGGGCGTTTCCTCAGTGAACAGTCCCGTCGGCCCATCAAGGTCGCCGTAGACCTCATCGGTCGAGACATGGTGAAAGCGAAACGCAGCGCGGCGCGGCGCATCCAGTCGCTCATAGTACTCACGCGCCACTTCGAGTAGCACGCCCGTCCCCACCAGGTTGGTCTGGATGAAATCCGCCGGCCCATGGATGGAACGGTCGACATGCGACTCCGCCGCCAGATGCATGACGGCCTCCGGCTGGTGCCGCGCGAACACCTCGCGCAACGCCTCGGCATCGCCGATATCCACACGCTCGAAGGCATAACGCTCGCTGTCCGCCGCCTCGCCCAGCGACGCCAGGTTACCCGCATAGGTCAATGCATCGACATTGACCACGGCATGCTCGGTCTCGGCGATCACATGCCGAATCACCGCCGACCCGATGAAGCCGGCGCCCCCCGTGACTAGGATCTTCATTGTGGTATCCGCTGCTGTTAAAACCGCCCTAGTCTACGGCGTAGGCCTCCACGGTCAAAGTAAAGGTTCATCGCACTTTGCCGGGAAACGCGGCCCAGATCATCGCGAACAAGTTCGCTCCCACAGCCCCCTGTCAGTTGGCTTGTCCTTGTGGGAGGGAATTGATTCCCGATAGCGGTAAGCATGGTGGGGCCCTGTCATTTCACGCTGATCGGCGATGAACCAACGTAAACGCCTGTTTACCACCAAGGCCCCACGACCACCACCTCACGCCTCGAACGTGAGGCTAGCGCCGAACAGCATGGAAAGGTCATCTGCGTTGACGCCAGTGAGCGCCACGCTTTCTCCACTGGGCACGGCAGAAGTGAGTGGGGGCTCCTCGACCAGGGTCGCCGCCTCCAGAAAGTCGACGAACGTCAGCGAGCCCCCATTCTGGAAGTCCAACGCCATATCGATACCGCCATCCTTCGAGGCGGAAGCCCGCGGGCCGTTATCGTCAAAGCGCACCGCATCGACCCGCAGGGCCAGGGCCGCGACATCCTCGACGCCGCTGAATCGCAACGCATCCTCACCGGGGCCAACGTCAGCGGCGTTGCCATCCGCTCCCGCGGCCACGAACCCGAGCAGCGAATCGTCGCCGTCCGCACCGAGGGTGTACGTCAAGATATCGATGTCGGTCTCACCAGCGGAAAAATCGACCCAATCGTCACCCTCGCCGGGCGTCACCCACTGGTCGCCAACGCTCGTGATGATGCGGTCATCGCCCGCGCCCCCCGTGATCAGGAAACCGTTGTCCGGCGCGATGAAGGTATTGCCTTCGTCGCTCAGGCGGAACTCCTCCACATAGTTATAGGCACCGTGCTGCAGATGCGACTCATCGGCAAGGTCGATCCGACCGGCATCGCTAAACACGACCGTTTCATGCCCCGGGGTATTCGCGACACCCGCGTTGATATCCGTGAAGGCGCGATACTGTGCCGATGTCATGGTGACGGTCGCCCCATCCTCGATGTTTAGCCGTGCCGGATCGAGCAGCGTCAGGCCACTGGTATCCGCGCCATCTCCGAGGCCGAGCTCGAAAGACGTCTCGATCTCGGGCAATGTCGTGGGCACCACTGCATCGCCATCGATCGTCATGTCGGCGAACGTCGCCCCCGGCTCGACCTCAGCCCCAGCAGCCACCGACGCCACCACCGTTGCCACCGGCAACTCACCGGCCACGACATCGACTGTCTCGACCCCGTCATCGCCGGGGGCTGGCGCCGGCATGGCGGTGCTGCCATCGCTGTATACCGCCTCGCGAGACGCCTCGTACTGGCCGAACTTGATCCAATGCTCATAACCGCTGGCCAAACTCCCGCTGGCCACGGCCTCGGCGACATCCGGATTGGCGGCCAAATAGGCACTTCCGTCGAACCCCGTCGCCACGTCTTGATACGCCGCACTGGGTGCACGCCCCTCCGCTGCGCCATGCGCCAGGAAGTGCGCGAACGGCCCGACGATACCGGCAGCGACGGCATCGGCTACGTCCGGGTTCGCCTCCAGGTATTCGCTGGTGTCGAACACCGCATTGGGATTGCGCCCCTCGGCCGCACCATATGTTTCGTAATGCCACTTGGCACCAGGGATGGCGCCTGCCGTCACCGCAGCCGCGACGTCGGGATTTTGCTCAAGGTAATACGCCGTATCGAAACGCAATGACATCACGGGCTCCTGGATCATGCACAGATAAAACATCGGTATATGATGTTATCGGCCTACAAGCCGCTTGCTTGAGTCATGCCAGGAGCACAAGAACGCAGCCGCAAGCAAGCGATCAAGGCGTGCCGGGCCTATCGGGCCCATCAAGCGAGGCCCTGGATTCCCTCCCACAAGGACAAGCTAACCGGCAGGGGCTGTGGGAGCGAATTTATTCGCGATGCAGTTGGCTCGAAGCCTCCGCTATCGGGAACAAGTTCCCTCCCACACGGACAGAACCATCAGGACAAGCTAACCGGCAGGGGGTGCGGGAGCGAATTTATTCGCGATGCAGTTGGCTCGAAGCCTCCGCTATCGGGAACAAGTTCCCTCCCACACGGACAGAACCATCAGGACAAGCTAACCGGCAGGTGCTGTGGGAGCGAATTTATTCGCGATGCAGTTGGCTCGAAGCCTCCGCTATCGGGAATCAATTCCTCCCACACGGACAGAACCATCAGGGCAAGCTATCGGCAGGGGGGCTCTTTGTGGGAGCGAACTTGTTCGCGATGACCTGTGCCGCATTTATCAGGGCCGTTTTCATGCCGCGAGGCAGGTGCACTCGCGGCATAAACGCCGCACAGGGCGTCACAGCGATATAGCACAGCTACCTTCAGGAATGGTTGGCGGCCCGCCAGTAACCTATCGATTGCTCCGACACCACGCCTTGGGTGGTACCGATCTCGATCATCGCCTGCTGGAAGGCCGCCGCCAGCTCGGGCTGCTGGCAAAGGTGCAGGCTGCGAATGATTCGCGAGATGCGCAGGTGGTTATGCCCGCCGCGCTTCAGCCAGATGTGCTCGCGCATGTTCAACTCGGGCAACGCCTCGATGACGAGCGCCCGACGCGTCAGCCCGAAGAACGTCAGCATCACATCCAGCGAGCGGCGTTGATTGGCCCGCAACGCCTCGTCTTGGGCGAAGGCGGTACGGTCGGCCTCGCCCAGCAGCGGCGCAAAGCCGTTGAAACGCCCCGCCTCGGGAATCGGAAACAGCCACTGGACGTAGTCGTGGGTATGCTCCAGCCAGAAAGGCGACAGCGCCCAGATATCTTCCAGGGTGCGCCCCTTGTGATCGCCGGCTTCGCCGCGATAAAACGCGATCAAGGGCGTTGCCGACTCGCTCATTGCACCGCCCTTCCCGTCATTCGCATACCACCACTTCGTAGTCTTCCGCAGGTTATCCAGCCGCGTGCGGTCATGCGGGGTCCTCAACTATCGAAATCGAAGGTCAGTTCTTCATCGTCGCCGAAGAAGTTATCGAGGTTTTCTTCGACAGGCGCCTTGCCCGAGTTCACGCGGGCAAGCCGGGTCAGTAGGTGCGATTGAGAAAGCGACAGATTGACGGCATAAGCAATTGGCAGTGCCTGGGCCTTTCTCAACGCCAGGAAGGCCTCGTCGTCCAGCTCGGCCAGGGCGCGCTCATCGACCATGTGCAGACCGGGGACAGACATGCCCAACTGGCTCTGGAGCGCTTCGGGCCAGGGCGTGATCACGCCTGCCCGCTGCAGGGCCGAGAGGGCGTCGCGGGTGCGCTGACGTTTGCCGTGGTTGGCCTTGAGCGTAGCGATGACCTCGGCGGTGCGGCCGCTCGGCTGGTCTTCGGCATCGAAGAACGGCTCGCCCTCCTCGTCGCCCAGCAGGCCGCTGTCGCGCTCGAAGGTGACGAGACTCTTCTCGCCGACCTGCGCCACCGCGAACGGCCAGGTGGCGAGCCACTGCGGACGATAATGCCCCAACCACTGGCCTTGCTTGATGAACAGATTGTGGCCCGGCTCCAGGCCACACACGCCGACCAATTGCCACTCGCGGCCTTGCTTGACCAACGCCAGCGGCATGCTGGCGGCTGCCTTGGCCATTTCCCCCGCGTGCAGCGGCAAAAGGACCGTCTCGGCGGCGAAGCTGAGATCAATGGGTGGGTGCCAGGTAAGCCCCCAGCACTCCTTGGGACTGATGACCAGCGGGTTGGGCATGAGCACTCCTTGTCTGTGGTTCGTTGAGCGGCCCTAGTGTGCCACACACCGGCCCGCGATGGGCCGGTGATGAACGGCCTCATTGCAGCGGAGGAATCGCCGCCACGGCATCGCGCAGCCGTTATACCTATCTGAGCCGGGAGCGCTTGTTCGACGCGTTGGAGGCGGTGCCGTTGATGGGGCACACGGGCTCTGACGCTGCTGAATCGATGCGATCCACGCGGCATCAAACAAGCTTTAAATTTTTATATAACCATTTAAATAATAGTCTATTTTTTACTTTTACGTGACGCCTAGGTTGTCGTATTTTTGCCTTTCTAAGGCGCAGGATATAGAGTATCTAAAGCCATTATTCGGCTGCTGGAGGTGTTGTATGAGCACGAAAACCCTCGAATACCGCATACGCGAAAAGATCCGCAAAAGCCGCCGGACAGTGTTTCTGCGTGATGACTTCGCGGCGCTGGGCGGTTACGACCAGGTCGGACGGTCGCTGCGGCAGCTGGAAACTCAGGGTCGGCTAGTACGGATCGGCCAGGGGCTGTACGCCAAGGCGCGTCCGAACCGCATCACTGGCAAACCAATGCTTGCAGCGCCGGGAGGCTTTGATCAAGTCGCCAAGGAGGCACTGAACCGGCTGGGCGTGCAGTGGGAACCGGCCAGTGCGGAAAAAGCCTATCAGGCAGGTAGCACGCAGATCCCGGCGCGTGTGGTGGTCAAGGTGAAAGGGCCGTTCCAGCGCCGCATTGCCTACGGGAGATACCGCCTGGGTATCGAGCGTGCTTCGGCGTGAGGATTGAACCAGGGTTCTTTCCTGATGTGGCCGATGCGTTGGGCATCGATAGCCCGGCTATCGTGGAAAAGGATGTCTATGCCGTACAGCTACTGAGCCTTCTTTCGGGGCTTCGCTCGGAGACATTTGAGCTGGTGTTTGCGGGTGGCACCGTGGCCTTCCCGGTGAGTTCGCTGTATGCCGATATCCGGGAACTACCCCCTGAGGTGGCATCCTTTCCGGTGATCAGTTTGCATGCCACGATCAGTGAAAAGCTGGTGGCGTTGCTTCGCCGCACTGCCCATGTCAATCGTGACTCTTCCCGCAAAGACGATGAGACGCTGGTCCGGCACGTCTACGACCTTCACATGGTGACCTCGTCCGGTTATGACGTGGCGGCGTTACGTATCTTGGTCCGTGAGGTTATTCAAACGGATGCGGCGCAGTTCGGGAATCAATATGCGTACTTTCTTGCAGCCCCGATTGCCGAGCTTCTGCATGGCCTTGAATGCTTGCGTACCCATCCTATCCATCAAGCCCGATACGAGCGTTTTATCGGTCCGTTGGTATATCACGAGGCCACTGCATCTTGGGAGGAGGCCTTGCAGACGGTTATCAAACTGGCTCATCAGCTGCTTTAATAGCCGCCGCCTGCGGCGCTTTATGCTGTTTAGGCGGCCTAGCCTGGGCCAGTGGTGATTATTCACTCATTATGTTCTCGACTAGCCAGTCCGCCAGATGGCTGGGTGCCCATAAAGGCCGGGGGCTGCCGGTCCGCTTGCCCATGGCGGTATCCTTCAGCAATCCCCTGGCATGCAGCCGACTGGCAGCATTCAGCAGTAAGGGCAAGGGCACCTCGGGTAACCAGTGCGACGCCGACGGCACCTCCTTATCGGCATGCTCCTCTACGTCTGGGATGTCTGGTACCTGGAAAACCCGCATGGGTTTCGCATCGCCCACGCCCTCGGCACTCGTAACAGTAGATAAAAGAAGATGGATATCCACGTCCTGCAAGCCGGCGATGATGTCGATAGCCGCTTGCGTTTCATCCACGTCGATATCGCCTCGAACCCCCTGTGCCAAACCATTCGCCAACCAAGCGATCTTGCGTTGATCCCTCGCTTTGATCGAAGCTTCGAGAGTCATGAGAACCAGGTCATGCAAGGTCTCATCATCCAGTCGCGCCTTGCCCAAGGACTCCAGGCTGCCAAGGCGCTTTTCCAGCCCTACCAGTAGTGTCTCGATACGCCGTATCTGAATGTCCGTGGCGTGCCCCGTCAACCAGGCACTGACAGGTGCCGCGTAGGGAATCAGCGACAAAACGTCGGATAGCTTACTGCCCTTGTAAGCGAGGCACACCTCATTGAGCGTGCTGATAACGGCATCGCTGGCACATGAAAGGTTTCGTGTTCCCAGGTTCATTCAGGCAAGCCTCTCGTATTCTAGCCATCCAGTAGTAAGGGGTAGCATTCTAGCTAGTAGCAACAGGCACCGGCTTACAGGCTTGCCAACCATTAATGCGCTAACGGCGGTTAGCACCCACAACAAACAGGAGAAGTCATGACGACGCCCTTGACCCTCGGGCCAGGAGTGTGCGGGAAGGACCTGGCATCCGCCGAACGATATGAGCTTTGCCGCTGATTATTCCCTGGTTCCTTTACATCCCGGAGCTGGCCTTCTTCCGCGCCCAGCAGGCCGCTGTCGCGCTCGAACGTGACGAGACTCTTCTCACCGACCTGCGTCACCGCGAACGGCCAGATAGTGAGCCACTGCGGGCGATAATGCCCCAACCACTGGCCTTGCTTGATGAACAGCCAGGTAAGCCCCCAGCGCTCCTTATCTATGGTTCGTTGAGCGGGCCTAGTGTGCCACACACCGGCCCGCGATGGGCCGGTGGTGAACGGCCTCATTCCAGCGGAGGCATCGCCGCCACCGCATCGTGCAGCCGTTCGGGGCTCATGTGGCTTTAGAAGGCAAGAAGCGGCGGGCGGCGATGAGCGACTTCCGCACCGCGATAGCGAAGGCGATGCAACCGGCGAGGTAGACACCGAAAAACACGATCTGCCAGAGCAACGCACTGGTCAGTGTGATGTTGATGTCAAGGTTGGAGACGGCTCCCGTAAAGATCACGGCAAATATGAGGTGTGTGAGAAACATCATGAAGGAATAGGGGCTGAGCCGCAGCAACAGTTGGTATACACTGGTCTCGCGAAACATGTGTGTCAGTGTCATGAAGGCTGGTAAAAAGCAAAGCGCCAGAAAGCCGATACTCCACCGGTACTCCAGATAATTAGCCATAGCGGGCTTGATAAGCGAGATAGCGATTGCCACACTCAGCATCGTCAAGCCGTAAAACAGGACCGATACGAAAGCGGTATAATTATCGATCTTTCTTGGTTTTATTCCTTGTACGGAAAAGAAATAGCCCAGCAAAAAGAAGAACACCATGTCCACTCGGTACAAGATGGCGATGGGCTGTTCGCCCCAACGCATGATCAATCCGGAGTTTTGGAAGTTTAAATAGAGAAGCGCCACGCATACGCAGATAACCACAAAGCGGCACCGGGCAATCATATCGATGACGGTCACGCAGCAGCAGATCAGGAACAGGTCGCGCAGAAAATACAACGGCCCATTGATCGGCAGGCGGTCGATACCGAATATGCCTTTCAGTGTGGACATTATTCCGACGACTCCCTGTAAGGCCGGAACCGGAGTATTTGTAAATTCCTCCGCCAGTTTGAACAGTATCAACGTAACAATATTGGTAACGATAAAAGGAATAAGGACAATCTTTACTTTTTTCGTTATAAATTGTCGATAACCATATTTTTTATACGAAAAAAAAGCCAGATATCCGGATATAACAGAAAGGAGTGGAACAGCACTCCTCGCCAATACGTCCTTGGTATAGACGCTCAAAAGCATTTGTGGTGCATCAAGGGCGGTTACATTAGCCGTGTAGCCCAAAATGAAAGGAGTATGGACCGCGCAGATCAAAAGTACCAAGACGGGACGCAATACGCGGATAAATTCGTTTACCTGGTCTCGTTCCCAGTAAGATTGGTGCATGCTTTCCCCGGTGCGAAGGGCTGGAATATTCCGGCTTTAGTGACTTAATCGCGAGATTCTATATAATTTTGCGCTCGGGAGAAACTGCCAGATTCCGCCGCCCCGCCCACCTCTAGGCCCTGGACACGAAAAACCCCCGACCGAGGCCGGGGGTGTTCACTCGATGAGGGAGCCGGAGCCCCCTCAAAGGGTGCAGGTCAGAAGACCTTAGGCAACGCTGACATAGCCGCTATCGAGGCTTAGGTCATCAACGTTGACACCGGTCAGAGTGACTTCGGTCAGGTCTTCGCTGGCGGAAGAGCCATTACCGGCAAAGGCCTTGTCTTCGAAGGTCAGTACGGCATCGGCACCATCCTGCTGGAAGAAGACTTCCATCGTGGACACGTCACCCTGCTCCTCAGTGAAGTCGGCGTCTGCAGCCAGATCAACGCGAGTGAAGCTGTCGCCCACATAGATCTGGTCTTCGCCGGCCGCACCGAACTGGTCAGTACTTGTGTCGTCACCAGCGCTGAAGATGAACAGATCGTCTTCGGCCGTACCTGTTCCACCTAGATCCACCAGGTTGACGCCAAAGCCGCCATCGGCCTCATCGTCGGTCAGGTTAGCTTCGGCTTCATCACGCGCTTCTACAAAAGCATCTTTCTGGTCGACAACTTCTTGAGCTGCATCACGATCAGCGATCAATTCTTCACGCTCTTCAACGATACCTTCAATTGTCTCGATGGTTGCTTCGGCATCAAAAATATCGGTTACCACTGTTTCTACAGTAGCGTCGGTTGTGGCATCAGTATCAGCATCGTCCTGAACAACATTACCGTCTGAATCAACCGCAGTGAAAGTTACTGACTGAGAGAAGCCGATAGACCCATCGCCAGCGATCAAGCCAGACACATCGGCTTCGAAACCGGCCACATCGTCAGACTGAGCTTCAGCCGCGGCTTCAAGGTCTGCCTGCACGTCTGCAGTCAGTTCAACGGCTTCCTCAAGAGCTGAGGTGAGGTTGGTGTTAGTGGTGTTGGCTGCAGCTATGGCATTCGAATAATCCTGCACAGAAGTCAGCAGAGCATCGATGCCATCATAGTCTTCGGCGCCTTCGGAAATGACGAGATCACCATCTTCATTCACTTCGATCAGGTCCTGACCAGCGCCATCGCTAACAAGAATATTGTCAGCCGGGACGTCAGCGTCGTATTCAGCGGGAAGCGTGTTGTCCAGATCTTCGGTCAGTGTCAGGTCGCCATTGGCCACCTGGAACTTGGCAATCTCAGCTTCCGCTGCAGTATCAGCATCACCTTGTGCCTCGACTGCAGCCACGTTGGCGTCTTCAGCAGTCTTCAAAGCACTGATAGCAGTGGAGAGACCTTCGACTTCGTCAGCGGCGGCATTGTTTTCAGCCAGGGTATCCTGAGCATCCTGAAGCTTAGCCTTCAGAACGTTGAGCGTGTCCTCGTTATAATCGGCAACGCCAGGAGTAGCAATGTGAGTATCCAGCTCACCCTGCTCGGTAGTCAGCTCAGCATCCACAGCGTCAGTGTCTTCGTATTCACCAGCTTCGAGGAAATCGGCCAGATTGCTCTCTGCGGTCTGCAGGGTCTCCAGCGCTTCAGTGAGGTCTGAAGCTGCGGCCGGGGTCGCTTCCAGGCCTTCGTCCTGGCCGAACTGGTTGAAGTGCTCCAGCGGGCTCAGGCCGTTGTCTGCGAACGCCTGCGCGACGTCTTCGACGGTCCAGTCAGCGTACTGCTCGCTGTCCTGCTCCTGCAGCTGGCCCAGCTTGGCGCTCAGGTATGCCTGAGTGTCGAATTCAGCGCTGGGGTTCAGACCTTCTGCGGCACCGTACTGCTCATAGTGCTCTTCAGCGGTCAGGCCGTTTTCGTTGAAGGACAAAGCGACGTCGGCGACAGACCAGTCAGCGTACTGCTCGCTGTCCTGCTCCTGCAGCTGATTGAGCTTTTGTTCGTAATAATAGTTAGCGTCGAAAGAAATATCAGCCATTTCGGCATTCTCCTTGCATATGCAAATGTTGCCACTTTGCGGTAAGCCACCGCCTATTGGATCCAGTTCAGCTTCGAACCTTCTGCGCAATGCCGCCCGCAGACGCTACTGTGGTTCGATCCTGCCGATCTGCGCAGATCGACAAGAAGTGCCTAACAAGGAAGATCCTAGTGTTGACCACTTTACTAGGTCCGTTCCCCTGGGTGAGAACTTGGAACAGTCATTTGCCTGAACTGACAGTAGCTAACAGCACACGACATACCTGACTGTTCTCACCTCACGTGGATGCTAGAGCCCGCTGACGCACTTTGCAAGCGCTAGTTAAAACAGGTTATCAAGCGCAATTCAGGGGTTTAAACCTCGCGACTCTTGTTAACAAGTTAGCATTCACTTACCCAAAAACGCTCGTCAGAAAAGAAAAAAAGAAACATTAGACACAAAAAAACAAGGGGGTACGGGAAGAAAATTCGCCCGTGACATCGGCGTGAAATCCGTCGACCTGCATCCGACACGTGCGATTGCACACAGGTGGGACGGCATGACGTGGCCTATCGGCCCTGCCGGTCACGCAGCGCAGTCATGGGCCGTTCGAAAACGGTATAGACAAAGGTCGCGATGCCGATGGCGAGCGCCAGGTAGAGGGCGGCCGCCACTGGCATGGGCAGGCGTTGCGCCAGGCCCGTGGCGCTCAGCAGGGGAATGACCAGGGAAAAGTGCACCAGGTACACCGAGTAGGACACAAGGCTGAGGTGTCGCACCCCCGCCTGCAGCCAGGCGCTCGGGGGGCGGTACACGTAGCTGGCCGGCAATAGCAGCGCCAGCCCCATGCCGGTGGTGGAGAACAGCAGGGTTTTATGCCCCAACGTCTCGAATCCCTGCCCGACGCCCGCCAGCAGCCAGAGAAGGTTGCTCAGCGTGAACATGGCACCCAGCGCGAGCCAGACCCGCCAACGAGCGATCATGCGGGCGGCGTGGTAGTGCATCAGGTAGGCCATGAGCGCGCCCCAGGCCACGGCGTCCAGCCGTAGCGCGACGACCTTGCGCACGCCGGCGTCCCAGTTGGGGTCGAACGCCCACACGACGCCGAAACGCGCCACCAGCGCGAGGGCTAGTATCGTCAATAGCGCGATCAGCAATGCCCTCGGGCGTGCGCCCAGGCAGCGCACGCCCAGCCACAGCACCACGGGCAACAGCAGGTACGACCACTCCTCCACCGCCAGGCTCCAAGATTCCGGCATCACGGCACCGGGCGGCCAAGCCAGGTTCTGCATGAACAGAAAATGGCCCCACTGCCAGGCGGGGGGGCCGAACCAGTCGCCGAAGAGGGTGAGGTTGAGCAGCAGGAAAAGGTAGTAATTGGGCAGGGTGCGCCACCAGCGCCGCTGCCAGAAGGCGAGGATATCTCGGGCATGGGGGCGAAAGCCGTGCCTTTCGAACAAGCGCAGCAACAGCCCCCCGATCAGAAAGCCACTGAGGACGAAGAAGAGCTCCACCCCGAAGTAGCCTCCCACGTAGAGCACTGTGGTGCTCCATATCCGCGGGAGCTGGGGAAACAGCAAGGTGCCATGCCCGACGAGCACGAGCCCGATGGCGACCGCACGGACCAGGTCCAGTCCAGCGTTGCGACCACGATTAGAGGAACGCGGTGGCATCACGCCCTGGGCTCAGCCGCGCCGCCACCGCGCCGCCAGGCGACGCAGCGGTTGCGTCACCCGCCAACTGCGCGAGTTGACGATATGCCCGAGCTGACGTTTGAGGTCGTCACGTTCATGCTCGTACGCTTCGATAATGCGGTCGCGCTCTGCCAGTGCGGCATCGCGCTCGACGATCAGTGCTTCGCGGTGTTCGAGAAGCTCATGGCGCTTGAGCGAGGTGGCCTCGGCCTGGCGCAAGGCGCTTTCATTCTCGATGCGTTGGCCCAGCTGGGAGAACATGCCACGCACCAGCTCCGGCGATGCTTGATAATGGCGTTGCATGGCCATTACCTCCTCACCGATCTCGCTGCCCACGAGCAGGACGCCGAGGCCGTTGGAGTGGTCGAAGCGCAGGTTGGGGTAATGCTCGCTGAGTTCGTCCCACAAGCGCCACACACCGAAGCCGCGCTCGCGTACGTTGGTGTCATGGAAAAGCACGATGGCGCGCGAGGAAAGCTTGGGCAACCAGCTCTCGAAGTCGTGCTTGACGGCCTCGTAGGTGTGCAGGCCATCGATGTGCAGCAGGTCGACACTGCCCTCATCGAAATAGTCGAGGGCCTCGTCGAAGGTCATGCGCAACAGCCGCGAAAAGCTCGTGTAACGGCTATCGTGGTAGGTGCTGAATTCGTCGAAGATGCTGTCGTCGTAGTAGCCGGCGTGTTCATCGCCGGCCCAGGTGTCTACGGCGTAACAGCGCGTGTCCAGCCCCTTGGTTTGTACGGTCTGGCAGAAGGCCCCGTAGGAAAAGCCCGTGTGAGTGCCCAGCTCGACGAGAATGCGCGGGCGGTGTTTGGCTACCAGCCAGGCACCGAAGGGCACGTGCCCCGCCCAACTGGCGGGCTGCACCACACGTTGCGGCTCGATCAGGATATCGGGGTCGATGGGCATGGTGGGCTGAGTCATGTCGCGGTATTCCTTGTCAGTGGCCGCAGGCCGATATGGCGCATGGGGACGCCGACCAGGCCGGTCGCGACCGAGCTGGTATGGGAGGTCAGGATCAGGGCATCGTGCAACCAATGGTGCTGCACATGATCGTGCTGACTGCCCTCGGCCAGCGCGACGCAAAGGCTGTACTGACCCATGGGCAGGATTGGAAGGCGAAACTGGAAGGTCGCTTCGCAACGCTCGCCAGCCGCCAGGGTGAACGACTCGGTGCCCAGGAAGGTGTTATCGCCGAACAGGGTCTGGCCCAGGCGGTCCTTGACGAAGAACCCGATGATGGGCCCGGTCAACGCGCGTTTCGCCTGCGCGCTGACGCGCAGGCAGACGGCCTCCCCGCCCACGCACCAGGAGAGTGGCTTGTTGCGCTCGTCGGTCAGGGTGACGGCGTCGATGTAGCCACCGCCCTCGCCGAAGGAGGCGGTCTCGGGGTCAAAGCGCGCTATCTGCACGTCATTGCGCCATGCTGAGTTCAACAGCAAGTCGCGGCGCATGTCGTGGAAATCGTCGTCTGCCGTGGGAGCCGGCGATTCACCGGGCGCCGGGGGCACGGTGGGGTCATCGGCGGCATCGGGCGCGCTCGTCGCGTCCGGCGTGGCGTCGTCTTCGGTGGACTCCAGCCGCACGGCCTCACCACCGGGGGTGTTGGCTTCGTATTGCGCCTCCAGGTAGCTTTCGGTGACGCGCTTGGGCTCCCCTTCCATCATGACCTGGCCGTGTTCCAGCCAGACGGCGTGGTTGCACAGGTTGGTGATGGCGCCGCTGTCGTGGCTGACGAACAAGACGGTGCCGCTTTGCATGAAGCGGCGTAAAAAGCGCATGCATTTCTGGACGAAGAAGGCGTCCCCCACCGCGAGGGCTTCGTCGATGATCAGTATGTCGGCGTCGACATGGGCGATCACCGCAAACGCCAGACGCACCATCATGCCGCTGGAATAGGTCTTGACCGGCTGCTCGATAAAGTCGCCGATGTCCGCAAAAGCGAGGATATCAGCGTAGCGCGCGTCGACTTCTTCCTGACTGAGCCCGAGGATGGCGGCATAGAGGTAGACGTTCTCGCGGCCGCTGAACTCGGGGTTGAAGCCCGACCCGAGTTCCAGCAGCGCCGCCACCCGGCCATGCGTGCGCACCTCGCCCGAAGAGGGCGTGAGCGTGCCACAGACGATTTGCAGGAGTGTTGACTTACCGGAGCCGTTGCGGCCGATGACCCCCACTGTCTGTCCGCGCCGCACGGTGAGCGAAACGTTGTCGAGCGCGCGGAACTCAGTGAAATAACGCCGCTGGGGGCGTCCCACCAGGCGCTGAAGACGGGGCATTATCGACTGCTTGAGGCGATCCACGGGCGCATTGTAGACGTGGTAGTCCTTGGTGACGCCTTCGATCTGGATGGCGATATCAGAGCACATCGGCGAACCCCTTGCGCATTTTCTGGAAGGCGACGAACCCTGCCCAGCAGAATAGCGTCGCGCCTACCAGGTAGAGGCCCAAGGCGCTCCAGTCGGGTGCCTGCCCCCAGAGCAGCACGGCCCGGGACTCACCGATGATCAACGTCAATGGATTGGCCATGATCAGCGGATGATAAGCGGGCGGTAGTGTGTCGATAGGGAAAAAGATGGGCGACAGGAAAAGCAGCACGGTAGTGATGATACCCATCAATTGGCCGATGTCGCGCACATAGACGCCTAGCGCCGCCAGCCCCCAGGAGCAGCCCAGCGCCAGGGGGATCATCGGCAGCAACACGAGCGGGAACAAGAGCATGGTGGCATGCAGCTCGACGGAAAGCGCCAGCATGGCCAGTATCAACACCAGCACGCTGATCAATAGATGGAACAGCGCCGAGCCCAGGGTAATGATGGGCAGCAGTTCTAAAGGAAAGACGACTTTCTTCACGTAGTTCACTTGCGAGATGACGGTGTTCGGCGACCGGTTGAGGACTTCGCCCAACAACCCATGGATCAGCAGGCCTACAAACAACACGATGGCGAAGACCGTGCGGGATTCACCGGTGCCTACGTCCCACTTCGCCTTGAAGACGACGGAAAATACAAACGTATAAACAAAGAGCATGAGCAGCGGGTGCAAGAAAGACCACATCAGGCCCATGAGCGAGCCTCGGTAGCGGCCTGCGATATCCCGCCAGATCATCTTTTGTATCAGATACTTGTTCCGCCACACCACACGCGCGAGATGCACGGGCGAGGCAGAATTAGGTGAGTGTGGGTTCATTGCATCCTTGACATACTAATATCCAGAGGGCCGCGCCTGAAGCGTCGGAACCAGACCTGAGACAAGTTCTCGCTTGTCGCACGGGCGCAGGGGATTGTAGATGAGACGAGAGGGGGGCACAATTCAGCGGTCGAGTGGCCGGCAAGGATGCACCGGATGCTCGACGCAGTGCGATGCATGCGATACGTTACCCCATTTTTTCGCTTGCCAGTGGCTCTCTCGCCACGCTCGCCGACGCCATCCCAAGCCTTCGGCCCCGATAGCGTGGTACGTATCCGGTCCATCATTGCAGGGCAAGTTTTCTCGCGCTCATCACACTCGACTATCACGATAGGCAACAACACTTTCAGGACAACAAGTGGTTGACATGACTCCCCCCCGGCCAGCCTCCCAGGACACCTGTAACACGGAGGTTATGCGTGCCGAGCTTTATACGACCCAACAGCAACTCAAGCAGCTAGAACAGGAACGCGACACCTTGTCTCGGGAGTTGGCTGCCATTCATCGGTCTCGCTCCTGGCGCCTGACACGTCCCATGCGTCAGGCCGGCGACCAGGCGCGTCGTCTGCGCACCCTGCTCAAGCGTCCTGCCTCGTCCTCCCCGCTGGTACTAACCACGCCGGCCCAGGCGACCCGGAGCCAACCGGAAGCGCCTATTGATGTCATCGTGCCGGTCTACAAAGGATTGGAGGAAACCCAGGCGTGCTTGGAGAGTGTCTGGCGCTCGACGCCCACCCAGCCCTACCGCTTGGTGGTCATCAATGATGCCAGCCCCGAGCCGGAGGTCAGCGAGTGGCTGCGGGAGGCGGCCGCCGAGCATGACGACATGCTACTGCTCGAGAACCCGGAGAACCTAGGCTTCGTGGGGACGGTCAATCGTGGCATGGCGCTATCTCCCAATGCCGACGTGGTGTTGCTCAACAGCGATGCCGAAGTCGCCAATGATTGGCTGGACCGGCTGACCCGTGCGGCATACCAGGAGAACAAGTACCCAGCCGGCACAGTGACCCCCTTCTCTAATAATGCAACGATTTGTAGTTATCCGCGTTTTTGTGAGGATAACGAGTTACCGCCCGGTTACGATCTACCCCGCCTGGACCGCCTGTTCGCCGAGGTGAATGCCGGTCAGACGGTCGACATCCCGACGGGAATCGGCTTTTGTATGTACATTCGGCGCGATTGCCTGGACGCCATCGGATTGTTCGACGAGGCGCATTTCGGCAAAGGGTACGGCGAGGAAAACGATTTCTGCATGCGCGCCCTCAAGAGCGGCTGGCGCAATGTGCATGCGCTGGATGTCTTCGCTTGGCACAAGGGCAGCGTCAGCTTCGGCGCCAGCAACAACGAGCGCATGGCCAAGGCCCTTCGGGTACTGCATGAGCTGCATCCGGACTTCGATACGCACGTTCACCGCTTCATCGCCCGCGATCCGGCCCGTGAAGCCAGGCGCATCGTGGATATGAGCCGCATTCGCCGCGACTCCCGTCCGCTGGTACTTTTCGTCAGCCATCAGCGGGGCGGCGGCGTCGATCTGCATTGCCGGGAGTTGGCCCACCATTTCGCCGCCGAGGCCCAGTTCCTCTCGCTCAAGCCGGCGCGCGAGCATTTCGTCAGCCTGAGCTTGCTGGATAACGCAGAAGGCTTTGAGACTTGGTTCCGCCTGCCAGACGAGCAGTCGCAGTTATTGTCGGCATTGCAGGCGCTGGGCGTCCAGATGGTGCATTTCCATCATACTCTGGGGCATGACGATTGGGTCACGCAGCTGCCCGCACTCCTTGACGTGCCACAGGTGGTGACACTGCACGACTATTATGCCCTCTGCCGCAGCATTACGTTGACCGATGCGGAGGGACGCTATCGCGAGCCTCCGGTAGAGACCTCGGCCCAGGCGACATCAGCGAGCGACACGGACCAGGTGACGCGGGAATGGCGCGCACGCCATCGCGACTGGCTATCTCGCAGCTGTCATATCATCGCGCCGAGCCAGGACACCGCCGAGCGTTTTCGCAAATACTATCCGGACCTTGCCATCCAGGCAGTCTCGCCTCTGGACAATCTCGCGGCCAGCCAACGTCCTCCGGTCATGGCCGCGAGAGAGAACGGAGACCCCCTGCGCATCGCCGTGCTCGGCGCGTTGTCGAAAGAAAAAGGCGCCGATCTGCTGGAGGACGTCGCCAAGGCAGCCCAAGGCGCAGATACTCCGCTGCACTTTCGCCTTTTCGGCTACGCGTACCGCAACCTGAGCACCGGTTCTACGCTTTCCGTCACCGGGCCTTATGAGCAGGACCAGCTTGCCGAGCTGCTCACGGCATGGTCGCCGCACGTGGTGTGGTTTCCCTCTCAATGCCCGGAAACCTACAGCTATACATTGAGCGTATGTCTGGCGCTGGGGCTTCCGGTGGTGTCGACGGATCTCGGGGCGATTCCCGAACGCATCGGTGGGCGTCCCTATTCCTGGGTACTCCCTTACGACACGACGCCAGACGCTTGGTGCGACTGGTTCACGCGTTTAGCCGAGTCTACTCCCGAACCCAATGTCGCCAGCCGCCCCGTCGCCGAGTCTGCGGATGCCTTCTATCGGCGGGCGTATTTACCGGCGTTCCGTCAACGCGATGCGAGCGTGCCGCTGCCCTCGCCAGGCTCGTTACGGCTTCAAGACCCCTTGCATGAACACTCGTCCGCTCGGGCACGACAAACACTCGTCGATGTTCTGTACCGGCTGAGGCAGTCGGCCTTTCTGCAGCCTATCGTCAAGCTCATCCCGACGCGCCTGCAACGGCGGGTCAAGACACTGCTTTTGCGCGAGTCCGGCTGAGCGATGCAACCTGACGGCAATATTGCCCGTTCACCAGAAGGCGACGAGACGCCTGCCTCCGTGGCGATCTGCGTGCCGACGCTCAACGCGGGTGCCTTGTGGCAAGAATGGTTGACGCGGGCGCGCCCCACCCTCGCCCACGTGCCCGTGCTGGTCGTCGACTCAAGCTCCGACGACGACACGGCGGCTTTGGCCAGGCAGGCCGGTTGCCGCGTCGAGGTCATCGCACGGGCGGACTTCGATCATGGCGGCACGCGGGACTGGGCCCTGCACCAACTCGCGCAGTGCGAGGTCGTGGTGTTTCTCACCCAGGATGCGCTGCTGGCCTCGCCGGAGGCCATCGACCGCTTGCTCGCGGCGTTCGATGACCCCAACGTGGGCGCGGCCTATGGACGCCAGTTGCCGCATCACGATGCCTCCCCTATTGCCGCGCACGCGCGGCTGTTCAACTATCCCGCCCGTGACCATCGCGTCACCCCGGCAGACATGACGCGCTGGGGCATCAAGGCGGCGTTCTTGTCCAATTCATTTGCCGCCTACCGGCGCCAGGCCTTGCTCGATGCGGGTGGGTTCCCGCACGGCGCGATCCTGAGCGAGGACATGGTGGCGGGCGCGCGGTTGCTCCAGGCGGGGTGGCACCTGGCGTATTGCGCCCAGGCGTGCGTGCAGCATTCGCACAATTATTCCTGGGGCCAGGAGTTTCGCCGCTATTTCGATATCGGGGTGCTGCATGCCCGCGAACGGTGGATACTCGAGATGACGGGTAACGCCGAGCGTGAGGGCCAGCGCTTCGTGGTATCGGAGCTGCGGTATCTGGCGCGTCATGCACCGTGGGCGATCCCCGGGGCGTTCATCCGCAACGCGCTCAAGTATCTGGGCTACCGGCTAGGAAGGCACGAGCGCTCGCTACCGTTGCGCCTCAAGCGCCGCCTTTCCATGAATCGCGGTTATTGGGCCATCGAGCGCTAGCGGCCCGCCGTCACGGCTGGTGGTTGAAGAAGCCTCGCTTGAAGGTCATCGCCAGGATCTTGAGGTCCAGCCCGAGCGACCAATTATTGATGTAAAAGAGGTCGTAATTGACGCGCTTTTCCATGTCGCGCAGTTCACGCGTCTCGCCGCGCAGGCCGTTGACTTGCGCCCAGCCGGTCATGCCTGGCTTGACGCGGTGACGCTGCATGTAATCGGCGATGACGTCTTTGTAGTAGACGTTATGGTCCATAGCGTGGGGACGCGGCCCGACGAGCGACATGCGCCCTTGTAGCACGTTGTAGAGCTGCGGTAGCTCGTCCAGGCTGGTGCGACGCAAGAAATGCCCCAGCGATGTGATACGAGGGTCGCTGCGCTGCGCTTGCTGCAGGCAAGGAGCAGCAGTGTGCGCTCGCATGGTGCGGAATTTATAGATGCGAAAGCGTTTGCCGTCGAGCCCGTGCCGGTGCTGCTTGAAGAGAACCGGGCGTCCCATGTTGCAGGCGACCAAGAGCGCTATGAGCAGCATGATAGGGAAAAACCCGACAAACAAAAGCCCGCCCAGCACCCGGTCCTCAATGTTCTTGACGATGCGCGAGGCGCCATCCAGCGGGCTGTAGTTCAAGTCCAACGAGAACAGGTCGGCGACCTGCGTCATGCGGTGGTTGAGCAGGCGCACATCCGTCAGGTCGGGGAAATAGCGGACATCCACCGGGAGCGCAATCAGTTGTTCGGCGATGCATTTGACGGTGTCGCCCTGGGAGAGCGGCAGGCTCAGCCAGATTTCATGAAAATCTCGCTTGAAGGTGGCTTCATTGACGAGCGACTCGATCCGTCCGGGCAGCGACTGGGGGTCGTCAACCAGGATCGTGCGCTGCACACGATAGCCGATATACCGCATGCTCGTCAGATGCGATTGAATACGCTCGACATTGCTCGGCGTGCCGATGACCACCACGCACTTGAGGTTGCGCCCCGCCGCGCGCAGGCGACGCAGATAGTGGTAGAGAGCCCCCCGCAACACAAGCCCTACGCCGGCAACCCCCACCGCCGATATCGCCATCCACAACCGGGAGAAGGTGTGGGTGCTTTTGGTCATGACCAGAAACAGCGACACGATGACGATAGTGGTCAGCCAGCTCAGCAGATAGACGCCAAACATGGAAAACAGGCTACGCCCACGCCATGGCCGGTAGAGACCGAAGAGCTCGCCCATGGCGGGCAGCAATAGCGAGCCGACAAGAATCAACAGCGGATACTCGATGCCCTCGCGATAGGCAAGCGAGGGCATGAGCAGAAAGGCCAGCCAAGACACGCCCATGGCGATGCCGGCATCGAAACACCGCATCGCCATGCGCAGCATATCGCTACCGCTTGTTCTCGGGGTCATTGACATCCTTGCCCGTGATACGACCGAGAAGCGCCATGGCATCCACCAGATCGGGGGTTCCCAGATCGCCCACCGCCGCTTGTAGGTTGAGGTCGTCGAGCAGGTACTGACGCAAGGCTTCGACGAACTGAATCCTCAGATCATACAACTCGGCGCGGGCATCGAGAACATCTACCAGGTCGCGCAGGCCCAATTGTTCGCCTTTTTCGGCCGCTTCCAGGAACAAACGGCTGGACTGGATGGACTGCTGCAGCGCTTCGAGCTGACGCACGCCGCCCTGCAGGCTGCGCAGGCGCTTGCGCGCTTCCTGGCGCGCCAGGTTGAGCTCGTTGGTCACAGCGGCTTGCCTGGCCTTGGCGGTCAGCTCGCCCTGGCGCACGTCCGCCGAGGTGTAGCCGCCCTGGTAGATGGGCACCGAGAGTTGCAGCGAGGCCGAGGCGTCCTGGCTTTCGCGGAAGGGATCGTTGGAGGCGCGATCGGAGTAGCTGACGTTGAGATTGAGCTCCGGATAGTGGCCGGCACTGCGCACGCCGGTGTCGACCTGGGCGGCGCGGCGCTGCGCACGCGCCAGTTTGACCTGGAGGTTGGTCTTGGCACGCTCCAGCCAGGTGTCGGTGTCATCCCAGGCGGCGTCGACATCGGCCTGGGTCAGGTCGCCCAGCGTTGGCGCACCGAAATCAGGTAGTCGCCCGGTCAGGCGCTGCAGGTCGCTCCGGGCGTTGGAAAGCTCGTTCTCGGCCTTGACCTGGTCGGCGATGGCTTGGTCGAGGCGCGACTGAGCCTCGAGCACGTTGATGCGATCCCCCACGCCAAGATCATAGGAACGCTGCGCTTGCCGGCTCTTGGCCTTCAAGGATTCACGCTTGGAATCGAGAAGTCCCAGCTTGCGCGAGGCGAGAAAGGCATTCAGGTAAGCCTCGGCGACCTTCAGTGCCAGGTCACGTTCGCCTACCGCCAGCTTGAACTCGCTGGCTTCGACCTGGGCCTCGGCTTTGTCGACCTGGCGCCAGCGCTCCACGCTGAACAGCGGCTGCGTCAGCTGTACTTGCCAGACCGTGTCCTTGGTGCGGCCTTGATAGCGCGCCTCATAGTCCGGATTGACGCGCTCGTTTCCGGGATCGTAGCTGGGGTTATCGGTGTAGTAGTTCTCCGACTCTTGATAGTTGTAGCTGGCGCTCGCCTCGAGCTGGGGCAATAATCCGGCCTGAGCCTTGGGGATATCTTGCCGGGTGGCTTCGAGCTGGTAGCGCTGCTGGGACAGATCGGCATCGTGACGTAACGCCTGCTCGAACAGCCCCGGCAGCGAGGGCAGCACAGGGCTACTCTCGGTGTCCATTGGCGCCGGCGAGGTAGTCCCGCCGGTGGGAAGGGTGTCGCTGGCGTTGTCGTACGCGGAAAGATCGGGCAGCGTGCGCCCTTCTTCCTGTGCCAGCGCCGAGTGATTCAGCATGACACCCAAAGCTAACGGTAGTAGGCAGTGCCGAACGCGCATCATTCCTCCCGCATCGCACGTGACAGCATATCGGTAATCGGCTTGGCGATATAACTGGCGAATGTGCGCTCTCCGGTCTTGATTAATACTTCCGCAGGCATGCCGGCGAGCAGCTGCATACTGTCGGTCATATCCTCGCGTCCAGCATCGGTGACGCGTACGCGTGCCTTGTAGTACTTAGAGCCCGTCGCTTCGTCTTCGAAGGTGTCGGCCGACACATTGGCAACTTCGCCTTTAATGACGTTGGTCAGGCGCTGGTTGAAGGCGCTGAAGCGAATCTCGGCTTCCTGACCTTTGTAGATGTTGTCGATGTCGCGGTCGGGCACGCGGGCCTCGACGACGAAGCCGTCGTTGCTGGGCACGACATTCATGATGGGGTCGCCCGAGCGGACCACGGCGCCAATGGTATGTACCTTCATGCCGACCACGGTGCCGGAAACCGGCGACGTGATGGTGGTACGCTTGACCTGGTCGCTCAATGCGGTGATGCGCTCCTCGGCGTCGGCGATCTGAGACTGCGCCTGGCGTAGCTGCTCGCCGATTTCCTTTTGATATTCCTGACGTTTTACTTGCTTCTGCACCTTGTTTTCGCTGATTTGCGACTTCAAGCGCGCGATCTCGGACTTATGCTGGGCGTTCTGGCCCTGGTATTCGAGAATCTGGCGTTCCAGCTCACGTAACCGCTGGTTGTCACCCAAGCCTTCCTTGAACAGCGAACGAAAGTCCGCGGCTTCTTCCTTCAGGGACGTAATGCGCTGCCGGTTGATACCGATCTGTTGTTCGAGCCCGTCGATTTGGCCGCGCATTTGTTCGATCTGTTCATCGAGCCCTTCCAGTGTGCCTTGCTGAGCTTGGCGCCGCGCGGCGAACAGCGCCCGCTGCACGCCGACTACTTCTTGTACGCGCGGGGTATCGGCCTCGACGAGTTCCTTGGGGAAACTGAGGGTGTCGTTGCCGGCTTGCTCGGCGAGCAAGCGAACCTCGGCGGCGCGGTTGATCAGGTATTGCGACTTGGCGATCGATAGTTGCGACTGGGCCTGGGTCTTGTCGAGCACGATCAGGGTATCGCCCGCTTCAACGTGGTCGCCGTCGGAGACAGGCAGCTTACTGACGATGCCCCCTTCGTAATGTTGGATCGTCTTCTTGAAGGACTCGACCGAGACCGAGCCGGGGGCGACGACCGCGACGGCGAGCTCGGCCCACATGGCCCAGCCGCCGAAGCCGCCCAGGGCCACCAGCAGGATGAGTACACCCAGACGTCGATGGCGTTTGTCGCTGGTCGGGGGGTGCTGCTGCGCGACGGTGCTTTCACCTTCATAGGTTTCGGGCGAGGCGGCGCGACGCTCGGATGCCGTTTGAATCTCTTGGGAGGAGTCTTTCTCCGCCATGTTACGCCTCCGGCGTGGAATCGTTGCGACGTGGAGCGGGCTGGGTTCCCTGCGAGGCGTGGACGGCTTTCAAACGAGCGTTACTGTCCTGCCCCTGCTTGTTACCCTTTTGGGCAAAGCGCGCCATGACCTGATCGCGTGGGCCGAACATGCTGACCTGACCGTCCTTCAGCACTAACAGTTGATCGACGTGCTTGAGTACACTCTGGCGATGACTGATGACGAACAACGTGGCACCTTCTCGCTTGAGCGTTTCGATGGCTTGGCTGAGGGCGCGCTCGCCGTTGTCGTCGAGATTGGAGTTGGGCTCGTCAAGCACCACGAGGGCGGGGTCGTCATACAGGGCCCGCGCCAGGCCGACGCGCTGACGCTGACCACCGGAGAGTGCGCCGCTACTGGCATTGATGTAGGTGTCGTAGCCGTTGCCCAGTTGCAACACCATCTCGTGAACGCCGGCTTTCTTGGCTGCGGCGACGACCTTTTCGGGATCGACCTCGCCGAAGCGCGCGATGTTCTCGCTGATGGTGCCGTCGAAGAGCTCGATGTCCTGGGGCAGATAGCCAATGTAGGGGCCCAGTTCGTCCCGGTTCCACTGACTGATATCCGCACCGTCCAGGCGAACCGTGCCGACCTGCGACGGCCAGATCCCCAGCAAAACGCGTGCCAGGGTGGACTTGCCGGCGGCGCTGGGGCCAATGATACCGATGTGCTCACCCGGCGCGGTTTCGAAGTTGATGCCGCGAATCGTCGCCATACGCGCGCCTGGCGGCGCGGCGGCGACGCTTTCGATCGATAGCCGGCCTTCCGGCGCGGGCAGTGACATGCGGCGTTGCTCGGCGGGCACCTTCTCGAACAATTCGTTGAGGCGATGATAAGCGCTGCGCGCGCTGACAAAGCCCTTCCAGCTACCGATCATCTGGTCGATGGGGGACAAGGCACGGCCCATGAGGATCGAACCGGCGATCATCATGCCCGCCGTCAAGTCGCCTTCCAGAACCAGCAAGGCCCCCAGGCCCAGAATCAGCGACTGGAACATCATGCGCAGTACTTTGGAGATATTCGACAGCATGCCCGCGCGGTCGCTGGCTTGGGACTGCTTGGCCAGAAAATGGTGATGCTTGGCCGACCAGCGTCCCATGATGCCGGGCAGCATACCCATGGCATGCAATACTTCGGCATTGCGCAAGTTGGAGTTGGCCAGGTCCTGCGCTTTAATATTTTCGCTATTGGCTTCGGCGAGAAGCCCCTTGGTGGCTTTCTCGTTGGCGATGGCCAACGCGAGCAGAATCAGCGCCGCGATGGTGGCGAAAACACCGAACCAGACGTCGAACAGGAACAGCACCCCGATGAAAACCGGTGTCCAGGGCGCATCGAAAAAGGCAAACAAGCCATTGCCGGTCAGGAATTGACGTAAGTTGGTCAAGTCGCTGAGGGGTTGTGCCGTTTGTTGTCCGGCGGTCAACACGCCCCGGCGGAACATGGCCGTGTAGAGGCGTTCGTTGATTTGCGTATCCAGCCGGTTGCCGACGCGTACCAGAATACGCGAGCGGATGAACTCGAGCCCGCCCATGACACAGAATAGAAACACCACCACCAGGGTGAGCATCAGCAGGGTGTCTTCGCTCCGCGAGGAGATGACGCGGTCGTAGACCTGCAGCATGTAGAGCGGCGGCACCAGCATGAGCAAGTTGATGAACATGCTGAAGAAGCCCACCATGACAAACGAATGTCGACAGCTTTTAAGCGCCAACTGTAGATCGGTGGGTGACTGGGAAGACGCCATGTAACGACTCGCTTGGTATGAGGGATGAGGAAATTCAAGACGGCAATGTCGTCGGCACTAGGTCGCGCGACCGACGATGATGACAGCCGCATAGGGTAACAGATAATGTTCAACGGTTAGAAAGGATAAGGCAATGTAACAGGGCCATGCTCTCTTGATGAGAGCATGGCCCTGTTTGGTGAGGCATGGCGGTCAGCGCGATGCTATTACACCTTGCCGCTCAAGTCGTCTGAGACTCTGTTCAGCGATACACCGGCAACCGCGCGCAGACGGCTTCGACCTTGGCCTTGACGTCGGCCTCCGCCTGCGCGGTATCGCCCTGCTGCATGGCGTCGAGAATGTCGCAGATCCAGCCGGCAAGGTCAGCGCACTCACTCTCGCCGAAGCCGCGCGTGGTCACCGCCGGCGTGCCGATACGCAGCCCGGAGGTGACGAACGGGCTCTGCGGGTCGCCCGGCACGGCGTTCTTGTTGACGGTGATATGCGCGCGGCCCAGCGCGGCATCGGCGTCCTTGCCGGTCAGGCCTTGCTTGACCAGCGAGAGCAGGAAGAGATGATCCTCGGTGCCGCCGGAGACGACGTCATAGCCCCGCTCGATGAACACGCTGGCCATGGCCTTGGCGTTGATCACTACCTGCTGCTGGTAGGCCTTGAAGTCGGGCTCCATGGCTTCCTTGAAGCAGATTGCCTTGGCGGCGATGACATGCATCAACGGGCCGCCCTGCCCACCGGGGAAGACGGCGGATTGAAACTTCTTCTCGATCTCGGCGTCGTTTTCGGCGGAGAGAATCAAACCACCGCGCGGTCCGCGCAGGGTCTTGTGTGTGGTGGTGGTGACCACATGCGCATGAGGCAAGGGGCTGGGATAGACACCCGCCGCGACCAAACCCGCGATATGCGCCATGTCGACGAGCAGGTAGGCCCCCACCTCGTCGGCGATTTCACGGAACTTGGCCCAATCGATGATCTGCGAATAGGCCGAGAAACCGGCAATGATCATCTTCGGCTGGTGCTCGCGCGCCAGACTAGCGACCTGGTCGTAATCGATCAGGCCGTTATCGTCGAGGCCGTACTGCACAGCGTTGTAATGTTTGCCGGAGAAGTTCGGCTTGGCACCGTGGGTCAGGTGGCCACCCGCGTCGAGGCTCATGCCCAGTACGGTATCGCCGGGCTTGACCAACGCCTGAAACACAGCGCCGTTGGCCTGGGAACCGGAGTGCGGCTGAACGTTGGCGTAGCTCGCGTCGAATAGTTCCTTGGCGTAGTCGATGGCCATCTGCTCGACGACATCGACGTGCTCGCAGCCGCCGTAATAACGCTTGCCGGGGTAACCTTCCGCGTACTTGTTGGTCAGTTGCGTACCCTGCGCCTGCATGACGCGCGGGCTAGCATAGTTCTCGGAGGCGATCAGCTCGATGTGCGCTTCCTGACGGCCCACCTCCTGCTGCATGGCGTCCCACAGGGCATCATCGAAACCGGCAATCTGCATGTCACGGGTGAACATCGGCGAGAGTCCTCGAATCACGGAAGGTCTGCGCGGCGGGCGCCGCACGGGGTCAACGAAGCGCTATGATAGCGCAGCGCGCGATGCCTTTCATATGAAAGGCAGTCATCCGTCGCTGCATGATTTCTCATGGTCGCTTTAGGATCGCTCAAGCATGTACGCGATGACCAAAACCGCACGTGGCGATGAGTGAACTCATCTTCTGCACCTTGCCTTTGAACGCTACAGTGGCGCTGCTCGTCGGCAGTTCGTCGCCGAGTGGAAGGATTGCATGGGGCATGGATGCCCGCTTACCGACAATGCCCTGCAAGTTTGGTCCTCCCCGCCGAACGATCAAACGATCCTCGGCGGGGCTTCTTGCGTGCCCATTTCTATCGCGAATAAATTCGCTCCCACCAACCCCAGCTTTCTATCAGATGCAGAAGTCTCTCTCTAAGAGGCAGGCTCAACCTGCGCTCCTTTGTGGCAGGAGGCTATCGCTGAGAGAAAGGCTCAACCTGCGCCCTTGTGGGAGGGAACTTGTTCCCGATGGAACCTCGAGCCCCCCATCGCGAATAAATTCGCTCCCACCAACCCCAGCTTTCTATCAGATGCAGAAGTCTCTCTCTCTAAGAGGCAGGCTCGGCCTGCGCTCCTTTGTGGCAGGAGGTTATCTTTGAGAGACAGGCTCAACCTGCGTCCTTGTGGGAGGGAACTTGTTCCCGATGAAGCCTCGATCCACCCCAGCGCGAATAAATTCGCTCCCACCAACCCCAGCTCTCATCAGATGCAGAAGTCTCTCTCTGAGAGACAGGCTCGGCCTGCGCTCCTTTGTGGCAGGAGGCTATCTCTGAGAAGCAGGCCCGGCCTGCGCCCTTGTGGGAGGGAACTTGTTCCCGATGGAGCCTCGATCCACCCCAGCGCGAATAAATTCGCTCCCACCAACCCCAGCTTTCTATCAGATGCAGAAGTCTCTCTCTAAGAGGCAGGCTCAACCTGCGCTCCTTTGTGGCAGGAGGCTATCTCTGAGAAGCAGGCCCGGCCTGCGCCCTTGTGGGAGGGAACTTGTTCCCGATGGAAGATGTTCATAGCCATATAGCATCCCAATGCGGGTAGCAGCCTATATCCTCTACCAACCCGGCCCGAAGCGGGTTGGCAACGATATAGCGAGCAACTGCCTGCCAGTCCTCTTCATCGCGTATCAAGTGATCATGGTAACCCTCTTCCCAGACCACGCCCTGCCGCGCTAAATACCGGTTTATGGACTGCGCCGAGCGTCCCTTGAAACGTTTCACGACGTGAGATAAAGGCTGTTTTTCGCCCAATGTAAAAAGCCAGTGGATATGATCGGGCATGACCACGAAGCATAGCGAAACCACGCACTGATCATCGTGTAGGGCTTTCATCGACCCTATGGCCACCCGGGCTAGCAGCCAATCGTTAAATAAGTACCTACGCTGATGGGTGCATGTCGTTATGTGATAAGCGTTACCCGTTAAGGAACGCCGACCTGCCCTCAGGGCTTTATAGCCTGGCTTGTGGCTATTAGGCATAATCGCTCGATGCTCGTTGTTGCGGCCTTGATGGTTGGCCGACCCACCGCACAATATATTATTTTTATAAAACAATATCTAATATATAAACTCCCATATCTCCCTTGGTGCCATCGTGGTCAAGGCCCCTTGTGGGAGGGAGCTTGTTCCCGATGGAGCCTCGAGCCACCCCATCGCGAATAAATTCGCTCCCACCAACCCCAGCTCTCATCAGATGCAGAAGTCTCTCTCTGAGAGACAGGCTCGGCCTGCGCTCCTTTGTGGCAGGAGGCTATCTTTGAGCGTCAGGCTCGGCCTGCGCTCCTTTATGGCAGGAGGCTATCTCTGAGAGACAGGCTCGGCCTGCGCTCCTTTGTGGCAGGAGGCTATCTCTGAGAGACAGGCTCGGCCTGCGCCCTTGTGGGAGGGAACTTGTTCCTGATGAAGCCTTGAGCCACCCCAGCGCGAATAAATTCGCTCCCACCAACCCCAGCTCTCATCAGATGCAGAAGTCTCTCTCTGAGAGTCAGGCTCAACCTGCGCTCCTTTGTGGCAGGAGGCTATCTTTGAGAGTCAGGCTCGGCCTGCGTCCTTGTGGGAGGGAACTTGTTCCCGATGGAGCCTCGAGCCACCCCATCGCGAATAAATTCGCTCCCCGACCCGCATTCTCCATCGAAAACCTCAGGTTTCCCCCAACAGCCGCAGGCTTTCCATGGGCGCTTGACGACGTACCTGGCGGGTCAGCAGATGACCGATGCCTCCAATGAGCAGCCCACCGCCCAAGGGCATCACGACCCATAGCGGCCAATGTAAGCGCGGCGGTAGATCGAACCACATCAGGTAGACACCCAGCGCCGCCGCTTCCGCCAGCAATGCGCCCAGCAGCCCGCTGGCAATGCCCAGCAGTGCGAATTCAGCACCTTGAATCTGTGCGATCATCCGGTCGCCGGCGCCGAACACACGCAGCAAGGCGCTTTCGTGCGCGCGCATCGGGCGGCTTGCGGTGAGCGCGGCGTAAAGCACGCTGATGCCTGCAAGTAATACGAATACCAGCACCAATTCGATGGCACGCGTCACTTGCCCCAGCAATTCGCGGACTTGCTCGAGAATCGCGTCGACATTGAGCAGCGAGACGCCGGGATAGCGCGATACCAGCTTACCGATGACCGTCTGGCGCTCATCTTCCAGGTGAAACGCCGTGATATAGCTGTGGCTGAAGCGCTCAAGCGTCCTCGGAGGAAAGATCACGAAGAAGTTGGGCCGGAAGCTTTCCCAGTCGAGGCTGCGCAGGCTGGTGACGCGTCCCTCGACCGTTTCGCCGCCGATATCGAAGCGCAGCACCTCACCAAGCGTCACGTCTAGGCGCTCGGCCAGCTCCTGTTCCATGGAGATCGGCACCGGGCGGCCGTCTTCGGCAGGCGCGTCCGCATCGAACCATTCGCCGGCGACGATGCGATTGCCCTCAGGCAATGTCTCGCGCCAGGTCAGATTGAGCTCGCGGCGCAGCACGTTGGCGTCGCGTTGCTCGGCCGGGACTGCGTCCTCGGCGGCGTCGCCATCGATGGCCACCAACCGTCCGCGCACGATGGGATACAGGGCACTGCGTGTATCGCTGGCGCCCTCGACGATCTCGCGGAAGCCTTCGCGCTCGGCCGGTTGGATATTGATGGCAAAGTAGTTGGGCGTATCCTCGGGCAATTGCGATTCCCAGGCCGTCACCAGATCGCCGCGCACCAAAACAATGATCGCCATGGCAGCAAAGGTGACCGAAAAGGCCAGCAACTGTCCCAAGCTGGCATGCCGGCGGCGGGCCAATTGTCGCGCACCGAGACGCCAAGCGTGCCGCGCGCCGTGGCGGCGCTCGCCAGCGACGCCTCGCACCAGTCGCAGTAGCCCCGAGAGTAGCCCGTGGCCCAATAACCACAAGGCCGCCAGCGCCAGTTCGCCGCCGATCAAAAGCCCCAGCGAGAGCGTGAAATCGCCCGAATACAACCACAGCAAGGCGCCGAAAACCCCACTGGCGATGACCACCACGGCCCAGCCGGCCATGGGTACAGGGTCGAGTTCTCGCCGTAGCACCTTGAGCGCGCTCACACGCTTGAGACGCAACAGGGTGGGACCGGCGAAGCCGATGAGCACCGCCAGCGCGGTCAGCACCCCCATCAATAGCGGCAATGGTCCCGGCGGCGGCAGTTCGAGTGGCAAGAAATTCGTCAGAATCACCAGCAAGCCAGCCTGTCCCAGCAGACCCAGGAGCGCCCCCACTACCGCAGCCGCCAATGCCAGCCAGGCGAGCTGCAGGACAAACAATGTCACCAGTTGTCGCTGAGAAGCACCGAAACAGCGCAACAATGCCGCAGTATCCAAATGGCGATCGACATAGCGACGTGTGGCCATAGCCACCGCCACTCCCGCCAGCAAAACTGCCGCCAGTCCCGATAGGCTCAGGTAGCGCTGGGCGCGATCCAGTGCACCGCCCAGTCGAGGACGATCCTCGCGCACGTCGCGTACTTCGACACCGTTATCGCGCAGGCTCTCCAGACGCGACTCCACACGCGCCACCGCTTCGGGCGGTCCCTTGGCCAACAGTTCGTATTCGAGCCGCGAGCCAGGCTGCACCAGGTCCGTCGCCGCCAGGTCATCGCGATGCATCATCACCCGCGGATTGAAGGCCGAAAATCCTGCGCTCTGATCCGGCTCGCGCTCGATCAAGCCACTCACGGTGAGCGTGCTGTCGCCTATCGCGAGCGTGTCACCGATGTCGAGTTCCATCAGGCGCGCCAGACGCGGCGCCACCCACACGCTACCGGGCACAGGGCCGTGAGCCAGCCTCTCCAGGCCCTTGCCGCGGTCGACGCGCACTTGCCCATACAACGGATAAGCGGCGTCAACGACCTTGAGGCTGGCCGGTTGGAAGGCATCGTCGCGACTGACCATCGAGATCAGGTCGACTTGCTGCGAGAGCGTCAGCCCGGCATCGCGCAGCGTCTGGCGAAGCTCCTCGGAGAAGGGGTCACCTTGCTCGAGCACCAGGTCGCCACCCATCAGTTGTCCGGCCTGTCGGGTCAGCCCCCGGTCGAGACGATCGAGGAAGAAGCCGATCATCGTCGAGGCCGCCACCGCCAACGCCAGCGCCACGAACAGCGCCCGCACATCGGCGGCACGAAGATCTCGCCACAATCCCTTGAGCGATAGCGAGAAGGCCTTCACGAAGCCACCTCGTCGTGGCTCATGGCCTGCAGACGCCCTTCCTCAAGGCGCAGACAATGTCCGCAGCGGCGCGCCAGGGCATGATCGTGCGTGACCAAGATCAGGGTCGTGCCCATTTCCCGGTTGAGTTCGAACAACAAGTCGATGATATGCGCCCCCGTGGCTCGGTCGAGGTTGCCGGTGGGCTCGTCAGCGAAGACCAGCCTAGGATGGCTGACGAAGGCGCGCGCGACCGCCACACGTTGTTGTTCACCGCCAGAGAGCTGTTTGGGCAGATGGTCAAGCCGCTCGCCGAGCCCGACCCGTGTCAACCAGGCGCGCGCTCGCTGCTCGTCATCGCCCGAGGGCGCAAGCTCTTGAGGCAGCAGGACGTTTTCCAGCGCCGTCAGAGTCGGCAGGAGTTGAAAATTCTGAAACACGAACCCGACTTGCCCGGCACGCAGCCGCGCCCGGCCGTCTTCATCCAGGACATTCAGCGATTCACCGAATAACTGAATATCGCCTTCACTAGGCGTATCCAACCCCGCCAGCAAGCCCAGCAAGGTCGATTTGCCCGATCCGGAGCTACCCAGAATAGCCACGCTCTCACCGCCATGGACGTCCAACGCCAAGTCGTCGAGAATCGTCAGTACTCGCTCACCGCTACGTACGCGCTGCGCGACGTGACTTGCGTGTAAAATGGGAGCTTTCGCTTCACTCAAGGAGTCGTCGGACATGCGTGATAATTCCTCTTCCTGGATACGCAGAGGCATGCGCGTCCTGATGGTCGCCGTGTTGTGCTTCGCTGCAGGACATGCCGTGAATGCCCGCGCCGATACCTTGCTCGTGGTCGGCGATAGCCTGAGTGCGGCCCACGGTATCGAGAGCGACACCGGCTGGGTCAACTTGCTTCGACAGCGCCTGGGCAGTCAACACCGAGTAATCAATGCCAGCATCAGTGGCGACACCACCTCGAGCGGCGCGGCACGCCTGCCGGAGCTACTCAAGCGTCACTCTCCGGACATCGTGCTGCTCGAACTAGGCGGTAACGACGGCCTGCGCGGGCTTTCACCGCAACAGATGAAGCTCAATTTGCGTGACATGATCGAAAAAAGCCAGGCAGCCGACGCGCGCGTACTGCTGCTGGGCATCGAAATACCGCCCAATTATGGCGCCTCTTACACTGATGCCTTTCGCGGCGTCTTCCGGCAGCTCAGTGAAGAATACGACGTCCCCCTGGTGCCCTTCATTCTCGATGGCGTCGCCTTGCAAGACGCCATGATGCAGGACGACGGCATACACCCCACCGCCGAGGCACAGCCCGTCATCCTCGACAATGTCTGGGAGGGCCTCGCGCCCATGCTGAAACGGGCCTCGACAACGACGAATGATTAGAGAGTCTCTTACATTAGCGCCGATGTCTCGCCTGCCCAGTTGATTTTACGCATATCAGCGATGACTATTTCACCCATGCTTAGCGTGCAGGGCTAATCGTCGACAAGGAGATCCCCGATGAGTGACATGGACACCGCGCTGGTGGCCGCCTACCGGCTGAACGGCCAAGGTGGCGGCGAATTATTGAGCGTAAGCGAGTTGCAGGCCGCCTGGGCCAGCGATGAGGCCCCCGTATGGATGCATCTCGACTTTCGCCATGACGATGTCGCGACCTATCTCAACGACTTGGCCGAGCTCGACGAGACAGTGGTCGAGGCATTGCTCGAGGAAGACACGCGTCCGCGCGTCGCCAAGTTCGGACGCGGCATCGTCACCACGCTGCGTGGCGTCAACCACAACCCTGGCGCCGCCATGGACGACATGATTTCGCTGCGCGTGTGGATGACGCCCAAGCGCATGATTACGCTGCGTCGTCGTCCGTTGAAAGCCGCCAGCGATGTCCGTGAACGCCTGGATGCCGGCGACGGCGCACTATCGGTGCCCGATCTGCTCGCCTGGCTGGTCGAGGCGCTGGTGGATCAGGTCGGTGACTATTCCCACCAACTCGATAATGCCCTCGGCGAGCTCGAAGAATTGCAACTTGCCAAGGGCGATGTCGACGCCGATGACCTTACCCGGCTACGCCGCCCTTTCATCACCCTGCGGCGCTTCATGGGGCCGCAGCGCGACTGTCTCTCGCAGCTTTCCCAGAGCCCGCAATGGCTCGATGAATCGACTCAAGTCTCGTTGCGCGAGAATGCCAACCAGCTCTCGCGCTATGTCGAGGATTTCAGCGCCATGCAGGAGCGCGCGCTGATCCTCCAGGAACAGATCTGGAGCGAGCACAACGAGCAGCTCAACCAGCGCATGTACATGCTGGCCATCATCACCACCGTTTTCCTGCCCTTGAGCTTCCTGACCGGACTACTGGGCATCAACGTGGGCGGCATTCCTGGGGCCGACAGTCCTTATGGTTTCTCCGTCTTTATCACGCTCACCTTGGTGATGGGGCTAGGCGTGATGTGGCTGCTCAAGCGCAAGCATTGGTGGTGACGCCGAGACGGCTTCACCACAACCTCATCGGGAACAAGTTCCCTCCCACATCGGACCATTGCCACCCGAGCTTGTTTTCGTGGGAGCGAATTTATTCGCGATCGAGAGCGGCTAAAGCTATCGGGAACAAGTTCCCTCCCACATCAGGCCATCGCCACCCAACTTGGTTTTCGTGGGAGCGAATTTATTCGCGATCGAGAGCGGCTAAAGCTATCGGGAACAAGTTCCCTCCCACATCAGGCCATCGCCACCCAACTTGGTTTTCGTGGGAGCGAATTTATTCGCGATAAACCCCAGTATTACCCAGGCTTATCGGTCGGTGTGCCCCAAGTCTCGCTCGGGGTCGAGCCGGTCGCGCACCTGCTGCTTGAGCCATTTGATATCGGGGAAGCCGCCGTCGCGCTTGCGCTCCCAGATCACGTCGTCGTTATCGTAGACGATCTCGAAATGGCCGCCGTGGCTTGGCGCCAGCGCAACTTGATCGAGATCTTCACCGAAAGTCTGTAGCAGTTCCTGGGCATACCATCCGACCCGTAACAACCAGTGACATTGCGTGCAATAATGGATGCGAATGCGGGACATGGCGAGCGCGCCTCCGACGGTGGATAAAACGGCATGATGCGGTGACCGTGCCCCTCGGACAAGTCAGACAATCGTGCCAACCAGTCAGCAAGGACATAACGTAAGGACATACAACGCATGAGTGATCGTGCCTCTTCCCTGACGCGGCTCTACGAGCGCTTGACCGGCGACGAAGACAGCCGGCTATGCAAGGACATTTCCGACGCCGCCTGCCAAGAGCAGCCTGGCAACTTCCTGCGCCACTTACTGGCCTCGCTGGGCAACAAGCTCGCCGATGAGCTTTCCAGCGCCCGCCTGGTATTGCCATGGCTGCTAGGCGCTCTTGGCGCGCCAGTATGGATGGTGGGCTTTCTGGTCCCGATCCGCGAGGCCGGCGCCCTGCTTCCGCAAGTGTTCGTCGCCGGCTACATCCGCCTCAAATCGATTCGCAAGGGCGTGTGGGTCACCGGGGGCATCGTGCAAGCGTTCGCGGCGCTGATCATGGCCATCATGGCGCTATTCGGCCAAGGCGCCTGGGGCGGGGCTATCATTCTCGCAGCCTTGGTGGTGCTGTCGCTCGGCCGCGGGCTCTCGTCGATCGCCACCAAGGACGTGCTGGGCAAGACGATTTCCAAACAACGCCGTGGCACGCTCATGGGATGGAGCGGTAGCGCCGCTGGCGCCATCACACTGGCCGTGGGCGCTGTACTGATGCTGTTCGGCGATCGACCGGGCCAGGTCGCACTGGCCATCCTCTTGCTCATCGCCACGCTCGGCTGGGCGCTTAATGCTCTCTTGGCATCACGCATCAAGGAAGCGCCCGGCGCCACCGAAGGCGGGAAGAATATCTGGAGCAGCCTCGGCGAAGGCCTGCGCCTGCTGCGTACCGACCGACACTTCCTGCACTTCAACATGGCGCGGGCACTGCTGCTCTCCAGTGCGTTGGCGCTGCCCTATATCGCCTTGCTGGGACAACAACGAAGCGGCTCCAACCTCGGTGGCCTGGGCATCATGATCCTGGTGTCGGGCCTGGCGGGCATGCTGGCCAGCCCTATATGGGGCAAGCTTGCAGACCGTTCCAGCCGCAAGGTGATGCGCGACAGCGCCGTGATTGCAGCATTGTGCTGCGCGGTGGCAGCATTGATTGCTTGGTTGCCTGGCGCGTGGAGCGACAGCGTGTGGCCATACGCGCTAGTGTACGCCTTGCTCGTCATCGCCCATGCTGGCGTACGCCTGGGCCGCAAGACCTATGTGGTCGACATGGCGGGTAGCGAAAAGCGCGCCTTGTATGTCGCGCTTTCCAATACCTTCACGGGGATTCTCATGTTGTTGGTGGGCGGGCTACTGGGCGCCATCGCGCACTTCACCGGCAGCGCTGGACTATTGCTGGTGCTGGCGGTGTGCGCTCTTGGTGCGGCAGCCTCCAGCCAGCGCTTGCCGGAAGTCGAGATGTAATACGTCGCGTTGAAATCCACCCCCGGCATGGCCATGATGAGTGCATGACAGTCCCAAGGAACGCAGAGACAATGAAACGACCTCCCATGATCAGCCCGGCGCTACTGGAACGTATTGTCAACGCGTCAGACGATGGCATCGTGGTGGCCGAACAGGAAGGCGACGAAACCATCCTGATCTATGTCAACCAAGGCTTCGAACGACTCACCGGCTACAGTGCCGACGAGATCCTCTACCGCGACTGCCGCTTCCTTCAGAACGACGACCGCGACCAGCCCCAGTTGGATAACATTCGTCAGGCGATTCGCGAAGGACAACCCTGCCAGGAGGTCTTGCGCAACTACCGCAAGGATGGCTCGATGTTCTGGAACGAGCTCTCGATCACGCCTGTCTACGACGATGAAGACCAGCTAACCTACTTCGTCGGCGTGCAAAAGGATATCACCGAGCGGGTCGAAGCAATGCAGGAACTCAAGCGCCTGCGCGCCGAGCGCGGGCAGGCCTGATAGGAAGTTTCAAGCAAGGGGGCGCGCGGCGAGTAGACGCGATTTCATCGCGCTAGCCTTTACGCCACGCCCCCTCTATCATCGTTACTTGTGATCCATTTCCCAACCAAACCGGAATTCCATGGCGCAATACGTCTATACCATGAATCGGGTGGGCAAGATCGTCCCGCCCAAGCATGAAATCCTCAAGGATATTTCGCTTTCCTTCTTCCCTGGCGCGAAGATCGGCGTGCTCGGCCTCAACGGCGCGGGTAAATCCACGCTGTTACGGATCATGGCCGGTGTGGACAAGGAATATAACGGCGAAGCACGCCCCATGCCGGGCATCAATATCGGCTATCTGCCGCAGGAGCCCGAGCTCGACGACGACAAGAACGTCCGCGAGACGGT
This sequence comes from Chromohalobacter beijerinckii, assembly GCF_023061185.1. Lineage (GTDB taxonomy): Bacteria > Pseudomonadota > Gammaproteobacteria > Pseudomonadales > Halomonadaceae > Chromohalobacter > Chromohalobacter beijerinckii. Next base: position 155,856 of record NZ_JAKGAK010000005.1, read on the forward strand.
CGAAGAAGCCTTGAGCGAGATCAAGGACGCCCAAGAAAAGCTCGAGGCGGTGTATGTCGCCTATGCCGAGCCGGATGCCGATTTCGACGCCCTGGCTGCCGAGCAGGCACGTCTTGAGGATCTGATCGAGGCTGCCGATGCGCACAACATCGAGCGCAAGCTGGAAGTCGCCGCCGAGGCTCTACGTCTACCGCCCTGGGAAGCCAAGGTCGGTAATCTCTCCGGGGGCGAGCGCCGCCGCGTGGCATTGTGTCGTCTACTGCTCTCGAGCCCCGACATGCTGCTGCTCGATGAGCCGACCAACCACCTCGACGCCGAATCGGTGGCCTGGCTGGAACGTTATCTGCACGACTATAGCGGAACCGTGGTGGCGATTACCCACGACCGCTACTTCCTCGACAACGTGGCCGGCTGGATTCTCGAGTTGGACCGCGGCCAGGGCATTCCCTTCGAGGGCAACTATTCGCAGTGGCTTGAGTCGAAGGAAAAACGCCTCGAGCAGGAAGCCAAGCAGGAGGCCTCCAAGAACAAGGCGATCAAGCAAGAGCTCGAGTGGGTACGCAGCAACGCCAAGGGGCGTCAGGCCAAGAGCAAAGCGCGCCTGAATCGCTTCGAGGAAATGCAATCGGGCGATTTCCAGAAGCGCAACGAAACCAACGAGATCTACATTCCGCCCGGGCCGCGCCTCGGCGACAAGGTCATCGAGTTCCATGACGTGGCCAAGCGCTTCGACGACAAGCTGCTGTTCGAGAACCTCTCATTCCAGCTGCCCAAGGGTGCCATCGTAGGCATCGTCGGCGGTAATGGCGCCGGCAAGTCCACACTGTTCAAGCTGATCGCCGGCATGGAACAGCCCGACAGCGGCGAGGTCGTTATCGGCGAGACCGTGGACATCGCCTACGTGGAGCAGCTACGCGATCATCTCGACGACAAACAGACTGTCTGGGAAGCGGTATCCGACGGTCAGGACATGATCAGCATCAATGGCTACGAGATGTCTTCACGTGCCTACGTGGGGCGTTTCAACTTCAAGGGCAACGATCAGCAAAAACGCCTATCGGAGCTCTCGGGGGGCGAGCGCGGTCGCTTGCAACTGGCACAGACCCTCAAGCAAGGCGCCAATGTCCTGCTGCTCGACGAACCGTCCAACGATCTCGACATCGAGACGCTGCGTGCCTTGGAAGAAGCGCTGCTCGCCTTCCCTGGCTGTGCGCTGGTCATCTCACACGACCGCTGGTTCCTCGACCGTATCGCGACCCATATCCTCGCCTACGAGGGTGAGTCCCGTGTGGAGTTTTTCGAGGGCAATTATAGCGAGTACGAGGAAGACTACCGCCAGCGCGTGGGCAGCGACACGCCCAAGCGCATGAAGTACAAGCGCATCGATGCCTGACCGGCTTCGCCGGAGACGTAAGAACGCCCGCTTCGCGGGCTGAAGCTTGAAGAATACCCCACAACCGCCAGGTTCGTGGGGTATTCTTATAACGTCCCTCTTCCAAACGCGAAGCTCCGCTCTTCCAGCTTGAAGCGCCGTTTCAGTAGAGCTTCGGCTCGCCTCGCGGGCGCGTCTTGAAGCGCCGATGCAGCCATAGATACTGCTCGGGGTGGCGACGAATGGCGTCTTCGATGAGACCGTTGATACGTGTGGCATCGGCAACATCGTCCCCGCTCGGAAAATTTTCCAGCGCAGGCAGGTATTCCAACGTGTACGTCTCATCACCGGGGTTGCGATGAAAAATCAATGGCATCACCGGCGCCCCCGTCATACGGGCAATCTTCGCCGTCAATTTGAGTGTCGCAGCCTCGACCCCGAAAAAGGGTGCGAAGACGCTGGCATCACGGCCGAAATCCTGATCCGGCGAATACCACACGGCGTGCCCTTCCTTGATACGACGCACCACACCGCGCAGGTCATGGCGATCGATGGCACGCCCGAAAATACGCCGTCGTGCACGCGTCATGAAGCGCTCGAATAGCGGATTGTCATGCGCCCGGTAGACGACGTCCGCAGGAAAGAACAGCGAATGCAACGCACCGCCGAGGTCGAGGGTCGAGAAATGCACCCCAATGATTAACGCCCCTTTGCCCTGCGCCAAGGCTTGAGTCATGTGCTCTTCGCCCTTGAAAGTCACGCGATGGCGCAAATGCTCGGGATCACGGCACCAGCCAGTAGCAGTCTCGAGAATGCCCTTGCCGTTGGCGATGAAGGTCTCACGTACCAGCCGAGACCGCTCCTCCTCGCTCAACTCTGGAAAGCATAACGCCAGATTGGTCTCGGTAATGCGTCGGCGACTGCGCGCGAAGCGCCAGGCACACAGGCCGATGAGGCGCCCTACCGCCATTTTGAGGCGCCAGGGCAACCAGGCACCGAGACGCATCAGTCCGATGGCCAGCCAGGTGGGCCAATAGCGGGGATGGGCGAAATTATCAGGCAATACGTGCTTGGCCATATCTCTCTCGAGGCATCGAAACGCCGCTCATTGTAGCGGATTTTTACACTGTGTCGGCCACCCGATAGCGACGTGGCACGCGGGGCAAGACCCCGGTCATCAGCGTATAGCTGATGGTATCGCAGTGACGCGCCACTTCATCAATGGACAGCCCTTCACCCCACAGCACGACCTGGCTGCCGATGTGCGCCTCGGGCACCTCAGTGAGATCGACCGTCAGCATGTCCATGGACACCTTGCCGGCCAATGGCACGCGCCGGCCCTCGACGAGCACCGGTGTGCCATCCCCTGCGTGGCGATCGTAACCATCGCCGTAGCCACACGCGACCACGCCAATGCGTGAGGGGCGTGGTGCCCGCCAACGCCCACCGTAGCCGACCGCTTCCCCCGTCTCCAATTCACGCACCGCGATGACCTCAGATCGCAATGTCATCACTGGCTTGAGGGCGCGACTCGCATCGTTGGCACCTTCCAGCGGATCACTGCCATAGAGCATGACGCCCGGACGTGTCCATTCACCGTGCGTCTGCGGCCAGGCCAACGTGGCCGGCGAATTGGCGAGGCAGACCGGCGCCTCGAGCCGCTCGCGCAGCGCCTCGACACACGCCAGCTGGCGGCGAAAATACGCAGGATCGAGCGCGTCGGCGGTGGCGAAATGCGTCATCAGGTGCAGGTCGGTGGTCTGAGCCGGCGCCGCCTTCAGACGCTGCCAGCGCGCCACGAAAGCCTCCGGCGCGAACCCCAGGCGATGCATGCCGGAATCCAGCTTTAGCCAGGTCGGAATCGGCGCCTGAGGCTGAAACGCCAGCAAGGCGTCGAGCTGCCAATCGCTGTGTACGGCGACCCAGAGCCGATGTGCGTCGATGAGCAGCAATTCCTCGGCGTCGAAGAATCCCTCTAGCAGCATGATCGGCTGCGCGATACCCGCCTCACGCAGCGCAACCGCTTCCTCGATACTCGCGACGGCAAACGCGGGGGCAACATCGGCCAGGGCATTGGCACACTCTACCGCCCCATGACCGTAAGCACCCGCTTTGAGGACCGCGATGGCACGGCTGTGCGGTGCTTGATCGCAGGCAAGACGATAATTGTGGCGCAAGGCGCCCAGGTCGATGTCGGCGATCAGCGGCCGAGACATGGCAAACGTTCCTTCTGACAAGGCAATAACGGGCACCTTATTCTACCTCGCCTACACGAAGTGGTGCGCGGCACGACGCAAAACGCCGCACCCCAAGGTGCGGCGTAACGAATGGCGTTTATCGAACTTGCGTCAAGGCGCAGAGGACTGCTCCATCGTGGGCCGCTCGCCGATATCTTCCATCTGGCTCATGCCACCATCCTCGGGCAGACGCAGCGTCACTGTCTCGGTCTCCCGCAGCCACTGGTTGAGATCGCGAATCACGTCTTGATCGAGTACCCCAGCCTGTTGGCGCAGTTCTACCATGTCGGTCACGTAGGTATAACGCGCATCGGCATAATCGGAAACCGCCTGATACAAGGCCTGCTCGGCGTCGAGCACATCGACGATATTGCGGGTCCCCACCTCGTAGCCGGAACGCGTCGCTTCCAGTGCGCTACGGTTGGAGACGATCGCCTGCCGCTGGGCCTCGACGCTTTCGACATCGTTCATGACCTGCGTGAACAGCGAGCGTACCTGCTGTGTGGTGTCGCGACGCTGGGCCTCGAAATCATACTGTGTCGCCTCCAGCGTGTAGGTCTGCTGACGCACCTGAGCGCTGGTCGTCCCGCCACGGTAGATTGGCAATTTAGCTTTCAGCCCCACTTCAGTTTTCCCGTTGTGGCCGTCTAGATAGTCCTGGTCGCTATCCGAATAATTATAGTTGGCGAAGGCCGAGAGCGTCGGCTTATGGCCGGCTTCCGCCTGCTCAACTTCCGCCTGAGACACATCCACCGCGGCCTGTGCCGCCTGCACGTTGGGATTATTGGCGATTGCCATCTGAATCCAGTTATCGCGCCCCGCCGGCTCGGGAGACTCGATGGGAATATCGTCCGACAAGGCATCGATGCTGTCGTAACGCTTGCCGGTCAGGCGTTCCAGCGCCTCGAAACTGACCTGTAGGTCGTTTTCAGCGGAAATACGCTGGGAGCGGGCTAGATCGTAAGACGCCTGCGCCTCGTTGACATCGGTGGTCGCCACTAGCCCGACATCGAATTGCTCCTGCGCTTGGTCGAGCTGACGCTTGATGGCTTTCTCTTGGGAAATACTCGCCTCGAGCACGTCATGGGCGCGCAAGATCTCGAAATACGCCGAGGCGACATCATAGAGCAACTGCTGGCGGTCGGCTTGAAGCAAAAGCGCTTGCTGACCAGTCTCGCGTTTGGCGATTTCAAGCTCAGCCCAGCTCGTGGCGTCGTACAACGCCTGGGTCAATTCAATACCGGCGCTGGTGGAGTTATAGCTACTTTCGGAACCCGTCCCAGTGCCTCCCGTTCCGGCACCTCCCAAAGCACTCGATGAACTCTGGCTTTCCAGCGTGTTGTTGTGCGCGACCTGCGCGGTCGCATCGATTTGCGGCAACAAGCTGCCACGCGCCACATCACGTCCGGCCTCGACACTCTGGAAAGTCGACCGCGAGGCCCCCAGAGTGGAATTGTTCTGCAGGGCGTCCTGCGTAATGGTCCACAAATCGGCGGCGTGCGCCTGAGAGGTAACAGCGGCGGCGATCAACACCGGCAATAAACGCAGCCGAAATTTCGGCGATGACGGCTCTCGAGAGGACATCGGCTTGGGTTCCTTTCTTTTGAAGCATGCTCTTTTGACGAACGTGCTTTTGACTGACTTGCTTTTCACTGATTTTCTCGGGGCGAGCTGATTACGGGCTCGACGACCGGCAGTGTCACCGCCAACAGGGGTATCGGGGTTACATACAATGCCGCATGTATTGCCTCAAATCAATGTATCAGGCAAATAAGCAAGTACCAAGGATAGCGTGGAAAGCGCGTCATTGCCGTGACAGAACGGTGGCATGACAAGCCATACGGCTCATCATGCCTGGTGCGCGTCATTCGAAAATCGAGTCCAGCGACAATCCTTGCTTCTCCAGTACCCGGCGCAATTTTTTCAACGCCTCGACCTGAATCTGGCGCACCCGCTCACGCGTCAGACCGATTTCCGCCCCGACATCTTCGAGGGTCGCTGCTTCATGCCCGCGCAAACCGAAACGACGCACGACGACTTCCATCTGTTTCTCGGTCAACTCCGCCAACCAGTCGTCGACGTGCTGCTTGACATCGTTGCCGACCAGCAACGACTCGGGACCGGCTTCATTTTCATCCGCAAGCGTGTCGATCAAGGGTTTATCGCTCTCGCCGCCCATCGGATAGTCGACCGACGACACGCGCTCGTTGAGTCCGAGCATCTTCTTGACGGTGCCGACCGGCTTGTCCAGAAAGTCGGCGATTTCCTCGGCCGTGGCTTCATGGTCGAGTCGCTGAGTCAGCTCGCGCGCAGCCCGTAGGTATATGTTGAGTTCCTTGACCACATGAATGGGCAGGCGAATCGTGCGCGTCTGATTCATCAGCGCCCGCTCGATGGTCTGACGAATCCACCAAGTCGCATAGGTCGAGAAGCGAAAGCCCCGTTCGGGGTCAAACTTTTCCACGGCACGGATCAGGCCCAGGTTGCCTTCCTCGATTAGATCGAGCAGTGACAAACCCCGGTTGAGATAGCGTCTGGCGATCTTGACCACCAGACGCAGATTGGACTCGATCATGCGCTGGCGCCCAGCGGGATCGCCCTTCTGGGCCAGGCGCCCATAGTGAACTTCTTCTTCGGGGGTCAAAAGCGGCGAAAAGCCGATTTCATTGAGGTAGATCTGTGTTGCGTCGAGGCTTTGATGGTAACTTTTTTCGTCACGATTCAGCGCTTTCTCGAACGCATCGTCATCCTTGTCGCTAGCGACCTCGACGGCATCGACGTCCACTTCGTTGTCAACGTCATCGAGGTCCACACCCTGAATATCCCGCTCCAGCATGCTCATATCCTATACCCCACTTTACTGCTGCCGATTTGATAACCACGGCCGGGGCGTGCGAGCCATCGGCCATGGCGGACTACCCGTTTATTGTTGTGCGCATGTTCAGGGTCTGAGTCCTACCGTGCTCAACGCGACGGCAAGTACTCCATTGGGTCTTGAGGCTGGCCGTCCTGGCGCACCTCGAAATGCAGCTTGACGCGATCGGCATCGGTATCGCCCATGGTGGCAATGACCTCTCCTGCTTCGACGACATCGTTTTCCTCCACGCGCAACGTATCGTTATGCGCGTAAGCACTCAGGAAATGGTCGTTATGCTTGAGAATGATGAGGTTGCCATATCCGCGGACGCCACTGCCGGCATACACCACGATGCCCGGACCCGCTGCCTTGACAGGTTGCCCCTTTTCACCAGCGATATCAATGCCAGCCGTCACGGTAGAATTGTCATCGAAATCGTTGACGACATTGCCCTCGGTGGGCCACTGCCAAGCCACATTTTCGACTGGCTGGTACTTGCGTTGCGAGCGGTCGGCCGTCGTGTCGCTTTCACCCGCAACGCGCGTGCCGGCTTCGCCGGTGGGCTCGGAGGGTTCGTCGTCTCTCGCCCGGTCGTCTGTGCTCGTACTATCGGATTGCGCCTCCTGCGGTTCATCGCTAGCGGCTGCCCCACCCGAAGCATCGCTCTCGCCTTCGTCATCGCGCGCGGACTCGTCGGTCGCATCGTCTGCGTCATAGACAGGCCCCGGCGTGCCGCCTTCACTAGCCTCGGAAGCAGCGCCTACGGCCTGCGCATCGATGGACGCTATATCCAGGTCGCGGCCTTGCGACGACGCGCTATCCGCCGGCGCCAGCCAGTCATCGTCCTGAGCGCTATCGGTCGTCTCGGCGCCACCGCCCAACGGGGTTGCCACTGCGCCACTGGTCTCGTCGGACGCGTTACTTGACGCCGACCCGGCGTCGCCATCTGGGGTCAGACGTAGTGTTTGCCCCGGATCGAGGCGGTAGGGTGGCGTAATATCATTGAGTTGCGCCAAGTCACGGAAATCGAGATTGTTCTGCCAGGCAATGCCATACAAGGTGTCACCCGACTTGACGGTATACGAACTCGGCGGCTCGCTGTTACGGCTGACCGAGAGATCCTGCACCTGAGGTGCGCCGCCGGAGCTTGTGCACCCCGCCAGGCCCAACGCCACGAGTCCCAGCGCGGGCAATAGTCGACGAGAGTCAGACATGGGTTCGGTCCTCTTTAAACGGGGAAGGACTGCGTTCGCCGATGGCCATGACCAGCGCTAGACCAGCGATCATCAAGACGACCGCCATCAGCAATTGGGCCGGCTCACCGGTGATCACGCTATAGTCCGAAGGCATGAGATAGCGATAGTCGAGCGGCACGATCCGGTCGCCACTTGCCAGGCGGTAGCTGACCAGTTCGCGCCATGGCCAGAGCTGCGGTAACGAGCCGAGAATGAAGCCAACCAGGGTCAAGAGCGTTCCCAGTCGGTAGTGATGAAACAGCCACGACAGGACACGCGAGAATACCATCAAGCCGATGACACAGCCCGTGCCGAAGGTCGCAATCAAGGCCAGGTCGGCACTTTTGATGCCCTCCATCACCGTCCCGTAAAGCCCCATTACCAGTAGCAGGAAGCTTCCTGAGACACCTGGCAGAAGCATCGCACTGATGGCGATAGCCCCTCCCACCAACAATATCCATTGGCTGGCTTCGGTTGGCGCCGGTAATAGACTGGGCAGCCACAAAGCCACGCAGACGCCCAGAATCAAGGGAAAGATGTGCTGCCATTGCCAATGACCGACCTGTCGGCCCACGACGATGGCCGAGGCCAGCACCAGGCCGAAGAAAAAGGCATTGAGCAATAGCTGATGATGATCGAGCAGCCAGGTCACGAGATGCGCGACACTCACCAAGCTCGCCACGATACCTAGCATCAAGGGCAGCAGAAACGCCAGATTGAGATGTTCGGCGAGCCCCGACAGACCACCACGACGCCACGCTCCGAAGGCACGAGGGCCAAATTGCTTGATCGAATGGATCAACTCCTCGTAGATGCCGGTGATGAAGGCGATAGTACCGCCGGAAACGCCGGGCACCGCATCCGCGGCGCCCATCCCGGCGCCTTTGAAGAAAAGCGTCAAGTAACGCTTCATTGTATGACCCCTTCCAGTAGCGGTACGAATCTGACCCGCTCGAGCCGCGTGCGTTCGAAGGTGACGCCGCGACGCCGCACACGTGTCAGCCATTGGCGACCCGACTCATCCTCCAGTGGCGCGATCAGTTCCCCCCCGTCATCCAACTGAGACAACAACTCCTGAGGCAGCACGCTGGCGCAGGCCGTGAGCAGGATGACATCGAAGGGAGCCGCCTGAGGCCATCCATGCCCGCCGTCTTCGTGGCGCAGATGCACGTTATCGACGCCCAGCATGGATAAGCGAGAAGCAGCACGGCGATGCAACGCACCAATGCGCTCAATGCTCCACACAGACTCGACCAGACGCGCCAGAATCAACGTCTGATAGCCCGAGCCGGTCCCGATTTCCAATACGCGCCGCGGTTGCGCCGCCAACACCAACTCGGTCATGCGCGCCACGATCCACGGCTGAGAAAGCGTCTGCCCCTGCCCCAGCGGCAAGGCAGTATCTTCATAGGCGCGGTGCGCCAACGCCTCGTCGAGGAAAACGTGACGCGGCTCACGGGCCATGGTATCGAGCACTCGCGCATCACGAATACCGCTAGCCTGGAGCCGCCGTATCAAGCGATTGCGAGTACGCTGTGAGGTCATGCCGATACCACCGAGTCGGTGTGTATCGTGTGTGTCAGGAATTCGACAATGCATCCAGCCAGTTCCGTACGTCGTCTAACGCTGTATGGCGTGTAAGATCGGTCTGCAGGGGCGTAATCGACACGTATCCCGCTTCGATAGCCGCGAAATCGGTGTCCGCCCCATCATCGGCATTATCGCCGACGGCGGCAATCCAATAACGCTCGCGGCCGCGCGGATCTTGCACTCTTAGAGGTTGGGCCGCAGGACCGCGATATCCCATCCGCGTCACGCGTACTCCCTGAATATCTTCCCATGGCACGTCCGGCACATTGACGTTGAGCAGACTGCGCGGAGGCAATGACAGTGACTCCGCCGCTCCCACCAGCGTCGCCGCGACGCGCCCGGCCGTCTCGAAATAACGCTCGCCGCAAAGCGATACGGCAATCGCCGCCATGCCTAAGTTGCGCCCTTCCATGGCCGCGGCCACGGTGCCCGAATAAAGCACATCATCGCCCAGATTACCGCCATGATTGATGCCCGAAATCACTAGATCAGGCTTCTCGTCCCAGACTCCATTGACGCCCAGATACACGCAATCGGCCGGCGTGCCGTCGACTGAATAAAAGCCGTTGTCGAGGGCCGTCAGCGCCAGGGGGCGCGTCAGCGTCAGCGAGTTGCTGGCGCCGCTTTTATCACGGTCCGGTGCCACCACACGCAGGCGCCCATATGCCGAGAGCGCATCATGAAGCGCGCGTAGCCCCGGTGCATGAACGCCATCATCGTTGGATAACAGTAACTTGCGCATATCTATCCTCTTGCTTTGTGATAGCCGATATCCCTTCACAGCAACGGGTGATGCATCAATTCACGCAATACCGAAGTTGCGAAGGCGCCGCGCGGCAAGCCGAAACCAAGCGTCACCCGGCCCATGGCATCATGCGTCAGCGACGGTGCATCAAGCGGCACGCCAAGCGCGCGCCGATCCATGCGCACGCCGGCCGCTTCCAGTCCCTGCGTGAGTGCCTCATGCCGCGTCGCGAGCCGCGTTTCTTCCTCGGCCACCTCTGCGCCACTCTCCAGATGCCCACGGCCCCACAGCGGGCCGGTAGGTATGACGTCGCCGCGCGCCGCGCGTTCGTGCAAGGTGGCGTCGACCTCGTCGGCCACGAAGCGGCTAGCCGTTCCCGCCAACGTCAGCACATCGCCAGGACGCGGCGTTCGCCAGGTCTGCGCGCGCAGGCGCGCGGCCAGCACCTCATTGAACAGGAAGCTGCGCGCCGCAGAAAGCTGCATACCATGCGGATCGTCACGCTTGCGCCAACCGCGCGCAAAGGCCTTCTGAGCAAGCACGAGATTGCGCCCTTCGCGGCCAAAGCGTTGCGGGCCGAAATAATTGGGCACACCATCCGCGCACAGGGCCTGCCAACGACGCGACAGCTCGGGATGCGAGGCGATCTCGCCGCTCAGCCGAAGCGTAAAATGGTTGGCGCGATGCACGCCGCGCTTGAGCTTGCGTGGATGACGTCGCGCCTCCTGCACCACGACCCCCATATCACTCAGTTGGGTAGCCAACGCGTCAGGGGCGTCACGCCCGGGCAGATGTACCGAGAGCCATTGGCGGGTAACCGCGATGCGGTCCTTGAGGCCGCTATAGCCCACGTCGCGCGGGCGCACGCCACACACTCGCGCCACGTGCTTGGCGGCTTCCGGTGTCGTCAGATCACGCTTCTCGATCCATAACCAGAGGTGTTCGCCCTGCCCTTCCGGCGCGAAATCGAATACTTCTTCGACGAGGAAGTCTTCTGGCGTCATGCGAAAATCGCCAGGTGCCAGCGGCCCACCGTGAATACGCGGCCAATCGGGAGGCCAGAGCGACATATCGATCATGTGGCGTCCGCGCGTGTCAGTAGTACCACCGCCTCGGCGGCGATGCCTTCCTTGCGTCCGGTGAAACCGAGCCGCTCGCTGGTGGTCGCCTTGACGTTGACCGCGTCTTCCGCCATACCGAGCGTCTCGGCAATACGCGTGCGCATTAACGCGATGTAATCGGCCAGGCGCGGTGCCTGAGCGATCACGGTCGTATCCAGATTGACGATCCGATACCCCGTGGCGATGACTAGGTCATATACCCGGCGCAACAATTCGCGACTGTCGGCACCGGCCCAAGTCGCGTCGGTATCGGGAAAATGATGACCTATATCGCCCAAACCGCAGGCACCGAGCAGCGCATCGCACAGCGCGTGCAACAGAACGTCGCCGTCCGAATGGGCGATAAAACCGTGCGTATGCGCAATGCGCACACCACCGACCATCAGGTGATCGCCATCGCCAAAGCGGTGTACATCAAAACCGTGACCAATACGTAGCGTCATGAAAATGTCTCGTCGGAAAGCGGAGCATCGTACGCGGTTTCGCTGAGAAGCCGCGTGGCGAGGGAAAGGTCCTCGGGATGCGTAATCTTGAGATTGTCCCGGCGTCCGGACACCAAGCGCGGCGCCAGGCCCAGCGCCTCGAGTGCCGAAGCCTCGTCGGTAAGCGTAACGCGCGTGTCGCGGGCATGCGCGAATGCCCGGCACAGCACGCGATAAGCCGCGCCTTGCGGGGTCATGGCATGCCATAACCCCTCGCGCGACACAGTATGCACGACATGGCCGGCGGCATCGGCGCGCTTCATGGTGTCCGCCACCGGCGCCGCCAGCAGTCCTCCGTCGGGCGAGGTCTCAAGGACGGCGCGCAGGCGACGTAAGTCATCGAGCGCCACACAAGGCCGCGCGACATCGTGGACCAAGACCAGGTCATCGTCCGCCGCGACACCCTCGAGCGAGGCCAACGCGTTCGCCACCGAATCGGCGCGTTCACGACCTCCGGGCACGCGCTGCCAGTCGGTGAAGGGAACCCACTCGGGAGAGAAGCGAGCATCGTCGGCATCGAGGCACAGACGTAGCGCCGCGTCTGGAAAGGCAGCGTGTAGCCGCGCCAAGGTATGCGCCAGTACCGGTCTGCCTGCGATGTCGAGATATTGCTTGGGCAAGGCGGCCCCCATGCGACGGCCTTGCCCCGCCGCCGGCACGATCAACCATAATCGGCTCACGGCGCGGCCTCCTCGGGCATCGCCGCCGCCTTTTCGGGGTCGCCGCGTACCGTAGTGGCACTTTGCTCGACGATGGAGCGCTCCGCGGTCACGCCGGGCACCCAGAAGAACTGCTCGTCACGGCGCACCATGCCCAGGTCGCTGCGTGCCCGCTCCTCGATAGCATCGAGTCCTTTCTTGAGATCGATCACTTCCGCCGCCAGACGGTCATTTCGCGCCTGCAGCCGGTCGTTTTTTTCTTCAAGCACATCGGCACGGTGGCTAATATGGTTGAGTTCACGCACTCCCCCTTCACCAAACCACAGGTGATACTGCAGTAGACCGATCAGTACCACTAGCGTTATGCATATCCACTTCAACATCGTTGGTTCCGTCCTGGACCGACAGCTGCTCGGCATTATGCCATCATCAAGACACCCGCGCAGTCCACGCGGCGAGCCATTGCCGCACAACGCGCACCGCTGAAAGCGACGTCAAGGAGCCCTGAATGTACAAACTCGCGTTTTTCGTTCCCATGGACGACGCCGAAAGCGTCAAGGAAGCGGTTTTTGCTACCGGCGCCGGACGCATCGGTGACTACGAAGCCTGCTGCTTCCAGACGCCCGGACAGGGCCAGTTTCGCCCGCTCGATGGCGCCGACCCGCATATCGGCCAGGTCGGTGCGCTCAGCCATGTCGAGGAGTTGAAGGTCGAACTGGTCTGCGAGGACGACTATTTGGAAGCCGCCGTGGCGGCGCTCAAACTGGCCCACCCATACGAAGAACCGGCCTATGAAGCGTGGCGTCTGGCAGACGTCTAGGCGCCGTCGATCACTTGAAGCGGAGGGACGTCACGCGCTGCCGAAGTATCGTTCGCGGTCTTCGGCGGTGATGTCGCTCACGTGCAGCGGATAGTCACCGCCCCGGCGATCATCAAAATAGTGACGCAAGGTGCGCTCGATGGTGGGAAACGCCAACTCGTGCCAGGGAATCTCGGCCTCCTCGAACAGCGCCACCTCGAGACTCTCGGGACCAGACGCATAGTCGCCGCGCAGCACACCACGGAAGATCATGTAGACCTGGTCGATATGCGGCAGGTTGATGAGCGTGTAAAGGCCCTCGAGTTCGACGTCGGCGCAGGCTTCTTCGCGTGTCTCGCGCGCGGCTGCCTCAGATGTGGTCTCACCGTTTTCCATGAAGCCGGCAGGCAGCGTCCAGTAGCCTTTGCGAGGTGCGATCGCACGCCGGCACAGCAAGACGCGCTCGCCCGCTACCGGTAAGGTACCGGCCACGATGCGCGGATTCTGGTAATGGATGGTGCCGCAGGCATCGCAGAGAAAGCGTCCGCGATCGTCACCGCTGGGAATCGCGAAACGCACGGTTTGGCCACAATGGCTACAGAAATTCATGGTCGTCCTCGGGCGAGCGGTACGGCGCCCCATTAGGTGAAAAGCAACATGTTAGAGACACTGCGTGAACGCCTGCAAGCACACCATCCGCGCCATTTGAACGCCGATCTGCCGAGGGCCGCTGTGCTGCTCGCGATCGTCGAGCGCCGCGAGCCCACGCTCGTGCTGACGCGCCGTGCCGGCCACCTCGCGCAACACGGTGGACAAGTCGCGTTTCCCGGCGGTAAGGCCGAGCTCGAAGATGCCGACCTATGGGCCACGGCCTTGAGAGAAGCCCACGAGGAAATCGCCCTACCGCCTTCTCATGTCACGTGTCTCGGCCGGTTGAGCGATGTCATCTCGCGCCACGGCATCTGCGTGACGCCGTTCGTCGGCCTGATCCCTCCCGACCTTCCCCTGAGGCCGGACCATAATGAGCTGGATACCATTTTCGAGGTGCCGCTGACGTGGTTCCTCGAGGATCGCCGCAGCCACACGGACGTCATCCGTCACGGTGAGCACACGTATTATGTGCCCAGCTATGCCTACGCCGATCATGTAATATGGGGGCTGTCGGCGATGATGCTGGTCGAACTGCTGGCGGTGGGTTTCGCGCGCCCCATCAGTCTCGACCGTGCGCCCCTCGGTAGTCCGTTGCGTCATCTGCCCGCACCATCCCCGCCACGGTCTTGAAAACTGCACCGGAGCCTATTCGCATGTCGCGACATGACCCCGCCGACTACCTCGACAAGGCCGCGTTACCCCGACTGCTGGATGCGTTGGTCGCGCAGGGCTGGTTCGTCGGCGAACGCTTCATCGATACCGCGCTATGCCACAGCTTGCAGGCGGAATTGCAGACGCTGAAGACACAATCGCAGCTCGACGAAGCCGGCATCGGCCGTGGCCAGGCGCACCGTATCAAACGCGATGTTCGTGGCGATGCCATTCATTGGCTGGATCGCGAAAGCCGAGCCCAGCGCCAATACCTGGCAGTAATGACATTCTTGAAGCAGGCCATCAATCGCGCACTCTACCTGGGGCTTTTCGAGTTCGAGGCGCACTTTGCCTTGTACCCGCCCGGCGCCTTTTACAAGAAGCATCTCGACAGCTTTCGCGGCCGCAGCAACCGTATCGTCTCGACCGTGCTGTACCTCAATTCCGCGTGGACGACCTCGCACGGCGGCGAGATGGCGTTGTTCGACCCCGATGACCCCGACCGTGAAATTGCGCGCATACGCCCCGAACTCGGGACCTTCGTGTGTTTTCTCGCCGACCGCCTCCCCCACGAGGTGCTGCCGACCCAGGCTCCACGCACCAGCATCGCCGGCTGGTTCCGCCGCAACGCCTCGCTGGGCGGCACCGTCGATCCGGCCCGCTGAAGACGCCGCATCACCACGCTTCGTCGAGCACGCCAGGATTGGCCTCGATCACGGCCAACTGCGCCCGCCCGATGGGCAGCCACTGACGCAGTACGAAGTCCGCGCTGGCCAACTTGGCTCGATAGAAGGCATCGTCATTACCGGTTATCAACGCCGCCTGCGCGATCAGCGCCGCACGCCCCATCTGCCAGGCGCATAGCACATGCCCGGTCAACGCCAGCAGCGGCGTCGCCAGCGCCTGGAGCGCGTCGGGGCCGCGCTCGGCATCGTCGCCCCGTGCCAGCACGATGACCATCGCCCGACGTAGGTCCACCACACCCTGATGCAGCGACACCCCCAAGTCAGCGAGTTTAGCATCAGCTGTGAGCGCATCGGCGCAAGCGGCGACCTCGTCAAGCACGTCACCCAAGGCGGCACCGCCGTCGCGGTGAATCTTCCGACCGGCAAGGTCGAGCGCTTGAATGCCGTTGGTGCCTTCGTAGATCGGCGCGATGCGTGCATCGCGTAGATGCTGCGCGGCGCCAGTCTCTTCGATGAACCCCGCGCCACCGTGTACCTGAATGCCCAGCGAGGCAATATCCACTGCCTGGTCGGTGGAAAAGGCTTTGACCACCGGCGTGTAGAGATCGACTCGCTGTTGGGCGCGTTGCCGTTCGTCCACCGTGGGCGCATGGCGGGCACGATCCATCTCGCTGGCCGAGAGCAAAGCCAGGGCTCTCAGGCCCTCCAGGCGCGCGCGCATCGACAGCAGCATGCGGCGCACGTCGTAATGTTCGCTGAGCACGGCGGATCGGCCACCGCGCGATTCGGGCGTGCGACCTTGCACTCGCTCCGCGGCATACGCACGTGCTTGCTGATAGGCCCGCTCGGCCACGCCAATGCCTTGAATGCCGACCTTGTGGCGCGCCGCGTTCATCATCGTGAACATATGCTGAAGCCCACGGCCGGGTTCGCCGACCAGATAACCGATGGCACCCTCGTGCTCGCCGAAGCTGAGGACGCAGGTCGGCGAGCCGTGAATACCCAGCTTGTGCTCCAACGACACGCAACTCACGTCATTGCGCGCGCCCAGGCGGCCCTGTTCATCGACCAGGAACTTGGGCACCAGAAACAGCGATATACCGCGATTGCCCTCGGCGGCATCCGGCAGGCGGGCGAGAACCAGGTGGATGATGTTGTCGGCGCAGTCATGCTCGCCCCAGGTAATGAAGATCTTCTGACCGTTCAGCCGATAGTGTGCATCCTCCGGCACTGCCCGCGTGCGTACCATCGACAAGTCCGAGCCGGCCTGCGGCTCGGTGAGGTTCATGGTGCCCGTCCACTCGCCACTGATCAGCTTCTCCAGGTAGCGCGACTTGAGTTCCTCGCTACCATGCTGAGCCAGTGCTTCGACGGCCCCCGCCGTCAACAGCGGGCACAGTGCCAGCGCCATGTTGGCGGAATGCCACATTTCTTGCACCGCGCTGGCGACGACCTCCGGCAGGCCTTGCCCGCCATGAGCGGGATCGCTACCGATGCCGTTCCACCCGCCCTCGGCGAAGGCGCGATAAGCCTCGGCGAAGCCCATCGGCGTATGTACTTCGCCATTCTCAAGACGGCACCCTTGTTCATCGCCACGGCGATTGAGCGGCGCCCATACCTCGCCCGCCAGGCGCGCAGCCTCCTCGATGATGGCAGTGACCAGTTCCCCGGAAAGCTCTTGATACTCAGGCAGGCGGAGCGAGCGGTGCTCGAGCAATTCTTCGAGCACGAAACGAAGATCACGTAACGGCGCAGCATAGGAAGACATGACTCACCTTCATCATTCAGACGTCTATCATTCAAACGTATGTGTTAATTGGACTGCATGGCGTGATCATAGAGGCGCCGGGCGCGACGGGCCATTAGCCGAACGGTGCAGGAGCCGCAAGACCATGCCCGTTCAGGCCATCCATTAGCAGCCAGGCGTTGGGGTCCGCTTGCAATTTTTCCTTGCATGACCAACGCTTAAAGGCATTGATTGTAAATACTGAGACCGATATCGGCATGCAGACGCCACTACCGTCGGCCCTTGCTTTTTCCAATATCGCACTGTTTCTCGATTTCGATGGCACATTGGTGCCCATTGCATCGCATCCGGATGCCGTTACGCTGCCACACCGCCAGCGCAGTTTGCTGAGCAAACTGCAGACCCAGCTCAAGGGCGCCCTAGCCGTCATCAGTGGCCGTCGCCTGGCCGACTTGGAGCGCCTGACGGCGCCCCTGCCGCTAACTCTCGTAGGATGCCATGGCGCACAGAGGCGCGATAGCGATGGCACCCGACACGCCGAGCGGCTCGAACCCGAGGCCGTGGCGTATCTGGGTGCTTTCCTGGCCGAATTCACACAACAACATCCCGGCACCGTATTCGAGGACAAAACATACGCCTTCACTCTCCACTACCGTCAGGCGCCGCAGCACGAACGGGCCTGCCGAGATACGATGACACGCCTTTGGCATGCCTACCGCGACACCTACCAACTCACCGAGGGCAAGTGCCTGCTGGAACTTCGTCATCATACTTGTCATAAGGGACGCGCCGTGCAGCGACTGCTCGACGCGCCACCCTTTCGGCGGCGCATCCCGCTGTTCATTGGCGACGACCGCACGGACGAGGACGCCTTTCCCGTCGTCAATGCTCGCGGCGGCTTCTCCGTGCGCGTCGGTGAAGCCGCGCAGAGTCAAGCCACGTATCGCCTGGATAGCATTGAGGAGGTTTTATCATGGTTGGAACATCAGACAAGGAGCATGCCACCCTAACGCAAGATCCGACACTCGAGTTGGGTGTGGTGGGCAACTGCCAAGTCAGCGGCTTGATCGATGATCAATCGCGTATCGTCTGGTTCTGTTTTCCACGCCTGGATAGCGCACCGATGTTTTCGCGCCTGGTGGATACGCAGGATCGCGGTTATTTCGCCATCGATGTCGAAAACCGTGTCGCCAGCCATCAATACTATGTCCGTAACACCGCCATTCTGTGCACGGAGATCGAGGATGCCGAGGGCGGAAAGGTCCGCATCACCGACTTCTGTCCTCGCTTCTTGCAGTTCGGGCGAGAATTTCATCCCACCGGGCTGTGTCGGCGCGTAGAGCGCATCGCCGGCACTCCGGTCATCCGCACACGTCTGCGTCCGGTGCAGGGCTACGACGGTACGTCGCCCGATACGACTCACGGTAGCCACCACATCCGCTATCTGTGCCAAGACGGGGTGGTGCGCCTAACTACCGATGCCTCGATCACCCACTTACTGCAGGAATCTGCCCACGCCCTGGATCGCCCGTTGCATTTCATCATCGGGCCCGACGAGAGCCTGACCACCACCCCCGCGCGGCTCTACAACCACTATTGGGAAGAGACGCGCCGCTATTGGCACGACTGGGTCAGCCGGCTGGCCGTGCCCTTCGAATGGCAGGACGCCGTGATTCGCGCCGCCATCACGCTGAAACTCAGCACCTTCGACGATACTGGGGCCGTGGTCGCGGCCATGACCACCTCGATTCCCGAAGCGGCGAACACCCAGCGCAATTGGGATTACCGCTATTGCTGGCTGCGCGATTCATATTTCGTGGTGCATGCACTCAACCGGCTCGGCGCGACCGGGACGATGGAAAACTTCCTGCACTACATCATCGACCTCGTCGTCGGCACCCATCGTCATCAGTTACAGCCGCTTTATGGCATCGGCGGCGAGACGGTCCTGGACGAGCACAGCCTCGAGACGCTCGCCGGGTATCACGGCATGGGGCCGGTGCGTGTGGGCAACGCGGCCTATCTGCAGAATCAGCATGATGTCTACGGCGCCGTCGTCCTGGCTGCCAACCAAGTTTTCTTCGATCAGCGCCTCGAGGAGGTCGGCAACGAGACCCTGTTCCGTCGCCTCGAGCCCTTGGGCCACTTGGCCGCTGAATGTTACGACCAACCCGATGCCAGTATCTGGGAATATCGCGGCCGCGCGCGCGTACATACCTACTCGGCCATCATGTGCTGGGCGGCCTGCGATCGGCTAGCCAAGATCGCCGCGCAACTCGATCTGGACAGCGCCGCACGGCACTGGCGCGACACCGCAGACACCATGCACCGCACCATCTGCACCGAGTCCTGGAACGAGACGCAAGACTTCTTCGCCGAGAGCTTCGGCGGCGAAGGCCTGGATGCCAGCCTGTTGCTCATCAACGAGCTGGGCTTTTTGCCCGCCGACGACCCGCGCTTCGTCGCCACCGTCAAGGCCATTGGCGGACACCTGCGGCGTGGCGATCACCTCTTTCGCTACGTCGCTGACGACGATTTCGGGGCGCCCGAAAATGCCTTCAACATCTGCACGTTCTGGTATATCGACGCGCTCTGGGCGATCGGCGATCACACCGAAGCCAGGCGCCTGTTCGAGGGGCTTCTGGCATGTCGCAACAAGGTGGGGCTACTCTCCGAGGACCTCGACCCCGACAGTCACCAGCTATGGGGCAACTTCCCGCAAACCTACAGCATGGTGGGGCTGATCAACTCGGCGCTGCACCTCAGCAAGAGCTGGGAGGAAGCGCTATGAAAGACCTTGTCGTGGTCTCCAACCGGGTGTCGATCCCCGAGGCCGGACGCTCCCAGGCAGGGGGCTTGGCGATGGCGCTCAATAGCGCCCTCGCCCGCCATGGGGGCATGTGGTTCGGCTGGAATGGAGAGATTAGCCATGACACCTCGCTACAACCGACGCAGACATGCCGCAATGGTATTACCTACGCCACCTTGCCGCTGAATGCGGAGCAGCACGATGACTATTACTTGGGTTTTTCCAACGAAGTACTGTGGCCAATCTTCCACTTCAATCTGGGCGCCATGAAGTTCCAACGCCGCCAGGCCGAGGTCTACTACGCGACCAACCTGCATTTCGCCGAAAAACTCAGCACGCTGCTCACCGGCGATGAGCTCATCTGGGTACACGACTACCACCTTATTCCTCTCGGTGAAGCCTTGCGTCGCCAGGGGAGTCATGCCCTGATGGGGTTTTTTCTGCACATTCCCTTTCCCAGCGCCGAGCTATTGCGCTGTATACCCGGACATCGCGACTTGTTGGCAAGCTTCTTCGCTTATGACTTGCTGGGATTCCAGACGCCCCAAGACCTCGAAACCTTCTGCCATGCCGCAATCCGCATCCTCGGGGCCAAGCGCAGCGATAATGTGCTGCGCTACGGCGACCGACGCCTGAAACTTGGCATCTACCCCGTGGGCATCGATGTCGACACACTGCAACGCGAGGCACAGCATAGCGAAACCAAACAAACCGTCCGTCAGCTACGTGCCTCGTTGGGAGGCTGTGCGCTGATCGCCGGCGCCGACCGGCTCGACTATTCCAAGGGACTTGGCGAACGCATGCTCGCTTTCGAGCATCTGCTCGACGACTATCCCCACTACCGGCGCCACGTACTCTATACGCAAATCGCGAGCCCCTCACGAAGCGCCATCACCGAATACGACGACCTGCGCCAGCAGCTCGAATCCCAGGCCGGCCACATCAATGGCTTGCATTCCGATCTCGATTGGGTGCCAGTGCATTACATCAACAAGACGTATCCGCGCACCGCCCTCATGGGACTCTTTCGCGCCGCCCAGGTGGGCCTTGTCACACCGCTGCGCGATGGCATGAACCTAGTATGCAAGGAATTCGTCGCGGCCCAGGACAGCCGCAACCCCGGCGCGCTGGTGCTCAGTGAACTCGCCGGCGCCGCGCATGAGCTCGAGGGCGCCTTGCTGGTCAACCCCTACGACCCGCATGCCATCGCAGAAGCGCTCGATCAAGCACTGCAGATGCCATACGAAGAGCGTTGCCAACGCCATGCCAGCATGCTGGCTAGCGTCCGCTGCAATGACCTGACGCGCTGGTGGCAGCGTTTCTTGGACGATCTCGGGTATGCCGTATCGGGTTGAAATCCGCCGCTTAGATTTCGCCTAACGGTTGAAAGGCGATGCATAACCACGTATTTTGATTGAACAATCAATTAATAAAAATATGATTTCATTCCATCGGTAGCTACGTGACGCATGCCTCCAACGGAGCGTGACACGCAACCAAGACAGTCACGTCTCCCGCGAACATCTCGGCAGCGGCCAGAGATCCGCTGCCAAGGAGCTCGCATGGGTAGGTCGTGTTCACGACGGCGGCGCGCGGCCAGACCACATCTTGACTCGGCCCTAGTAAAAGAACGCGCCTCTCGTCTCGCTACCGTCGTGCTTACACAACTAGAGGATTGCTCATGCATCCACAACACACCGACGACGTCAGCCGCGACCGCCTCAATCCGGTGGTCTTCTACGGTTCGGTGATTGGCATCGTGCTCTTCGCGCTCTGGACGATGTTTTTCACCGACTCGGCCAGCGGCATCATCAACGCCATTCTGGGCTGGATTTCCAACACCTTCGGTTGGTATTACTTCCTCGCCGTGGTTGCCTACTTAGTGTTCGTGATCGGCATTGGCCTGTCACGTTTCGGCAAGATCAAGTTGGGGCCCGATCACTCCAAGCCCGACTTCAACATGGCCTCCTGGGCGGCGATGTTGTTCTCGGCAGGGATCGGCATCGACCTGTTGTTTTTCTGTATCGCCGAACCGGTAACCCAGTTCCTAACGCCTCCCGAAGGTGAAGGCAACACGATAGAAGCCGCGCGGCACGCCATGCAGCTAACGTTCCTTCACTGGGGACTTTCCGGATGGGGCATTTACACGTTGGTGGGCATGTCGCTAGCGTTCTTCAGCTACCGGCATAATCTGCCGCTGACCATCCGCAGCGCGCTCTATCCCATCTTCGGCAAGAAAATCCATGGTCCCATTGGGCATACCGTGGATATCGCCGCGGTGCTGGGCACGGTCTTCGGTATCGCTACCAGCCTGGGAATCGGGGTCATCCAGCTCAACTTCGGCCTCAGCTACATGTTCTCGATTCCCGAGAATACCCTGGTGCAAGCGGCGTTGGTGATCATGATCGTATTCTTCGCCACGGTGTCCGCCGTCACCGGGGTAGAGAAAGGCATTCGCCGCCTATCCGAGTTCAACATGCTGCTGGCCCTGTTGCTGTTGCTGTTCGTACTCTTCAGCGGCAAGACCTTGTTCCTGCTCAACGTGCTGGTGCTCAACGTCGGCGACTACTTTTCCGACTTCATCAGCCTCTCGATGAATACCTACGCCTTCGATCCGCCCTCTGCTTGGCTCAATGGCTGGACCCTGTTTTTCTGGGCCTGGTGGATTGCCTGGGGGCCTTTCGTGGGTCTTTTCCTGGCACGTATCTCGCGCGGCCGCACGATTCGTGAATTCGTGGCCGGCACGCTCATTCTGCCACTGGTCTTCATGATGGCGTGGATGTCGATCATGGGGAACAGCGCCATCGACATGGTCATGAACGGGGCCACAGATTTCGGGGATGCGGCGATGAACACGCCGGCTTCGTCCATCTATCTGTTCCTCGAATCCTTGCCGCTGACCGGAATTACCACGCTGGTCACGACCATTCTTGCCATCGTTTTCTTCGTCACGTCAGGCGACTCCGGGGCATTGGTACTGTCCAACTTCACTTCCAAGCTCAAGGACGTGAACAGCGACGCACCGATCTGGATGCGCATTCTGTGGGCCTGCGTGATTGGCCTGCTGACACTGGCGCTACTCATGGCCGGTGGCTTGTCGGCCCTACAGAGCGTGGTGGTCATCACCGGCCTGCCCTTCTCTATCGTGCTGTTCTTTATGATGGCGGGCTTGCTCAAGGCGCTGCGTGTGGAAGGTCTCAAAGAGGACAGCCATCGCTCCAGCCTCGCCGGGCACCTTTCCAGCCGCACCGGTGGCGGCGAGCGCGCGCCGCGCGGTTGGCGCCAGCGCCTCAGCCGAGCGATGAGTTTCCCGGGTGACAAGCAGGCGCGGCGCTTCCTCGATGAAGTGGCCAAGCCAGCCATGCAGGAAGTCAGTCAGGCCATCGGCCAGGAAGGCGTCAATGTCGAGGTCGACGAGAAGGAAGGCGACGAAGCGCATCTTGCACTCAATGTAAGCCTCGGCGACGAGCAGAACTTCACCTATCAGATCTGGCCGCGCCGTTTCGCCACCCCCTCGTTCGCACTTCGCGCCCAACAGGATAATGCCTATTATTATCGCCTAGAGGTCTATCTGCTCGAGGGCAGTCAGGGCTACGACCTGATGGGCTACAACAAAGGGCAGGTGATCGAAGACATTCTCGATCAGTACGAACGTCACCTCCACTTCTTGCACATGAACCGGCAAGCGCCGGGGACCGTGGCCATGCCCGACAGCACTGAGCAACCGTCGGCATGATCTAGGCAACTACCACACCGAGCCATTAGGGGCGCATCGCCAGATGCGCCCCTTTTTATTGCGACGATCCTATTGGTGACGATTCAGTGCCAACGCTCATGGGCACGCAACCCTGTCTCCCCCCAGAAAAAAAGGAGCGCCCTCGGCGGCGGGCGCTCTGGCAAGCGGCATATCAAGATGCCACTTTCTCTTCGACCGGCATGGCAGAGGCACCCGGTTTGATGACGGCATACGCCACCCCGGCGATCACCGCGCCCACCGCGATGGACAAGAGATACAGCAGCGCCAGGTTGACCGCGTGGGGAATCAGCAACACGAAGAGCCCACCATGCGGTGCCATCAACTGAATACCGAAATACATCGACATGGCCCCGGTCACGGCACCGCCGACGATGCATACCGGCAACACACGCAGCGGGTCTTTGGCGGCGAAGGGGATCGCGCCTTCGGTAATGAAGCAAAGCCCCAACACGAAGGCCGCCTTGCCCCCCTCGCGCTCGGTCGTATCGAACTTGCGCTTGGCCAGCATGCTAGCGATCCCCATCGCCAGTGGCGGCACCATCCCCGCCGCCATGATGGCCGCCATCGGCGCATAGGTCTCGCTCGACAGCAGCCCCACACCAAAGGTATACGCCGCCTTGTTGACCGGCCCGCCCATGTCGACGCACATCATCCCGCCGAGCAGCAGGCCCAGCAGCACGGCATTGGTCGAGCCCATGCTGTCGAGGAAATTGGTCAACGCATCAAGCAGCCCCGCCACTGGCGTGCCGATCACATAGATCATCACCAGACCGGTAAACAAGCTCGCCAGCAAGGGGATGATCAGGATGGGCTTGAGTGACTCCACGCTCGCCGGCAGCTTGAGATAGCGTGTGATTGCCTTCGCCGCATACCCCGCGAGAAAGCCGGCGAGGATCCCCCCGATGAAGCCCGCACCAATGTTGCTGGCGAGCATGCCGCCGATCATGCCCGGCGCGATCCCCGGCCGGTCGGCGATGGAATAGGCGATATATCCCGCGAGGACCGGTACCATCAAGGCAAAGGCGGTATCGCCACCGATCTGCATCAGGGCAGCGGCCAGTGTGCCCTCTTCCTTGAAGGCCTCGATACCGAACACGAACGACAAGGCGATGCACAAGCCACCGGCGACCACCATCGGCAACATGAACGAAACCCCGGTGAGCAGGTGCTTGTAGACCCCTTTGTCCTTGACGCTTTTGCCCTTGCCGGCAGTTTTGTCGCTTGACCCAGCAGCACCGCCCTGGCGCTCCACGACGGCTTCGGCGAGGGCTTCCTGTACAGTCTGCCGAGCCTTCTTGAGCGCATTGCCCGTCGATGTGCGGTAGATACGCTTGCCCGCGAAGCGCTCGTCGTTGACTTCGATATCGCAAGCCAGCAGCACCACATCGGCCTCAGCGATTTCCGCCTCGCTGAGTTGATTCTGCGCCCCGACCGAGCCCTGGGTTTCGACGCGGATATGATGCCCAAGGCCACGCCCGGCCTCTTCCAGCGCCTCGGCCGCCATGAAGGTATGCGCGACCCCCGTCGGGCATGCCGTCACCGCGACGATACGTTGGCCTTGATCATCATCGCCCCCAGCGGTGATCGTGGGCGCCGCCTGCGGCGTTGCTGTGTCACCGCCAGCGAAGAGTTCGGCCTCGCGCTCGGCCCGTGACAGGAACGCATCCGGGTCGGGCAGCGCTTCGGCGATGGGCGCTTGGAACAAACGCTTATCCGCGAAACGCGACGCCTCCGGCACATGGTCGGCGGCCACGATCACCAATTCGGCATCACGCACGTCCGCCTCTGACACCGGCTGCGGTGGCTCGAGCTCACCATGCATTTCCACTGTGACCTGCCAACCGCGACGCTGGGCGGCCTGCTCAAGGCGTCGAGCAGCCAGAAACGTCGTCGCCACGCCACTTGGGCAGGCCGTGATCAGGATCGCTTTCATGAATCCTCCCTCGCGTTATCGTCAAGCCGATGCACGCACGTGTTTTGTTGGAGTTGCTCTAGGTCCGGGGCATGCAAATCGCCGACCCCGACATGGCGCACCGCCTCGGCGGACAATCCACTCGCCAGGCGCAACGCGTCCTCGGCAGGCAAGCCCGCCAATTGGCCATGCAGCATTGCCGCCAGCAACGTATCACCAGCGCACACCGTGCTGACGACTTCGACGCGCGGCGGCATGGCCTGCCAGCTGCCTTGCGGCCCCACCCACAGCATGCCTTCGTCGCCCAACGACACCAGGGCGTGCTCGATGCCTGACGCATGCAAGCGTATGGCGGCGGCCAGGTGCGACGCGGCGCCTTCCAGCGGCTCACCCGCCCACTCGGCCAATTCCGTCTCGTTGGGTTTGACGGCGCTGGGCACAGCAACAATCGCGGCGTTCAACGCCGTACCGCTGGTATCCACCCAGACCGGCAGCTCATGCCCACGCAACCAGCCGATCAAGGCGGCCAAGTCGTCGGGGGTTACGCCTGGCGGCAAGCTGCCGGCGATCACCACCGCGTCAGGGCGTGTCGCGGCGTCCGCCACTCGTACCTCGAGCGCGGCATACAGCGCCGTCAGATCATCGTGCGCAATCTCAAGACCGGGGCCATTGATATCGGTGACCCGGCCCTCGGCTTCGGCGAGCTTGGCATTGATGCGCGTTTCTCCAGGCAGGCGTAGGAAGGCATCCTCCAGCCCCCAATCGGCAAAGGCACGCACGAAGGCGCCATCGTTGTCGGCGCCCAGAAAGCCCGAGACCGCCACCTCATGACCCAACGTCGCTAGTACACGGGCAACATTGACGCCCTTACCCGCCGCCTCGAGGTGGGTGGCATCGGTACGATTGACCGCCCCCAGGGTCAGCGCGGGCAAGCGAATCGCCAGGTCCAGCGCCGGGTTGAGGGTCAATGTCAGCACGCGCGCCATCAGAGGGCCTCCAGCGCTTCGCGCACGGCGTCACTGGTCGCCTGACGCAATGCCGTCTCGGCGTGCTGGCGCGCGGTGGCGAGGGTCAACTCACGCAGCCGCGCCTTGACCATCGGCACCTGCCTTGCCGACACCGACAGCTCGTCGACGCCCAGCCCCACCAGCACGGCCACCGCCTGGGCATCGCTGGCCAGTTCGCCGCACACGCCCACCCATTTGCCCTGGGCGTGCGCCGCATCGACGGTCATGCGGATCAGCGCCAGCACCGCCGGGTGCAAGCCGTCGGCCTGGGCCGACAGCTCGGCATGGCCACGGTCGATGGCCAGGGTGTACTGGGTCAGGTCGTTGGTGCCGATGGAGAAGAAATCCACCTCGGCGGCCAGGCTCGGCGCCAACAGCGCGCACGAGGGGATCTCGATCATCACCCCCAGTTGCACGTCGCCAGCCTTCACCTCGGCCTGCACGCGATCGAAGATCTCGCGAGCGGCGCGGAACTCGGCGATGTCCTTGACCATCGGGAACATGACCCGCAGCGGCCGATCGCCGGCGGCAGTCAGCAGGGCACGCAGTTGCGTCTCGAGCACCTCGGGGCGGGTCAGCGCCAAGCGAATGCCCCGCAAACCGAGGAAAGGGTTATCTTCTTGGGGCAGCGGCCAGTACGGCAAGGGCTTGTCACCGCCGACATCCAGCGTGCGGGCGACCAGCGGGCGCCCGTCGAGCGCGTCGATGGCCTGGCGATATTCGGCGATCTGGGTGTCCAGATCCGGCGCTTCGGGGTGCGCCATGAATACGAACTCGGTACGCAGCAGCCCCACGCCCTCGGCGCCGCGTTCGACGGCATCCGCCGCGTGAGCCGTGTTGCCCAGGTTGGCGGCTACTTCGACACGATGGCCATCCTGCGTGCGCGCTTCCTCATGCCGCGCAGCATAGGCCTCACGCTCGCGCATCTCGTGCTCCTTCAAGCGCAGCTCGGTACGCGACCGGCGCTCATCGGAGGGTGCGGGAATCACGCGGCCACGCTCGCCATCGACGATGACATCAATGTCATTGGTCAGCGTCAGTACGCGTTCGCCAGCGCCCACCACGGCAGGAATACCCAGCGCGCGGGCGAGAATCGCACTGTGCGAGGTGGCGCCGCCACGCGCAGTGACCAGACCCCGTACCTTGCTGGTATCCAGCCGCGCGACGTCGGACGGGCCGACATCGTCGGTGACCAGCACGTAGGGCGTTTCCGGCGGCGTGGGCAGGCGCACGCCGCACAGAATCCCCAGCACGCGGCGGCCGACGTCACGCAGGTCGGCGGCACGCTCGGCAAGCAGACGATCGGCGAGGTTTTCCTGTGCTCGGGCGGCGGTGTCGATGGCTGACCACCACGCCGCCTCAGCGCTCATGCCGGTATTCAGCGACTCGTGTGCCGCTTCGCGCAGCTCGGGGTCGTCGAGCATTTCCTCGTGCATCGACAGTATCTCGGCGACCTCGCCGCCCTGAGCAGTCCGCACCAAGGCACGAAGTTGCTCAGCGGCTTCTCGGATCGCGGCATCGAGACGGGCCAGTTGCGCGGCGCTATCGCCGCGACGAGTGTCGTCGAGGCCGTCGGCCCGTTCGGGGTACTCGAATCTCGGCGTGCGCATCACGAAGGCCGGCGCGATGGCCAGCCCCGGCGATGCCGGCACGGCGGGATGCGCGACGTCGTCTTCCAAGGGCGCGGGGAGGCTCTCATCCTCGTCGGCAGGCGCCTCGAACGACGCCTCCTGAAGAGGTGTCACGTGCTCACCGAGGCCATCCCTGACGGCCGCGACAAGAGCTTCCAGTGCCTCGCTGGCGCCATCCCCTTCGGCGGAGAACACCAGCGTCTGGCCACGTCGCGCACCCAATCCGATGACCTTGGTCAGACTCGCCGCCGAGACCGCCTCAGCACTGCCCTCGAGCAGACGCACCTTGACCGGCATGGTTTGGCGTCGGGCAACCTGCACCAGTTGTTTGGCCGGACGCGCATGCAGCCCGTGGGCATTGAGTACCGTCGCGCGCGCAGTCTCCGCTTCGGCGGACTCACCGGACAGCCGCGCCAGCAGGGTCGTGGCGTCGGCATCGGCGAGGCTCTCGCCGTCGCCGGCATCCAGCAGGCTACCCAGGCGTTCGAGCAAACCGCGATGCGCATCACCTTGCGCCGCCAGACAGAAGACCGCATTGACCGGCCCCTTGGGGCCCGAGAAAGCCTGTTCCGGCGTCGCCACGCCCAGCGTCGGCGTGATGACGCCCTGGGCACTGCTCACCAGCCATAATCCCTGGCCTAGCGCCACCGGCTCCAGCGTGTTGATCTCGGCCACGAAGCTGCTATCCACGCTGCCCACCTGACGCAACCGCGCCGCGGCGGCCAGCGCTAACTCGAAGCGATCGCGCGCGGGGAACCCCAGGCACAGCGTATCGGCATCCAGGCGCGCCTCGACCGGTGCCTTGGACAACAGCGTAATGATCTCTTCACGAGTGTCGGCAGCCGCCAGACGCTCAGCCACGCCGTCGCGATCGAGCACGTGCGTCAACTGGCGCAGAATATCGAGATGCTCGTCGCTCTGCGCGGCGATGGTCACCAGCAGCGTCACCCGCTGGCCATCGTGCCACTCTATGCCCTGCGGGAATTGCAGTACCCGCACGCCGGTGGTCTTGACGTGTTCGCGACTCTCGGGAGTGCCGTGAGGAATGGCAATACCATTGCCCAAGTAGGTCGACGACTGCGCCTCACGCGCGTGCAGGCCGTCACGGTAACCGGGCGCCACACGGCCGGCCTCGACCAAGGCCTCGCCAGCCTGATTCAAGGCATCGCGCCAATCATCGGCGTGCCGGTCGAGTAGAACGTCTTCGCTTGTCAGTGTCAGCATGGAGATCTCCAGAATGCCGCCGGAACGGAGCCGTCCGTTCCTCGGGTAAGGCCAACGATCACGCCCGACGTGGTTCCTGCATAGAGGAATAAGCACCGTTGAATCGGGACATGCCGACGATTGGATGCCAACCATCCGGCGGTTGCGGATGACGGGCTGAATCGTGTCAGCTATCTTGAAGGCAATGCTGAAACGTTCACCACGATTTATCAAGCCGCACGGGACTAGACCTTCGCAGGGGCGGACAAGCAAGACCGCGTGTCAGCCTCTAGAATAGGCGCTTTTGTATCGTCGGCTCATTCAAGGAAGACATCCATGACTCTCGCAGAAATCGCTCGACTGGCGGGCGTCTCGCGTACCACGGCCAGTTATGTGATCAACGGCCAGGCCGCCGAGCGGCGCATCCGCCCCGAGACGGTGGCGCACGTCATGGCCGTGGTTGCTAAGCATGACTACCGTATCGATGCCCAGGCAGCGGCGCTGCGCCGGGGCGCGAGCCGCACGCTGGGCTTCATCGTGCCGGACCTGGAAAACACCAGTTACGCCCGCCTGGCCAAGCGTCTGGAAAATGGCGCGCGCCGGCTGGGCTATCAGTTGCTGATCGCAGGCTCGGACGATGATCCAGACACCGAACGCGAGCTGGCGCGTGCCTTGCGCGCCCAGCGCTGCGATGCCCTTATCGTCGCCAGCAGCCTGGCCATGGATGACCCGTTCTATCCCGACCTAATGGCGAGTGGTCTGCCGATCATTGCGCTCGACCGCGCCCTAGACCCTGAACGCGTGGTCTGTGTGGTCAGCAACAACCATCAGGCCGCCGGCGCTCTGACGCGCTCGGTGCTCGACGCCGAGGTCGCTCGCATCGCTTGGCTGGATGCAGTGCCGGAGCTGTCGATCAGTGTGGAACGGCGGGCAGGCTTTCTGGAGACGGTTCGCGAGGCATCCCTCGACGACCCGATATTGCTCAGCGGTGCGCGCTACGACCGTGCTACCGGTGCGGCACTCATGAGGCGGCTGATCGACGAACATGGCATTCCCGATGCTCTCGTCACTGCGTCCTATGTGCTGCTCGATGGCGTCTTCGATGTTCTGCTCGAACAAGGGGGGCTACCCGAAGAGCTGCGTCTGGCCACGTTCGGCGACGATCGCTTGCTCGACTTCCTGCCGATGGCGGTCAATTCGTTGCCCCAGCACCACGACCGCATCGCCGAGTTGGCACTCGACCGGGCCATGCAGGCGGCGCGCGGCGATTACCGTCCCGGCATCGATATCATCGAACGCTCGCTGCACGATCGCCGAGCTCTCAAACGGACACATGCACCGATTGGTTGACCTGCGGCATTGGCCCAAGCTCGCACAACTGTCCATGCTTTCTTCGGGATTGTCATTCATCCGACGAGGCACGTCATGAAACAGCAAGAGCTACCACTGCAAGACCGTCGAGACGCCGGCCGGCGCCTCGCCCAGCGATTACAAGGCCATGTTGACGCTTCGGCTCTCGTACTGGGTCTCCCCCGTGGCGGGGTGCCGGTTGCTGCCGAGATCGCGCATGCTCTAGGCGCCACACTCGATGTGATGGTAGTCCGCAAGCTGGGGGTGCCCGGTCACGAGGAATTCGCCATGGGCGCCATCGCCAGCGGTGGCGTACAGGTACTCGACAAGCCCCTTATCCAGCGGCTGGGCGTCGACGCGCGGCGACTCGAATCGGTCATCGAGCATGAGCGCCACGAACTCGAGCGTCGCGAACACGCGTTTCGCGGCGACCGAGCTTACCCGTCGCTCACCGGCCGGCAAGTGATACTGGTCGACGATGGCATTGCCACCGGTGCAACCATGCGTGCGGCGATTCGTGCGGTGCGCCGCCTAGGCGCCGAGTACTGCACTCTGGCAGTGCCGGTGGCAGCTCCCGAGAGCCTCGATTCACTGCGCCCCGAGGTCGATCACGTCGTATGTCTGGCAGCGCCGGAACACTTTGCCTCGGTGGGTCAGTGGTACCGGCACTTCGACCAGACCAGCGACGCCGAGGTGAGCGCCTGCTTGCGCAATGCGCGAGACGCTTGATGACGGCATGCAAGCCGCCCGTTATGCTGGTCCCATGACGCCGTCTCACACTCCCCTGCCTGCAGTCCTGGCTGGACCGATCCTGCGCCGCGCACTGCCTGACCGCCTGGTGATCTGGCTGGTCGGGTCGCGTCCGCTCGACCTGACATTGACCTTGTACATCGATGACGCGGACACGCCGAGTCAACGCCTGGCGCTGGATCGCTCGTTGTGCCGGCGCGTGCGGGTGGGTACGCACGCCTGGCTGCACCTCATCGACGTGCCGCTCGCCACGCCGCTACCCTGCAACCGCTCGATCGGCTATGACCTGCTCGTGACCGACGACGCCGATGGCAAGACACAGGGTATCGCCGACTGGGCATCGCATCTGCTCCATGACGAGGCGATCCGTCCGAGTTTCGTGCTGCGCTCGCGTTTCGATTCGCTGCTGCATGGGTCGTGTCGTAAACCGCACCATCCTTCTGGGGACGGCCTGGCACGTGCCGATGCGCATGTCGAGGCGATGCGGGGCAGCCCTGAACGCATGCCAGCGGCGCTGGTGATGAGCGGCGATCAAATCTATGCCGATGATGTTGCCGGGCCAATGCTGGTCGCCATCCACGCGCTCATTCAGCGACTGGGGCTATTCGGCGAGTGTGTGCAAGGCGCCGTGGTCGAGGATGCTGACAGCCTCTACATGCACCCCGATACGTATTATCGTCGGGAGCACTTGCTGCCCGCGTTCGAGGCCAACGAAAAACTGCGCGAGCGCTTCTTCGGCGGTGTCCGCAAGCCGGTATTCACCACCAGCAGTGCGCACAATCACTTGATCACGCTGGCCGAGGTCATAGCCATGTACCTGCTGACGTGGTCACCAACGCCCTGGACGCTGATCGAGGTGGCACGCCCCGCGCTCGACGATTCCCTGGCCGAAACCTTCGACACTGAGGCCGGGATCATCGCCGCCTTTCGCGAGGGCCTGCCTCGCGCCGCGCGCGTGATGGCCCATCTGCCGACCCTGATGATCTTCGATGACCACGACGTCACCGATGACTGGAACCTGTCCGCAGCCTGGGAGGAAACCGCCTACGGCCACCCGTTCTCGCGACGCATCATCGGCAATGCCTTGCTGGGGTATCTGTTATGCCAAGGATGGGGCAACGACCCCGACGCCTTCCGCTCGCTATGGCCCACGTTGGAGGCGTTATTCGAGCAACGCGACGCCGAGGGGCGCCTCGACTGCCAAGCGCAGGACGCCCTCATCAAGCGCCTGCATGATTTTGACCACTGGCATTATCAGCTTCCCTCCACGCCGCCCCTCGTGGTACTCGACACCCGCACACAACGGTGGCGCAGTGAGCGGCACCGCCATCATCCTTCGGGACTGATGGACTGGGAAGCATTGAGCGAACTCCAACAGACACTGCTCGGACAATATTCGGTGATCGTGGTCTCGCCGGCACCGATGTTCGGGGTGAAGTTGATCGAGGGTATACAGCGCTTATTCACGCTGGCGGGCAAACCGCTGCTGGTGGATGCAGAAAACTGGATGGCCCACCGCGGCGCGGCCAGCGTCATGCTCAATATCTTTCGACATACCCGCACACCCGGCAATTACGTGATCCTCTCCGGTGACGTGCACTATTCTTTTGTCTACGATATCGAGATTCGCCATCGCCAACACGGCCCACGCCTATGGCAGATTACCAGCAGCGGGCTCAAGAACGAGTTTCCCACGCGTCTACTGGATATATTCGACCGTCTCAACCGCTGGCTGTATGCCCCAGCGTCGCCGCTTAACTGGTTCACCAAGCGTCGACCCATGCACATTCGCCCACGCTACCCGCAAGGGGCCAGCCACGGTGAGCGACTATGGAATCAAGCCGGCATCGGACTGGTCACCCTGGATGCGCAAGGCCGCCCGGTGGATATCGCCCAGTTGGGCACCGACGGCAGCACCACATACTTCCTGACAGACGGCTGACGCCAAACGGCATCAACCAAAGGTCCGACTTACGACAAGGCGCGCGGTGCGGCAGAGCCCCCAACACCGAAAGATGGCGCATGCGCGGCATGCAGCCGTGCGATCAATTGATCCTCAAGCGCGAAGCGCTCGGTTAGGGCCTTGCTCAGGCGCTCTAGCCAGGCCGGCAGACGCGTCACATAATGCTGGCAGCGCGTCGGCGTCGAGTAATCGTTGTCGAACTCCAGCACCATTTGCGTGGACATCTCTAGTCTTTCGAGCAGACGATCGGCCAGGGTCAGGGCGTCTCGGTCATCGAACGCCACCGCCTCGTCGCGCAGCTTCGGATAGACTTCGAAATGTCCCCCACTGATATAGTCCATCAGGGCTTCGCTGAAGGCATCGATGCGCGCTTTGGAAACCGATTCCAGTTCCGCATCGCAGGCCTCGCGCAGCTCCATCAGCGTCACCAGCATGTCATAGCGTTGTTGCAGCCAACGGTCGATGAGCGTGTGCACCCCGCCCCAGCGCTCAAGTACCGTCTTGGTATCTTCCAGCATGATGAGTCTCTCCTGTCATGGCCGCGCGGGCCACTCCCTGACATTGAGGAAAGCGGCTCTCCTGCCGCCTTCCCGCCCTTCAACGGCGGCGAATCACGATACCGGCCAGCATTCCCAATGGGATCAGTAGCAGCACGGCGAACCCCACAAGCGTCCATTGTGGTATCGACATGCCCAACAGCAAGCCGTGTATCTCGGCGCATTCTCCCGAGCCGGAAAGCACTCGCGAGACTACGCTCCACAATGGCAGCACTTCCATCATGTAGTCCAGTCCTGGACCGCAACTGGGCACACTTTCCGCGGGCAAAGACTGCAACCATACATGGCGCGCGGCAACCGCCACGCCCATTGCCGCAGCCAGGGCGCCCAAGCTGGCATAAACGCCGCGCCCGACGCGTCCCGCAGGATTGTGCACCGCACCCACGGCGAAGACGAGCGCCGCAAGCAAGACCGCAATACGCTGCCCGATACACAGCGGACAAGGCGTCAACCCATAGACATATTGCAATACCAAGGCCACGCCCATCATCAGCACGCACATCGCCAGGCCCAGCAAACAGCCTCGACGCACGTTCATCGCGGCCAATCGGGTAATCATCGTCACGTCTCCTCAGGCAATCCGACTAGTATCGTGTGGGGGGGGCTTCGCTTCGCTCATGAAAAAGCCTGTGCCGCAGGTGCAGCACAGGCCTTGGACAACGCTTCGACTCACGCGACGCTGAGAGGTTTACCCGCGCGCTCGAAATAATGCGCCAAGAAGGCCGCGAAATCCTCATGATCGGCGCGCTCGATATCGCCTTGCTGCTGATGCGAGGTCTCTACGAGCTGCTCGAACAGCGCCTCGCGCGCCCGATCCATAGGTGCTTCGCGTAACTCGGCCGCCTGTTGTTCGGCCAGGGCACGTGCTTGATCAAGGTATTCGACGCCTTCGTTGACCAGCTGAGCGTAAAGCTGGCCGGACGGCGTCAATTCGGGGTCGTCGAGGCGTGGCGCGAGCGCCGCGAGGGCGTCGCGATGCGGCGTACCCTCCTCATTGGTGTCGAGCAGCTCGGCGACACCATCGAGCTCAGCGAAGATGTCGTGGCCCCAATCGCGCAAATAGCACTGGCGATCGCCGACACTCAGCTTGAGCTCAGGATCACGGCCGCGCTCCACCACCAGGCGGCGGTTGTCGTCGAGGCGGTCGCACTCCTCGTCGGGAATCCATGGGCTCTCGGAGAGTAGACACCACATCAGGAAGGTATCTAAAAAGCGCATCTGCGTTTCGTCGATACCCAAGGGCGTAAAAGGATTGAGATCCAGGCAGCGCACCTCGATGTATTCGACACCACGCGCCTCCAGCGCCTGGGTGGGCGTCTCGTCGTGACGCGCCACGCGCTTGGGGCGGATATCGCTGTAATACTCATTCTCTATCTGCAGAATATTGGCGTTGAGCTGACGCCAGTCGCCATCCACATTGACGCCGAAGCGCTGGTAATCCGGCCACGGAGTGCTGATCGCATGCCGCAGCGTGCCCACGTAGTTGGACAACGAGTTGAAGCAGATCTTGAGCTGCTCCTGCACCTTGTTCTGATAGCCCAGATCGGACATGCGCAGGCTAGTCGCATAACGTCCCGCCAATGTGTGCTCGCCCAGCGCCTCGAGGTGCGCCGGCGCCGGACCGGTCAGGAAGCTGCGATCCAGCGCCGGCGACGCCCCGAACAGGTACAGCAGCAGCCAGCTATGACGGCGGAAGTTACGGATCAGGTCAAAATAGCGGCTGGAGCGATAGCCCTCCAGGCTCTCGCCGTCGCGGCCTTCGAGCTCACGCAGCATCGGCCACAGGTTCTCGGGCAGCGAGACATTGTAGTGAACGCCAGCGATGGACTGCATGATGCGCCCATAACGCACGTCTAGCCCCTTGCGGTAGACGTGCTTCATGATGCCAACGTTGGAGGTGCCGTAATCGGCGATGGTCACGCTGTCATTGCCATCCAGACGGCTCGGCATGCTCGCCGGCCAGATCAATTCGCCATCAAGCTTGCGATAGCTATAGCGCAACAGATCACCGAGAAACGCCAGAGCGTCATCGGGGCGACAATAGACCGGCGTAATGTACTCGAGCAATGCTTCCGAGTAATCGGTGGTGATATAGGGATGCGCGAGCTTGGAGCCCAGGGCATGGGGATGGGGCGTTTGGGCGATGCGCCCGGCGCCATCGACGCGCAAGCCTTCTTTCTCGATGCCGCGGCGCAAACGGCCGAATCGCCCTTGGCGAGCCAGCCCGTGCATGCGCTGAATGGCGGTGGCGAGTGTTTCGGACAAGATAAATTCCCTCACGTCTGGGAAAAGCACGGCTTTTCCCCTGGTGTCACCGGTGGATCGTGTCTTGCCGGCATCGCCGGACGATCTCATGTGTGCGGCTAACGGAAACATCGCCGAGGACAACCCGGCGGATCGTCGGCCCCTGAGCGCGCCGCATTAAAAAACCATTATGGAGGCGGCCGGCCACCTTTCAAGGCAAATCGCGCGCACGAGGCGTTTCACGATTGGCGACGTGCCTTCGCCAATGCTTCGCCGAGCGCCCCAAGACCCTCGCTCGCCGGTTGCGAATCACGCTTGCCGCCCCCGCCACGCTGCCCGCGTGAGCGACGCGGCTCGTCGCCTCGCGAGGCATCACTCGGCGTATCGCCCATGCGCATGGACAATCCGATCCGGGCGCGCTCGAGATCGACTTGCATGACCTTCACTTTGACGATGTCGCCGGCCTTGACCACCTGACGCGGATCCTCGACGAACTTCTCGGAGAGTGCCGAGATATGCACCAGGCCATCCTGATGAACACCGATATCCACGAACGCCCCGAAGTGCGTGACGTTGGTCACGCTACCCTCGAGGATCATCCCTGGCTCGAGATCCTTGAGCGTTTCCACACCTTCGCGGAACTCGGCGGCCTTGAACTCGGGGCGCGGATCGCGACCAGGCTTGTCGAGCTCCTTGAGAATATCGCTGATGGTAGGCACACCGAAGGTATCATCGACGTAATCGGCCGGATTGAGCGATTTGAGGAAGCCACTATCACCGACCACGCCGGCTAGCTCACGCTCATGACGCTGGGCGATGCGGTTGACCACCGTGTACGCCTCGGGGTGCACGGCGCTGGCATCGAGCGGGTTGTCACCGTCCGCGATACGCAAGAACCCCGCGCACTGTTCGAAGGTCTTGGGCCCCAGCCGGCTGACATCCAGCAGCTCGCGACGCGACGTAAAGCGCCCCTTCGCATCGCGCTGGGCCACGATGTTCTCGGCCAGCGTCGGATTAAGACCGGAAACCCTGGATAGCAAGGCGCCGGACGCCGTGTTGAGCTCGACGCCCACGGCGTTGACGCAGTCCTCGATGACCGCCTCCAGACTGCGCGAGAGTTGGACCTGGGAAACGTCGTGCTGGTACTGGCCCACGCCGATGGATTTGGGCTCGATCTTGACCAGCTCGGCGAGCGGGTCTTGTAGGCGCCGGGCGATGGAAATCGCGCCGCGCACGGTGACATCGAGCTGCGGGAATTCGCGCGAGGCGAGCTCTGAAGCCGAATACACCGAGGCGCCCGCCTCGCTGACCATGACCTTGGCAAGCGGCCGCGACGCCTGTTTGACCACCTCGCCGGCGAGTTTGTCGGTCTCGCGGCTGGCGGTACCGTTGCCCACCGCGATCAGGGCCACGTCATGCTTGTCGACCAGCCCCGCCAGCGTGGCCAGGGACTGATCCCAGCGCTTCTGCGGCGCATGCGGATAAATCACCGTGTCTTCCAGATACTTGCCGGTCGCATCGACGACCACGACCTTACAGCCGGTACGCAGGCCCGGGTCGATAGCCAAAGTCGCCTTCGCCCCGGCGGGCGCTGCTAGCAACAGATCCTTGAGATTGGCGGCGAAAACCTCGATGGCCTCGCGCTCAGCGCGTTCGCGCAGGCGACTCATCAACTCGGTCTCTAGGTGGGTGTAAAGCTTGACCCGCCAGGTCCAGCGCACTACCTCCTTGAGCCAACGCGAGGCCGGCTGCGTGGCGGTGAGTGCCACGCCAGCATGCTTGGCAATGGCGACCTCGGCAGGATTAATCTCAGCGTCTTCCTCACCCGGCAGGCGAATCGCCAACGACAGCACGCCCTCGTTACGGCCCCGGAACATGGCCAGCGCACGATGCGAAGGCACTTTGGCGAACGATTCGTCGTGCTCGAAGTAATCGGAGAACTTCGCGCCCTCCTGCTCCTTGCCACTCATCACACGCGAAACAAGTTGCCCTTCACTCCACAGCCGCTCGCGCAGCAGCCCAACCAACTCGGGATCTTCGCTGAACTGTTCCATGAGGATCTGTTTGGCGCCATCCAATGCAGCCTTGGCGTCCTCGATGGCGGGCGTATCGCCTTCAGCGGCGCGAACATATTTTGCCGCTTCGGTCTCGGGATCGAGATCGGGATCGGCCAACAGCGCCTCCGCCAAGGGTGCGAGCCCGGCCTCCCGAGCGATCTGCGCCTTGGTGCGGCGCTTCTTCTTATAAGGTAGGTATAGATCCTCGAGGCGCTGCTTGGTATCGGCAGCCTGGATCAATGCCGCCAGAGCGTCGGTCAATTTGCCCTGTTCGTCGATGCTGGCAAGCACCGCGACACGGCGTTCCTCCAGCTCACGCAAATAGCGCAGACGCTCTTCCAGCGTGCGTAGTTGAATGTCATCCAGCCCGCCGGTGACTTCCTTACGGTAACGAGAGATGAAGGGCACGGTAGCGCCGTCGTCGAGCAGAGCCACAGCAGCACTGATCTGCTGGGAACGAACGGCGAGCTCTTCGGCGAGCCGAGAAACGATCTTGAGATTGGCGTCCATGATGTCCTTGACGTTCTCCGGGCCGGGCGCGAGACGCTCGGCAAAACCTCGGCCCGCGATAACGCGGGCCGTCATGTCGAAAGCCGTTTGTCGAAAACGACCTGTCACAGAAGTGGCGACAAGGTATCACAACCGCCGGCGCGACGCAGATGGCGCTTCCTTATCCCGTCGCGTCGGGCACGAACCGCAGCGCCAGGCCATTGTTGCACCAGCGCAGGCCAGTCGGCTCGGGACCGTCCTCGAAGACGTGGCCCTGATGCCCGCCACAACGCGCGCAGTGGTACTCGGTACGCGGAATCAGCAACACGAAGTCCAGTTCTGTCAGCAGGTGGCCTTCGATATGGTCGAAGAAGCTCGGCCAGCCCGTGCCGGAGTCATACTTCGTGCGCGAAGAGAAAAGCGGCAAGTCACAACCGGCACAGCGATATTCACCGGCGCGCGTTTCCTTATCGAGCGGACTGCTGCCCGCCGGCTCGGTATCGGCTTCACGCAGAACACGATAGCGCTCTTCGCTGAGTCGCTCGCGCCACTCGGCGTCATCAAGCGTGAGCTTCTCGACGTCCGCGCCCCGCTCCAGCGACAACTTAGGGCGTGCCAGGACGAAACTCGGCACCGCACCCAGGATTCCCGCGACACCCAAAAAGCCCAAAAAACGACGGCGATGCATGACGCGCCCTCCTTGCAAGACATAACGGAGAGAGCCGATGGTCGACTCTCCCCGTTAGAGGCAAATTCCACTGAATGGTTCGCTTGGTCAGGGAAGCGAAGGACCGGCGGCGACAATATCCTCGTCGACGCCGTCGAACTTGGCGAAGTTGGCGATGAATTTATCCGCCAACGCCTTCATATGGCGTTCGTAGTCGGCGCTGTCCGGCCATGCCTGGCGCGGATCAAGCAATGTGGAGTCGACGCCCGGCACGGCTACTGGAACGTCCAGGTTCAACCCCTCGATGTGACGCGTCTCGACGTCCTTGAGAACACCGTTTTGGATCGCTGCGATGATGGCACGCGTGGTGGGAATGCTGAAGCGCGAGCCGCCATCGCCGTAGGCGCCACCGGTCCAACCGGTGTTGACCAGGTACACGCGCGACTCGAAGGCCTCGACGCGCTTGACCAGCAAATCGGCGTACTCGCGTGCCGGACGCGGGAAGAACGGCGCGCCGAAGCAGGTCGAGAACGTCGCCTCCAGCCCCTCGGAGGCCCCCATTTCGGTGGAACCGACTTTGGCGGTGTAGCCGGATAGGAAGTGATAGGCGGCGGCTTCCTTGGACAACAGCGAGACCGGCGGCAACACCCCGCTCATGTCGCAGGTCAGGAAGATGATCGCATTGGGCTCGCCGGCCAGGTTCTCGGGCACGCGCTTGTCGATATGCTCGAGCGGATAGGCAGCGCGGGAATTCTGGGTCAAGCCGTCATCGCTATAATCGGGATGGCGACACTCGTCGAGGACCACGTTCTCGAGCACCGTGCCGAAGCGAATGGCCTTCCAGATGAGCGGCTCATTCTTCTCGGAGAGGTCGATGCACTTGGCGTAGCAGCCACCTTCCAGATTGAACACAGTGCCCTCGCCCCAGCCATGCTCGTCGTCACCGATCAGGTAGCGTTCGGGATCCGCGGAGAGCGTGGTCTTGCCGGTGCCCGAGAGACCGAAGAACAACGTGGTTTCGCCATCCTCACCAACGTTGGCGCTGCAGTGCATGGGCAGCACGTCCTTTTCGGGCAGTAAGAAATTCTGCACCGAGAACATGGCCTTCTTCATTTCGCCGGCATAGCGCATGCCGGCGATCAGTACGCGGCGCCGGGCGAAGTTAAGGATAACCGTGCCGTCGGAATTCGTGCCGTCACGCTCGGGCACGCACTCGAAATGCGGCGCATTGAGGATGGTCCACTCGCTCTTGCCCTTGGGGTTGTAGCCTTCGGGACGCACGAACAGGTTCCGCCCGAAAAGGTTGTGCCAGGCGGTCTCGGTGGTGACACGAATCGGCAGGTAATACTCGGGGTCGGCACCGACATGCAATTCGGAGACGAAGTTGTCGCCCTCGGCCAGATAGTCCTCGACGCGCTCCCATAAGGCATCGAAACGCTCGGCGTCGAACGGCTGATTGACGCTTCCCCAATCGATCAAGTCCGCCGTGGAGGGTTCCTTGACGATGAACCGATCCAAGGGTGAGCGTCCGGTTCGCCGTCCGGTATTCGCCACGAAGGCACCGTTATCGGCGAGATGGCCTTCACCGCGCGCGATGGCATGCTCGATCAACGCAGCGCTGCTTAGATTGGTATGGGTCTGCACGGGACGTGCCTCGTGGGTTGCCGGGGAGGCGGCTGGGGTCGTGGTCATTATCGTGTCCTGGGCCCGAAGGGCGTTTCTCTCTCGTTAACCGATGCTTACTCGCCAGGGCCACCCGGACAATGGATTGCCTCTTGTGAGGACAAGGCGAGACTGAGGGGCCGTCATTATGGCAAAAAGGCTCTGCGCGGAAAACGTCGCCAGCACGGTAACGACACCGCGCGCACTTGGGCATGACGCGCGTCAGATCAATGCAGGGTCGAGGCGTCGGCGCCCGGCGACTCGATCAGCGCCTCGATATCGGCGGCATTGAAGCGATAATGGCTATGACAGAAGTGGCATTGCGTTTCCACTTCGCCTTGTTCGCGCACGATGCTGCGCAATTCCTCGGCACCCAAGCCATGCAGCGCATTGGCGATGCGCTCGCGCGTACAGGTACAACCGAAGCGTAGCGTCTTGGGGTCGAAGACGCGGGTCTGTTCCTCATGAAAGAGGCGATGGAGCAGCTCGCGTTGCTCGAGGTCGAGCAATTCCGCATCGCTCAGCGTGGTGGCCAGATGCGCGGTGCGCTCCCAGGCATCAGGATCGCTATTGGCCTCATCGTCGGGCAGTTGCTGCAGCAGCATTCCCGCCGCACGGCGACCATCGGCCGC
Source organism: Chromohalobacter beijerinckii (assembly GCF_023061185.1). Classification (GTDB taxonomy): domain Bacteria; phylum Pseudomonadota; class Gammaproteobacteria; order Pseudomonadales; family Halomonadaceae; genus Chromohalobacter; species Chromohalobacter beijerinckii. Next base: position 197,378 of record NZ_JAKGAK010000005.1, read on the forward strand.
CAACCACAGGCGAGTGGCCAGCTGTTCGGAACGCGCGAAGTAGTCCTCCAGGCAGGCGGCCAGGCCATCGGCCTCGACGGCGACGATGCCCTGATAGCGCTGCCCCTCGCGAGGGTCGAGCGTGATCACGATCTGCGCCTCGCCAACCAGGGACGTGAGCGAGGTGTTTTCCTCGGGAAGTGCCGCTTCATCGTCAAGACGCGCGATAGCACGCAAGTCGCCCCCGGGATTGGACTCCGCCATCAGCAAACGCACGGCGCCCTGGCCACGTACCTCAAGGCTTACGGTGCCATCGAGCTTGACTGTCTCGGTGAGCAGAGCCACGGCGCTCAATAACTCGCCTAGCTGACGGCTTACGGCCTCGGGATAAGCATGCTTGTCGAGTACCTCGGCGTAGGCCTGCTGCAGGTTGACGATTTCGCCGCGCACGTTGGTAGCGTCGAAAAGAAAACGTTGGATCTGGTCGGTCATGATGGTTCGTCGTCAGGTTGGGGAAAGCCGGAAGGGATGCCATGCCGGCATTCAATCATCGAAGCCATGGCGCTGGAAGTCCTGAATCGCGCGGCGCTGCTTCTTGTCGGGGCGACCATGTGGCCCTTGCATGCTTTGGTTGGCCAGGCGCCGATTTTGGGCTTCGCGCTCACGCCGTGCCAGGCTGGCCGACGTTTCACGGTAGAGCTCGCGGGCCTCGGCGGCGCCGCGGCGCTGACCGGAGAGCCCCGTCACCTCGACTTCGAGGGTGTCCCAGCCTTGCGGCACTTTGACCAAGGCGCCGAGCTCGACCGCCTTACTGGTCTTCACGCGCCCGCCATTGTAGTGGACCTTGCCACCTTCTATGGCTTTCTTGGCCAGGCCACGCGTCTTGAAGAAGCGTGCCGCCCATAGCCACTTGTCGATACGGATCGTGTCGCTCATGTTTCTCCCTGCATCGCCGCCTCAATACGCGAGAACGCCCTACGAACGAGACGTGTAACGTGGGTGCCGCAGGGCGACTTTTCAAGGCGGGAGGAGGCGCGATCAACGGCGCGCTGCACTCGGCATATCCTGCGGCAAGAGCGTGGCGAAACGCTCGAGGGCGATGAAATTTTCCAGCTCGCGCTCGGGTCGTTGGCTGTCGGGCTGCTTGATGCCCAACAAATAGCGAATGCCGTATTCGCGCGCGCTTTCCAATACCGCGGGGTTGTCATCGATGAACAAGGTACGCGCGGGCTCGAACGGTTCGATGTCCTGCAACGCGAACCAGAACTCGGGCGCTTCCTTGGCGACGCCCACGTCCGCCGACGAGACGATGGCATCGAGATACCCTTCAAGCCCGGTCAGCGGCAACTTGAGCGCCAAACTTTCACGGTCGGCGTTGGTCGCCAGCACGACACGCGGATGCGCCTTCTTGAGCCATTTGAGGAAATCCAGCGCATCGCCGCGCAAGCCGATCAAGTGCTGCACCTCACGCTTGAGCGCGACCACATCGACGCCCAGCTCACGGCTCCAGTAGGCCAGGCTGTACCAGTTGAGCGTGCCCTGCTCGCCGATGATACGCGAACGTAGCGTATCGGCGTGATGGGCATCCAGCTTGTGCAGTTCCACATAGCGCTGCGGCAAGTGTTCCAGCCAGAAATGGCTGTCGAAATGCAAATCCAACAGTGTGCCATCCATGTCGAGCAGCACAGTGTCGATGGCGTTCCAGTCAACCATGATGGGCTCCCGCCAGGGTGGATATCGAACCTAATGCTCCCTTATTGTACGCTGCATGATAGCTACCCGCACGGAGACACCATGGCCTTTTCTTCCCATCACGATGGCGGCATGCCGCCCGACGACACCGGCGTGGGCCATCCCAAGCCACACCTCTTGAGCCGCCGTGAAGTCGCCCGCAGCCGCTTGTTCGCCGTCGAAGAGCTCGAGTTGCGCTTCGCCAACGGCGCCGAGCGCACTTTTGAGCGCCTCACGGGCAGCGGCAATGGCCATGGCGGTGGCGCCGTGATGATCGTCGCCATGCCGGACCCGGAGCATGTATTGCTGATTCATGAATATGCCGCGGGTTTCGACGACTATGCCTTGACCTTGCCCAAGGGGCTCATCGACCCCGGCGAGGACATCGTCAGTGCCGCCAATCGCGAATTAATGGAAGAGTGCGGCATGGGCGCGCAACGCATCGAGCCACTGGTGGAGCTCTCCCTGGCACCCAACTACATGAGCCACCGCATCCATGTCATGCTCGCCACCGACCTTTATGAGAAGCGCTTGCCCGGCGATGAGCCGGAACCGCTGATCGTCGAACGTCACCCTATCGAGGATATCGCCTCCCTGTTGGCGCGCGAGGACTTCCATGAAGGACGCGCCATCGCCGCCCTGTTCATTGCGCGCGACCGCCTACGCAGCGAGCGCACCCACGAACAGTGGTGGTGAGTCATCGTCCAAACGCAACGAAGCCCCGCCGT
>NZ_JAKGAK010000050.1 GCF_023061185.1 Chromohalobacter beijerinckii
GATCTTGATGGCGTTTTCAGTGGTAGGCTGGGCAGCGACGCCGCTTTACAAAGTTGATTCCATGCCGACTCGATACGCTCAAGAGAGTGGAAAATACTGGCGTTTACGATCATGCCATCGATTGTGATGACAAAAAGCTGGGAGAGGGAGCTAGGGTAGTCTACTCCGGCATCGCTCAGAAGGTCGGTGAGCAAGCTGGCCACCCAGTCTTTGTGTGCTTGCGAAACCTTCAGAAAGTTGTCAATACCATGGAACTCCCCCGTAGCCTTTATAAACATGCATCCATGAAAGTCTTGTGAGAAAAACCAGGCGACATGCCAGTTGATAAACGCGTTTAGCCTTTCTAACGGTTCGGAGTGCCTAAAAACCTCGCTTTCAAGTGAATCTTTGAACTGGCTGTGTCTCAGTTTAAGAACCTCTTCGACCAAATTGTCTTTGTTTGGAAAGTACTTATAGAGGGTCATCTTTGAAACTTGAGCTTCATCACGAATCCAATCCACTCCAACAGCATGATAGCCATGCTCGTTAAAGAGTCTAAGCGCGGCATTCAGGACGTCATCACGTTTATTCATAGTCAAAACCTATTTTATTAGATTTCCTCATAGCCTCATGAGTGTTGCCGTTCTGGCCAAAGCCGTTTAGCGTACAGACCTGTCTGTACATATTAGCACAGAGGTCTAGAATGTTTCACAAAATGAAAGGCAAAGGTATTGCTCCTGCGCGTCCTGACACATTCCAAATACTAACTGGGCTGATCGGTGGAATCGCCGGAATCGGGGCCACGTCTCTGCTTGCCCAACTGGCGGGCGTCCCTTTGCTGATGGCGCCTTTTGGAGCGACATGTGTTCTATTGTTCGCCGCCTCCCAAGCGCCACTTGCACAGCCGCGGAATGTGATCGGTGGCCACGTGGTGGCAACTGCAGTAGGCCTGGCAATGATGGCGACATTTGGAAATGGGATGTGGCAGATGGCGGTGGGCGTAGG
>NZ_JAKGAK010000051.1 GCF_023061185.1 Chromohalobacter beijerinckii
CTGAAAACGAGCCCGTTATCGGAGCGAAGTGCCAGCGGTTGCTGAACGCGTCCCAGCGCCCCCAGCCGATAAATCAGTGCTTCCTCCAGGGCAGCCTCTGCTGTCTTGCTGCTGCCATTGTCCGATAATCGCCAACCGAGGATTTCACGCGTGCAACAGTCGATGATGACCGCCAAGCTGGCCCGCCGATCCTTACCGCACCACACGTGCGTGAGATCCGTGGCCCAGCGCTCATCGGGCCGTGAGGTGACTGACGGCAAGCGTCTGGCGCGAGGTCGGAAGCCCTGCGGTCGCTTGCGCACCTGCCAGCCTTTGAGCTGCAGGATGCGCTGGACCGGTTTGCGGTTCTCGCCCAGCACGCACGCCAACCGGCGATAGCCGTAGCTGGGGAAGCGTTCCAGCGTCAGCTTCACCCGGGCCGTCAGATCCGTATTCACGACACGCTGCCGCGCCTTGGGCCGGTAATACAGACTGCGCCGCGGGAACCCCAGCCAGCGACAAAGTTTGGCCAGTGATACCACCCGGCCTTCCTGGGCCATTTCCGCCTGCAGCGACCTTACGAGTTCTCGTCCTCGTCGAGCAGGCGACGCCACTTTTTTAGTGCGTAGATCTGCAAGTGGGCCTCGCCCAGCGCCTCCTTGGTTTCCCGCAGGTCGGATTCGTATTGCTCGCGGATATCCTTGGGACGGGCCTTGAACCCGTTCTCCATGTTGCGCTGGGCTTCATCGATCCAGCCGTCGACCTCGGAGACGGTGAGGTCATGCTGTCGCGCAACCTCGGCGACCGTGGTCTTGCCCTTGAAGATGTCCATGACCACGGACGCTTTGCGCTTCGCGGTCCACCGCTTGATGGGGTTATCGTCGCTCATCCTGTCCTCCTGATGACTGCACTATAGCCTGTGCAGCTCTGGAGGGGGTCACTTCA
>NZ_JAKGAK010000052.1 GCF_023061185.1 Chromohalobacter beijerinckii
TTTAGATATCGCTTTCGAAAAGGGAGTGGACACAACAGTAACCAAAAAGAATAATAAGCTATATGCTCCCGGCATTAGTGATGACAACCGAGGGCTGGCCGCTATCCTTTCAGTCGCTCGTGGTCTCGAAGACGCAAACCTCCAGACGGTCGGTGATATCATATTCGTTGGTACCGTTGGCGAAGAAAACACATTCAGAGGTGTGAGGGCCCTTTTTAAAGAGCGCAATGATATCGATGGCTTTATAACAGTTGATGGCACAAGTGCCAAGTCCATTGGTTATGGTAGTACTGCCGGGTATACCATTAGCTTCAAGTTTCATGGGCCAGGTGGGCATTCCTGGGGGAATTATGAAAGGCCTAGTGCAATTCACGCCATGGGACGGGCCATTGATAAAATTAGCGAATGGGGAAATAAGGACCCAAAAACAGCCTTTAATGTAGGCATCGTCAAGGGCGGTACTGCAGAAAATGCCAAGGCGGTCAATGCCAGCATGTTAATGGAGTTCCGGACTGACGGCGAAAATGAGGAAAGTCTGAAGAAGAAGCTGTTGCAAGCCGTCGACAACGCCGTAGATCAAGAAAACAGCCACTGGGGAGCGGATACTCAGAACGTGACCGTGGATCACAAGATAAAGGTCAAAATACCAGGGGGCAGGCTGGCCAAGTCTTCTATGATGGTTCAGGCTGCAACAGCATCGACTGATGCGGTTGGAGAACAACCCGTATTTATTGATTCTGGTATGACAGATGCCAATTATTCATTTGGCGCAGGTATTCCTGGAATCAATTTGGGTGGCGGAGGCGACTCCGATAATGCCCATTCGTTGGATGAATGGTATGACCCGATAGATGCTTATCTTGGCCCA
>NZ_JAKGAK010000053.1 GCF_023061185.1 Chromohalobacter beijerinckii
CGGACCAAGATAGGCATCTGTCGGGTCAAACCATTCACCTAAAGTATGGGCTTCATCGTATTCGCCTCCGCCACCCAAGAAAATTCCAGGAACACCTGCACCAAACGAATAATTGGCATCGTCCATTCCAGAGTCAATGAATGCTGGCTGTTCTCCAACCGCAGTAGTAGACGCTAACGCAGCCTGAACCATAATGGCACTCTTTGGCAGCCTGCCTCCTGGAATCTTGACCTTTATCTTGTGATCTACGGTCACATCCTGGGTATCCGCTCCCCAGTGACTATTTTCTTGTTCTACAGAACTGTCAACGGCTTGCAACAGCTTCTTCTTCAGGCTTTCCTCATTTCCGCCGTCAGTCCGGAACTCCATCAACATGCTGGCATCGACCGCCTTGGCGTTTTCTGCTGTGCCACCTTTAACAATGCCTACATTAAAGGTTGTGCGTGGGTCATTATTTCCCCACTTGCTGATTTCAGCAATGGCGCGTCCCATCGCATGAATCGCGCTAGGCCTTTTATATTTTTCCCAAGCATGTCCACCTGGACCATGAAATTTGAAACTAATGGTATATCCGGCAGTGCCTCCATGACCAATCAAATTGACGTTTCCGGCCTCAGCTGTTATGAAGCCATCGATGTCGTCTCGCTCCTTAAAAAGGGCTTTTACCCCTCTGAACGTGTTTTCCTCGCCAACGGTAGCAACGAATACGATATCACCGACAGTTTGAATGTTTGCCTCCTCGAGGCCACGGGCGACCGAAAGAATAGCGGCCAGCCCCCGGTTATCATCACTAATGCCGGGAGCATATAGTTTACCGTCCTTTTTGGTTACCGTTGTATCCACTCCTTTTTCGAAAGGTATATCCAGG
>NZ_JAKGAK010000054.1 GCF_023061185.1 Chromohalobacter beijerinckii
CCGCTGCTGGCGAATATCCTGCTGGATGACGTGGACAAGGAGCTGGAACGCCGCGGCCACCGCTTCTGCCGCTACGCCGACGACATGCAAATCTACGTGCGGAGTCAGCGAGCGGGCGAGCGTGTCATGGCCAGCCTGAGTGAGTATCTCGAGAACTCACTTCGGCTCATGGTCAACCACGCCAAAAGCGCGGTGGATCGCCCCTGGCAGCGAGGCTATCTGGGGTACACGCTGACTCGGCACAAGCTGCCACGGCTGACGCTGACCCAGGCCAGCTTGCAGCGCTTGATGCAGCGTGTCCGCGAGATCCTGAAGCGTGGCAGGGGCCACAACATCCGGCGAGTCACTGAGGCGTTGGCCCCCGTCCTACGCGGCTGGGCCAGCTACTTCAGCCTCGTCGATGTGAAGCGTCCCCTGGAAGCGCTGGATCAATGGGTACGCCGACGCTTGCGCTGCGTGATCTGGCGGCAGTGGAAACGTCCAGGCACCCGGCGTCGGAAACTTCTGGCGCTAGGGTTGGACGAGCCCCGTGCCTGGAAGTCAGCGGGGAATGGACGAGGTCCTTGGTGGAATGCGGGAGCCTCGCACATGAATCAGGCCCTGCCACGGAAGTGGTTCGAGCAGCAGGGGCTGATCTCGGTACTCGACACGGCAAGAGGGCTTAGCCGCTCTTCATGAACCGCCGTATACCGAACGGTACGTACGGTGGTGTGAGAGGACGGGGGAGGTGACTCCCCCTCCTACTCGAT
>NZ_JAKGAK010000055.1 GCF_023061185.1 Chromohalobacter beijerinckii
ACCTTGAGCTGGTAGTAGAACGTGCTGCGCGGCAGCGATGCCGCACGCAGCAGCAGCGCTAGGGGGTGCTCATGCCTTAACCCTTGGACGGCTTGGGCTTTTTGCCCCGTGTCGTCGCCCGCTTCTCTCGGGCCAAGGCATCGAGCTTTTTTAGATAGGCATTCTCCGCCCGCAGATAGGCCAGCTCCTCGAGCAACTCCTCATGAGAGCGCTCACCATCGGTGGGAGGCTCGGGCGGTGGAGAGGGAGGCTTCTGGGGCATCGGGCGGCGTCCTGTACGTTTCGGTTCCAAGGCGGTTAGGCCACCACTATGGTACTGGCGCTCCCATCTGCCAATAGCGCCAGCGGCACGGATATCAAACAGGATCTCGGTCTGTCGGATCGACAAACCGTCGCGCCACCTCCTTTCCAGCACCTCGCGCTTGAACGCTGGGCTGTAGTGACGGCGTGTTTGGCGCAATCCTGAAGGCCCATGCTGCCGGCACTGCTCCACCCATCGCCTGACCATGGAATAGTCCAGGCCAAAGTGGTGGGCGGTCTCTTTTAGGCCGACCTTCCCATACAGGTATTGCTGTACCACTTGCCACTTAAACTGGTCGCTGTACTGGTTTCTCATAGAAACACCCCGAAGGTTGGATTGGGTGTCCAACTTTCGGGGTGCAGTTCAC
>NZ_JAKGAK010000056.1 GCF_023061185.1 Chromohalobacter beijerinckii
AGTGGCTATTCAAAATTTATCGTGCGCTCAGACCCGTAGCCGCCGAGTAGGCGACAGACCTCCTTGCTGAGGTGGTCAAATGAGAGATAAGCACTCAACGGTAGCCATGCGTACTTCATCTGCCGCCACAGAATCTCTATCAGGTTAAGCTCCGGCGAGTAAGCCGATAGGTAGACCAGATGCACACGATGCGACATCCACTCCATAATCTTCCTTCTGAAGGCCTTGGAGCGATGCATACTGGCATTGTCGAGCACCACGATGGCGAAGGTATCGGGGTCTTTCTGGGCCACAAATTGATCAAATGCTTCGATGACTGTCTCGGTAGTCACTGGCTCCGTGGAGGTATGGTAGACCAGCTTCCCGGCTCGGCTGAGGAACCCCAGTACGTTCAACCTTCGGCTATGGGAGTAGGCGGTCATCTCAAAGGGCTGCCCAATGGGACTCCACGCGTATGGAACCGGTGACGACTGCGAAAAGCCCGACTCATCGAAGTAATAGAGTTCGTGCTCACCCAGGTCTTCCCGCTCCTGAAGCACCTTGAGGAGGCCTTGAGTGTTGCGGAAATCCGTTTCGTCGCGCCGTGCCTTCAGTGAATGCCGAATACGCTTG
>NZ_JAKGAK010000057.1 GCF_023061185.1 Chromohalobacter beijerinckii
CCGAAAAAACTCTCCATGGCGGCATTGTCCAGACAATTCCCTTTCCGTGACATGCTGCGCAGTATCCGCTTCTCCGCCACCAGGCGACGATAGTTAGGGTGGCGGTAATGCCACCCCTGATCCGTGTGCAATAGAGGCCGATCATCCGGCCTTAGCCGGTCAAAGGCGCTCTTCAGCATATGCTTCACTAGGCCGAATACCGGGCGTGGCCCAGTCTGGAAGGCGATGATTTCGCCGTTATACAGATCCATGACCGGTGACAGGTAGAGTTTCTGGTCATTGACCTTGAATTCGGTGATGTCGGTCACCCAGCGTTGATTCGGCCCTTGAGCTTGAAATCGACGCTGTAGCGTATTGGGAGCGGCATAGCCCTCGACGCCGCGATAAGCTCGATATCGTTTGGGGCGAACGCGGGACTTCAAGCCCAGCTGCTGCATCAACCGCTGGACGGTCTTGTGGTTGACCGCCTCGCCTGCCTGGCGCAGCACAGCGGTGATACGGCGATAGCCATAGCGTCCCTTGTGGTGATCATAGATCGCCTGGATACGCGCCTTCAGAGGCGCATACAGATCGTCAGCCCTCAGG
>NZ_JAKGAK010000058.1 GCF_023061185.1 Chromohalobacter beijerinckii
TGAGCGGAAAGAACGAGATTTGGGCCGCTACCTGTACCAGGTCGTGTGCCAATGACATTTCCCGTTTTGTCAATGTGAATATTCTTTAATCCATATTCTTGTAATTTTTCTTTGAAATACTCCGCCTTTTTTTCTTCGTGATAGGGAGGGGCGGGAATTTCTGTCATTTCTATTTGTTGTTCGAGAGTCTTTTTATCATCAGCCTTGATGAAGGTTAGTCCTTTTTTCACCTCATAATTTGAGTCTAACGCCTTGTATACTTCTTTTGTATTGGGCTCTAATATTTGGCTGTGATCCTTGTTGAGTTCTGCGCTAGCGATTCCTGGGGAAAGAAAAGCCGTAGCTACTACACCGTATATGATGTTGGGGAATTTCATTTTCATCGTCTTTAAAATCCTTTGTTGTACGTGCTTGTTTTTGAATGTGTCTCTATGCCTTTATGAAGGGTCTATTTGTGTCATCTTGATCTTCAAAATCAAAATTTTCCGCGGTTTATTTTTAATAAAATATGCCTCCTTTTTCAGATTGCCTTGATATTTCTCTGGGTAACGCAATGCCTATTTCAAGCCCTTGATG
>NZ_JAKGAK010000059.1 GCF_023061185.1 Chromohalobacter beijerinckii
GTGATAGGCTCTAGCATCCGTTAGCTGCCCAACGCCAGCGCACTACGGCGCCCTTGTAATGAAGGCGCAGCCGCAATGAAAAGGGCGTCGGGCGAACACCGGCCGCGTATTGATGCGCCTTGTTAAGAATTTGATGCTCTGGCCGAGCGGACTTTATTGTAAGGAGTCTTTCTCTCCCGCAACAGAAAGGCTTCTAATCCGTAAGCTAAATATGCGTAGTCTTTGTGAAAGCCCAAGGTAACCACCTGAGACACTCCGCGGTCAGCCCATTTTTTCTTGGGGACGTACTGTCTGTCCTTTACTGGAACACCCCGTTGACCTTCTGCCAGCCGAAAATATTGATTCGTCCTTGAACCAAGGCCGTAGCCAGTATATTTGCCACCGCCCAGGGATGCGCCAACCCCAATGTAAAGGACTTCGTTATGCTCTCCCAGCAACAGGTATACACCTTGCTTATTGTGTCCGGGCAATGTTCCAACCAAATCCCATGGGCTATTCCACCTTGGCACTTCCGCTTCGGAGGACGGCCAATGGCGACGGAAAAATTCGGCAGAGTCAG
>NZ_JAKGAK010000006.1 GCF_023061185.1 Chromohalobacter beijerinckii
CAGATACGCTACGCGCGCGAAGTCCTCGAGGTGTGCCGGCGCTTCGAGACCGCCTACGACGAGTGCTCGAGGATCCACCCGGCCTGGTTCTGGCAGGTGCTGATGGAGACCTTCTTCTATACCGGGATCCGCCTTAACCAGCTGCTACATATCCAGGCCGGTGACGTCAATCTGAAGAAGCGTATCTTTCGCGCCTCGGCCGTGGGCTCCAAGACGCACTCGGAAAGCGTGCTGCCGATTCCGGATGGCCTGTACCCACACCTCTATACCCTGATCGTCGCCGCCCACAACTCGGGCTTCAAGCGTCAGGACCAGCTCTTCAACGTGAACCGGTTCAGTCACCGGCATCGGCGCACGGACATGGATACCTGGCAGGTCGAGCACTTCTTCCAGGTGTTGTCGGAAATGACCGGCTACAAGCTGTCGCCGCACCGGTTCCGCCACTTCCTGGGAACCAGCCTGATGGAGAGTCCCGAACGCAATATCCACATTACCCAGAACATCCTCAATCACACCGACATCCGCACCACGATGGAGTACATCCATCCCGACATCGAAGCCATGCGGCGGGCGCTCAACGCCCGGCCACCGGTGTGAGGACAGGGCTCGGCGGGGGAGATGACCTCCCTCGTCATACCAATACATTAGTGGGTTGACAACTACCGGGAGGTTGGCCATGATTCAAAGCGCCAATGCAGAGCAGGGGGCAGTCAGGCACCGTCAAGCGGTCCCTCCCGCCATCACTGTCTTTTCCATGGTCCACACCGATCCGGTACAAGTCGGCTTTACATTTTGTTACAAACTGCAATTGACTTGTAATCAGTAGGTCCCGGGTTCGACTCCTGGTGTCGGCACCATAGCTTAGCGACTGATTCTAAAGGCTTTTTTAGCCTTGAAAGAAACCGCCTCTCAGGGCGGTTTTTTTGTGTGTGTCAACCAAGTGTCAACGACGCGAGCGGATTGAACCTCACGGCATCTTCCAAATGATTCGGCGCGAAGTACGCGTAACGCATGGTCATGGTCAGTGACTGATGCCCCAAGATGCGTTGCAAGACAAGAATATTTCCCCCGTTCATCATGAAGTGACTGGCAAAGGTGTGTCGCAGCACATGGTGTAGCCGCGCGCGAAATTTGGCACTTTGTTGCGCGAGATTTGGCACCGCCTTGATTCGCCTAGCTCTAAACCGCTCGCAGCGGATTTGGCACTCTGAAAACGTCATTGCCGTGCAGCATGCCCCCTCGTCCCTGAAGGGGTAAACGCACACTCTGATGCCCCCACCGCGTCTCGTTGAGATGTTTATCATTCCTTCAGCGTGGGTTAGAGAATACTTCCTCTAACCGTGCGCCTTAAGCCGCCAAACCGGCGGCGAAGATCATTAGGATCTACGCGCCGCCCATGACAGCACCAGAAAGCGCTCGTGATTTCCCAAAGGTCACAGTGCTGGCCATACTCTGCGAGCGTACAGCTGGCTACGGTATGGGCTGGCTCGCTCAATTGGCCTCGGTTAGTAACGCCATATCGCAAAAGAGTTCTTTTGCCGGTCTCAAGCTCCCTAGAGGCAAATATTGGTGCGCTAACGTCTTCACCATCTGGATTCGGATATCCCACTGCCGCATCGAAGATAAGACCATTCACCTCAACCCATGAGTGATCGAATAATTTGCCACTCGGTGCCTCAACTATCCCAATTATCAATTCGGGGGCTAATTCGACACCATGCATAGCCATGAACATCCCCGCTGAGGTGTCATGGCAAGCTCCTGTCCAACCATTGTCCTGGATCAATCTCAGCCATGTCTCGTAGACCTCCAAGATAAGGTAGCCCTTGTTGATCCCGATCGAAATTTCTCTTGCCTTTTCCAACCAGTGCTCCACAGCCATCTACTCCTCGTATTACCGCCTGTTCAAAACAGCCCCGCCGGCTCGGCTTCGACATCCCAACTGAAGATCAGCACCTCACGGGCTTCTTGGCCCTTGCCGCCGCCTACGGTGTAGCGGATGTCGGTGGTTTCGATGTGGTAGCCGACGAAAGTTTGGCGGATGTTGGGGGCGTTGAGGCTAATGATGGCCTCTCTGTCAGTTCCTCGTGCTACTCAATGTCCAATCTGGCGCTATAGCCTTGAGTTTGCCAGCAAGATTGGTCCATGTAGAACAACGTGTGCGCCCGCTCGTAGCGGCTGAATGCATTCCTGCCGGCCAGCTCCAGCTTAATGGTGGGGAGGTGGCCACGGCGGATGTGGCTTTGAATGACGCCTTCCTCGAGGCCGGACATTTGGGCGAATCGCTCGATGGTCATGACAGGCACGAAGGGCGGAATCTGGGGCGCTTTCGTTTCTTCCATGCTGTCACCTGCCTTTGTTTGTCTGTGTTAGGCTCTGAATGTCAGTAGTGAGGTATCCATATACCACGATCTTAATATAGTAGGATCTTGATACAGTGTCAAAGAGTGATGGCGAAAAAATTCGCGAGATCCGTGAGGCGGAGGGCATGGGCCGCCAGGAGTTTGCCGATCTGACAGGCATCAAGAAGCAAACCCTCATCAGCACGGAACAGGGGCGCATGGCTTGCTCGCTCAAGACGGTGAAGCAAGTGCTAGCGGTGTTTCCCCATTACACGATGTGGCTGATGCACGATCAGGTAATTGAAGACGCAGGCCAGATAAGCCCCGCCATAGAGGAAAAGCGCAAAGAACTTAAGCAAACGGGAACGGATACCGAATAGCCAAGCGGGTTGTGGATAATTGGTAGGCGTAGAGGGAGAGGGGCAGTGCACGATATAGTATTAGTAAGTTTTAAAAAATTAACTCATCATATTTATTGGCTCGTTGGGCTTTTCTTTGTTTTAAGCATTGGGTGGATTTGGTTGAAAAAAATAATAAAAAGTATAAATAAAAAAAGAGCAGAGGTAAGCTATGAGCAAAGTAGGAAATTTGGGTGAGAGTTATTTCAGGCTTTTATGTGAGCAAGCTGGGCTGACAGTAAATGGCTCAAATATTGACGAGAATGGCTGGGATTTTTTAGTAGAGTTTCCGTATAGTAAAAAAGCAAGCTAGGCGAAGCGCATTTTTCTGCTGTTGAGTGTAAGATTCAGGTGAAGTCAACAAATAATAAAGATAGAGAGCTGTCAGTTAAGCTGTCAAACTTAAGGCGCCTAGCCACAGCGCCATATCCGTCATTCTTTGTTTTTATGGAGTTTGATGGAAAAGCTGATGTGCAGGAAATCTTCATTTTACATGTGGGTGACGAGCTTGTTAGTAGAGTCGTAAAGAGAGTCTATGAGGAAGAAAATAAAGGTAATTCAGATAAGCTGCATAAAAAGAAAATTAAGCTAAAGTATAGAGAGGAAGAAAAGCTCGATGAGGTTACAGGAGTCGCCTTAAGAGATAGGTTGTTGTTTTTTATTGGCGATAATTTTCATACATATGTGCAAAATAAAAAAGATCATCTAGAGTCAACGGGTTATGAAAGCGGACGGTATGAGCTCAACGTTGAGTTTTCTAAGGACGATCTGAAAAAACTTGTAGAAATGTCAGTGGGACTAGGCGGCAAACTTCGTGCTGAAAAGCTTAAAGCAGTTGAGAAACGGTTTGGTATTCTTGGTTCTGAGCCTATTATACCTGAAGGAGGGGGCGATTTTTCACTTGAAAACATAAAGCCCACCGGTGTTGGTAAGGTGACATATAAGAAGAGTGAATTTTCTCCGGGAATAAGCTTCGATGCAGAGCTGTACACTTCTCCCTTTAATGGATTTGTGCCAGAAAAATTTCAGTTAGTGAGAATAAGTTCAACTTTTTTCGATTTGCTTATATATCCCTTTGCGCAAAAGTTTCAGCAACATTTTTATATTAGAGGCGATGAGGCTTGCTATGCTAGTGAGGCTAGAAATATTTATTCGCTTTTGTCGATGGCTTCAAAACAAGATTTTCTATACTGTGAATATGAGTTCAATGGAAAGAAAAGTCAGGCTTTAAAGGTCAGATGTGATGGTGTTGGTTATGGTTATGAGAAAGAGCTTGAGGTCGCTGAGTGCTTGTGTGAAGTTGAGCACCGCTATGGAATAGCCGATAGTGAAAAGACTTCTTGCAAAGAGATTTCTAGTCAGGCTGATAGCATAAGCTTGTTAAGCAAATTGGTGAAAGGGGAGGATGCTAGTTTTGATGTGAAATTCGAGGCAAAGAAAGATGAGGTGGACGGTAAATCCGAGTGCGCTTTTGTGTTTTTTGTTTGGATTAAAATAGCTAGAAGGATGATAGGAGTTATAGCTTATTTTAAAAATGAGCTTGTTGGTGAAAATGGAAATTATGAGGTGAATGGAGCAAAAATTGTTGTGGAGGATAATTTCTCTATAGATATTAATGATAGTGAGCAGAGAAAGAAATTGGATTTTGCTAGGAAAGATATAGAGCTACGGTACGAAAAAGATAATAAGGTATTTATCCTTGAAGGTAGTGGTGAGTCTTTTTGATTTTTTGCTACTTACTTGAGGGTAACGTTGCTAATTTGAAATATCAGTGACAACAAAGTGTCCACGCGGAAGACCGGCAAAGGCGCTCACAGTCCCAAGCGCCTTTCATAACTATCTGTTTTGTAAGGCAAAGGCAGTCAGAGTAAAATATTAGCTAAATCTTTTGACAAGAAGGCCCCGGGTTCGACTCCTGGTGTCGGCGCCATAGCTTAGCGACTGATTATAAAGGCTTTTTTTGTGTGTCCACATTTTGTCCATAGCGCTCGAAATGTTCCGGCGTGAAGCCGGGTATCATGTGCCAGACCATTACCACCAGATTGCGCTCTGATTGGCATTGCTAGCCCACCAGTACGATGAATCCGGTTTCCAGGTGACAGCGGTATTGATCGAGGGGGAAGTCGGTCTTGCGTGGTGTCATACCTTCTCCTTGCACGATGGCACTCCGACTAAAATAGACCATTGCGACAGAGAAAGGCGTTGGCGGGGACCAGACATAAATAAGCCCGGCCGAGGCCGGGCTGAGGACGTTGCGTCACTGCATGTCCTGTCGAGCTCCTTGCGACCTTTCCACACTTCCTTGTGCGCAGTGCTGAGCACCGAGGTCGTCTCCCTGCTCGACGGCGCCCACGGTGTCATAGTGAGCAGGTGGCTGGATTGATCTGAGTTAAATACCTGACAATTTTACTCAGATATTATCTGCCTCATTCTTTCGGGATAGTGCCAATGCTGACCCATTGTGTCGGCATTGGCTTACTAAAAAGACATCGGATATAGGTAAACGAGGCGTCTCTAATGTGTTATGTTTTGTAAACGTGAGCCATGGACGGCGAGGAACCTTCAAGGACGTCGCGATTCCATCGCGTAGTGGCTCACACTGCGTACGACGTTTTAGCCCTCCCATTGCGGAGGGCTTTTTTCTGCCTGGAAGGTGGTGAGCAGAGTCTTCCCACGCTTTTCTGCCTCTAAACGAAACAGGCCCATGCACGGGGCATGGGCCTGTTTTGACGCCTTTACTGCGCGGGAAAGCATTTAACGCTTCATGAGGGCATCCAGAGCGGCGTTCAGCGTAGCGCTGGGACGCATGACCTGGCTGGTCAGGTCATAATCGGGATGGTAGTAGCCGTTGATCTCTACCGGCTTGCCTTGCACCTCGGTGAGCTCTTTGACGACCTTGTCTTCGTCGGCTTCGAGCGACTTGGCCAACTCGCTGAACTGCTCCTTCAGCTCGGCGTCTTCGTCCTGAGAGGCGAGTGCCTGGGCCCAGTAGAGCGAGAGGTAGAAGTGGCTACCGCGGTTGTCGATTTCGCCGATCTTGCGTGACGGCGACTTGTTGCTGTTGAGGAATTCACCGGTGGCTTGGTCCAGCGTCTTGGCGAGTACCTTGGCCTTGGCGTTGTCGTACGCCTTGGCGAGATGCTCGAGCGATGCGGCCAGGGCGAGGAATTCACCCAGCGAGTCCCAACGCAGGTGATTCTGCTCCAGGAGCTGTTCGACGTGCTTGGGCGCGCTGCCACCAGCGCCGGTCTCGAACAGGCCGCCACCCTGCATCAGCGGAACGATGGAGAGCATCTTGGCGCTGGTGCCGAGCTCCATGATCGGAAACAGGTCGGTCAGGTAGTCGCGCAGCACGTTGCCGGTGACGGAGATGGTGTCTTCGCCCTTGCGGGTACGTTCCAGCGAGAAGCGCATGGCATCTTCCGGCGACATGATACGGATATCCAGGCCGCTGGTGTCGTGATCCTTGAGATAGGTCTCGACCTTCTCGATCAGCTTCGCATCATGCGCGCGGTTGGCGTCCAACCAGAAGATGGCGGGAGTGGCGCTGTCGCGGGCACGCGTGACGGCAAGCTTGACCCAGTCCTGAATCGGCGCGTCCTTGGTCTGGCACATGCGCCAGATGTCGCCGGCTTCCACGTCATGGCTGAACAGTTGATGGCCGTTCTCGTCGGTGACGACGATAGTGCCGTCTGCAGCGGCCTGAAAGGTCTTGTCGTGAGAGCCGTACTCTTCGGCCTTCTGTGCCATCAGGCCGACGTTGGGCACACTGCCCATGGTCGTCGGATCGAAGGCGCCATTCTTTTTGCAGTCGTCGATGGTGACCTGATAGATGCCGGCGTAGCAGCGATCCGGGATCACGGCCTTGGCATCGTGCAGCGCATCGTCGGCGCCCCACATCTTGCCGGAGTCGCGAATCATCGCCGGCATGGAAGCGTCGATGATCACATCAGAGGGCACGTGCAGGTTGGTGATGCCCTTGTGCGAGTTGACCATCGCCATCGGCGGACGCTCTTTATAGAGGGCGTCGATGTCGCTCGTGATCGCTTCCTGCTGCTCGCTGGGTAGCGACTGGATGGCGCTGTAGAGGTCGCCGATGCCGCTGTTGGGGCTGAAGCCGGCCAGCTTGAGGGCGTCGGCATGCTTCTCGAGCACATCCTTGTAAAATTCCTCGACCACGATGCCGAACATGATCGGGTCGGAGACCTTCATCATGGTGGCCTTCAGGTGCAACGAGAACAGCACGCCGCGCTTCTTGGCATCCTTGATCTCGCTGTCGATGAAGTTGCGCAGACGGCGGCTGCTCATGCGTGAGGCGTCGACGACTTCGCCTTCCTGAACCGCCAGGCCTTCCTTGAGGACGCTGGTGGTGCCGTCTTTCTGCTTGAGTTCGATCTTGAGCTTGCCGGCCTTTTCGATGGTGGCGGACTGCTCGCTGCCATAGAAATCGCCTTCGCTCATGTGCGCGACATGCGATTGAGAGTCGGCGCTCCATTCGCCCATACGGTGCGGGTACTTGCGAACGTAGTTCTTGACCGACTGCGGTGCGCGGCGATCGGAGTTACCTTCGCGCAGAACTGGATTGACCGCGCTGCCTTTGGCCTTGTCGAAAGCGGCCTTGATTGCCTTCTCTCCGTCGTTTTTCGGCTCGTCCGGATAATCCGGCAGCGGGTAGCCCTGGCTCTGCAATTCCTTGATCGCGGCCTTGAGCTGCGGGCCGGAAGCGCTGATATTGGGCAGCTTGATGATGTTGGCTTCCGGCGTCTTGGCCAGTTCGCCGAGCTCGGCCAGGTCGTCGCTGATGCGCTGCTCGTCGCTGAGCAGATCCGGGAACTGCGCGAGGATGCGGCCGGCCAGCGAGATGTCGCGGGTCTCGACGCTGACGCCGGCCGTGCTCGTGTAAGCGGCGATGATCGGAAGCAGGGAGTGGGTCGCCAGCGCGGGGGCTTCATCCGTGAGCGTATAGATGATCTTCGGCGTGTTGGACATTTGGATATTGACCTCTCTTGTCACAGCGGTTGCACGAATCTTCAGCAGTGCGGGTTGGCTGGGGCGATGCAAGTGCTTGCCGGCGATCTTGGGCAAGCCCCTCTCGTGCGGCGATGATGCCGTCCCCGCGAAAGCGCTTGGATCATCATGCAGATAGTGAATTCGGTTGGCCCATTATGGTGCCGGCGACCCAGCGGTCGTGCCAGATTGTACCAGTGCAGTGTTTGTTGCGCATATAGACTGTCGACAATCTTGTCATCCGAAGGCAGGCGCTTGTCGAGCCTGGCGACCGCTGCGAGACTCGCGGGCGTTGCGTCATGATAGTCGGGCATGGCTGGAAAGAGGGAGGCGATATGACATTTCTGATCGGCGTGGGCATACCATTGCTGGTGCTGGTAGGCGTTTGGTGGGGCGCACGGATAGCGCTCAAGCACCTTGTCGCTCGCGATCAAGCGACGCGAGAGCGCATGGCTTGGGCCATCGCTGCGGTCATCGCGGCACTGATTGCGGTGTATTTGTGGTTGCTGCTGACCATGCCGGTATTGCCTGAATAGGGCGGTTAGGGCAGTCGGAAAAAAAGACCCTATTGGTTCAAAACATGCCGGCGATTTGACAGAACGTTAAGTCTTGTCTAACTTTTAGATGTCGACGAGGACAACGGCCACCGGGATGTGGCGTCAGGGACTAAAGTTGTTCTCAACCGGCAGGAAGCCGGATGACGGTATTCATTGCGCCAGGAAAGGCAACGTGAATATCTGCGCTTTAGCGCTAATCCATAGGCATGGATGCTAACAAAAACGCTCATAAAGAATTTGAGCGTGCTATACAGATCAAATTCTGTACAAGTTATAAGGGCGAGGCTTCAGGGTCGCGCCCTTATTGCGTTTGAGGGCTGAACGGTACGGTAAGTACTTGCTGCCCATGAGGCTTGTTTGGCCACGCTATCCTGACTATCATCACGCGCCGTTGCCGGTGTAGCTCAGTTGGAAGAGCAACGCACTCGTAATGCGTAGGTCGGTGGTTCGAGTCCACTCACCGGCACCAGCCAGATATCTGCAGACCGCCGCCACGGTGTTTCCGGGCGGCGGTTTTGCGTCCTCGCCCCACGTGCTCGGCATTTCATGCCTGATCCTCTGGCATCCTGCCGGATTCCTCTGAAGTTTTTACCGCACGCTTTGCGGCACCTTCCGTCCTCTCCTAACGTTAAGGTTGGTCGAGCTGCCTGACACGGCTCGGCCCCACACGATGTTTCCTGATGGCGAGCGCCTGCCAGCGCCAAATGGCGTGCCTCGAGCGTCGCCCAAGAACGATGCCAGCCTTGACTAGTGAATGGTGAGGACAAGACATGGATGACCGTGAGCGCCTCAAGACTGAGGTTTCGTATTATGACCCCCAGCGACACCCCGAATCGCCGTCGCGGCGCCGCTTCCTGAAGACAGCGGGCGCCTCCGGGTTGGCGGTGGCCGCGGCGCCGGCATTGTCGTCGGTGAGCTACGCCGGCTCGCCGGACGACCCCGATACGCAGACCGATGCACCGCCCGCCGAGGGGAAACGGCGCATCACCCTGACCGTCAATGGACGTCGCCATCAGCTCGATGTCACACCCAATGTGATTCTGCTCGATGCGTTGCGTCACGGCCTGCAATTGACCGGCACCAAGAAAGGCTGCGATCACGGTCAGTGCGGCGCCTGCACGATCCTGGTCAACGGCACGTCCATCAATTCCTGCTTGAGCCTCGCCGTGACCCATGACGGCGATGAGATCACGACCGTCGAAGGGTTGGAGAAGAACGGCCAGCAGCATCCGTTGCAGCAGGCGTTTCTTGAGCATGACGCCTATCAGTGCGGTTACTGCACGGCGGGTCAGATGATGAGCGCGCTGGCAGTCCTGCAGGATGACGACATCGGTACCCGCGATGCCGACGTGCGCGAGGCGATGAGCGGCAATATCTGCCGTTGCGGCGCCTACAAGAACATCGTCGCGGCGATTCAGTCAGCTCGAGGCGCCGTGAAGGGAGGCCAGGCATGAGACATTTCGATTACGCCCGCGCCGAAAGCCCGCAACAAGCAGTCGCGGCGCATGGCAGCGATCGCGATGCCGCCTTTCTGGCAGGCGGCACCACGCTGTTGGACTTGGTCAAGCTCGATGTGATGCAGCCGCAGACGGTGGTCGACATCAACGGCGTCGATCTCGATACCATCGAGCGCCTCGACGACGGTCGGTTGCGCATCGGCGCGATGGTGACCAATACCGCGCTGGCGCGGGACGAGCGCGTGGTCGAGGATTATGCCGTGCTGTCCCAGGCCCTGCTGGCGGGCGCCTCGACACAACTGCGCAACAAGGCCACCACCGGCGGCAATATCATGCAGCGGGTACGCTGCCCCTATTTCCGCGATGGCGTCTCCGCCTGCAACAAGCGCGAACCCGGCAGCGGTTGTGCCGCTATCGAGGGCGTCAACCGCACCGTCCACGCCGTGCTCGGCACCAGCGACAATTGCATCGCTACGCATCCCTCGGACATGTGCGTGGCGATGGCGGCGATCGGCGCCACGGTCGAGGTTCAGGGGCCGGAAGGCACGCGCGAGATCGACTTCGGCGATTTCCACTTGCTGCCCGGTGACACGCCGGCCCGCGAGCATGCGCTCGAGCCGGGCGAGTTGATCACCCATGTGGTTCTCGACGCGCCGCTCGACGGCAACCGATCTGCCTATCTCAAGCTACGCGATCGTCAGTCCTATCAGTTTGCGCTCGCCTCCAGCGCGGTGATCGTGCGCATGGACGGCAACACCATTCGCGAGGCCCGGGTGGCCATGGGCGGTGTCGGCACCAAGCCGTGGCGGGCGCCGGAAGTGGAAGCGGCGCTCAAGGGCAAGACCGCCAGCGAAGCGCTCTTTACGGATGCCGCCAAGCTGGCCTTCGAGAAGGCCACGGCCTATTCACAGAACGGCTACAAGATTCCGCTCGGCCAGCAGGCCATCGTGCGCAACCTTTCCGATCTGACCGCCGCCTGATCGCCCGCGAGGAGAACCGACCATGAGCGACAAACAGCAAAGCATCATCGGCGCGGGCGTGCCGCGCATCGACGGGCCGGACAAGCTCGCCGGCCGCGCCAACTATGCCGCCGACAACCTGCCGCCCAACATGGCATACGGCTATGGCGTGTTCAGTACCATCGCCAAGGGCAAGGTGACACGAATCAAGGTCGATGAGGCGAAGCGGATGCCGGGCGTCATCGATATTTTCCATCATGGGCATTTCCCGTCGCTGTACCGGACGCCGTCGAGCTTCGTGCAGGGCAACAAGGTGGAAGAAACCCGGCTGCCGTTCGAGGACGAGCGTGTGTACTACGAGGGCCAGTTCGTGGCGCTCGTGGTCGCCGACAGCTTCGAGAACGCGCGTGCCGCCGCGCGCCACGTCGAGGTCGAATACGCCTCCGAATCGGCCGTCGCCAACCTCGCCCAGGGCCTCGAGGACAACGGCACGCAGGCGGGTGGCGGTCACTCGCGTGGCGATGCCGCCTCGGCCTTCGACAGCGCCGACACGACCATCGACGTCACTTACCACACGCCGGTGGAAACCCATAATCCGATGGAGATGCATGCCTCGGTGGCGTACTGGGACGCGCAGGGCAATCTGACCATCTATGATGCCTCGCAAGGGGTCGTGGTCGAGCGCAATGCACTGTCCAAGATCTTCGCCATTGCGCCCGAGCGCATCACGGTACATGCGCCGTATATCGGCTCAGGCTTCGGCAGCAAGTTGTGGACCTGGCCGCATGCGATTGCCACGGCGGCGGTTTCGCGTGAACTGGGCCGCCCGGTGCAACTCGTGGTGCCGCGTCAACAGATGTTCACCACCACCGGGCACCGTCCCGAAACCCGCCAGCGCATGCGCCTGGCGATCGACGGCAACGGCAAGTTGGTGTCGCTGCGTCACGAGGCGATCAACACGACCTCGTTCACCGATCAGTACGTGGAAACCTGCGGCAGCGTGACCAAGAGCCTCTACAGCTGTCCCGATCTGACGGTGAGCCATGCCACGACGCAGGTGAATCGCGGCACGCCGACCTCGATGCGTGCGCCGGGTGCGGCGCCGGGGCTGTTCGCGCTGGAATCCGCCATCGACGAGATGGCGTTGGCGGCGGGCGTCGATCCGGTGCAGTTCCGGCTCGACAATTATGCCGAGCGCGACGAAAGCCAGGATCTGGATTTCTCCAGCAACCACATCGTCGAGGCCACGAAACAAGCCGCCGAGCGCTTCGGGTGGCACGATCGCAATCCGCAGATCGGCAGCATGCGCGAGGGTCGTGAGATCGTCGGCTACGGCATGGCGGCCTGCAATTGGGAAGCGCTGAAGCGACCCTGCGATGCACGCGTGTCGCTGCGTGCCGATGGCACCGCCTTTGCCTCCTGCGCGACACAGGACATCGGCACCGGCACCTACACCATCGTGGCGCAGGCGGTGAGCGACGTGACCGGCATCCCGGTCGATCGCATCACCGTCAAGCTGGGGGATTCCTCCTACCCGGACGGCCCCATCTCCGGTGGCTCCTGGGCCACGGCGACGACCCTGCCGGCCATCGCCGGCGCGGCGCGCAATGCCCTCGACGAGTTGAAGCGCTACGCCACCGGCAGCAACGGTATTTTCGCCGAGGCCAGCGCGGACGATCTGAGTGTGGCCGATGGTGCTCTGCGTTATGACGGCAAGCAGGCGAGTTTTGCCGAGGTCCTCGATGCCGCGCGTTACGGCAGCGCCGATGGTGAAGCGCATACCGAGGCCGCCGACTCGAAATACTCCTATCGCTCCTTCGGTGCCCATTTCGTCGAGGTACGTTGGGACCCGGGCATCTCGCACCTGCGCGTGTCGCGCGTGGTCAGTGCCATCGATGTAGGCAAGGTGATCAACGAAACCACGGCGCGCAATCAGGTCGAGGGCGCCGTCGTCATGGGCGTGGGCATGGGGCTTTTCGAAGCCACCGAATACGACGAGCGCAACGGCCGTCCCGTGAACAACGACTACGCCGAGTACGTGGTGCCGGTACACGCCGACCAACCGGAGATCGACGTCATCCTGCTCGATTATCCGGACCTGGCGTTCAACGAGTACGGCGCGCGGGGTATCGGCGAGATCGGCATCACCGGGCTTGCCGCCGCCATCGGCAATGCGGTGCACCATGCCACCGGCAAGCGCATTCGCGAACTGCCGATCACCCTCGACAAGCTGATGGACGACGTGCCCCAGGCGCAAAGCGCCTGAGGCGCGTCGGCTGACCTCAGCGCCTCTGGGCTGCGTACCGTAATTTAATGATCTAAATGGAATATGGCTGGCTAGTATTGTGGTTACTTGCGGGCAGATTGATAGTCCGCTTCCTTTGGAGGAAAAACGAACTGGCTGGTAAGAGCGATGACTCCAATCGTTATTACCAGCACCATCAGAGCGAGGGGCAGCGTCAGGAAGTGGGTCAGGCCGCCGATGAAGGCTGGCCCCAGTAGGAATCCCGTATAGCCGAATGTAGCCGCCATGGCGATGCCCTGAGAAGTCTTCGCTGTAACCTGCCCTGCCATGCTAAAAGTCATCGGTACCACGTTGCTCATGCCCAGTCCGGTCAGTAGGAAACAGATGCAAGCCGTGCCAAGCGATGGTGCCCACAATACATAGGCCATGGCCAGACCGGCGATGAGAGCACCAAGCGATCCCACCCTCAGCCGACCATAACGCGTCACCGCCCGGTCGCCGCCAAGCCGGCCGACCGACATGCCGGCGGAGAAGGCGAAGAAGCCGATGGCGAAGCCGCTTTCCAGTACGCCTTGTAGGTAAATGCTGCTCCAGTCGGCGATGGCGCCTTCGGTGAACAGGGCGCAGAACGCCAGCAGGCACAGCCCGGCGAGTCGGGGATCTAGCTGCCGCCGTTTGCCGCAAGATGACGAGCACTCGTTGGCCAGCGGCGCCGGTGGCTGGTAGGCGCCTGACGAGGCGGCCAGCGATACGGCGACGAAGAGGGCGGCGATCGATAGCACTATGACTGGACCGAAACCGAAACCAGTGAGCACACCGGCCAACGCAGCGCCGGCGGCCCCACCGATACTCCAGGCGGCATGGAAGGACGACATTATCGGGCGATCATAGCGGTTTTCGATCAAGCTACCGCGGGTGTTCATAGCGACATCAAGGGCGCCGTTGGTGGCCCCCAGCAGGATCAGCGTGATCACCAACGTACCGATGTCCCGGGCTAGGCAGGGCAGGAACAAGGCCACAGCGAAGGCCAGCCCCAGAACTCCGCAGACCCGGTTAATCGGCCAGCGGTCACTCATGCGGGCTCCTACCCGCATCCCCAGCAGGGCGGCTGCCGCGAAACCAAACAGAGCCATTCCCAAGACGGCTTCTGAGATCCCGACGATCAGCCTTACCGGGGCGATTTCTATCGACCAGACGCCAATGCCAAAGCCGTTGCTGAGAAACGTTAGCGTGTTACGAAAGCGCATCTGATGCAGGTGGGCTTCGGTGGCCATGGTATCTCTCCGGAGCGTTGCCAGTTGATATTGTTTTTCGTATTTTGCACGAACGTGCAAAATAGCGCATTATCAGGCAAAATATATTCGACGAGGGTCTTATGCTAAAGGCTGAACGACATGCCTATCTCCTCCAACAGCTGAGTAAACACGGTCGGCTGAGTGCTATCGATGAGGCTGAGCAGCTGGGTATTTCCGAGGATACCTTGCGTCGGGACCTGCGCGAATTGGACGCTGCAGGAAGTTTGCAGCGTGTGCATGGTGGTGCAATTCCCAAGCCACCTGTTCCTGCAAGCTACGCTGAACGTCGAGGATGCGATCAGGCTCGAAAGTCGTCTCTTGCGCGTGTTGCGGCATCGCTCGTGAGTGATGGGGAAGTATTTTTCCTCGACGGGGGGACGACTGCCCTATGTATTGCTGAATCACTGCCTGTGAATCTTAGAGCTACCATCGTCACTAATGCGCCGGCCATCGCTGCGGCGCTCACAGACCATCCCAGGGTGGACGTATACATGGCTGGTGGCGCGGTGGCCAAGCGATCTGCCGTCACTATCGGGGCCGAAGCTACGGACTTTCTGCGTCGTTTTCGGGCTAGCCTGAGCTTCATTGGTGTTTGTGCTTTGTCGGCGGATACTGGTCTGACTATCCCTTTTCCGGAGGAATCGAGTACCAAGCGAGTGATGATCGAACAAGCGACGCGGGTCGTCGCGTTGGCCAGCAACGATAAGCTGGATATTGCCTATCCGTACATTGTGGCGCCGACGACAGCCATCACTGACTTGGTGACAGACTGTGCGGCCACGGAAGACCGACTTGCTCCCTATAAGCTGCGTGGAATCGTGATCCATCGCGGTGCTTGAGAGAAATTAGTATGTTGGATTCCGGCTCGGCGGGAGCCTGATGTCGATTCCGTCGCGTGACTGAGTTGGTCGCTTCGGGTACGGCAGAGCCTGTTGTGGGGTGTGGTTCTGAGCCAGGCGAGGCGATATGGGGGGGGGGTAGGGATTATTGGCCGCTCTCGAGGCCACGTTTGAACATAGTTAGCCAGTATAGGCACTCGTCGACGCTTTCTGGGATGCTGCGGCTCATGTCGGTCGCCAGGTCTTCGAGAGTGAGACGGGGAAGGCTGTCGTTTAGCAACGCCGAGACGTGTGCGAGCGTATCGGGCGCGGCAATCAGGCGAGCCCGCTCACCGAGTAGCTGCATGGCGGTAAGGATGATGTCGTAGCCATTTTCTTCGAGTATCGCTGTCCACTTGCCTTCATAGAGCGTCTCCATGTCCCAGTCCACACGACTGTAATGCTGGAAGAGATAGGCAATGTCCGCGGCATCCTTGCGACGGGTAGCGGGTATGCGTTCCGTCCAGGCGACGAGCTTCAATAGCGCTTGGCTCTCCAGGTTGGCCACTTTGACCTCAAGTGACGCTTGGCCGGTCAGGTGAACGCGATAGGCTGTGTGGCAGGCTTCTTCGAACCCCATTACCGACATTTCGATCACACCTTCGGGTGGCCAGCCGATGTTGACGTCCTCGTCAGTGACGCCACCAAAAGGGATGATATCGACGACGCAGCCGTTGAGAGATCGCAATTCATGTGGGGCGCGTCCTTGCTGATAACCTCTGTCGAGCAGAGCCGCGTGGATCCGTCGAAACTCTTCCCAACCCTGCACGTAGATGGCGAAGTCGATATCGGCGGTGGCACGACGTACTGGTGCCCCGTAATGGTGATGAAGGATGAGATCCCGAGCTTTGGCGCCGATCAAGACGTAATCGATGCCGAACTGCTTGGCCAGAGCACTGACATCGTTCAGCGCGGTATGAGCCACCTCATCAATAGGCGCTGAAATGGTCAGCGAGATAGCGTTCATCCAGAATCCTTGCGATTTCGGCATTGCGGGGATCGCCACTGCGGATCAAGTCCGCATAGGCGAGCAAAGGGTGGGCCATGGCGAGCTCTTCGTCGTCTGCCCTCCAAAAGCGTTCCATGATTCGAACATTGGCTTCGACACCTGCTGGGGGCTTCCTCAACCGATATTGTTGCATCAGCTGGGGTAGATTTTCTCTGGGCAGGAAGAGTGTGGCCACTTGCGGCGTCAAGTGACCACTGAAAAAGGCTCCGGCAATTTCCCCGCCCCACGCCGCGGCGAAACGATCTATGTCGCGCTCTCCCCACCAATCAGTGGTCTCGCCGTGGAATTCGCCGATCAGTATCTTGGGGGCGAGTTTTTCGCAGTAGCCGACGACCCAGCGCTCCATGAGCTTTCTTGGTTCGATGATCTTGCGTCTGCTACGACCCATCGTCGCCACTAAGCCCCCGGCTTCGAGTGCCTGGAGGACGTTGGCGACGGTGCCATGAGAAACGCCCGTTCGCTCGGCGATTGCGCGCACCGAGGCGTTCATCAGATCGGGAACGATCAGCAGATGATAGACAACGATGAGACCTTGGCGTTGAAAGGCTCGCTGGGCTGCATGCGATTCTTCCTCCCTTGCGAATATCGCTGGGCGATTGTTACCTCGAATCAAAATCTTAAAGTCAGGCCGGTCAATGAAGGCATTGCCAGCCGTATCGATGAATTGGATGCCTTGGGCTTGCAGCTTCTTGGCAGCGCTGGCGTTGAGGTAGTCGGCGATAAGGAGGCGACCGGGGTTGCCAGCTAAGTGGTATGAAAGCGCCGGTATCAGGTGAGCCGCCCAGCGTTTTACCTCGCCGGGGAAGTGCTGGCCACCCAGTTCGACATTGAGGCCCTCTTCTTGTGGGCCGTTTGGGACGGAGCTGAGTGAGGCGCTCAGCCCTGTTTCGCGTTGGAAGGCGGCAGTGGCCGCTTCTGCGATCTCCCACTCCAATGAAGTTGTCATTTTGTCCAATAATTTGCGATGTCTATTAATAATGTACGCTTGTAAAAATTGGACAGCAAGACGCTTCTTATTGGTTAATACGGCACTTGGGCGTCAGTGTTGCGAATCTCGAACTGCAGGTCTGCGGGCGTATCGATGTCCAGCAGGATGCCGGGGTCATCGACATCGATTTCTTGGTAGCGTTCGGGGTGCTGGTGGATGAGTTGCCGCGCCCCGCTATCCCCGTCCAGGCGCGTGAGCGCCGGCCAGAAATCGCGTCCGAACAGTACCGGGTGGCCGGGGCGGCCGGCATGCCGGGGGCGAATTATGTGTTCGGTATCGGCCATGTGCTGCACGCGGCGCAGCGTGTCGGCGCGAATGGCGGGCATGTCGCCGAGCAGTATTGCGGCTGCCTGAACGTCGGCGAGTGACGGGTCCCCTGCGAGCGTCGCGAAGGCCTCGGCCAGGCTGGTGCCCAGCCCGCGCTCGGCGTGTGCGACACCGATCACGGGCGCGTGCTCGTCCAGGCCGAGATGCGCTGGCGTCTCGGTGTCGCGCAGCACCACGCGACAGTGAGTGAAGGCCTCGGCCGCATGCGCGAAGGAAGCGTTCAGCAGCGTCTCGCCCTCTGCGAGCAGGGCGCGGCGCTTGTCCTGCTCTCCGAAACGCCGCGAGCTTCCGGCGGCCATGATCACGGCGACTACGCGCTCACTCACGGTAACCACGCGCTTACAGGGCATCGCGTGCCTTGCCGCGTCGCACGCGCACGATATCGGCCATCACCGCCAGCGCGATCTCGGCGGGTGTCTTGCTCCCGAGAGCCAGGCCGATGGGCATGTGCAGACGTGCGATCTCTTCCTCGCTGAGGCCACCGGTGCGTGCCAGGCGCTCGGCACGGGCCGTCGAGGTGCGTTGCGAGCCCATGACCCCGATGTAGAACGCCGGCGTGCGCACGGCCTCGATCATGGTCAGGTCATCCAGGCGCGGGTCGTGGGTCAGAGCGACGATGGCCGTCGCCGCGTGGCTCGCGCCCGAGGCAATGAAGGCGCTGGGCAGCTCGCGTCGCGTGCGTACCCCGGGAAGCGCCACGTCTTCCCATGCCTCTTCGCGCGGGTCGCAGACGATGACCTCGAAGCCCAGCGAGCGCGCGAACTCGGCGCAAGCGATCGAGACCGGCGAGAGACCGGCCACGATCAAGCGCGCCACCGGCCCCAGGCGCATTTGGGCTTGGCGCTCATCACGCGTTACCCGCGGACCTTCGTTGTCGTCATTGGCAAGCGTTGCGAACCCAGTGACGAGATCGACCTCGCGAATGGCCGGGCGCTGTCCACGCAGAACGTCGTACAAGGCCTCGAGATGCGAGACATTTTCACGCGTCGGCGGCAGTCGCTCGATCAGGACGTCGAGAATGCCATCGCAGGGCAGCGTCACCGACGGTCCGTCGGCATGCCCGTCGCCGTAGCGCAGCGTGGTGATCGGCGCCCCGAAGGCGCCCTGGGTCAGGCGCTCGAGGAAATCCTCCTCGATGCAGCCGCCCGACAAGGAACCTGCATGGCGGCCGTCCCCGCGCGCGACGAATAGCGAGCCCGGCTCACGGGGCGACGAGCCGAACGTCGCCAACACCGTGCACAGCCAGACCGTTTCACCGTCGCGGGCCCAATCAAGCGCTCGCTCGATGACCTGCAAATCCAAGTGTTGCATGCTCAGTACGCTCACCCGTTATCGTGTTGCCTCGCGCCGGAGTGTCGACGACGACTGACCGGTGCTTCGAGGCATTCGTGTCATGGGGCCACTATATCGTGCATGAAGTGTCATGTGGGGATGGACCTGCCGGCTAGCCAGGTAGCAGGCGTCATGCCATTGCATGAAAATGCCGCATGCGATGCGTGGTTCACCTGACGCCATGGCACTCTTACAGGATTCGGGCTTCCTCGAGATCGGCATGCACCATGACATTGGCGCCTTCCGGTAACAGATAACGTGCGCCGCGATTGAGCGCATCGACATGCAATGCGAACCCTTGGCATTCCACACGGTAGCGAATCACGTTGCCAAGCAATCGACGCTGGACGATGACACCGCCACAGCCGGGGCCGAGATTAGAAGTCATCGTCGGGTCGTTGATCTCGTCCGTCGTACTTTTCAAGTAGAGCGCCTCCGGTCGAAAGACGACCTGGGCGGCGTCCGCTTCATAGCCTAGTAGTGACGACGCTTGCTGTGCATCGAGGCAGTTGTAGGCGCCCATGAAACCGGCCACTTCTTGGCTCTCAGGGCGTGTGTAGAGTGCTTCTCCGTCGCCTTTTTGCAGGATGTTTCCCTTGCCCATCAGGAAGATGCGGTCCGACATCATCAGCGCCTCTTCCTGATCGTGGGTCACGAACAGCGTGGTGAGTCCCAGCTGTTGCTGAATATTGCGAAGCTGCTCGCGCAGGTGCTGGCGGATGCGCGCATCCAGTGCTGACAGTGGCTCATCCATCAGCAGAATGCGGGGCTCGAGGACCAGCGAACGTGCCAGCGCCACGCGCTGCCGCTGTCCACCCGACAGTTGATGCGGATGCTTGTGTGCGTGCGTCTCGAGTTCCACCAGCGACAGCGTTTCATCGACCCGCTGTTGGCGCTCGGCGCTCGGCACCTTGTGCATGCGCAGGCCGAAGGCGACGTTGTCGAAGACCGTCATGTTGGGGAACAAGGCATAGTGCTGAAATACCATGCCGATGCCGCGTTTCTGCGGCGGTAGATGGGTGATGGTTTCGCCATCTACTTCGACGTGACCGGCATCGACCGCCGTCAGTCCGGCGATCGCGCGCAGCAATGTGGACTTACCGCAGCCCGAGGGGCCGAGCAGCGTGACGAACTCGCCACGCGCGATGTCAGCCTCGATCCCTTCGAAGACCGATGTCGTACCGAAGCGCTTGGAGAGTCCCTGCAGGCGCAGGTAGCGCGAATCGGCGGAAGGGGGCTCGGCCACGAGGCTATCGGAAACGGTGGAACGCTCGGCCACGGCCGTTTCAGGTGAAGCGGGCGTTGCATCGGGCGTGGAAAGGGGAGCAGGAGCGGAACTCATGTGTCGCCAGCCTCCGGAGCGGTGATTTCTCCCCGGCCGTTGCCCAGCCAGGTGAGAATCAGGATGAACACGAACAAGGTGATGACCAGCGCGCTGGTGAAGTGCCCGCTTTCGCGACGCACGTTGAATAGATAGATCTGCAGCGTTTCGAAGCGCGTACCTACCAGCATGTTGGCGAAGACGAACTCGCCGATCAGAAACGAGAACGACAGGAAGATCGCGATGCGAATGCCCAGGCGCATATTGGGCAGGATGACGTTGAAAAACGCTGTCAGCGGGCTGGCCCCCAGTAACTGTGCGGCTTCCATCAGCTCGTTGGCCTCGAAGCTTCTCAGACTGTTGATCAACGAGCGGTACATGAACGGCAGCGCAATCGAGACATAGGTCAGCATCAAAATCCACGGCGTGCCCACCAGCGGCAGCGGTCCGCCGGCATAGAGCTGTAGCAGACCCACCGAGGAGACCACCGGTGGTACGGCGAATGGCGCCAGTATCAGCACGTTCATCCAGCGGTCCAGCCGCGGGTAACGGGTATGCGCCAGAAACGCCACGGGCAAGATCAACACCAGCGACAGCATTAGCGCGCCGGCCACCACGAACAGCGAGCGCCCGAATGCGGCGATAAAGCGCGGCGTCGACCACAGTCGGGCCAGCCATTCCAGCGTCAGCCCATCCGGTAGCAGCGTGGCGCCCCAGCGAGTGGAAACGGCGTAGAGCAGCGTAGCCAGCAGTGGCAGGGCCAGCGCCGTGAAGACGGGAATGGCGATCCAGACATGCAGGCGCAAACGACGCGCTGGCGATGTCGTGGGTCCGTCCCTGGCTGGCATGGCCGTGGACCGAGGCTCAGTGATCAGTGACATGATGGCTCCGGCGCAGCAGACGCTGTTGAACCAGTGTGATCGTTGCCAGCAATCCGACCAGCAGCAGTGACAGGGCACTTGCAAGCTCCGGCTGCAGGAAGAGGTCGCCCGCGACCAGGTTGGCGATGCGAATGGTCATCAGGTTGTAGTTGTTGCCGACCAGCGCAAAAACCGTAGCGTAGGTGCCCACGGCGTTGGCCAGCAGAATGGTCAGCGTGCCCGCGATGCTTGGCCAGAGCACCGGGAGGCCAATGTAGCGCCAGTAGTCGTGGCGCCCGGCACCGAGAAGGCTGGCCGACTCGCGCCACTCCGCACGCAACGCGCCGAAGGCGGGCAATAACAGCAACACCCCTAGCGGTACTTGGAACCAGGTGTAGATGATCATCAGGCCGGAGCGCGAGTAGAGGGAGAAGTCCTCGAACAGTCCTATACGCTGCAAGGCCAGCGTCAGCGCGCCATTGGCGCCCAGCAGGATGATGAAGGCGAAGGCCAATGGCACGCCGGCGAAATTGCTGGTCATGTTGGTAAACGCGATCAGCAAACGGCGCCAGCGTCCCCCGAGGCGGGTCAGGCTGTAGCAGGTGAGTACGGCGATCACGATGCCGACGAGGCTTGAAACGATGGCGATTTCCAGCGTGCGCCACATTGCCTGGCGGTAGAACGCCGAGGCGATGATTTCCTGAAAATGCGCCAGGCCCCAGCCGTCGCCGACGCGAAAGGCGTTGATCGCCACGAACACCAGCGGCGCCAGCTGAAACGCGGCGAACACGACGAAAAACGGCACCACGCACAGGATGGCCGGCGAGATGAACCGTCGCGCGGTCATTGCTCGATGCCCTCATGATCGTACGGTGCGATATGCGCTGTCTGTACGTCAGGGCGTTCGAGTATCTCAGGAGCAAGCAATGCCTCATGGTACGCCTTGGTATGCTTGAGCCCCATCAGCGTGGCGAGCGTGCCGCAGAGTTCGGTCTGGCGCAGGCCGTCGAGGCGCTGATTGGTAAATCCCTCACCCAGCGTCCACAGCGGAACATGGCGCTCTTCGGGCAGTGTGCCCGAGTGCGAGCGGTCGGCATTCATGCCGTGGTCGGCGGTGACCACGATCTGGTAGCCGGCCTCCCGCCAGCGTGGCAGGTAATCGGCAAGTGCCACGTCGGCGTGACGGGCCGCGTTGCGATATTGCGATGAATCCGCACCGTGGCGATGGCCGGCATCGTCGATGTTCATGCTGTGTACCAGCAGGAAGTCCGGGTCCTGCAGTTGACGCAGCATCTCGGCATCGCTGAACAGGTGATCATCGGGATAATGATCGCGCCAGTAGAAAAGCCCGGCCTGAATGGCACTCTTCTCGTTTTGGTGAAAGCGGTGACGTGTGCGATCGAACGGCGCCTCGAGATACAGCTCACTGACCCAATGATAGGCTGCCGCTGCGGTTCTTCGGCCCTGTCCGACGGCAAGGTCGAACAGGCTGACTTCGTGAGAGCGGCGCACGATCTCATTGTGGACCACGCCGGAATCCACTGGACGACGCCCGGTCAGCAAACATTCGTAGAGTGGCCGCGACATGGCGGGCAGCTCGCAGTCTAGCGAGTGATAGGTGGCGCGGCCGGCTTCGCACAGCGCAGTGAGATACCCCATGGCGTGGTGGCCGACGGCATGGTTAAGGCCGTCGAGAACGACCAGGATGATGCGTTGGGACATGTGACGACTCCAGGCCGCCTCCGGGATGGAGGCAGCACGGGTTTCGGCCTAATCAGCGCTGAAAGAGCATCGCCCGAGGCGAGGGCTTGAGCTCAGTGCTGACGCGTGAGGACTTCGGACTGCCAGAGCTGCGGCAGTTGGCGCGACGTCTGCTCCCAGGCCTCGAAATCTTCGATGGGGCGCGCGTTGGCGTACTCACTGTCGGGCAGCAGCTTGGCGGCGGTGGCGTCATCGAAGTCGAGGTGTTCGGCCCGGATCGGTCGCGCATAGCCCTTGGCCAGATTGGCCTGACCGGCATCGGAGAAGATGTATTCGCGGGCCAGCTTGGCGGCGTTAGGGTGCGGTGCGTACTTGTTGATGATCGTGGTATAGCCGGAGACGACCGAGGCATCCGACGGGATCGATACCTCGAACCGGTCGCGGTCGATCTGGTCGCGATAGTTCAGGGCGTTGAAGTCCCATAGCAGGCCGACTTCGATCTCGCCTTTCTCCAGTGCGGCGATGGTCAGATCGGTCAGCGACAGTCGGCCCTGTTCGGCTAGGTCGCCGAAGAGCTCCAGACCGGGTTGCAAATCGCTCTCGTCGCCACCGCGTGCGTAGGCGGCGGCCAGTACGGCGGCGTTGTTCTGCGCACCGGAGCCCACCGGGCCGACAGCAACGCTGTAGTCACCCTCGAGCAGGTCGGCGAACGCGTGGGGGCGCTCGTCTTCGGGCACTAGATCCTTGTTGATGATCATGGCGATGGTACCGGTGTAGGCGAGCGCCCAGTGGCCGTCTTCGTCTTTCGCCCAGTCGGGAATCTGGTCCCAGTGGGACGGCTTGTACGGCTGGGTCACACCCTGCTCGACGGCAATCGGCCCGAAGGCAATGCCCACATCGCCGATGTCGGCGCTGGCGTTCTCGCCTTCAGCACGGAACTTGGCGATTTCCTCGGCGGAACTCATGTCGGTGTCGGAATGTTCCAGGCCATACTCTGCTTTCAGGTCGGCCCAGGTATCTTTCCAATTGGCCCAGCTATCGGGCATGCCGAGGCTGTCGACGCGACCTTCCTGCTGGGCGGCCGCGATCAAGTCATCCATGTTGGGCTGTGCTGCGTTGGCGGCACCGGTAAAAAGCGCAAGACTGGCAAGCACGGCCAGCGGCAGGCTGGCGAGTGGGAGACGGGGCGATTTCAAGGCAGCACTCCTCATATTGACAACGGATCGGGGCACGGAAGCAGGCCGGGGCAACGTGTTGGTCTAGTCCAACAGCGCTGGAAAGTCAGATTAAGAGCGGCATGTGACTAAGGCGTGTCAGTGTCATAACAGTACGGTGACGATGCCGGCGGGGGCGTGTCATACGATGGACACGCGAAGCGCTTAGATTGCAGGCAGTTTTCTGATCTAGACCAACTGGCCATGGATAGTCGATGTCTGCACCCCGTACCCAGCCAATCGCCCTCGAATGTCACCACAGCACTCCCGGCAGCGTCTCGACGCCGACCTGGCATCGTCTGCGCGACGCCCTGCTCGCCCTGATCGACTCACTGGGTAATAACCGCAAACGGCCGTGCAGGTTACCCGCCGAACGAGAAATGATCGCGCGGTTCTCGACGACCCGAATCACGCTGCGCGACGCGTTGACTCAATTGGAAGGCGAAGGGCGAATCTATCGCGAAAATCGGCGCGGCTGGTTTATCGCGCCATCGCGGCTTCACTACGATCTGCTGGCGGGGTTGGCCTTTCACGACATGGTCGAATCGCAGCAGCGTCAGGCCAGTACGCTGCTGCTCTCGGCGAGTACGGTGCCTGCCCCACTGCACATCGCGCGTCGGTTGTGGCTGAGTGAAGGCAGTGCGGTGCAGCGCATCGTGCGGGTGAGGGCCATCGATGGTCGCCGGGTGCTTTACGTCGAGCATCATCTGCGCCCTGACTGCTTTCCCGGCATTCTGGATTTCGATCTGGCGCAGCACTCACTGACCGCACTCTATCGTCACGAATACTCGATTCGCATTGCGCGAGTCGATTACGAACTGGGCTCCACGATCTTCGGAGGTCCGGCGGGAGAGGCGCTGCATGCGACGCCGGGCACGGCGGCCCAGCGGATCACGCGAATCAACCGCGACCAGAACGGGCGCGTGGTCGACTGCGACGACGAATACTGGCGCCATGATGCGATCGAGCTCGCACTGAGCGCTGTTCCGCGCGGCGGCTAGCCGGGCAACAGGCGTCGGCGTTTGGGAGCGGCGGGGCGAGCGCCGGGGAAGCGATGCTCTATGAGGCGCATCACGCTGGTGAGTACCAGGGTCAGGGCCAGGTAGATGCCGGCGATGAGCAAAAGCGGTTCGTAGACCAGGAAGGTTTCGTCGCGCACCATGTTGGCGGCCTTGAGCAGGTCCATCAGCGCGATGGTCGAGACCAGCGGCACCGACTTGAGCAGCAGGATCAGCTCGCCGGTCAGCGTGGGCAGACACATCTGGATGGCGCGCGGCAGCCATAGCCGGTAGAGAATCTGCCAGCGACTCAGGCCGAAGGCGCGTCCTGCGGCCAGTTCACCCTCGGGCACGCTCAAAAGTGCGCCGCGCAGAACTTCGCCCGTGTAGGCGCCGACGCTCAGCGTGAAAGTCAGCGCGCCATAGAAGAACGGGTCCCGCAGCAACGGCCAGATCAGGCTCTCCCGCAGGCCTGGAATTTCCGGCAGCAGGCGCCCGACCCCGTCGTAGAAAAAGAGCAATTGCACGAGCAAGGGCGTGCCGCGTACCACCGTGGTCAGGCCGGTGACCAGCATCGCCAGCGGGCGTGGGCCGCGCAGACGGATCATGGCGAAGGTCACTGCAAGCGCGAAACCGCAGACGGCCGACACGGCGACCAGCCACAGGGTATTGACGAAGCCTGTCCACAAGGCCTTTTGATAGAACGGATCGCTCAACCAGGAAAAGTCCATGTCTGGGTGCTCCTAGGTGCTGGGTTGGCCGCGGCGAACGTGACGCTCCGCGCGGGCGAACAAGGCGTTGGAGCCCAGCGTCATGACCAGGTAAAGCGCCCCGGCGAGAGCGTAGAACAGGGCATAGTCGCGCGTGCTGGCGGCCGCTTGTTGGGCGGTGAAGAACAATTCTTCGAAGCCGATCACGCTGATCAACGCGGTGTCCTTGACCAGGATCAGCCACAGGTTGGACATCCCGGGCAGGGCGTTGGGCAGCATGCCAGGGAGCACGATGCGGTAAAAACGTGCCGGGCGCGAAAAGCCATAGGCATCGGCGGCTTCCAGCTGCCCTTTGGGGATTGCCTGGATGGCCCCACGGAATACTTCGGTCATGTAGGCGCCCTGCACGAAGGCGAGCACACCCACGGCGGTGACGAAGCCGCTAATCTCGATGTGCGTATCGCCGCCGAATTCGGCGAGCAAGGCGTTGAGCGCCTGGCTGCCGGCGTAATACAGCAGGATGATCAACAGTAATTCGGGAATGGCGCGGACCAGCGTGGAATACGCCGTGCCCAGGGCGCGCAGAGGGCGCCAGGGGCTGAGTCGCGCGGTGGCGCCAATGAGCCCCAGGCCGAGCCCGATGGCATAAGCCAGCAAGGCGATTTCCAGTGTCACCAGGGCGCCTTGCAGGATCGGGCCGAGCCATTCCAGCAGGCCATCGCTATGATCGCTTGGCATGGTCGAATCTCGCAGTGTCGGAACGGGACCGGCCGGGCAGGTCCGGCCGGAGGATCGCGAGGCGGATCAACCGCCGCAGATGTCGGTGCCGAAGTACTGCTGGGAGAGCTCGGCGCAGCGGCCGTTGTCGAGCACGCTGGCGATCGCGGCGTTGAGCTTGTCGCGCAGGGCGTCGTCTCTCTGGCGCAGACCGATGCCCACGCCGTCGCCGAAGGCGTCATCACGCGGTGCGGTGGCGCGGATCTCGAAGTCCTGTGCGGCGTCGCGCTCGACGAATTCCGTCATCGCGATCTTGTCGGCAAGGATGGCATCGACGCGTCCGGCGAGCAGGTCGCGGTTGGCCTGTTCCTGCTGATCGTAGACCTTGAGCTCGACGCCGGTATCGGCCAGCGAGCGACGTGCGAAGGTGGCGTTGGTGGTCGAGCCCTGAACCCCCAGGATCTTGCCGTCCAGGTCGTCGGGAATTTGCATGTCGTTGGCCTTGGCGGTGACGTACGCCGAGGGCGTGAAGTAGTACGGGTCGCTGAAGGCGATGACCCGTTTGCGCTTCTCGGTGATCGACAGCGAATTCATGATCATGTCGATCTTACCGCTGTTGAGCGCCGGGAAAATCCCGCCCCACCCGGTGGGTGTAATTTCGCACGCGGCGTCCATTTCCTTGCAGAGCGCCTGGCCCAGTTCGACCTCGAAACCGGTCCAGCTACCATCGGCATCCTTGTAGGTGAACGGCGGGTAGGGCTCTGCCGAGATGCCGATCTTGAGCGGTTCGTCCGCCATCGCCGAGGTCGCGCTCAGCGCCAGCAGGACAACGCCCGCTGTCTGCATAAGGGTCGCTTTCAGTTGCTTGATCATCATGGTTCCCCATCGTTGTTGTGTCGGGCCGTGAGGGCCCGGGATGATATGGCGCCTTGGGTGGCGTCACGTGAAAGGCTCAGGCCACGCTCGAGACGAACTGACGGCAGCGCTCACTGGTCGCGGTCTCGAAAACATGCGCGGGGGTGCCAATTTCCTCGACGCAGCCTTGGTGCAGGAAGGCCACCTGGTGAGAGACGTCACGCGCAAAGCCCATCTCGTGGGTGACCAGCAGCATGGTGCGGCCCTCATCGGCGAGACCGTGGATGACGCCGAGGACCTCGTTGACGAGTTCCGGGTCGAGGGCTGAGGTGGGCTCGTCGAACAGCAGCACGCGTGGCTCCATGGCCAGGGCCCGGGCGATAGCGACGCGCTGTTGCTGACCGCCGGAAAGATAGGCGGGGTACTGGTCGCGCTTATCGGCCATGCCGACCCGTTCCAGATAATGCTCCCCCAGTGTGATGGCCTCGCGTTTGGATAGACCACGCACGCGCATGGGGGCCTCGATGACATTGCCGAGCACGCTCAGATGCGGCCATAGATTGAATTGCTGGAAGACCATGCTGACCTGAGTGCGCAGGCGTTGTAGTTGGCGCCGGTCGGGCCGGTGGCGGCGAGCGTGCGAGAAGGCCAGCGACTCGCTGGCAATGGTCAGATCGCCGCTGTCGGGGGTTTCGAGAAGGTTCATGCAGCGCAGCAAGGTACTCTTGCCGGAGCCACTGGAGCCGATGATGGAGACCACATGGCCTTCATGTACGTCGAGCGAGACGTCCTTGAGGACCTCTAGCTCGGCGTAGCGCTTGACCAGGTGGCGGGCCTCGATGGCCAGGTTATTGTGATTAGCCATACCCCTCCTGCAATGAGTGGAAAGATAGCGGCCCGGGTACCGTCACCGGGCCGCGTGTGCGGTCATGCCTCGGCCGTCGTGCGGCATTTGGCGGCGCAGCGTGCCAGGCGTCGGCAGGCCTCGCGCAGGCGATCGGCATCCACCGTCAAGCTCAAGCGCACGAAGCCGGACGCCGACGGGCCGAAGGCATCCCCCGCGAGTACCGAGACGCCCTGGGTATCGAGCAAGCGGTCGGCAAAGGCCTGTGCCGACAGCCCGGTGCGGCGAATGTCGACCATCATGAACATGCCGGCCGCGGGGCGCAGCGCCTCGACGGTATCGTCGTCGGCGAGGGCCTCAAGCACGCTGTCACGGCGCGTCCGGTAGGTGCGTCGCATCTCGTCGAGCGCTGCAGGCGGGTGGGCCAGGGCCTCGCAGGCGGCATCCTGGATGAAATCGGGGCTGCCATAGAGCATGCACAGCGCCAGGTGGGTCAGGTGCTGGATCAAGGGCGCAGGGCCGATCACCCAGCCCAGACGCCAGCCGGTCATGGCGTGCGACTTGGAGAGGCTGTTGACGATGGCGGTGCGCTCACGCATGCCCGCGAGACTATCCGGCGAGAGATGCTCGCCATCGTGGATCAACTCGGCATAGACCTCGTCGGAGAGCAGCCATAGATCATGCTCGCGGCACAACGCGGCCAGTGCCTCCCAGTGGTCGCGGCTCAGCACCTGACCGGTGGGGTTGTGCGGGCTGTTGAGCAGCAGCGCACGGGTGCGCGGCGTGACCGCGGCGGCGAACTCTGCGGGGTCGGGCTGGAACGCATTCGCCGCACGCAACGGCACGCGCACCAGGGTCGCCCCCGCGGCCTGCAGGGCCGCTTCGTAGGTCACGTACATCGGCTCGGGCACGATCACCTCGTCGCCGGGGTCGAGCACGCACTGCGCCACTGCATACAGGCCGCACTGCGCGCCGGCCATGACCGCGACATTATCGGCCTGGGTATCCGGTGCGCCGCCGGTTTGGCGGTGCCGGCGCGCGATCAATTCGCGCAGCCGGGCCTTGCCCTGTACATCGGCATAGTGCGTGGCGCCGGCGCGCAGACTGTCGACCGCGCTGTCGACGATCGGCGTCGGCGTGGCGAAATCCGGATCGCCCACCGAGAGGATGATGACGTCGTCGCCCTTGGCCTGACGCGCCAGGGCCCGGTAGTGGATGTCCCAGGCGGCGGCACCTTCGCCGGCGATGCGCTGGGTCAGTCGGGAATACTGCATGCAAACTCCTTGCTGGCGGTCGCCGTGCGTTACAGGCTGGCCTTGACGGCGGCCAGACCGGGCTTGCCGTCACGGGTGGTGACGCCGTCCAGGAATTCGGCCAGTTCATCGGGATGATTTTGCAGCCAGACGTGAGCCACCGTCTCGAGCTCGCGCTCTTCCAGGCCGTATTCGCGAATGAAATCGCTTTGTTGATCGGCGGTCAGCACGAACTGATCCAGCAGGCGCATGAGGTTGGGGTTGGCCTCACTGAAAGGCTTGGCGACGATGGTGCGCACGTCGCTGCGGCCTTGGTTCTCGCCGTAGATGCCCTCTGGGTCGTCGAGGATATGCATGTCGAATTCCGGCACCATCCAATGCGGCGTCCAGCCGTAAAAGGCGACCCAGCGCTTCTCGTCGTAGGCGCTGCGCACGGCGCTGAGCATGCCGGGTGTCGAAGACTCCAGCAGTTCCCAGTCGCCCAGGCCGTAGGTGTCGTTGCGTTTGGCGTCGTTGATGAAGTCGCTGACCGTCGAGCCGGACTCGATGGAATAGTAGCGGCCCTCGAAACGTTCGCGGTTCTCGGGATCGTCGAGCTGCTCGGCGCTGGTCACGCCGGCATCGTACACGTAGCCGGGGACCGCGAAGCCCATGCGTGCACCGGTGACGTTGTTGCCCAGGTCGACGATGCTGCCGTCATCCATCGCGGCGTCGTAGCTAGTCTGCTGAGCGGGGAGCCAGCCGGCGAGGAAGACGTCGCTGTCGCCGGTTTGCAATGTCTTGTAGCCCACCGTGCTGCTGAGCTCCTGGCGCTCGTTGGTATAGCCCAGCGGGGCCAGGATCTGCGCCATGATTTCGGTCTTGACCGTGACGCCAGGCCACGGCGGAGCGACGAAGGAGACCTGGGTGGCCTCGTCGGTGGCATGGGCGTGAGCTGCCAGGGGCAGCAAGGCAAGCGCGGCCATCAGCCGCGTGGTGGTGCGTCGCATGATGTCTCCTGGTGAATACGATGAATTCAAGCGGACCATCTATCGGCCTCGACGTCGATCAGGGTCGGCCCCTGGGCTTGGCCCGAGGCCTGCAGCGCCTGGTGCAGCGCGGCACGCGTCGAGACGCGCACGCCGTGGCAGTCCATCGACCGGGCCAGTGTCACGAAATCTGGCGCGGCAAGATCGACGCCGAGACGCGGCACGTCCTGGGCGTCCATGTAGCGGCGGATCTCGCCATACCCCGCGTTGTTCCAGATCACGATTGCCAGGGGCACGCCGGCCTCGCGCGCGGTGGCGATTTCACTGAGGGTGAACATGAGCCCGCCGTCTCCGACCAGCGCGATCACCGGCCGCTCGGGCACGCCCAGGGCCGCACCCAGGGCGGCGGGCAGCCCGTAGCCGAGCGTGCCGTAGCCGGTGGCGGCGTTGAACCAGCGGCGTGGCGCCGGCATCTCGGCGATGAAGTTGCCGGCATATACCGGCCCGGTGGAGTCGCCGACGATGGTGGCGTCGGGCAATGCCTCGCGCAGAGTGTCGAGGAAGTCGGCGTAGGGGGCGACATCGTCGGCGTCACGCAGCGCCAGCGCCGCCCGGGTGTCGGCGACGCGTGCGGCGCCCTCGCGCGAGGCCTGATGGGGCAGGCGTTCGAGCAATCCCAGGGCCACTTCTCCGACGTCGGCCAGCAGGGCGAGGTCGGTGGC
Organism: Chromohalobacter beijerinckii; assembly: GCF_023061185.1. Classification (GTDB taxonomy): domain Bacteria; phylum Pseudomonadota; class Gammaproteobacteria; order Pseudomonadales; family Halomonadaceae; genus Chromohalobacter; species Chromohalobacter beijerinckii. The sequence goes on from NZ_JAKGAK010000006.1 coordinate 30,958, forward strand.
GTGATTGCGCGCCAGCTGCTGGGCATCGATGTCCACGCGGATCAGCCGGCCATCGAGCCGAAAGCCGCCATCGAAGGTCAGGTCATAGTCAGTCTCACCGAGTTCGGTGCCCAGCGCCAGTACCACATCGGCGTGGCGGGCGAGTTCACGGCCGGCGGGCAGGCTTGCGCAGGCGCCGAGGTCGAGCGGGTGATCGCATCCCAGCACGCCCTTGGCGTTGATGGTGGTCATGGCGGGAGCGTCGAGGCGTTCGACCAGGGTGCGTACCGCGTCGCCGGCAGCGACGCAGCCGCCCCCCAGCAGCACCAGCGGGCGTGCGGCGTCGGCTAGCCAGTCGGCGGCCCAGGCCAACGCAGCATCGGGGGCCGTCGGCGGAAAGACCTCGGCGATACGCGGCCGGGTCTCGGGCGCGGGCAAGGCCATCACGTCGAGCGGGATTTCGATGTGCACGGGGCCGGGGCGGGCGCTCTTGAAGACGGCAAAGGCGCGTCCCAGTACCTCGGGCAGAGCCTCGGGCGTCTGTAGGGTATGGCTGAACACGCTGACCCCGGACAGGGTGTGTTGCTGATCGGGGAGTTCGTGCAGACGGCCCTGGCCACGACCCAGGGTGTCGCGTCGATTGACGCTGGAAATTACCAGCATGGGCACCGAGTCGGCGAGCGCCTGGCCCATGGCGGTGGCGATGTTGGTCATGCCCGGGCCGCTGATGATGAAGCAGGCGGCCGGCTTGCCGGTCGCGCGGGCGTAACCGTCGGCCATGAAGCCGGCTCCTTGCTCGTGGCGCGGCGTTACGTGGCGCAGACCGCTGTCGGGCAGACCGCGGTAAAGCTCGACGGTATGCACGCCGGGGATGCCGAAGACGGTCTCGATGCCGTGAGCGACGAGCAACTCGAGCAGGCGATGGGCGCACTGGGTCATGCCGAGTCCTCGACGCTGGGAGTTTCGCCGAATGGCGAGCGTGACATGACACGCTCGACCATGGGGATGAAGTCCTCGAGAGGCCGCGTGGGGTAGTCGGGGTCGAAGGCGCACTGGTCCCACTCGTCGCAGAAGCGCACGGTGCGCGCATAGGCGGGATGATCGCGATAGGCCTCGCGCGCGTGGGGATCCATGCCGTAGAAGGCGCGGTAATGATAGCCCTGGAACAGCTCGTGATGGCGAATCATCCACACATTGAGCGGATCGATGAAGGGTTCGAGGATCGCCGCGGCAATTTCCGCATGATTGGCGGGCGCCAGGTCGTCGCCGATGTCGTGGAGCAGGGCGCAGACCACGGTCTCTTCGTCGGCGCCCGCCTCCAACGCGCGGGTGGCGGTTTGCAGGCAATGTTCGTAACGATCGACGGGGTAGCCGTGGGTATCGCCCTTGAGCCGCAACAGGTGCTCGAGCACGCGGCGGCTGGCATCGTTCTGGTAGTGCTGGAAATGCGCGTCGATCAATGCCCAGTCGGCGCGGGTGCTTTCATCGAAACGGGTGAAGGTCGCCTGGTTCATGGGGTGACTCCTTGAGCGGTATGCGTTGCGCCATGCCGCGCGCTTCCACCGAGCACGCGGCGCCGGCTGGCGGTACTGTCGCGATCGACATAGCCCTGGCGCATGTGACGCACGCCTCCCTCGAGCTGGTACGCGGTGCGGCCGTGCAGCAGCCGATAGTTGTCCATGATCAGCATGTCTCCGGGGCCGAGCTTGAGATGCACGGTCAACGCTTCATCGGTGATCAAGCGATAGAACCGCTGCCGCGCGGCGTAGTAACGCTCGAGCAGCGCCGCGTCGTGGGCCGCGATGCGTTCCGTGCGGTTGGAGTAGCGCACGCGCGCCAGTTGCCCTCGACTGTCGAGTTCGATCAGCGGCCCTTCGCTGGCTAGGTCGGTGGTGGCATCGGTATAGCGAAACTGTGTCGAGAGGTGCGTCAGGCAGTCGAAATCCTCGGGCGCTTCGGCTTTGAGGCGCTGCGCCGCCATGAAGCCATCGGTGAGCGTGCTGTCGCCCCCGGCGGCGGCATTGCTCAGGCAGTGCAGCCAGATATAGCCGGGAATCGGATCGCGATAGGGATTGTCGGTGTGCGGCTCGAGCCCGCGTTGCGTCATGGTGAGATCGTACGCGTTGGCCACCGATTTGACGTCGGCGATACCGCCCCAATTGGTGCGGCGCAGCGGACCGATACGGTCGATCAACGGCTGCATGCCCTCTTCCTCGCAGGGCACGCCGCTGACCTTGACGAAACCGTAACGATGCAGGTCCTCGAGCATCGCCAGCAGGGCGTCGTCGTCCTCGAGCGCCGAAGCGAAGCTGGCCTGGGGAAGCGTCTCGAGGTTGGCGTCCCATAAGCTGAGTCCGGGCGCGACGTCGGCATTGTCGGGCGCAGCGTCGGTGAGCAGTGCATCCAGCGCATAGGTAGTGGTGTGATCGTCGCTGAAGCGTACGTGGAGGGCCTGCGCGTCGCAGCTTGCCGACTCGATCTGCAGTGTCAGGGGCAACTGGGCGGCCTCGATCAAGCGCTGCCCGGTGCGGGTGTCGAGCGTGGCTGCATCCGGTGCGCGCTCACGCAGCCAGAGGGCGGCGAATTCACGCCGCTGGCCGGCGGCGTTCAGAATCAGACGGCGCCCTGCGTCCTGGAGTTCGACGTCGGCGGAAATGGACATGAACGATGCTCTCCACTGCTGGCATGGGATCGACTGCCCCGGCGTGCAAGCCAAGGCGTTTCCCTACCCTAGGCGGATTGAGCGAACGCGATTTGCACTAATTCGCCATTTAATAGACGATTCTAGCCATGAGCGAGAATGCTAGAACCGATTGGCCCTATCCCCGCCCTGAGCAACCGCCGGTGCCCAAGCCCGGCGACGCGGCGCATACCGTGAATGTCTGGCTGGTGCCCAATTTCTCGATGCTGACGCTCTTTTGCTTGCTCGAGCCGTTGCGCGTGGCCAACCGCTTCGGTCGCGAGTTGTTCGCTTGGCGGCTGCTCTCGGCGGATGGCGACCCTGTGGTGGCCAGCAACGGCGTGCGTATCGAGGTCGAGGGTGTTCTGGCGGAACACGCCCTCGGCGATTTGTTGATGGTGATTTCTTCGTATGAGGCGGAGGTCAGCGTGACCAGCGCCGAGCGCGCAGTGCTTCGGCACGTCGCGGCCCATGGCGGGCGTGTCGGTGGGCTCGATACCGCGCCCTTCATCCTCGCCCGGGCGGGCTTGCTCGATCAGCATCGCGTGGCGCTGCACTGGGAAAGCGTGCCGGCTTTCCGGGCGGAGTTTCCGCATATCAGCGTCAGCGAGGCGCGCTTCGAATTCGCCGGACAGCGTTTGACTGGCTCCGGCGGCGCGGCAGGCATCGACATGATGCTGCAATGGATCGAACACGATTACGGGCCGGCGTTGGCCAATGCCGTGGGGCGGCAGCTCGTGCACCAGCGCGTTTCCGAGGAAGAAGCCTGGAAGGCCGGCGCGGCGCGTACCCTGGAGGATTTGCCGCGCAGCGTGGTGCGCGCGCTGGCGGTGATGGAAACCCACCTCGATCAGGTCTTGTCGATCCCCGAGATCTGTCGCCTGATCGGCCAGTCCCAGCGCCAGTTGACGCGTCTTTTCATGGCACATTTCGGCGAGACGCCCAAGCAGTGCTATGTGGGAATGCGCCTCGATTATGCCCGGCGACTGCTCGCCGATAGTCGCTGCCGGGTGACCGAGGCTGCCTTGACCAGCGGCTTCGCGCATTTGGCACACTTCTCGCGCGTCTATCAGGCACGTTTCGGTGAGCGGCCAAGCGCGACGGCCGAGAGAGGCACCGTGTGAAGCGCCGGCGGGCACGTTAGACTCGGGGCTTCGCCGTCGCGGTGCTTTATCATTTGTGAGGAGTCTGCATGTCCACCCAACCTTTCGTGACTCGCCTGGCCGATGGCGGTGTCTTTCCCCATATGCTGGGCAAGATCGTCTGCGTGGGGCGCAACTACGCCGCGCACGCCCGTGAACTCGACAACCCGGTGCCTGGTGCACCGCTATTGTTCATCAAGCCTGCCACCAGCGCGGTCCCCATGGCACGCGACATCGCCGAGCAATTCACGCGTGGCGAGGTGCATTTCGAAACCGAATTGGCGCTGCTCATCGGCAAGCGGTTGAGCGGGGCCAGCGTCGAGCAAGCCCAGCGCGCCGTCGCCGGGCTTGGCTTGGCGCTGGATTTGACGCTGCGCGACGTGCAGTCGCAATTGAAGGAAAAGGGCCACCCCTGGGAAGTTGCCAAGGCCTTCGACGGCGCCTGCCCGTTGTCGCCGTTCGTGGCGTTGGATGAAGTGCCCGACTGGGCGGATTTGCGCTTCACGCTGGAGATCGACGGCGAACGCCGCCAGACCGGCGAGACGCGTGACATGTTGTTCGCCATTCCTGAGCTATTGGCCGAGATGTCGCGGCATTTCACGTTGCAGCCCGGCGACGTGGTGCTCACCGGTACGCCAGCCGGGGTCGGGCCGTTACCCCGTAATGCACAGCTATCGCTGTGGGGCTCGTTCGGGCTGGAGGCGTCCACGCAGACGCGGTGACCTAAATTCGGCGTCACTCCAGAGATTCGGCGTCACTCAAGATAGGTGTAGCCTTCCAGGCCGGCGGCGAGATCGCGCATGAAGTCGTCGCGCTGGGCATCGCTCAGTGCGCTGTCCTGGAGCTGGCGCGATAGGCGCTGGCTGAGTTCGTCGGCATCGAAGTTCACGTAACGCAGCACGTCGGCGACGGTATCGCCCTGCTGGTGATTGCTGAGTCGCCATTGGCCGTCGGCGTCCAGCGTGGCGTCCACGGCGTCGGTGTCGCCGAACAGGTTGTGCAGGTCGCCGAGGATTTCCTGGTAGGCGCCGACCAGAAATAGCCCCAGCAGCTTGTCCTCGCCGTCCTGCCATTCGGGCAGCGGCAACGTTGCTTCCAGGCCCTGGCCGTCGACGTAGCAGTCGATGCGCCCGTCGCTGTCGCAGGTGATGTCCTGGATCACGCCACGCCGCGTGGGCGGGCGGTCGAGGCCGGTGAGCGGCAGCACCGGGAATACCTGGTCGATGCCCCACACATCGGGCACCGACTGGAACAGCGAGAAGTTGACGAACAACTTGTCGGCGAGCTTTTCGGCGAGTTCATCGGCGATTTCGCGATGGGCCCGGTTGCGCGGATCGAGCTGTGCGCTCAGGCGCCGGCAGGCGGCGAAGTAGACCGTCTCACCCTCGGCGCGTGCGTCGAGGGTAGCGAGCCCCAGTACGAAGCGATCCTGCAGTTCGCCGATGGCCTGCACTACGTCGTGGTAGGCCTCGGCGAGGCCGCGCGGGTCCTGCGTGGTCTTCAGCTTGGCGTGCACGCGCCACAGTTCATCGAGTTCGGCATCGCCGCCCAGGCGTTGCGTGGGCACCTCCTCGCTCAAGCGCTCCTCGCCGATGACGTTGGTAATCAGCACCGCGTGATGCGCGGTCAAGGCGCGCCCCGATTCAGAAATCAGGTGCGGATGCGGCAAGCCTTCGGCGTCGCAGGCCTGACGGAAGGCCCACACCACGTTGCTGGCGTATTCGTGCATCGAGTAGTTGATCGAGCAAAAGCTGCGCGAGCGTGTGCCCTCGTAGTCGACACCAAGGCCGCCGCCGACGTCGACGGTATCCACCGGGGCGCCCAGGGCGCGCAGGCTTTGGTAGAAGCGGGCGCATTCGCGCAGGCCGCGCTGGATATCGCGGATGTTGGCGATCTGTGAGCCGAGGTGGAAATGCACCAGTTGCAGGCTGGCCAGGGCATCGGCGTCGCGCAGGCGCTCGACGACGTCGAGGATCTGGCTGGCGGTGAGCCCGAACTTGGACTTCTCGCCGCCCGAATTCTGCCACTTGCCCTTGCCCACCGAGGCCAGTCGTGCACGCAGACCGATGCGCGGCGTGACCTGCAGGCGCTCGGCTTCCTCGAGGATCAGGGTGAGCTCGGAGTGTTTTTCGACCACCAGATAGACGCGGTGGCCGAGCTTCTCGCCCATCAGCGCCAGGCGCACGTACTCGCGATCCTTGTAGCCGTTGCAGACGATCAGCGAGGGACCGTCTCCCGAGAGCGCCAGCACCGCCAGCAGCTCCGGCTTGCTGCCGGCTTCGAGTCCGACCCGCCCATGGCCGCGTGCCTGGGTGGCGAGGATCTCCTCGACCACGCGGCGCTGCTGGTTGACCTTGATGGGATACACGGCGGTATAGCCGCCGGTATAGGTTTCATCCTGCATGGCGTTATCGAAAGCGGCGCACAGCTGCTCGACGCGGTCATGCAGGATGTCGGTGAAACGCACCAGCACCGGCAGACGCAATCCCGCGCGGCGCAACTCGTCGACCAGGGCGTTGAGTGGCAGGGCGGGGCCGTCGGTGTTGCCGCCCAGCGGGCACACGACGGCATGACCGGCGTCGTCGACGTCGAAGTAGCCGCTGCCCCACTGATCGATGTTGTAGGTGCGGCGGGCCTGTTCGGCGGGCGAGGTCATGGCGCACTCCTGGACGGGCCGGCGCGGCCCAGTGAACGAACGGGCTGGCATTATGCCGCTCGCATGCAGGGCTGCAAAGAGTCGTCGGCGCGTTCATCGTAGAATAAACAGCACACCGAGAGTGGCGGCACTGGCCATGCCGAGATGCGTGAGTGCCTCACCGAATGCGGCATCCCGGCGCTCGGAAGCGCCTGTGCGCTGCATGGCGTCACCCAGTAGCGCGCTGCAAAGGCCGAAGGTGAGTAACAGGGCAGGTACCGTGCCTTGGGATTGCCAAGCCAGAGCCGTGAGTGCCAGGGCCAGCGACGCGCAGCCGAAGCGCAGGTAGCGATGCTGGGTGGCAGAGATGATGCGAAGGGGCCGTACGGTCGTGACGACGTGCGTGAAGGTGGGCATAGGAAGCTCCCGTCCAGGGCGAAGCGTCGTGCTCCGCCGTCGATGACGTTTCCAGCCTATGCCGCGTTTCTTAAAGAAGTCTTACAGCGTGTGTGACGGAGCCGGATTGGCGGATGGCAAGGGCGGGGCGCCATGTTCGAGGCGCATCGCGAGCAGGTTGCGGTACTGGCTGGGGTCCTTGGGCGTGAGGTCGTGCGCGGGCGGGTCGACGTAGACGACCAGCAGCCGCGAGAGCCAGTAGCGTAATGCCGTCATGCGCAGCATCACCGGCCACAGCGTCTGCTCGGTTTCGGTCAGCGGACGGCGCGCCTGGTAGGCGCCGAGGAGCGCCGTGTAGCGGGCTTCGTCGAAACGGCCGTCGGCAGCGCTGGCCCAGTCGTTGACGACGATGGCCAGGTCGAAGAGCAAATCGCCGGTGCAGCCATTGTAGAAGTCGATGATGCCACCCAGCCGGTCGCCGTCGAAGAGGGTGTTGTCGCGAAACAGGTCGCCGTGGATCGCACCCTGGGGAAGCGACGGGGCATCGCCGAAAATGCCTTGATAAGCGTCGATCTCGTCGCCCATCAGGCGCTGATCGGCCTCGGACAGGTAGCTCATGACCTTGTGTTGCGCGCTGGATAGCCAGTGCAGGTCGCGGGGGTTGGGGCGCTGGCCTTCGAAGCGCTGCGAGACCTTGTGCATGCGCCCCAGAGCATCGCCGAGTTCGCGGCACTGGGCGAGCGTCGGTGATTCGGGATGACGCCCCGGAAGGCGCGGGAACAGCAGCGCCGGACGCTCGGCGAGCTCTTGCAGGGCGACGCCATCACGATCGTGAACGGGCCCTGCTACAGGCAACCGGTGTTCGTCGAGATAGTCGAGCAACGCCACGAAGAAGGGCAGCTCGTCGCTTTCACCCTGCTCGAACAGGGTGAGCACGAAACGCCCTTGGTCGGTGGTGACGAAGAAGGTGGAGTTCTCCGTACCGCTGGGCACGCCTTCCAGCGTGGTCAACGTGCCGATAGCGAAACGCTCGAGAAAGCGTTCGACCTGGGTCTCGGTCAAAGGAGTGAATACGGCCATGTGTCTCTCGCCCGGGGTGCCAAGCGCGCATTGTAGCGGCTTGTCGCGGGGAGTCCTACCGCCATGCGCGAGGTCGTTGATGTGCGGCAGGCAACATCATTCGCCGCTGGAGACCCAGTCGGGCACCTCGACACGTGTGGCGTCGCGGCGTTCGAAGTTGCCGTCGCCGTCGCCATCGTAGAGGAAGTAGCTGGCGCCTTGCCGGGGCACGATCTCGATGGCATAGAGCTCGCCGTTGACGCGGTATTCCTTGAGTGTGCGGTTGTCGTCCTGGCGCACGGTGATATCCGGGGACGGCTGCGCGACGGCAAGCGAGGCGCTGGCGCCGATAATGAGGCCGAGCCCCAGGCAGAGAATAATAGGTAGGCGCTGCATGGCGGTCTCCTCGGCTGGCGGGGCAAACACGGGGGTATTGCGCCTTGAGCCCATGAGGTAATGAAAGGCCATTATCCCACATCATGCGGGTTCGGCGCATGTTAAGAGGGTTTCGCCTGACGCTGCGCAATGCCTTGCGTATCATGGCAGCATCGCGAATTTCCAATGGATGCTGATGCCATGGCCACTACGCCCCCCATCGTTCTCGTCGACGGTTCGTCGTACTTGTATCGGGCTTTCCACGCCTTGCCGCCGCTGACTACGTCCAAAGGCAATCCCACCGGCGCGGTTAAGGGCGTGCTCAACATGCTCAAGAGCCTGCTCAAGCAGTACCCCGACAGCCCCATGGCGGTGGTCTTCGACGCCAAGGGCAAGACCTTCCGTGACGAAATCTATGCCGAGTACAAGGCGCACCGCCCGCCGATGCCCGACGATCTGAGGCCTCAGGTCGAACCGTTGCACGAGTGCATTCGTGCGCTGGGCCTGCCGCTTTTGTGCATCGAGGGCGTCGAAGCCGATGACGTGATCGGCACCTTGGCGCGGCATGCCACCGAGGCGGGGCGTGATGCGGTGATTTCCACCGGTGACAAGGATATGGCGCAGCTCGTCAACGCGCACATCACCCTGGTCAACACCATGAAGGGCGAGACGCTCGACGTGGCCGGCGTCGAGGCCAAGTTCGGAATTCCGCCGTCGCTGATCATCGACTACCTGGCGTTGATGGGCGACAAGGTCGATAACATTCCTGGCGTACCGGGTGTCGGCGAGAAGACCGCACTCGGCCTGCTGCAAGGCATGCAGGGGGGGCTGGACACCCTCTACGCCGATCTCGAACGTATCAAGACGCTGGACTTTCGCGGCGCCAAGACGCTGGGCAAGAAGCTCGACGCCAATCGAGATCAGGCCTTCCTGTCCTATCAACTGGCGACGATCAAGACCGATTGCGAGCTACCGGTGGGTCTCGACGATCTGGATATCGCGCACCCTGACCGCGAGGCGCTCAAGGCGCTTTATACCGAGCTGGAATTCAAGAACTGGCTGAACGAGCTGCTCGAAGGGCGTGATGAGGGCGTCGACGATGTGCGCTCGGGCGATGCGGTGGACGCAACGCAGGGCCCTGTGGCGAGCACTGCCGAGGCGACTGCGCGCACGGATCACGTCATCGTCACCCGCGAGGACTTCGATGCCTGGCTCGCGCGCCTGGGCGAGGCGGACATCTTCTGCTTCGATCTGGAAACCACCAGCCTCAATTACATGGAAGCCCAGATCGTCGGCATCGGCCTGGCGCTGGAAGCCGGCGAGGCCGCTTATATCCCGGTGGCGCACAGCTATCTCGATGCGCCCGACCAACTCGATCGCGATACGGTGCTGGCCGCGCTCAAGCCGTTGTGGGAAGACGCCGCCAAGGCCAAGATCGGCCAGAACCTCAAGTACGATATTTCCGTGCTGGCACGTTACGACATCGAGGTCGCAGGGCGGCTCGAGGACACCATGCTGGCGTCCTATGTGCTCAACGCCACGGCGACGCGTCACGACATGGACTCGCTGGCACTCAAGTACCTTGGCGAGAAGACCATCACTTTCGAGGAGATCGCCGGCAAGGGGGCCAAGCAACTGACCTTCGATCAGGTCGCACTCGAAGAAGCCGCGCCCTACGCCTGCGAAGACGTCGACATCACCCTTCGCCTGCACCGGGAGTTGCGCCCACGCGTGGACGGCGAGGGCCGCCTGGCGGCGGTGCTGGATGAGATCGAGCTGCCGTTGGTGCCGGTGCTCTCGCACATGGAACGCAACGGCGTGGCGCTGGACGCCGAGCGCCTGCACACCCAGAGTCACGCGCTCGACAAGCGTCTGCGGGAATTGGAAGCGCGTGCGTATGAGCTGGCCGGCCGCGAGTTCAATCTCGGCTCGCCCAAGCAGCTCGGCGAGATCCTCTTCGATGAACTCAAGATCCCGGTGATCAAGAAGACGCCCAAGGGCGCGCCCAGCACCGCCGAGGCGGTGCTCGAGGAACTGGCGCTGGATTACCCCTTGCCCAAGGTGATCATCGAACATCGCGGCTTCGCCAAGTTGAAATCGACCTACACCGACAAGCTGCCGCAGTTGGTCAATGCCACTACACGGCGGCTGCATACCAGCTACCACCAGGCCGTGACGGCCACCGGGCGTCTGTCGTCGTCCGACCCGAACCTGCAGAACATTCCCATCCGTACCGAAGAAGGCCGCAAGATCCGCCAGGCCTTCGTCGCGCGCCCCGGCTACCGCATCGTCGCCGCCGACTATTCGCAGATCGAGCTGCGCATCATGGCGCACCTTTCCGGCGACAAGGGGCTGCTCGAGGCCTTCGCCGAGGGGCGCGACATCCACACCGCTACCGCGGCGGAAGTGTTCGGCGTGGCGCTCGACGCCGTCAGCGGTGAGCAACGGCGCAGCGCCAAGGCCATCAACTTCGGCTTGATCTATGGCATGAGCGCCTGGGGGCTGGGGCGGCAGTTGCATATCGAGCGCAATCAGGCGCAGACGTACATCGACCGCTACTTCGATCGTTACCCCGGCGTGGCGCGTTTCATGGAGCGCATTCGCGCCCAGGCCGCCGACGACGGTTACGTCGAGACGGTCTTCGGCCGTCGCCTCTATTTGCCCGAGATCAACGCCCAGAACCGGACCCGGCGCCAAGCCGCCGAGCGCACCGCCATCAACGCTCCGATGCAGGGCACCGCCGCCGATGTCATCAAACTGGCGATGATCGACGTCGACCGCTGGTTACGCGAAGGCGACTTCGACGCCTGGATGGTGATGCAGGTGCACGACGAACTGGTCTTCGAAGTTGCGGAGAGCCAGGTCGACGCCTTCACCGACGCCGTTCGCCAACGCATGGAAGGCGCCGCCAAGCTCGACGTGCCGCTGACCGTCGAAGCCAACGCCGGCGACAACTGGGACGAAGCGCATTGAGGACGGGCCCACGGCGATGCCGGGGCCCGGTGACGGCAGGTCGCGGCGCGGGTCTCAACGCCAGCCGACGCGATCGAAGATGCGGATTGCCTCGGGGTTGTGTTCGCCCAGGGCGTTGATATTGAGTGCGTCTCGCTTGAAGTCGCCCCATGTCGCGAGCGTGCCGTCGACCCCGATGCCGTCGACGACGGGGAACTCGTGATTGCCGGCGGCGAACAGGCGCTGGGCCTCGCCGGAAGCGAGGAACTCCAGGAAGCGGATGGCGTTGTCCCGATTGGGCGCGTCCGCCACCACGCCGGCGCCGCCGACGTTGACGTGGGCGCCGCGTCCGTCCTGGTTGGGTAGCAGGATCTCGACGCTTTCGGCGGCCTCACGGTCACTGGCGTCATCGGACTCGAGCAAGCGCACGTAATAGTAGTGGTTGGCGACGGCGATATCGCACTCGCCGCTGGCCACGCCGCGAATCTGATCGGTATCGCCGCCCTCGGGATCGCGCGCCATATTGTCGACGACGCCCTGGGCCCAGGCCTCGGCGTCGTCCATGTCGTGGTGGGCGATCATCGAGGCGAGCAGGGACTGGTTGTAGATGTTGTTCGACGAGCGAATGCAGATATCGCCCTCGAAACGCGGGTCGGCGAGATCTTCGTAGCGCTTCAGGTTCGCCGGATCGACATCGTCGGGATCGTAGAAGATCGCTCGCACGCGCTGGCTGAAGCCGAACCACTTGCCTTCCGGATGACGCATGGCGTCGGGCAGACGCTCGTTCAGCACATCGGACTCGATGCCCTGGAAAACGCCTGCCTGCTCGGCGCGCCACAGGCGGCCGGCGTCGACGGTCAGCATGATGTCCGCGGGGCTGGCGGCGCCCTCGCGGCGAATCCGTTCGATGAGCTGGTCTGAATCCCCTTCGAGTATGTTGACGTCGATGCCGGTTTTCTCGGTAAAGGCATCGTAGAGCGTCTGGTCGGAATCGTAATGGCGTGCGGAGTAGATGTTGACCTCTTCGGCCAAGGCGTCCCCGGCGAAGATGGCGCCGGCGATCAGGGCAGTGGCCGGTAAGGCGAGTGGACGTTGCGGCATGCGATATCCCCTTGTGGTATGATTAGTAATGATAATAAGTCGTATTAACGAGTGTATTGAAGCCCAGTCGGCTGGTGGCGTCAATTCACTGTGTTTAATCACCGTTTAACGGCATGCGGTGGCCGGTGGCGTCAGCCCCATGGGTTGCCGATCGCCTCATCGCTTGCCGTGCCTGGGCCCTTGACCATGAATCAACCGTTCAATGCCTTCCGCACATGCACGGCCGCGTCGGTTTCTCCTCATCTGGACGTGCGCCGGTTGCGCCATCGTTATGCCGAGCATGTCGCCGTGGAAGAGGTCAGTCTCGAGGTGATGCCGGGCGAAGTGGTGTGCCTGCTGGGACCGTCGGGCTGCGGCAAGACAACGGTGTTACGCCTCGTGGCCGGTCTCGAACGTTTGCAGCATGGCGAACTCTACCTGGGAGGCGAGGCGCTCAGTACGTCCGGTGGCCGTCATGTGCCTCCCGAGAAGCGCAGCGTCGGCCTGGCGTTTCAGGAAGCGGCGCTGTTCCCTCACCTCAGTGTGCTGGACAACGTCGCCTTCGGCCTGGATGGCTTGCCGGCGTCGCAGCGGCGCGTCCGCGCCCGCCATTGGCTCGATCAGCTGGGCATGGCAGCCCGCGCCGAAAGCTATCCGCACCAGTTGTCGGGTGGCCAGCAGCAGCGCGTGGCCCTGGCCCGCGCCCTGGCGCCGTCGCCGCAGCTGATGCTGCTGGACGAGCCGTTCTCCAGTCTCGATGCGCGCCTGCGCGAACAGATTCGCGACGATACCCTGCATGCGCTCAAGCAGGGAGAAGCCGGGACGCTGCTGGTGACGCACGACCCCGAGGAGGCGATGTTCATGGCGGATCGCATCGCCCTGATGCGCGAGGGGCGCGTGGTGCAGTGGGGGACGCCCTATCAGTTGTACTGCCAGCCGCAGGACCCTTTCGTGGTGACGTTTTTCGGTGCCGTCAACGAGTGGTCAGGCGACGTCCGCAACGGTGCCGTGGCGACACCGGCGGGTGCGGTGGCGGCGCCGACGCTTGCCGAGGGCGCGCGGGCGCGCGTGATGATTCGCCCGGAGGCGATCCGTGTGACGCCGCTCGCTCACGCCGCCAGCGCGGTGGAGACGTCTGCGCCCCGGCAGGCCCTCGTGGTCATGGCCAAGCTCCTGGGACGCAGCAGCCTGCTGCATCTGGCTGCGGCCGATGGCAGGGGTGGCGAGGTGCATCTGCACGCTCAGGTGCCCGGCGTTTTCCTGCCGGATGTCGGCACGTCGTTGGCCTTGGAACTGGATGCTTCACAGTGCTTCGCGTTTCCCGCCTGAGGCCCCGGGGCGCGCGTGGCGAATCGCTCGACTGAGCAGGATGACGGGAATGACGCCGACCAGGACGATGGCCAACGATGACGAGGCGGCCTCTGCCAGGCGCTCGTCGGCGGCCAGGTTGTGCGCGCGTACCGCCAGGGTGTCGAAATCGAAGGGGCGCAGGATCACCGTCGCGGGCAATTCCTTCATGACATCGACGAAGACCAGCAGCAGGGCCGCCCACAGGCTGCCTCTCATGAGCGGGGTATGAACGCGCCGGAGGGTGCCGCCGGCGGTCTGGCCCAGCGTGCGGGACGCCGCATCCATGCCGGGGGTGACCTTGGCCAGGCTCGCTTCCACGGTATTGAACGATACCGCCAGAAAGCGCACGACATAGGCATATATCAAGACGAAGGCCGTCCCGCTCAGTATCAGACCGGTCTCAATGCCGAGCTGACCGTTCAACCAGGCATAGAGGTGGCGGTCGACCCAGGTGAGAGGGATCAGAATCCCCACCGCGACGACCGAGCCGGGCACGGCATAGCCCATGGCGGCGATGCGCGTGGCCGTCCGGGTGGTGCGGCCGGGATGCAGGCGCACGCCATAGCTGAGCACGAGCGCGAGGCCCACGGCGACCAGTGCCGCGAGGGCCGCGAGCATGAGGCTGTTGCCGGCGTAGTCCAGGAACCGGGCGCCGAGAACGTCATCGCCCGTCTCCAGGGCGAGGTCGGCGAGAATGACGCCGGGCAGCACGAAGCCGATGCCGATGGGCAAGGCACAGGCGAGGCAGGCGCCCCAGGCATGCCAGCCGCGGAGGGTGAACTCCGGCAATTGGCGATAGCGGCCGGTAGTGTGGAAGTATCGACGGCGGCCGCGCGAGAGGCGTTCCAGGGCGACCACGATGATCACGAAGGCCAGCAGGCAGGCAGCCAGTTGCGCGGCGGCGACGGGTTCGCCCATGCCGAACCAGGTGCGATAGATCCCCGTGGTGAAGGTGTCCACGCCGAAGTACTGCACCGCGCCGAACTCGTTGAGCGTTTCCATCAATACCAGAGAGACGCCGCCGATGATCGCCGGTCGCGCCAGTGGTACGGCGACCGTCGTGAACAGTCGCCAGGGACCACGCCCCAGCGTGCGCCCCACATCCAGCACGCAGGCCGACTGTTCGAGGAATGCCGCGCGGGTGAGCAGGTAGACGTAGGGGTAGAGCACCAGGGTGATCAGCAGCGTGGCGCCGCCCAGCGAGCGGATATTGGGAAAGACGTAGTCCCCGTGGTCCCAGCCGAAGAGCGCGCGCAGTTCGCTTTGCAGGGGGCCGGCGTACTGCAGGAAGTCGGTATAGGCGTAGGCGATGACGTAAGTGGGCACGGCCAGGGGCAACAGCAGCGCCCACTCGAAGACGCGGCGGCCCGGAAAGCGGCACATGGCGATCAGCCAGGCGGTGCCGGTTCCGATGACGGTCGTGCCGATGCCGACGCCCAGCGCCAGCCAGAGGGTGTTGGTGAGGTACCCGGTGAGCACGGTGTCCGCGAGATGCGCCCAGATCGCCCGCGAAGGGATCAGCACGTGCACGAGGACCGTGATGACCGGCAGGGCCACGCTCAGTGCAACGCCAAGCGTCACCAGGCTCCAGGGGTCGACATGCCGACGGTGTCGGGAACGGAAGAAGAAGGCCGGTCGGCTACCGAAGAGTGGCATGTCACGTTCCTTTGGCGGGCGGCGATGAGATGCGGGTGAGACGCGCTGGCAACTGCGAATGCTATCATCTTCGCCGTATAGCGACATCGCCCATCGGGCGCGGAGGCGTCGTTTCGTCGGTGTGTCCTCAAGCGTCGTGGGGGCAAATTAGTGTATCCTACTCGCCCCTGTAGACCGTCCGGTGAACGCGAGTTATGAAAATCAAGAAGCGACTTTATACGGCGCTGGCATTGGTCGTGTTGGTGCTGGCGGCCCTCGCTTGGGGGATACATTGGTGGCAGACCGGCCGCTTCTTCGAAGAGACCGATAACGCTTACGTGCATGCCGACAGTGTGGCGGTGCGCGCCGAGGTCAGCGGGCGTGTCGACGAGGTCGCAGTGTCCGACAACCAGCGCGTCGAGGCCGGCGATATTCTGGTGAAGCTCGACCCCAGCGATGCCAAGTCTCAACTTGCCCAAGCCCAGGCGGCGTTGGCCGTGGCCCAAGCCAACGCTGTCAGTGCCGATCGCCAAGTCGAGCAGCAACGTGCGTCGATCGACGAAGCCAAGGCCCAGGTGACGTCGGCGCAGGCGGATCTCGAGCAGGCACGCTTGCATCTCGAACGCTCGAAGCGCCTGGCCGAGAAGAACTATGCTTCTCAGCAAGAGTATCAGGACGACCAAGCGGCGGTTCAGGTTGCGGAAGCGACGCTCGCGGCGCGGCGTGCCACGTTGTCGTCGTCACGCAAGCAGCTCGACGTGCTCGAGGCCGAAAGCGACAGTGCCAAGGCCAACATCGAGTCCGCCCGGGCCGATGTCGATAACGCTCGCCACCAACTCGACAAGACGCGTCTGACGGCGCCGGTGGATGGCGTGATCGGCAACAAGACGGTCGAGGTCGGCACGCTGGCCCAGCCGTCGTTGACCTTGATGCAATTGGTGCCGATTCGCTCGGCCTACGTCATTGCCAATTACAAGGAAACCCAGACCGCACGCATGCGGCCGGGGCAGTCGGTGTCGTTGCACGTCGATGCCTATCCCGATACCGAGTTCGAGGGCGTCGTCGATAGCTTGGCGCCTGCCACGGGCTCGCGCTTCAGTCTGTTGCCACAAGATAACGCCACCGGCAACTTCAACAAGATCGTCCAGCGAGTGCCGGTGCGTATTCGCGTGACGGGGCCGGATGATGCCCTGGAGCGCTTGCGCGATGGCCTCTCGGTGGTGCCGTCGGTGGATACGCGCGACCTCGACCCCGAGGGCGACGACTAAATGGCCGAGGCGACCGCAACCGACTCGTCGGGCCCGCAGGAAGCCCCGTCACGACGCACCCAACTGGCCTTCGTGGCGGCGGTGTTCGGTATGTTCATGGCGATTCTGGATATCCAGATCGTCGCCAGTTCCCTCAACGAGATCCAGGCCGGCGTTTCGGCCAGCGCCGATGAAATCTCTTGGGTTCAGACCTCTTATCTGATCGCCGAGATCATCATGATTCCGCTGTCGGGCATGCTGACGCGGATTCTGTCCACCCGAGTCGCGCTCGTGACCTCGTGCCTGGGCTTCACGCTGGCGAGCCTCGGCTGCGCCATGGCGAATTCCATCGAATCGCTGATCGTGCTGCGCGCCATTCAAGGCTTCATGGGCGGGGCGATGATCCCTATCGCCTATGCCATTAGCTTCAGTGTCTTTCCGCGGCGCATGATGGGAACGGTGCAGGGTGTGATGGGCCTGGTGGCGACTCTGGCCCCGTCGATCGGGCCCACCGTGGGCGGTTACATCACCGAGTTCGCGAGCTGGCATTGGCTGTTTCTCGCCAATCTCGTGCCTGGCGTGCTGGTCTCGCTGGCGGTGTGGCGGTTGCTGGATATCGACCGTCCCGACCATCGGGCGCTGCGCCATCTCGATCTCATCGGCCTGGCGCTTTTGGCCCTGTTTCTAGGCACGCTGGAGTTTTCGCTGGAAGAAGGCCCTGGCGATGACTGGTTCGCCAGCCGTACGATCCTCATCGCCGCCATCGTCTGCGCGCTCACCTCGGTGGGGTTCTTCTGGCGCGCTCTACGCCACCGTCATCCCATCGTCGACTTGCGTGCCTTCGTCAATCTCAACTTCGCCGTGGGGGCGTGGCTAGGGTTCGTGGTGGGGATCGGCTTGTATGGCCTTGTGTATCTGCTGCCGCTGTTTCTGGGTAACGTGCGTGGCTATTCGGCCTTACAGATCGGCGAGGTCATGATCGTGACCGGGGTGGCGATGTTTTTGACCGCGCCGCTAGTGGGGCGTGCCTCGGACAAGGTCGACCTGCGTGCCTTGCTGTTGCTGGGTATGCTGTTGACCGGTATCGGCACGGTAATGAATGCCAACCTGACCGCCGAATCGGGCTTCGACACGTTCTTCTGGCCGCAGGTGGTGCGCGGCGTGGGATTGGTGATGTGCTTGATCCCGACCTCGCGCATTGCTTTCGGCACCTTGCCGCCGAGCGAGGTCGGCAATGCCAGCGGTCTGTTCAACGTGATGCGCAATCTTGGCGGGGCGGTGGGCCTGGCGCTGCTGGATACGATTCGCGACTGGCGGGAAGACTACCACTGGAATCAGCTGATTCCTGCCATCGATCAAGGCCGCGAGGTGGTCAACGCGACCCAGGCGCAGTATCAGCAGCTGCTGGCGTCGACCGGCGACCCACAGACGGCCTCGGTCGAGATGATGGCGCGGACCCTGCTCGAGCAGAGCATGGTCATGGCCTACAACGATATCTTCTTGTGGCTGGGCGCGTTGTACCTGTTGGTGGCGCCGTTGATTCTGCTACTGAAAAAGCCCCAGCACGCTTGATTCATGTACCAGCGGCCGAGGCAACAGTCGTCCAGCAAAGCAGTCGCTCAGTAATGTGGAGGAATCTCGTCGCTAGGCGTCGGGGCGTCGTCATCGCTCATATGATCGACGCTTTGACGCAGGTTCCGCAGGCGTTCACGCAGCATGTCATTGGTGCGTTCGAGCTGGGCCACGCGGCGGTCCTGCGCAGCCAGCGCTTGGTCGAGCGTGTCCAGCCAGTCTTCCTGGTAGGCGAGTCGGGACTCCAGTGCGTCGAGGCGGTCGCGCGTGGCGTCCTCGGTCATGCTAGAATCTTTCGACGGTGTGTCACCGTTCATTTCTGGCACCTTATACAATGCGTTCAAGAGCATTGTGTTCAAAAGTTGTGTTCATCACGTCGCGTAGTTACTGCGCAACTCATGTCGGCTCTGGACGCGCTCAGGCGCCAAGGAGCATTTCCATCGGACAACAAGAGATATCGAGGTCCATGAATCGTAAGATATTCCTACGTTGTAGTCTCATCAGTGTTCTGTTGGCCATTCCTTCTCCACTGTTGATCGCACTGTTCGTGACGCTGACCGGCAGCGTACTGGAGTTTTCCTTGCTGCTGGAGGCCGATGGCATCGCCATCGCCTATAGCGCCACGGCCTTGGCCGTGTTCGTGCTGCTGTTGCTGGGAACGCTGAGTACGCAAGCCTTGGCTCCGCAGTCGCGGCAGCTGGCGCATCTCGCTGAGTTGGAAAACGACGACCGCGAGATTGGCGAAGTGAAGTGGTTCAACGTCAACAAAGGGTACGGTTTCATCACCCGCGATAGCGGCGAGGACGTGTTCGTGCATTTTCGCGCCATCCGCGGCAAGGGACATCGCACGCTCGCGGAAGGTCAGAAGGTCCGCTATCACGTCATCGAAAACGAGCGTGGCCTGCAGGCCGATGATGTGACCGTTATTTCCTGACCGCAGACCTGCTACGCAGGCATGACAACGCCCCGTCCGGCTGGTATCGGACGGGGCGTTTCACGTTGGCGGCTACGTATCGTCATGGGGCGGTGGGTCATCCACATCGGCACGCGCCTATGCCTCGCCAATCGGTATTGTTTATTGTCCCGAGTCTGGCCAGTCGATGGCGCCTTCCTCGCCGTCCGCGCGGACGCGCCAGAAACGGTCCGGCTCGTCGCCGGGCTGCCACCCGCCCAATGAGCAACGCACCTCGCAGCCGAGTGCCCGCGCCGCATCACGTGCGCAGTCCACATCACGCGGCCAGGGGGTATGCGAACTGTCGAACCACAGACTGGCGAAGCCATCGGCGGCATGGGTGACCAGCAGAATGGGGACCTCACTATCGGCATGGCGCGCCTGGGTTCGCCACTGGCGCTTGCCGCGCTTGACCAGCGTGGGTAGTTCGTCGAAGTGTACGGCGAGCCAGCGTTGCACGGTCTCGATGTCGGCCTCGGCCAGATAGATCTCGATGTCGGGGTAGCGCTCCACGGCGGACCTCAGGTAAGCAAGCGTTGCATGATGGTCGTATAGAGACGGCTTAGCGTCTCCAGATCGGCGGCGCGTATGCGTTCGTCGACCTTGTGTATCGTGGCGTTGGTCGGGCCCAGCTCGATGACTTGCGCGCCCAGCGTGGCGACGAATCGGCCATCCGAGGTGCCGCCGCCGGTCGACAGCTGCGGCCGATAGCCGAGCATGTCTTCCACGCTGGCCACGGTGGCATCGACCAGGGCGCCCCCGGTGGTGAGGAAGGGGTCACCGTTGAGCGTCCAGTCGAGCGTGTAGTCGAGCGCAAAATCATCCAGGATCTCGGCGGTGCGCGTCTTCAACGCCTCGGCGGTGACCTCCGTGGAGAAGCGGAAATTGAAGACCACTTCCAGTTGACCGGGAATCACATTGGTCGCCCCTGTACCGGCCTGGAGGTTGGATATCTGGAAGCTGGTCGCGGGGAAGAAGTCGTTGCCGGTATCCCAATGCTCGGCAGCTAGCGCGGCTAATGCCGGGGTCGCCTCGTGCACGGGATTGCGTGCCAGATGCGGGTAGGCGACATGGCCCTGGACGCCCTTGACGCGCAGCACGCCACCCAGCGAACCGCGGCGCCCATTCTTTAAGGTATCGCCCACGCGTTCGCTGGACGAGGGTTCGCCGACGATGCAGTAATCCGGGGCGATGCCGCGTTCGCGCAAGTGCTCGACCACCGCTCGGGTCCCGTGAACGGCGGGGCCTTCCTCGTCGGCGGTGATCAGAAAGCCGATGCGACCGGGATGCGCCGGGTGCGCGGCGAGGAAGTCTTCCACGGCGGTGATCATTGCCGCCAGGCTGCCTTTCATGTCCGCCGCGCCACGTCCGCAAAGCATGCCTGTGGCGTCGATGCACGGCTCGAAGGGCGGATATTCCCAATCGCTTTCGGGGCCGGTGGGTACTACATCGGTATGCCCGGCGAACACCAGCATGGGGCCGCTATCGCCGCGGGTGGCCCAGAAGTTGTCGACCTCGCCGATACGCAAGCGTTCGACATGAAATCCCAGCTGCTCCAGACGCGCGATCATCAGCGCCTGGCAGCCGGCGTCGTCCGGGGTCACCGAACGACGACGCAGCAACTCGAAGGCCAGCGCCAGGGTCGGCGACGCTGGCGTAGTGCGATCAGTTGTGGGCATGCAGTGCCTCGTTGAGCGCCACGGCACTCTTGTTGGTCAGGCACTCGATGCGGCCGTTTTGCGAGTTGCGACGCAGCAGCAGATCGCTCTGGTTGGCCAGATCGCGACCGCTGACGGTCTGCACCAGCTCGCCCTGATCGTCGAGCACGGCGATCTTGGCACCGGCAGTGACGTAAAGACCGGCCTCCACCGTGCAGCGGTCGCCCAGCGGGATGCCGATGCCGGCGTTGGCGCCGATCAGGCAACCCTCACCGATGGAGATGATGATGTTGCCGCCGCCCGAGAGGGTGCCCATGGTCGAGCAGCCGCCGCCGAGATCCGAACCCTTGCCGATCACCACACCGGCGGAAATACGTCCCTCGACCATGCCCGGGCCTTCGGTGCCGGCATTGAAGTTGCAGAAGCCTTCATGCATGACCGTGGTGCCCTCGCCGAGGTAAGCGCCCAGGCGCACGCGGGCGGTATCGCCGATGCGCACGCCCTTGGGCACTACGTAATCGGCCATCTTGGGGAACTTGTCGACGCAGTCGACCGTGAGCGGGCGGCCTTCGAGGCGCGCCTTGAGGCGCCGTGCACCAATTTCGTCGACATCGATGGGACCCTCGTTGGTCCAGGCGATGTTCTTGAGCAGGCCGAACATGCCGTCGAGCTTGATGCCGTGAGGCTTGACCAGACGATGCGAGAGTAGGTGCAGCTTGAGGTAGACCTCGGGCACGCTGGCCGGCGCATTATCTTCGTCGAGGAAGACGGCGACGAGCGGCCGCTGGCCAGCGGCGAAGGCGTCGGCCAATTCGGCTTGTTCGGTACCGCCGGCCTGACGCAGTGCCTCGGCGAGCGCCTGGCAGTGCTCGGGCAAGAAGCTGACCACGGCGTTGCCTGCCGGCGCGTTCAGCGCCTTGCGCGCCGCTGCGACCATGGCGTCATCGGGGTTGAGCAGCGGCGTCGGGTAGTAGACGTCCAGCCATTCACCTTGGGTGTTCTGATGGCCGATTCCGAGAGCGAAGCTCAGCATGGGAAATCCTCGAAGGTTTGATGAAAAAGGTCAGTGATACGTGTAATGCCGGTGGGCACCTAGGTCGACTGAAGAGCGCGATAAGCGTCGGCCTTGAAGCCCACCAGGAAATGATCCGGCGTTTCCAGCACGGGGCGCTTGAGCAGCGTCGGGTGCGCCAGCAGCAATGCACGGGCCCGATCGGCGTCGAGATCGCGCTTGTCGGCATCGTCCAGTCCGCGCCAGGTAGTGCTGCGCGTGTTGAGGAGCGTGTTCCAGTCGCTGCGGGCCAGAAAGGCATCGAGGCGCGCGGCGTCGAGGCCGCCCTCGCGCAGGTCATGATAACGATACGCGATGCCCAGGTCGTCGAGTGTGCGGCGTGCCTTGCGGCAGGTGTCGCAGGTCTTGATGCCGTAGAGCGTAACCATGACGGCCTCCTCATGAGTGGTTGTAGTGTGGCGCGATGGATCAGGCGCGGCGCTCGATGGAGCGTCGGATGCGCTGTGCCGCTTCGATGGTGGCGTCGAGCTCGGCGACCAGCGCCAGGCGCACGCGCCCCGCACCGGGGTTGCTGTGGGCACCGTCACGCGACATGTAGCGCCCAGGCAGCACGGTGACGTGTTCCTCGGCAAACAGGTCGCGGGCGAAGGCTTCATCGTTGCCGCTGGGCACCGCCGGCCACAGATAGAAGCTAGCGCGCGGCGTGGGGAAATCCATCACCGGTGCCAGAATCTTTCCCACCGCGCTGAATTTTTCGCGATAGGCATCGCGGTTGGCCTGCACGTGCGCTTCGTCCTCCCAGGCGACGATCGAGGCATGCTGGGTGGTCAGCGGCATCGCGCAGCCGTGATAGGTGCGATAGCGCTTGAAGGGGGCGATCAACTCGGCATCGCCAGCCACGAAGCCCGAACGCAACCCAGGCAGGTTGGAGCGCTTGGACAGCGAATGAAACACCAGACAGCGGCGGTAGTCGTCGCGCCCCAGCGAGCGGCAGGCCTCGAGTAGCCCCGGCGGCGGTGCACTTTCGTCGAGATAGAGCTCGGAATAGCATTCGTCGGAGGCGATGAGGAAGTCGTGTTCGTCGGCCAGGGCGATCAGTTTTTGATACTCGGCCAGCGGCGTTACGGCACCGGTGGGGTTGCCCGGTGAACAGACGAAGACCAATTGCACGTCGCGCCAGGTAGCGGCGGGTACGGCGTCGAGATCGGGCAGGCAGCCGTTTTCTGGGGCGCAATCGAGATACAGCGGCGCGCCGCCGGCCAATAAGGTCGCCCCTTCGTAGATCTGATAAAACGGGTTGGGCATCGCCACCTTGGCGGGGCGCGTGCGATCCAGTGTGGCTTGGACGAAGGCGAAGATCGCCTCGCGGGTGCCGGTGACCGGCAGCACGTGGCGCTCGGGGTCGAGCGAGCCGGGTGTCAGCGCGTAACGTTGCGTCGCCCACCGGGCGATGGCGTCGCGCAATTCGGGCAGCCCCGCCGTGGCCGGATAGCGCGCGACCTCGCCCTCAAAGCGACGCAGTGCCTCGAGCACGGCCGCCGGCGGCGCATGACGTGGCTCGCCGATGGACAGCGCGATAGGCGATAGCGCGGGCGGCGTTACCTCGGCCTTGAGGGCGGCAAGCTTCTCGAAGGGATACGGCTTGAGGGCGTCGAGATCGGGATTCATCAGTAATCCAGCAGCGAGTCCGGCGTCGCGGACATGGCGTTATTATGAAGGCGCGCGGCGCCATCGGCAGGGCCCGATTATAGGCAAGCCGGCCAAGGGCCTCAAATGAGGCTGGTTCAGACGTCGAGCGTCTCGCACAGGCTTTCGCGTAGCTGCGACTGGCGCTCGGGGTCGGTGAGTGGCTCGCCAGTTTTATCGGTGATGAAGAATACGTCCTCGACGCGTTCGCCCAGGGTGGCGATCTTGGCCGCCGAGAGGGCGATGTTCTGCTCCATGAAGATACGTCCCACGCGGGCCAGCAGGCCAGGGCGGTCGGGGGCAATGAGCTCGACGATGGTACGGGCGTTGGCTTCGTCTTGTTCGATCGTTACCCGGGTGGGTACCTTGAAGTGCTTGAGCTGGCGCGAGGTGTGGCGTGTGACGATACGCGGATAGTCGGCCGGGTCGTCGAGCTCTTCCACCAGATGGTGGCGGATTTCCTCGAGGCGCTGCGGGTCGCGAATCGGTTCGCCTTCGTCGTCGAGCACGATGAAGGTGTTGAGCGTCCAGTCGTTGCTTGACGTGGCGATGCGCGCGTCATGGATCGACAGTCCTAGCTGCTCCATGGCGGCGGCGGTGGCAGCGAACAGGTCGTTGACCGAGCGGGTATGGATGAACACCTTGGTGCCGCCCTCGGCCATGTCCTCGGTGGGCGCGTTGGCGAGGATCAGCGGCAGCTCCGAGGGCTGGTGCTCGAGGATTCCTTGAGTCTGCCAGATGATCTCGCTGGGCGCGTACTGCAGGAAATAATCGTCGCCGAAAGACGCCCACAAGGCGTCTGCGCTGGCGGTATCGATGCCCACCGTGCCGAGCAGGCCACGGGCTTCTTCGCGTGACTCACGGGCCCATTCGTCGCGGTCGATGGCATGGTCGAGGCCACGCCGTAGGGCGCGCTTGGTTTCGGTATGCAACTGACGCAGCAAGGCGGCGCGCCAGCCGTTCCACAACGAAGGATTGGTGGCGGTGATGTCGGCCACGGTGAGCACGTATAGGTAATCGAGGTGGACCTCGTCACGCATCGCCAACGCGAATTCATGAATGACGTCGGGGTCGGAAATATCGCGTTTCTGGGCGGTCTTGGACATCAGCAGGTGATGTTCGACCAGCCAAGCTACGAGGCGCGTATCGCGCGCCGAGAGGCCATGACGCTCACAGAAGGCGGTGGCATCGATGGCCCCGAGTTGGGAATGATCGCCACCGCGCCCCTTGCCGATATCGTGATAGAGCCCGGCGATCCATAGCAGTTCGAGCTTGGGTAATTGATGCACCAGGGTCGCGGCGACGGGGAAGTCCTCGTGACCTTCGGGTTCGCGGAAGCGTTGCACGAACTTCAGCAGGCGCAATGTGTGGGCGTCGACGGTATAGAGGTGGAACAGGTCGTGCTGCATCAGTCCCACGGCCTGACCGAACTCGGGCAGGTACTTGCCGAGGATGCCGTAACGGTTCATGCGCCGCAGTTGGCGCGGAATGTTGCCTCCGCTACGCAGCAGTTCCATGAATAGGCTCTGGTGGCGCAGGTCGTCGCGAAAGCTCTCGTCAATCAAGTGGCGATGATCGCGGATCAGACGAATGGTCTCGGCACGTACACCCTCGATCTCGGGATGCTGAGCCATCAACAAGAAGAGCTCGAGCAAGGCGCCGGGGCGGTGGCGAAATACGTTGGCGTGTCGCACCTGGATATAGCCGCCGCGAATCTCGAAGCGCGCGTTGAGGGGGGTGATATCCGGCGTCTCGTGGGCGCGCAGGATGACCTCGTCGAAATGCTGAAGCAGCATGTCATTGAGTCCCGCCAGTGCGGTGACATGGCGGTAGTAGCGCTTCATGAATTGTTCGACGGCGAGACGCTCTGGCGTGTTTCGATAGCCGAACAGCTCGGCGATGGCGCGCTGATGGTCGAACAACAGGCGGTCTTCGGCCCGGCCGTTGAGCATGTGCAGCGCATAGCGCACCTGCCACAAGAAGGACTGGCCCTGGCTGAGAATGCGCAACTCGGCGTCGTTCATGAAGCCCTGGGCGACGACGTCCTCGTAGCGCAACTCACCGAAGTGGCGCTTGGCCACCCAGCCGATCATCTGGATGTCGCGTAGCCCACCTGGCGAGCTCTTGATGTTGGGCTCGAGGTGGTACTCGGAGTTGTTGTAGCGGTAGTGTCGGGCGATCTGCTCCTGCCACTTGGCCTCGAAGAAAGCATCGCTTGGCCACATCGCTTCGTTGGAGAGGCGCCCGCGCATCGTTTCGCGTAGGTGCTCGGGGCCGGCGAGCGTGCGTGATTCCAGTAGGTTGGTGATGACCGTGAGGTCCGCACGCGCCTCGCGCTCGCAATCGGCCAGTGAGCGCACGCTATGGCCGATTTCCAGGCCGATGTCCCACAAGAAGGTGATGAAACCGGTCAACCCCTCGCGGTAGGGGGTATCGTCATCGTGTTCGAGCAGCAGCAACAAGTCGATGTCGGAATGCGGGTGCAGCTCGCCGCGACCATAACCGCCGACGGCAAGCAGGGCGATGCCATCGTCGGGCCAGTCATAGCGCTCCCAGGCGATGCCCAGCAGCTGGTCCAGGCACCAGGCACGGCCATGGACCAGGTCGCGAATGTCGCTGCCGGCATGAAAGCGTGCGTCCAGGCGCGCTTGCAACTCGCGTAGCGCGTCCTTGAACACGACGATCGGCGTGCGACTGGCGGCTAGCGCTTCGCGGAAGGCGGACGCATCGAACAGCGTCTCGTCGGGCACGAAGCGATAGTGATGAAGCAGCATTCGCGTGGCACTCCTGTTCGCGCGTTACGTCGGGTGACCGGTTGAACGGTGGCACTTACGCCTCGAGGAAGCTGAGGTCCTCGTCACTGCGCGCGGTGAGTACCTCGACGCCGGTCGCGGTGACCAGCAGCGTG
This sequence comes from Chromohalobacter beijerinckii, assembly GCF_023061185.1. Taxonomy (GTDB): domain Bacteria; phylum Pseudomonadota; class Gammaproteobacteria; order Pseudomonadales; family Halomonadaceae; genus Chromohalobacter; species Chromohalobacter beijerinckii. Next base: position 57,276 of record NZ_JAKGAK010000006.1, read on the forward strand.
TGTTCCCACTGGGCCGATAGGCTTTTGTCCTTGGTCACTGCCGTCCAGCCGTCGCGCAGTACCTTGGTGCGATAGTCGCCGACGTTGATCATGGGCTCGATGGTAAAGCACATGCCTTCGGCCAGCGCGATATCGGCATTGGGTTCGTAACCGTCGTAATGCAAGAACTGCGGGTCTTCGTGGAAGCCGGCGCCGATGCCGTGGCCGCAGAAATCGCGCACCACCGAATAGCCGTTGCTTTCGGCATGCTGCTGGATCGTGCGCGCCAGTTCGGAGAGATGTACGCCAGGGCGCACCTGGGCGATGCTCTTGTACAGGCATTCTTGGGTAATGCGGGCCAGGCGGCCGCCCTGGATGCTGTCGCCGACCACGAACATCATGCTGGAATCGCCGTGATAGCCATCGGCGGTCTTGACCGTGATGTCCAGATTCATGATATCGCCCTTTTTGAGCTTCTTGGCGAAATCCGGCATGCCATGGCAGACGACATGATTGATCGAGGTGCAGGTGGCGTAAGGAAAGCCATGATAGTTGAGCGGCGCGGGCGTGGAGCCCAGCTCGTCCACGATGTATTCGTGGCACAGCCGGTCGATCTCGCCGGTGGTCACGCCGGCCACCACGTGGGGCGTGATCATTTCCAGTACCGAAGCGGCCTGGCGGCCGGCTTCGCGCATTTTTTCGATTTCGTCGGCGGTTTTGATAGGAATGTTCATGCGATCTCGAATTCGGAGGGTTCGGGTCTGGCGTCGGGGTGGCTCCTGGCCTATAGTCTCGGCGCCCGACGAGGGCGTGCGAGATGCCCCATACGGGCGTCTCGTCAAGCGTGGCGACCAGGGACGACTTCATCTTGGAATCGATCTATGGTATAAAGCCGCGCGCCTTACTGCAATCGCCGCCTAGCGCGTTCAGTTCGATCGACGCATTGGCGTGGCGCGGCAAGCAGGCGAGAAATGATAACGCCTTGAAAACACACATGCACCGTCACATGGTCCCGGGTGCCGGGGCGACGTTCGTTGTCGTCGTGGTCGGATCCATGGGGTGCATGGAGGCCTAACCCGATTCAGGAGTCATCCATGGCACAAGTCAATATGCGTGACCTGCTCAAGGCAGGCGCTCACTTCGGTCACCAGACCCGCTACTGGAACCCGAAGATGAGCAAGTACATCTTCGGTGCACGCAACAAGATCCACATCATCAACCTCGAGCACACGCTGCCGGCGCTGAACGACGCGCTCGCCGTAGTCGAGAAGATGGTGGCTTCCAACAACAAGGTCTTGTTCGTCGGCACCAAGCGTGCGGCCAGCAAGATCGTCAAGGAAGAGGCCCGTCGTGCTGGTCAGCCGTTCGTCAACCATCGCTGGTTGGGCGGCATGCTGACGAACTTCAAGACCATTCGCGTGTCGATCAAGCGTCTGCGCGAGCTTGAAGCCATGCACGAAGATGGCACGTTCGAGAAGCTGACCAAGAAAGAAGTCCTGATGGCGACCCGCGAGCAAGACAAGCTCGAGCGTAGCGTCGGTGGTATCAAGGACATGGGCGGTCTTCCGGACGCGCTGTTCGTGATCGACGTCGATCACGAGCGCATCGCGATCAACGAAGCCAACAAGTTGGGCATCCCGGTCATCGGTGTGGTCGATACCAACTCCAATCCGGACGGTGTCGACTACGTGATCCCGGGGAACGACGACTCCATTCGCGCCCTTCAGATCTACACTCAGGCCGTCGCCGACGCCTGTGTGCAGGCCAAGGGCAACAGCGCTAGCGAGTTCGTCGAAGTGACGGATGAGGCAAGCGAAGCGAACGAAGCCGCCGCCGAGTAATGGTGGTGGGTCCGTGCTGACGCTCGCACGCGAGCGATGAGACACTAGGCAGCCCGTGAAGGCGGCGCGGCACGGACTAAAAGGGGGCTATAAGCCCCCTTTTCACCGTCCGGATGCAAGGGCGGTGAACCCTGAAGGAATTCTTCATTCAAAGGAGATGCTGGTCGCGCGTCGCGCGTGCGCGTGCATGTCACGCCAAGTCACGCTCAAACCGTGCCGGCGACGAGGCAGTGTTTCCACCAGACGTCGAACCACATTCAGAGGTATTTACCATGGCAGCTATCAGCGCATCTCTGGTCAAGGAACTGCGCGAGCGCACGGGTCTCGGCATGATGGAGTGCAAGAAAGCGCTTACCGAAGCCGACGGTGACATCGAAACCGCCATCGAAAATCTGCGCAAGAACTCCGGCCTCAAAGCGGCCAAGAAAGCTGATCGTACGGCAGCCGAAGGGGCCGTGGTGACGCGTGTCGCCGACGACGGTTCTTACGGTGTGATGCTCGAGGTCAACTCCGAGACCGATTTCGTGGCGCGCGATGATAACTTCACCGCTTTCGCCGACCAGGTCATCGCCAAGGTGTTCGAAACCAAGAGCGAAGACGTGGCGAGCCTGATGGAAGGCGGGCTGGAAGACGCGCGTCAACAGCTGGTGCAGAAGATCGGCGAAAACATCAGCGTGCGTCGCGCGGTGGTCGTCGATGCGCCGGAAGGTGGTGTCGTGGGGGCTTATGTGCACGGTAGCCGCATCGGCGTGCTGACCGTTCTCAGTGCTGGCAGTGCCGACGTGGCCAAGGATATTGCCATGCACGTGGCGGCAATCAACCCGAGTGCTGCCCACCCCGAAGACATGCCCCAGGCGGAACTGGACAGCGAAAAGGCGATCATCCTGGCGCAGCCGGACATGGCCGGCAAGCCGGCGGAAATCGCTGAGAAGATGGTTCAGGGGCGCTTGAAGAAGTACCTGGCCGAAAATAGTCTGACTCAGCAGCCTTTCGTCAAGGACCCCAATCAGACCGTGGCCGAATACGTGAAGGCTGCGGGTGGCGAAGTGGTCAGCTTCACTCGCTTCGAAGTGGGTGAGGGCATCGAGAAGGAAGAAGTCGACTTCGCTCAGGAAGTCATGGATCAGGCGCGTCGCAGCTAAGCTGCCATGTGTCTGTGCTGTCGTTGGCGTGCGCAGTTGCGCACGCCTTCGCGTATCCGGCCGTTGCCTGGCCGAGCCGTTCCTACCCACGCCGATACAGTCCGCTGAGACGAGGAGAGTCCGAATGTCTGTTCCCACCGATCGTAACGCCGCTTCCCCAGAGCGTAACGAGAAGTCGAAGTACAAGCGCATTCTGTTGAAACTGTCCGGCGAAGCCCTGACGGGCGAGCACGAGTTCGGAATCGATCCCAAGGTGCTCGACCGCATGGCGCTGGAAATCGGTCAACTGGTCGGGATCGGGGTCCAGGTGGGGATCGTGGTCGGCGGCGGCAACTTGTTTCGTGGGGCGGCGCTCCACGCGGCGGGCATGGAACGTGTCACCGGCGATCACATGGGCATGCTGGCGACTGTGATGAACGCTTTGGCGATGCGTGACGCGCTGGAGCGTTCCAATATTCGTTCGCGGGTGATGTCGGCGATTCCCATGAGCGGCGTCGTCGAGCATTACGACCGGCGTACCGCCATCCGTTACCTGACGTCGGGCGACGTGGTGATTTTCTCCGCGGGGACCGGTAACCCATTCTTCACTACCGACTCGGCGGCCTGCCTGCGCGGCATCGAAATCGATGCCAATGTGGTGCTCAAGGCCACCAAGGTGGATGGCGTTTATAACAAGGATCCGGTCAAGCACAGCGATGCTGCCAAGTACGAACGTCTCTCCTACGACGACGTGCTCGATCAGAAGCTCGGCGTGATGGATTTGACCGCTATCTGCTTGGTGCGGGACCATGACATGCCGGTGCGCGTGTTCGATATGACCAAGCCGGGGGCCTTGCTCAACCTCGTGGTTGGGGGCAAGGAAGGAACGCTTGTAGATAGAGGCTGAAACAGTGATCAAAGATATCAAGAAAGACGCCGACGCGCGCATGAAGAAAAGCGTCGAGGCGCTAAACGCCAATTTCCACAAGATCCGTACCGGGCGCGCGCATCCTAGCCTGTTGGATGCGGTGCACGTGGATTACTATGGCGCTGACATGCCGCTCAACCAGGTGGCGAGCGTCAATGTGGAAGACGCACGAACGCTGGCGGTCGTGCCGTGGGAAAAGAGCATGGTGCCTAAGGTCGAGAAGGCCATCATGACTTCCGATCTGGGCCTCAATCCCGCCGCTGCGGGTAACGTGATTCGCGTGCCTTTGCCGCCACTGACCGAGGAAACGCGCCGCAATTATATCAAGCAGGCGCGTGGCGAGGCGGAAAACGCGCGCGTCGCGATCCGCAACGTACGGCGTGATGCCAACGGTGACCTCAAGGCACTCCTCAAGGAGAAAGAGATCACCGAAGACGATGAACATCACGCCATCGATGAGATCCAGAAGATGACCGACAAGTATGTCGCCGAAATCGACAAGCTTCTGGAAACCAAGGAACACGACCTCCTGCAGGTCTGAGAGGTGACCGTCGGGACGCCGCTCCCGTCGATCTCCATGATACGGGATCCCATGACCTCACAGCCGTTTTCTCCCTCCCGTGCGGGCGAGCTGCCGCGCCACGTGGCGGTCATCATGGATGGTAACAATCGCTGGGCGCGCGCGCGCGGACTGTCTGGCATCCGTGGGCACCGCGCGGGTGTCGAGTCGGTGCGCGCGGTGATTCGTCGCGCTGCCGAGCGAGGCATCGACACGCTAACCTTGTTCGCCTTTTCCAGCGAGAACTGGAAGCGCCCTGCCTCCGAGGTTGACGCGCTGATGGAACTTTTCCTGATCGCGCTCAAACGCGAGGTGAAGAAGCTCCATGGTCACGGTATCCGCCTGTCGGTGATAGGCCAGCGCGAGGAGTTTTCCACGTCCATCCAGCAATACATCGAACGTGCCGAGACCATGACCCGCGACAATCAGGGGCTTCATCTGGTGGTCGCCGCCAATTACGGCGGCCGTTGGGATATTACCAGCGCCGCTCGACGGTTAGCGCAGCGGGTCTCGGCGGGTGAGTTGTCGCCCGAGTCTATTGACGAGGAAACGCTGGGAGCCGAAATCAGCCTGGCCGACGAAGCCCCGGTCGACCTGTGTATCCGCACCAGTGGCGAGCAGCGGATTTCCAACTTCTTGTTGTGGCAGCTGGCCTACGCGGAATTCTATTTCACGCCTGAGCTGTGGCCGGATTTCGGAGCCGAGGCGTTCGATGCCGCGTTGGATGCTTACAAAGAACGTCAGCGCCGTTTCGGCATGTCCCAAGAACAAGTCGAGGCGCATGGTGCTTAGGCAACGTATCCTCACGGCGCTGGTCCTGGCGCCCTTGGCACTGCTCGGCTTGTTTGGGCTCACCGGCCTGCCTTTTGCCTTGTTCACGGGCGCGATCGTGCTGATCGGTGCCTGGGAGTGGGCCAACCTGGCTGGTTTCGAGCGCCAGATGCCGCGTTTTGTCTTCGCAGCCTCATGCGCCGTGGCGATGCTTCTTCTATGGCTGAGCGGTGCTGTGCATCAGCCCTGGCCGTTGTGGCTGGGAATGCTGGGTTGGCTGGCCAACCTCTATTGGGTCGTTAGTTATCCCCAGCAACACGCGCAATGGCAAGGTCGCGCGGTGCGCCTGGGCATGGGCTTGTGGGTGCTGCTACCGTGCTGGATCGGTTTCGTGCAATTGCGCGGCGATGGCGCGGAGTGGCTGCTGTTCGTGCTTTTACTGGTCTGGGTGGCGGATATCGGTGCTTACTTCGCGGGTCGTGCGTTCGGGCGCCGCAAGCTGGCTATACACGTTAGCCCCGGGAAGTCCTGGGAAGGTGTTTATGGCGGTATGGTGGCGGTGGCAGTCCTGGCCCTGATCTTCGCGCAGTGGCAGGAAGAGGCTGGCAGTAACGCATTGTGGCTGATGATTCTGGCGCTGCCAGTGGTGTTGATATCGGTGCTGGGCGATTTGTTCGAAAGCATGCTCAAGCGCCAACGCGGCTTGAAAGATTCAAGCCACCTGCTGCCTGGACATGGCGGTGTGCTCGATCGCATCGACAGCTTGACCGCCGCGATTCCGCTTTTCGTATTGTTGCGCCCATGGTTGGGCTGAGGTGACACATGGAATATGCCGATTGTGCTCGGATACAACGTGTGACCGTGCTTGGAGCCACCGGCTCCATCGGCAAGAGCACCCTCGATGTCATTGCCCGCCACCCCCAGCGTTATCGGCTGCATGCCTTGACCGCCTACCGTTCGCGCGAAACGCTGCGCGATCAATGCTTGGTTCATCGCCCTGAGGTCGCGGTGCTCGGCGAGGAGCGCGACGCCGCCTGGTTACGCGATGCTCTCACTGAGGCCGGTATCAACACCCAAGTGCGCGCTGGCGAGGCGGCGCTATCGGAGGTTGCCGGGAGCGCCGACAGCGATGTGGTAATGGCCGCCATCATGGGGGCGGCCGGCTTGATGCCAACGTTGGCTGCGGTGCGTGCCGGCAAGCGCGTGCTGCTCGCCAACAAGGAAGCCCTGGTGATGTCCGGCGCGCTGTTCATGGACGCCGTCGAACAGCATGGCGCGATATTGTTGCCCATCGATTCTGAACATAATGCCATTTATCAGTGTCTACCCACCGAGCACCGTGGTGGGTTGGTGCGGCATGGCGTGACTCAGTTATTGTTGACCGCTTCCGGAGGGCCCTTTCGTGATTGGTCACAGGCGCAACTGAAGGCGGTGACGCCGGAGCAGGCGTGTGCGCATCCCAACTGGTCAATGGGTCGCAAGATCTCGGTAGATAGCGCCACCCTGATGAACAAAGGGCTCGAGCTGATCGAGGCATGCTGGTTGTTCGATGCGCGGCCGGAACAGGTTCAGGTCGTGGTGCATCCGCAAAGCGTCGTTCACTCCATGGCCGCTTATAGTGACGGTTCGGTGATTGCGCAGTTGGGCAATCCCGATATGCGTACGCCGATCGCCTATGGACTGGCTTGGCCCGAGCGGATCGATGCCGGCGTGGCGCCGCTGGATCTGTTTCAGGTGGCGCGGCTCGATTTCGAGGCGCCCGATGAAGCACGTTTTCCTTGCCTGCGTCTCGCCCGTGAGGCGATGGCGGCGGGCGGTACTGCCCCGGCGACGCTCAATGCTGCCAATGAAGTGGCGGTGGAGGCGTTTCTCGACGCGCGACTAGGGTTCGCGGATATTCCACATCTCGTGGCCGCGGTCTGCGAGGCTTGCGAGGTACATTCGGCGCATGAGTTAAGCGCGGTGCTAGCCGCAGACGAGGTGGCACGGCGCGAGGCCGAACGGCAATTGACGCGGTTCACGTCATGATGCGCGGCGTTGGCAAGCCGCAGGAAGGAGGGCGACCCCCATGGGCGTGATTGAGAATCTGCTGGCGGTCATCGTGGTGCTGGGGTTGTTGATCACCTTCCACGAGTATGGACATTTCTGGGTTGCGCGGCGTTGTGGCGTCAAGGTGCTGCGTTTCTCGGTGGGGTTCGGCAAGCCGCTCTGGTCGCGCGTCGACCGCCATGGAACGGAGTTCGCTGTGGCGGCGATACCGCTGGGTGGCTATGTCAAGATGCTTGACGAGCGAGAGGGGCCGGTGGCGCCGGAGGAGCAAGCGCAGGCCTTCAATCGCAAGAGTGTTTGGGCGCGCATCGCTATCGTCTCCGCTGGTCCGATCGCCAACTTTCTGCTGGCCTTCGTCGCCTATTGGGTGCTTTTCGTCTATGGCACGACCACGGTGGCGCCGGTGATCGGCGACATTGCCGCAGATTCGCCAGCCGCCCGAGGCGGCTTGCAGTCCGGGCAGGAGATCGTGGCCGTCGAGGGCGAGCGCACGCCTTCTTGGGGTGAGGTAAACCTCAAGCTGGTAGCGGCCATCGGCGCTAATGGCGAGCTCGAGGTCACGACGCGCGATTCCGAAACGGCCTCGCCGGAACGCCATCAAGTACCTGTCAGCGATTGGCTGGTACGCCAGGATCCGCCACGCCCCTTGGCCACGTTGGGAGTGACGCCGTGGCGCCCCGAACTGCCCGCCGTGCTGGGGGAGGTGCTGGATGACGGGCGTGCTCAGCAGGCCGGGTTGCAGAGCGGCGACCGCATCGTCAGCGTCGACGGTACCGCCGTCAAGGATTGGATGGCATTCGTCGATCGTGTGCGTGACAACCCCGGCAAGACGCTAGCGCTGCAAGTCGAGCGTGACGGTGAGCGCCGCGACGTGATGTTGACGCCGGCCGCGCGTGAGCAGGAAGACGGCACGGCGATGGGGTACATCGGCGTAGGGGTGCAAACTACTGAGTGGCCTGAGCGTTATCGTCGCGAGATTCGTTATGGGCCGCTGGACGCCGTCGGTGAGGCGGTGAGCAAGACCGGTGAGATGAGCTTGCTCACGCTGGACTCGATCCGCAAGATGCTGATAGGGCTGATCTCGCCCTCCAATCTATCGGGTCCGGTGACGATTGCACGCATCGCGGGTGATTCCGCGCGTAATGGCGTGGAAAGCTTCATCAGCTTCCTGGCTTATTTATCGATCAGCCTGGGGGTTCTCAATCTCTTGCCGATTCCCGTGCTCGACGGCGGTCACTTGGTTTATTACCTGATCGAGGCGGTGCGGGGGCGTCCGGTGCCCGAGGCGGTACAAGCCTTTGGGTTGCGTATCGGTGTCGCCTTGGTGGGCTCGTTGATGTTGATGGCGCTGTATTTCGATTTGATGCGTCTGTAGAGGCGTCGTTGCGGAGCGACTCGCCAGCGGGCTTTAATGTGGGCCATCAATGGCATGTCGTAAGCGGTCATCGGCCGCAAGGATGAGCGACCCGGGTGTTACTGCGAGGCGGGCTATGACCTTGCCAGTCACCCAGGGAAATGTATAAGGTGCCTGTTCCATGAGCGGGCGGACTCGAGAAAAGCGAATCGACTGCATGAAGATCAAGACCATCGGATTGGCGGCGCTGCTGCTGACCGCGACTCCCGCGGCACTGGCGGCCCCCTTCGAGATTTCAGATATTCGCGTGGAAGGGCTGCAGCGCGTATCGCCGGCATCGGTGTTCAATGCCTTTCCAGTCAGTGCGCGTGACCAGGTCGATGACCGTGAATTAGCCGAGGCGTCGCAGGAACTGTTCGATACGGGCCTGTTCGACGACATCGCGCTGTCGCGTGACGGTGATGTATTGATCGTCAATGTGGTCGAGCGCCCCACCATCGCCAGCATCGAACTCAACGGCAACTCTCAGGTGGCCGATGAGGATCTTCGCAAGGGGATGACCGAGGCCGGGCTGGATGAAGGCCAGGTGCTGCAGCGCTCGACGCTTGACGAAGTGCAACGCGAGCTCGAAAGGCTTTATCAATCCCAAGGGCGTTATAGCGCCAATATCGAGACCAGTGTCGAGGAACTCGACAATAACCGCGTCGAAGTCGATATCGACATCAACGAGGGCGCGGTCGCCAAGATTCATCAAATCAACTTCGTCGGCAATCAAGACTTCGACGACGATACCCTGCGTGACTTGTTCGCGCTGGAAGACAAGCCGGGTTGGTTCTTTGGCTGGTTTTCCGACGATGAATACTCTCGCGACAAACTCTCTGGCGATCTCGAGACGCTACGCTCTTTCTACCTAGACCGCGGCTACGTCAATTTCGACATCAGCTCGTCCCAAGTGTCGATCAGCCCCGACAAGTCCGATATCTTCATCACCATCAACGTCGATGAAGGCAAGCGCTACAAGCTCGACGAAATTCGCTTTGCGGGCGATCTCAAGATCGACGAAAGCGAGGCGCGCGAGATGGTGACAGCCGAGCCCGGTGAGTATTACTCGGAAAGCGCAATGACCGAATCCGCCGAGGCTCTGCGCAAGCGTCTCGGGGCGGAAGGGTTCGCCTTCGCCGAGATCAACAGCGTACCCGAGGTCGATGCCGACGGCGATACCGTGGATGTGACCTTCCAGGTCGATCCAGGACGACGTGCCTATGTGCGGCGCATCAATTTCGAGGGTAATACCACGACCCAGGACGAAGTGCTGCGGCGTGAAATGACTCAGATGGAAGGTGCGCCAGCCTCCACCGATCAGATCAGCCAATCCCGCGAGCGCTTGCAACGTCTGGGCTTCTTCCGCTCGGTCGACGTCGAAACGCGTCCCGTCTCCGATGAACCCGACCAGCTCGACGTGACCTACAACGTCGAGGAGCAGCCGTCCGGGTCGGTCTCGGCGAGCTTGGGCTACTCGCAAAGCGCCGGGGTCATCTATGGTGCGTCGCTATCGCAGAGCAACTTCCTGGGCACCGGCAATCGCGTCAACGTCAATGCGCAGAAAGGCGATTATTTCACCAACCTCAACTTCGGCTATACCGATCCCTACTGGACGCTAGACGGCATCTCGCGCGGCTATAATCTCTATTATCGCGAGACCAATTACGAAGACTTCGATGATATTTCGACCTATTCCTCGGATGCCATCGGAGGTAGCGTCAATTTCGGGTATCCGATCAATGATTTGTCGCGCCTCAACTTCGGTGTCGGCGTCGAGGACCTATCGCTCGATACCTATCGCGATACGCCGGCCGAAATCGTCCAGTACACGGAAGACGAGGGTGAGGACTTCCTGAACTACAAGCTCACCGCCAGTTGGACGCGCAATAACCTCAATCGCGGCATCATGCCCACCGACGGTAGCTACCAGAAACTGTCGCTGGAGGCCGCGGTGCCGGGGAGCGATACGCAGTATTACAAGACGCGCTACGAAGGCCAGAAGCTGTTCGAATTCCGTCCTGAGTGGTCACTGAAATTCAGCACCAATGTTGGCTATGCGGACACCGTCGGTGACGATGCTTACCCGTTCTACGAGAACTTCTATGCGGGTGGCCTGGGATCGGTACGCGGCTTCTCCAGCAATACGTTGGGGCCGAATACTACGCCGCGTAATGACGGGGACGATGACACCCTAGGGGGTAACGTGCTCGTCGAAGGTTCGGCCGAGTTGATCTACCCATTCCCCTGGGTCGAGGACCGTCGCTCGCTGCAGACCAGCGTGTTCTTCGATGCGGGCAACACGTATCTAACCGATTGCTACGATGTGCCTGAGGGTACAACTTCTAGCTGTAGCAGTGGCGTGGATATGGGGGACTTGCGCTATAGCGTCGGGCTGGGGCTTTCCTGGTTGACCCCGGTGGGGCCGTTGACCTTTAGTGTCGCCAAGCCGCTCAGCGATGAAGAAGACGACGATACCCAGGTCTTTCAATTCTCGCTGGGTCAGACCTTCTAAAGCAGGCTGATGCAGCGTAATGCGCCAGGTGCGGCGGTGTGGCCGCCGCACCGAGTGACCATAACGAATCAAGGAGAGGGTGTGATGCGCAAATTGACGGGTGCCCTATGTCTTGGGGTGATGAGCGTGCTGTCCATGCCGGCCATGGCGAACGAGGTTGGCGTTATCGATTGGCGTCAAGCGTTGCTGGATTCGGATGCCGCCCAGCGCTCGATGAACGAGCTCAAGAATCAGATCGGCGACAAGAAGCAGCGCGCCGAATCACTCAGCCAAGAATTGCAACAGTTGCAACAGAAGCTTCAGCAGGATGGTGCGGTGATGTCCGATTCTGAGCGCACTAACGCTCAACAGGAACTGCGTACCAAGGGATCCGAGTTCCAGCAGTTGCGTCAGCAGATTCAGAGCATGCAGCAGAAAAAGGAACAGTCCTTCATGCAGTCGGCCAAGCCCAAGCTCGATCGCGCCATCGAACAGGTCGTCGAGCGGCATGACCTGGACCTCGTGGTGGATCGTGATGCGGTGGTATATTCAGAGGATGGCCTCGACGTCACCGAGGAAGTCACTCGCATCTTTAACTCGCTCAACTGAGCCCATGGGGCGCTCCCGGCGCCCGTGGTTAGCGGTTCCAAGCGCACATGAAGACCCTTACTCCTTGCGCCTTCACGCTCGGTGAACTGGCCGAACGTCTCAAGGCCCGCTTGGTCGGCGATAGCGATCATCGTGTCACCGGCCTGGCTACTTTGCTTGATGCGGGCCCGGACGATATTACGTTCCTGGCCAACAAGACCTATCTCAAATACTTGCCTGAAACGAGCGCGGCTGCCGTGCTGGTACATCCCGCGTATGGCGATGAAGTGCCTTGCGCGCGACTCGAACTCGACAACCCTTATCTCGGTTACGCCGAGCTATCCAGGCTGTTCGACCCGCTGGCGGGGCAGGCGCCGGAAGGTGTTCATCCCAGTGCGGTGGTCGCCGAGAGCGTGCATCTTGGGGCCCGAGTCTCGGTCGGCCCACAGTGTGTGGTCGAAGCCGGCGCGGTTATCGGTGATGGCTGCGTGATCGGCGCTGGTAGTATCATCGGCGCTCACAGCGAAATCGGCGCCGACTCTCGCCTGCATGCTAATGTCACTGTTTATCACGGCGTGAGTGTCGGGCGGCGCGCCATCCTGCACAGCGGTTGTGTGGTGGGTGCCGATGGCTTCGGTTTCGCGCATGATGGCCAGGGCTGGCACAAGATCGCGCAGTTGGGGGGCGTCATCGTGGGTGACGACGTCGAAATCGGTAGCTGCTCAAGCATTGACCGCGGCGCCCTGGGAGACACGTTGATCGGCAATGACGTCAAGATCGACAGCCAGGTGCAGATCGCGCACAACGTGCAGGTCGGCGATCATAGCGCCCTGGCGGGGTGCGTGGGTATCGCGGGTTCGACCCGCGTTGGACGCCACTGCATGCTGGGTGGCGGCGTGGGTCTCTCGGGGCACCTGACGATTTGCGATGGCGTTCAGGTCACCGGTATGAGTCTTGTCACCAACTCCATTCACGAGCCCGGGGTGTATTCCTCAGGGACAGGCGCCATGCCCAATGGCTTGTGGCGCAAGAACGCGGTGCGCTTCAAGCAGCTCGACGATCTCGCCAAGCGTCTGGCGCGTCTGGAACGGGATGCCTCGGGCGCCGCCCAAGGCTGATAGCTGCTAGCGAGTCGGACCTGTATAATCCCTGCCCATCCAGATAGGCGGAGTACTCCGTCCTCGTGTGCCTGCCCCTCATGGCAGGCACTTCGTTATTTCAGAGGTTGTATCGATGGTAATGGACATCAACGAGATCCGTGAGTATCTACCGCATCGTTATCCGTTCTTGCTGGTGGATCGCGTCATGGAGATCACGGTCGGCGAGTCGATCGTCGCCAACAAGAATGTCAGCATCAACGAGCCATTTTTCAATGGGCATTTCCCGCATCATCCCATCATGCCCGGCGTGTTGATCATCGAGGCCATGGCTCAGGCATGCGGCATCCTAGGTTTCAAGACCGTCAACAAGATGCCCGCCGATGGTTATGTCTATTATCTTGTAGGAAGCGATAACGTGCGCTTCAAGCGTCCGGTAATGCCGGGCGATCAACTGCGCTTGGAAGCCAACGTCATCAAGGGCAAGCGCGGGATCTGGAAGTTCGCCTGTCGTGCTACGGTCGACGGCGAGCTAGCCTGCGAAGCTGAGATCATCTGTGCCGAGAGGAAAGTCGCTTGATTCATCCCACCGCCATCGTCGACCCCAGTGCGCGTGTATCTGACGACGTCGACATCGGCCCGTTCTGCGTGGTTGGCCCCGAAGTGGAAATCGGGGATGGCACGGTGATCGGTCCGCACGTGGTGCTCAAGGGGCCCACGCGCTTGGGGAAGCGCAATCGGATCTTCCAGTTCGCCTCTGTCGGCGAGGACTGCCAGGACAAGAAGTACGCCGGAGAACCCACGCGTCTGGAGATGGGCGACGACAACGTCGTGCGCGAAGGCGTCACCCTGCACCGAGGTACAGTGCAGGATAAAGAAGCAACCATCATCGGCTCGCGCAATCTTTTCATGGCCTACGCGCATGTCGGGCACGACTGCGTCATCGGCGATGATTGCATTCTTGCCAACCAGGCGACCTTGGCCGGACATGTCACCATCGGCGATCACGCTATCCTCGGCGGCCTCTCGGCGATCCATCAGTTTTGCCATATCGGTACCCATGCCATGTGCGGTGGCGGGTCGATCATCACCAAAGATGTCCCGGCCTACGTCATCGTCAATGGCAACCCGGCGCAGACGCACGGGCTCAACCTGGTGGGGCTCAAGCGGCGTGGCTTCTCGCGTGAGGCGCTACGAGCGCTGGGAGAAGCTTACCGCACCGTCTATCGCCAGGGACTGACCATGGAGCAAGCGCTGGAGCGTCTCGCGAACGATTTCGAAGGCCCTGAAGTTGCGACATTCCTGGCGTCGCTGAAGGATTCCCAGCGCGGCATCACGCGCTGAACGAGGCACGTCATGCGTATCTACCTGGTCGCGGGAGAGCTGTCGGGCGATATCCTCGGCGCCGGCTTGATGCAGGCGCTGAAGCGTCGCCATCCCGACGCCGAGTTTCGTGGTATCGGCGGCCCTCGCATGCTTGCCGAAGGCCTGCACTCGCTGTATCCGCTGGAGACGCTGTCGGTCATGGGGTTGGTCGAGGTGCTCAAGCACCTGCCGGAGCTGATCAAAGTTCGACGTCATTTGCGGCGTGACGCCCTGGCTTGGCAGCCAGACGCGATGATCGGCATCGATGCGCCCGACTTCAACTTGGGACTCGAGCGCCAATTGCGAGTCACTGGCATCCCCACTGCGCACTACGTTAGCCCTTCGGTCTGGGCGTGGCGTCAGGGCCGAGTAAAGAGCATTGCCCAGTCGGTCGATGCCATGCTGACGTTCCTACCCTTCGAAGCGGCGTTCTATGCACGTCACGAGGTGCCGGTGGCCTTCGTTGGGCATCCGTTGGCCGATGAGCTGCCGCTGGTCAACGATCGCCAGGTGGCACGTTCGGCACTGGGATTATCGCCCACAGCGCCCTTGCTGGCGTTGTTGCCGGGTTCACGCAGTAACGAAATTCGCTTTTTGGGGCCCACGTTTCTGGATAGCGTCGCCTGGTTGCGCGAACGCATCCCCAACTTGCAAGTGATCGTGCCGGCGGCGTCCCCGGCGCGTCGCGAAGAACTCGAGGCACTGCTGGCCGATCATCCGGCCCGCGATATCGTCGTCCTGTGCGACGGTGAGTCGCGTCAGGCGATGACCGCTGCCGATGCGGTGCTGCTGGCCTCCGGGACGGCTGCGCTCGAAGCCATGCTCTGTCATCGTCCCATGGTGGTGGCCTACAAGATGGCGTCGGCTACGCACTGGCTAGCCAAGCGCATGGTCAAGACCGACTGGATCTCGCTGCCCAACCTGATCGCTCAGGAGACGCTGGTGCCTGAGCTGGTACAGGACGCCGCCAGTCATGAGGCGATCGGTGCGGCGCTGCTGGAATGGCTCGATGACGACGCGAAACGCCAGGCGATGGAAGCGCGTTTTGCCGCCTTGCACGCCACGCTCCAGCGTGGCGCCAGCGAGCGCGCCGCCGAGGCCATCGACGCCCTGATCACACACGGTCGTTTGCCGCCACGGGAGGAGAGCGCATGACGGGACTACCACCATTGGTGATCGATTATCAGGGCTCGTGTCTGGCGGGCGTCGATGAAGTGGGTCGCGGGCCCCTCGTGGGTAACGTGGTGGCGGCCGCGGTGATTCTCGATCCGGCGCGACCCATCGAGGGGCTGGCCGATTCCAAGACCCTCAGCGAAAAACGTCGCCTCGTATTGGCCGAGGCCATTCGCCAACATGCGACGGCCTTCGCAATAGGCGAAGCGTCGCCCGCTGAGATCGACACGCTCAACATCTACCACGCGACGCATCTGGCCATGCGGCGAGCCATCGACGCCCTGCCGGTGGCCGCGGAATATCTGCTGGTGGACGGCAATCGGATGCCGGGGCATCATGTGCCGGGGCAGTGCGCGGTCAAAGGTGACCAGCGCCATGGGGCCATTGGCGCCGCCTCGATTCTGGCCAAGGTGACGCGCGACGCTCAGATGCTCGCGCTGCACGAGTGCTATCCCGAGTATGGGTTTGCGCGCCACAAGGGCTATCCTACCCGTGAGCACTGCGAAGCACTCGAGCGCTTGGGGCCGCTCGATGAGCATCGCCGCTCGTTTGCGCCGGTCAAGAAACTGCTACCGGTGTAGCGTCACATCACGCTGTTACCCAATTCATTCAGGAAGGTGTCGCCCAGGCGGCATCGTCCGTTTCGTCTCAAGAGCTCGTCATGACTACGCCGTTCGTTCATCTGCGCGTGCACAGTGAATATTCCCTGGTCGATGGCCTGGTGCGCTTGAAGCCGCTGATCGAGGCGACGGCCGAGGGCGGCATGCCTGCGGTGGCCGTGACCGACGATTCCAATCTGTTCGGTCTGGTCAAGGCCTATAAAGGCGCCCAAGGCGCGGGACTCAAGCCGATCATCGGCGCCGATCTGTGGATGGAGAATCCTCACGACGAGGCGCATCCCTACCGCTTGACGCTGTTGGCGATGGACAACGACGGTTATCGCCATCTCACCGAATTGATATCTCAGGGCTGGAGCGAGGGGCAGCAGCGCGGCCAGGGGATCCTCAAGAAGGAGTGGATCTTCGCCCGCAGTGCGGGGTTGATCGCCTTGTCCGGTGCCCGTGAAGGGGAGATCGGGCGTCACCTTCTGACCGAACACGGTCAGGCGGCACGGGAAATGTGCGAGGCCTGGAACGCCGCCTTCCCCGGGCGGTTTTATCTGGAACTCCAGCGCACCGGACGCGAACACGATGAGGAGTGTCTGCATTTGTCGGTGGCGCTGGCGGCCGAAACTCAGACGCCGGTGGTGGCGACCAATGATGTTCGTTTCCTGACCCGCGAGGGGTTCTGGGCCCACGAAACGCGAGTGGCGATCGGCGAGGGCAAGGCGCTCGACGATCCACGGCGCGAACGCCGCTACAGCGAAGAGCAGTACCTGAAGAGCCCGCAGGAAATGGCCGAGCTGTTCTCGGACCTGCCCGAGGCGCTGGAAAATAGCGTGATGATCGCTGCGCGCTGCAACGTCGACGTGCCACTGGGGGAAATCTTCCTGCCCGAGTACCCGGTGCCTGACGGCATGAGCATGGAGAGCTTCTTCCGCAAGATCTCTCACGACGGCCTCACCGAGCGGCTCGAAAAGCTCTTTACGGGCGAGATGCCGATCTATCCCGGGCGCGATCTCAGTGAGCACGAGGGGACCTACCGCGAGCGGCTCGACTTCGAGCTCAACATCATCCTCGAGATGGGTTTCCCTGGGTACTTCCTGATCGTCATGGACTTCATCCAGTGGGCCAAGGATAACGACATCCCGGTGGGGCCGGGGCGTGGTTCCGGGGCCGGCTCTCTGGTTGCCTACGCGCTCAAGATCACCGACCTCGACCCACTGGAATACGACCTGCTGTTCGAGCGCTTCCTCAACCCCGAGCGCGTGTCGATGCCCGACTTCGACGTCGACTTCTGCATGGAAAAGCGCGACCGGGTCATCGAGTACGTGGCGAGTCGCTACGGCCGCGACGCCGTCTCGCAGATCGTGACCTTCGGCACCATGGCTGCCAAGGCCGTGGTCCGCGACGTGGCCCGTGCCCAGGGCAAGCCGTATTCGATGGGTGACAAGCTGTCCAAGCTGATCCCCTTCGAGGTCGGCATGACCCTGACCAAGGCCATCGAGCAGGAGCCGGCGCTCAAGGAGTATCTGGACAACGACGAGGAGTCCCAGGAAATCTGGGACATGGCGCTCAAGCTCGAGGGCATCACGCGCGGCACCGGCAAGCACGCCGGCGGGGTGGTGATCGCGCCCACCAAGCTGACCGACTTCTCGCCGCTGCTGTGTGAGGAAGACGGTAGTGGGCTGGTGGTGCAGTACGACAAGAACGACATCGAGGAAGCCGGGCTGGTCAAGTTCGACTTCCTGGGGTTGCGCACGCTAACCATCATCGACTGGGCGTTGGAGATGGTCGATACGGTGCGCGCCCGCGAAGGCCAGGGGCCGCTGGACATTGCCTCGATCCCGCTCGACGACGTGCCGACCTTCGATATGCTCAAGAAGGCCGAGACCACGGCGGTCTTCCAGCTCGAATCGCGCGGCATGAAGGAGCTGATCAAGCGCCTGCAGCCCGACTCGCTGGAAGACATGATCGCCTTGGTGGCACTGTTCCGTCCGGGGCCGCTGCAATCCGGGATGGTCGATGACTTCATCAACCGCAAGCACGGCCGCGCCGAGGTCGCTTATCCACACCCGGACTACCAGCACGAGCTGCTCAAACCAGTGCTCGGGCCCACCTATGGCATCATCCTCTATCAGGAGCAGGTGATGCAGATCGCCCAGGTGATAGCAGGTTATAGCCTGGGTCAGGCCGACATGCTGCGGCGTGCCATGGGCAAGAAGAAGCCCGAGGAGATGGCCAAACAGCGTGCCGGCTTCATGGAAGGGTGCGCGGCCAATGGCATCGACAAGGACCTGGCCGGTAACCTTTTCGACCTGGTGGAAAAATTCGCCGGTTACGGGTTCAACAAGTCGCACTCGGCGGCCTACGGCCTAGTCTCATACCAGACAGCGTGGCTCAAGGCGCATTATCCCGCGCCTTTCATGGCGGCGGTGTTGTCCACCGAGATGGACAACCTCGACAAGGTCGTGCCGCTGATCGAGGAATGCCGCAAGCAGGGGCTGACGGTCACGCCGCCGGACGTCAACATCGGCAGCTACAAGTTCACCGTCGATGAGCAAAACCGTGTCGTCTATGGCTTGGGCGCGATTCGCGGCGTCGGTGAAGGGCCCATCGGTGCGATCGTCGAGGCGCGCGAGGCCGACGGCGCCTTCAGCGATCTGTTTGACTTCTGCCGCCGTGTCGACGCCAAGCGTCTCAACAAGCGTACGCTGGAGGCTTTGATCCGCTCCGGCGCGCTGGACAACCTGGGGCCGACCCGGGCGGTGTTGATGGCGTCGCTGGACGCCGCACTCAAGGCGGCGTCTCAGAGCAACGCCAATGCCAGCGCAGGGATGATCGACATGTTCGGCGATGCTTTCGTCGAACCGGAAAGCGGCGATGTCTACGCCGATTATCACCATGCCCGCGAGTGGGCCGACAAGGAGCGCCTAGCCGGCGAGAAGGACACCTTGGGCCTCTATCTGACCGGCCACCCCATCGACGAGTACGAAAACGAACTCAAGCGCTTCGTGTCGACGCGCATCGTCGATCTGAAACCTCAGCGTGGCGAATCTCAGCGTGTCGCGGGGCTGGTAGTGGCCATGCGGACCATGAAATCCAAGCGCGGCGACACCATGGCTTTTATCACCCTGGACGACCGTACTGGGCGTATCGAGGCTTCGTTGTTCGGCGAGATGTACGAGCAGATGCGTGGCAAGCTTGGCGCCGATGACGTCTTGATCATCGAAGGCGAAGTGAGCACCGACGATTATTCGGGTGGCCTGCGCCTGCGTGGCAAGGAAGTGACGCCGATGGTCGATGCGCGCACGCGCTATGGCGAGGCCGTGGAGCTCGCGGTGGACGGCGCGCGTCTCAATGGACGTTTCGCGCGCAACTTGCAAGATAGCCTGACGCGGTGGCGCGATCCCCAGGGTTTGCCGGTGCGCGTGCGTTACCGTAATCCCCAGGCCAGCGGCGTGCTGGAACTGGGTGAACCCTGGCGGGTGTCGCCCAGTGACGACCTACTCATCGCCCTGCGCGAGGTGGAGGGTCAGGAAGCGGTTACGTTGCGTTATCGTGGGTGATGCCGTCATCGCTGGCGATGGTGCTGGCGCGCGGTGTCTTGCGTGATGCGTTCAGGGTGCGATAATGCCGGTTTACGGCCGGTTGGCGCCATGCCCTGTCCGTCACAGCGTCGCCTCGTGCGACATCGGACGTGCGGCCCCGGGCTGCCCAAGACCACAAAGTAGACGTTCTATGAATCCCAACTACCTGGACTTTGAACAGCCGATCGCCGAGCTGGAAGCCAAGATCGACGAGCTACGCCTGGTCGGTAATGACAGCCGTATCAGCTTGAGCGACGAAATCGGCAAGCTTGAAGACAAGAATCGCAAGCTCACCGAATCGATTTTTCGCGATCTTAGCGCCTGGCAGGTATCGCAGCTCTCGCGTCATCCTCAGCGTCCTTACACGCTGGATTACCTCGACAGTCTCTTTGAGGACTTCGACGAGCTGCATGGCGATCGTCACTTCGCCGATGACGCTGCCATCGTGGGCGGCGTGGCGCGCCTCGACGACAAACCGGTGATGGTCATCGGTCATCAGAAAGGGCGTGACGTCAAGGAGAAGGTGCGGCGCAACTTCGGTATGCCGCGCCCGGAAGGCTATCGCAAAGCGTGCCGGCTGATGGAAATGGCCGAGCGCTTCAAGATGCCGGTATTGACCTTCATCGATACCCCTGGCGCTTATCCGGGGATCGACGCCGAGGAGCGCGGCCAGAGCGAGGCCATCGCCTACAATCTGGCGGTCATGTCGCGCCTCAAGACGCCGATCATCTCCACCGTCGTGGGCGAGGGCGGCTCCGGCGGGGCGCTAGCGATCGGTGTCTGCGATGAGCTACAGATGCTGCAGTATTCGACCTATGCGGTGATCTCCCCGGAAGGCTGCGCCTCGATTCTGTGGAAGAGTGCCGAAAAGGCCTCCGAGGCGGCACAAGCGATGGGTATCACTGCCGAGCGCCTCAAGGAGCTGGGCTTCGTCGATACCTTGATCAAGGAGCCGCTGGGGGGCGCGCACCGCAACCCCCAGAAGATGGCCGATAGCATCAAGGACGCCCTCGGCGCCAGCCTCGAGCGGCTGGAAGCCATGGAGACGGATGACCTGCTGTCGCGTCGCTATGATCGTCTGATGAGCTATGGCGCGCCCCAATAACGCAGGGCCGACCCCCGAAGCCCTTGTCGATGACGCCCTGGCGATGACCTCGCCGGGGCGTCGTGTTTGGGTGGCTCTCTCCGGTGGGCTGGATTCTTCGCTGCTGCTGACACTCGCGGTGGCCGCCTGCCGTCGTCACCCACGGCCGCTTTACGCGTTACACGTCAATCATGGCCTGCAGGATGCCGCTGCCGCGTTCGAAGACCATGCGCGATGGTTGTGCGGGCGTCTCGGGGTGCCATTGTTCATAGAGCGCGCCACGGTTGAGCGCGGCGCACGGGGCCTCGAGGCCCACGCCCGCGACGCCCGCCTGGCGGCGTTCGCCCGACGTGTCACAGCGGGGGACACCCTGCTGCTGGCCCAGCATGCCGACGATCAGGCCGAAGGCCTGTTGCTGGCGGGCTTGCGCGGTAGTGGTTTGCGCGGCATGGCCGGCATGCCCGAGAGCCGAGAGTGGCAGGGGCGTTTCATGGTCCGGCCATGGCTTTCCGTGACGCGGGCGGTGCTGGAGCGCGAGGCCGAGACACGTGGCTTGCGTTGGATCGATGACCCGAGCAACGCCGACGAACGTTTCGATCGCAACTATCTGCGGCATACCGTCATGCCAGCGCTGGCGTCACGCTGGCCGGGTGCGGCGACATCGCTGGCACGCACTGCCGAGCAACTGGGCGAGAGCGATGCGCTATTGGAGGAACTGGCTGGGGAAACCTTACAGTCGCTGGGTGGCGACGCCGCCTGCTTGCCATTGGCGGATGTCCTGGCGCTCTCCCGCCCCCGTCAGCGGCTTCTCGTGCGCCATGCTTGTCGGCAACTCTCTCTGCCTACGCCGCCTCGCGCGCGCCTCGAAAGCGTGCTCGACCAATTACAGGCCCGCGGCGACGCACAGGTCCATGTCGCCTGGCCGGGTGGAGAGGCCAGGCGCTGGCGAGGATATCTCTATCTGTTGGCGCCGCTCGAACCTGTCGACGTCGACTGGAAGGCCGAGTGGGATGGCTGCACCCCCCTGGAAACGCCGCTGGGCCCGGTGGCGTGGCAACTGATTCCCGGCCCTCCGCGTCGTGTCCGCCTTACGCTGGGCAGGCGTCGGGGCGGCGAGACGCTGCGCGTGGCGGGACGCGGTCGGCGCGACGTCAAACGGCTCCTGCAGGAAGCCGGGATTCCATCCTGGCAACGCGAGCGTGTGTGGTTGGCCTGGGAGGGAGACACTCTGGTCGGGGTGCTGGGCATCGCCGCCGCCGAAGGCTGGCGGCTGCGGGCGATGCCCGATGACGCTGATTCATCTAGGCGTCGATAACCAGCGAAAAGCCGGCATTGCGTTGATAACGGGCTTCCTGATCGAGGTCGGCCATCAACAGAGGTTGGTCGCTGGCCTGATCGAGATACACGTATAGGGTCTCGCCGTCGGCCTCAAGGCGGGCGTCGAGGACGGGCGCCTCAGGACGCGAATGATTGAGTGCCACCGCCAGTCGCAATAATCGCGCCAGTCGTGCATAGGTCGATCGCGAGGCGGATGGGAGGGCATCGAGCTCCTTGCCGGGGAACTTGCGTCGATGGGCACGCACTAGAAAGGCCAGGGACTGTTGCTCGGGACGCGAAAAGCCGGCCAGGTCGGAGTTTTCCAGCAGATAGGCGCCGTGGCGGTGAAACTGGCTGTGCGAGATTGCCAGGCCGATTTCGTGCAGCTCGGCGGCCCAGAACAGAAACTGGCGCTGCTCCTGACTCAGGGGCCAGACGTCGGCGACATGCGCGCAGAGGTGTTCGGCGGTGGTGCGTACGTTGCTGGCCTGACGCATGTCGACGTCGAAGCGTCGGCGCAGCGTGAGTAGCGCCGACGCGCGTGAATCCTCGGCGGTATTGCGGCCGAGGAGATCGTAGAGCACACCATCGCGCAAGGCGCCGTCGGAGTAGCGCATGCGCTCCAGGTCGAAGGCCTCGAAGGTGGCGCACAGAATCGCCACCCCGGCCGGAAACACTCGGGCTCGGTCGCTTTTCAGCCCCGTCATGTTCACCTTGTCGAGCCGTTTGCACTTGACCAACCGACGCCGCAGGGCCATGAGCCCCTGGCGGGTCACGATGTCTTCCGGGCCGTCGCCATAGGCGGCCTGTACGGCGGCGATGGCTTTGATGGTGCCGCTCGAGCCGACGGGATCCTGCCAGCCGAGCGCCTGATAGGGGCGTCGAATGTTGGCGAGTTCCGAGAGTGCGGCGAGTTCGGCATCGCGAAAGCGCCGCTCGGTGATCGTGCCGTCGTGGAAGAAACGCTGCGTATAGGCCACGCAGCCCATGTGCAGGCTTTCCAGAGCGAGGGGTTCGAAACGTTCGCCGATGATGAATTCGGTGGAGCCGCCGCCGATGTCGACGATGAGGCGGCGGCCGTGGACCTCGGCCAGGGCATGCGCGGCGCCAAGGTAAATCAGACGCGCCTCCTCGCGGCCGGCGATGATCTCGATAGGGTGGCCGATCAGGGCTTCGGCTCGATCGATCAGCGTCTGGCGGTTGTGTGCCGCGCGCAGCGCATTGGTGCCGACGATGCGCACGTCACCGGCGTCGAGGTCGCTCAGATAGGGAGCGAAACGCTCCAGGCAGGCGAGGGCACGCTCCATGGCAGCTTCGTCGAGGATATCGTCGTCGTCGAGACCAGCGGCCAGTTGTACTTTCTCCCCCTGCTTGGCGACCACCTGCAGGTCGCCGCCGACTTGATTGGCCACCAGCAGGTGGAAGCTGTTCGAGCCTAGATCGATGGCGGCAAGACGCCGTGGCGCCGGGTGGCGGCTGCTCATGCGAGAATCCTTTTCACAGAAGTATGGCAAGGTTGCGGGGGCGCCCGAGGCTTGTCAATTGTCGCCATGCGGCGTCCAATGGGGAACGAGGAATTGGTCGAGAATTCAGGAGAAAATGCATGTCCGAGCGGCTTTTCGAGGTGACGGACGACACGTTCGAGGCCCGCGTGCTGGAAGCAGCCACGCCCACTCTGGTGGCCTTCGTGGCATCCTGGTGCAGCCCCTGCATCGAATTGCGTCCGCGATTATCCGCCTTGGCCAGCGCGCGCGAGACGACCTTGCAAGTCGCGCTGTGCGATGTCGACCTCAATACGGCCATGGCGCACAAGTACGGTGTGCGCGGCATGCCGACCCTGGCGCTGTTTACCGACGCGGGGCTGGATACCACGCGCGTGGGGGCGTTGTCCGCAGCGCAACTCGAGACATGGCTCGATCACCAACTCGTGAATTGAGACCGCGCCATGGAATGGTCCGTCCCCGATAAGGATCAGACCCGGCGCTCGCCCCGGTATTACGCATGAGCAAAGTGGGCTTGCGTTTGGCTGGCGCCTTGACTACCATCGAGACGTTCGCCTGTTCCGAATGCTTCCTGACCGTTCACGCGGCATTGCCGTCGCGGTCCTCCAAGTCGTCAGATCGCCCCAAGTATTCTTGTCTCGCCAAGCCTCCCGATCAGGAGCTGGGCATGGCGCCAGGCGACGCGAACCGAATCTCTCAATACCGTTTTTCGCCAATCCCTCGCGCGGCGATGCCTTGAGGCATGAATGCGATGAGTGGAACGGATTTCCTGGGGCCCTCTGAACGCACCGCGCGGCGCACAACCGCCTCCTGTCTTTTGTCCGGCAATCCCATTGCCTCGCCGACACGAGCAATCTCTGACGAAACCGATGAATCTTACCGAACTCAAGCAAAAAACCGTTCCCGAACTGCTGGATATTGCCCGGGAAATGGGCATCGACAATCTGGCACGTTCGCGTAAACAAGACATCATCTTCGCCATTCTCAAGAAGCATGCGAAAAGTGGTGAAGACATTTATGGCGATGGTGTGCTGGAAATCCTGCAGGATGGCTTCGGCTTTCTTCGCAGTGCTGACAGCTCCTATCTGGCCGGCCCCGATGACATCTATGTCTCGCCGTCGCAGATCCGTCGCTTCAACCTGCGCAAGGGCGATAGCATCGCCGGCAAGATCCGGCCGCCGAAGGAAGGGGAGCGTTATTTCGCGCTGCTCAAGGTCAGTCAGATCAACTTCGACCGGCCCGAAAACGCCAAGCACAAGATCCTGTTCGAGAACCTGACGCCGCTGTTCCCGCAGGAACGCATGGTGATGGAGATCGGCAATGGCTCGACGGAGGATCTGACCTCGCGGGTAATCGATCTTACGTCGCCCATCGGCAAGGGCCAGCGTGGTCTGATCGTGTCGCCGCCCAAGGCGGGCAAGACGCTGATGTTGCAGAACATCGCGACGTCGATCACGCGTAACAATCCCGAATGCCATCTGATCGTGCTGCTGATCGATGAGCGTCCCGAAGAGGTCACCGAGATGTCGCGCACCGTGCGTGGCGAGGTGGTGGCCTCGACCTTCGATGAGCCGCCCGCGCGTCACGTCCAGGTCGCCGAGATGGTCATCGAGAAGGCCAAGCGTCTGGTCGAGCACAAGAAGGACGTGGTCATCCTGCTCGATTCCATCACCCGCTTGGCGCGTGCCTACAACACCGTGGTGCCGTCCTCGGGTAAGGTATTGACCGGTGGTGTCGACGCCCACGCGTTGGAAAAGCCCAAGCGTTTCTTCGGTGCGGCGCGCAACATCGAGGAAGGTGGCAGTCTCACCATCATCGCCACCGCGCTGGTCGACACCGGCTCCAAGATGGATGAAGTCATCTTCGAGGAGTTCAAAGGGACCGGCAACATGGAGGCGCACCTCGACCGCAAACTGGCCGAGAAGCGCGTCTATCCCGCGCTCAACATCCGCCGCAGTGGTACGCGCCGCGAGGACCTCATTGCCTCCGAGGAAGAGATGCAGCGCATGTGGATTCTGCGCAAGCTGCTCAATCCCATGGATGATATCGCGGCGACGGAATTCTTGATCGATCGCTTGAAGGATACCAAGACTAACTTGGAATTCTTCGAGGCCATGAAGCGTAGATAACATCGGTCTGCGCTCGGCAATACGGCGTTGAACTCCGGCTCGCCATGCTCATGTACTAAAGTACTCAGCTGGCTCTCCGGAGTTCGCCTTGTCTTCGCTCGGTCCGATGCTCTGCATTAATGCGATCAGTGCTACATCTAGGCTTCGCAGCAGAAACGAAAATGAAGGGCGGCATGTTATGCTGCCCTTTTCGCGTTTTGGCACGGAAAACCACATGAAGTATCGGGACTTGCGTGATTTCATCGCGGCGCTGGAGGAACGTGGCGAGCTCCAGCGAATCACGGCGGAGGTCGATCCCTATCTGGAGATCACCGAGATCTGTGATCGCACGCTGCGCGCGGGCGGGCCGGCGCTCTTGTTCGAGAACGTCAAAGGCCACGCCATGCCTTTGCTGGGCAATCTTTTCGGGACGCCGGAGCGTGTCGCGCTGGGCATGGGCCAGGATTCGATCGCTGCTCTGCGTGAGGTCGGCGAACTGCTGGCGTTTCTCAAGGAGCCGGAACCGCCCAAGGGCTTCCGCGATGCCTGGGAAAAGCTGCCGATCTTCAAGCAGGTGATGAGCATGGGGCCCAAGACGCTGCGCAAGGCGCCATGCCAGGAAGTGATCCGCGAAGGCGACGATGTCGATCTCGATCAACTGCCGATCCAGCATTGCTGGCCGGGCGATGTGGCGCCGCTGGTGACCTGGTCTTTGGTGGTGACTAAGGGGCCCCACAAGGAGCGCCAGAACTTAGGGATATACCGCCAGCAGAAACTGGGCAAGAATCGCCTGATCATGCGCTGGTTGTCGCATCGCGGCGGAGCGCTTGATTTCCAGGAATGGCAGCAAGCGCACCCTGGCGAGCCGTTCCCAGTGGCGGTGGCGCTGGGTGCCGACCCGGCGACCATTCTCGGCGCCGTAACGCCGGTGCCGGACAGTCTTTCCGAATACGCCTTCGCCGGTTTGCTGCGCGGCTCGCGCACCGAACTGGTCAAGTGCGGCCATGCCGATCTCGAGGTGCCGGCGTCTAGCGAAATCGTGCTCGAGGGCTACCTCTACCCCGACGATACGGCGCCGGAAGGCCCTTATGGCGATCACACCGGCTACTACAACGAGGTCGAAACCTTCCCGGTCTTCACCGTGGAGCGCATCACTCACCGCCGCGATCCGATCTATCATTCCACCTATACCGGGCGACCACCGGATGAACCCGCCATCCTGGGCCTGGCGCTCAACGAAGTGTTCGTGCCGATCCTGCGCAAGCAGTTTCCCGAGATCATCGATTTTTACCTGCCGCCGGAAGGCTGTTCCTACCGCATGGCAGTAGTGACCATGAAAAAGCAGTACCCGGGCCACGCCAAGCGCGTGATGATGGGCGTCTGGAGCTTCTTGCGTCAGTTCATGTACACCAAGTTCGTGATCGTGCTCGATGATGATGTCGATGCGCGCAACTGGGAAGACGTGATCTGGGCGATCACCACGCGCATGGATCCGGCGCGCGATACGGTCATGGTCGAGAATACGCCCATCGACTATCTCGATTTCGCCTCGCCGGTGGCGGGCCTGGGATCGAAGATGGGGTTCGATGCCACCACCAAATGGTCGGGCGAAACCGACCGCGAGTGGGGCACACCCATCGTCATGGACGATGCCGTCAAGCGGCGTGTCGACGCGCGTTGGGAGGAATACGGTATCGCTACGCCACCACCGGCCCCCCGACATTCGCCCCAGAGCGACGAACGAGGACACGATGACGCCTAAGACGCTGACCTGCCATGTCGAATCGGTCGAAGACCTGACGGCCGACGTATTTCGCGTCCACCTGGCGGGGCGCCGCGAAGCCATCGCGCATGCCCCCGGCCAGTACCTGGAACTCAAGCTCGACGAGGATATCTGGGTGCCGTTCTCCATCGCCAACGCCCATGTCGATGATGGCATCATCGAGTTGCACGTCCAGCATTGGCCGGAACGCAGCAATTCGGCACGCCTGCGCGAGATGCTCGTGCAGGCCGCTCAGTTGACGGTGCGCTTGCCCAATGGCGGCTGTGTGCTGGATACCCAGAGCCGGCGGCCGCTGACGCTGATCGCGGCGGGCACGGGCTTCGCCCAGATGAAAGCCATCGTCGAGGCGGCCCTGGCCAACGAGCACCCGGGCCCGATTCGGCTGTGGTGGGCGGTCAAGTCGCCCCGTGACCTGTACCTGGAAAGCCTGGCGCTCGAATGGGCCGCCACGCATCCCCACCTCGACGTGCATACCGTGGTCGAGGACAGCGAGCCTGCGCTGAGCGCGCCGGCCGGCGTGACGCGGCACATCGGCCGCATCGACGAGGTGCTTGCCGAGTACCACGGTGACATCTCCGGCGACGATGTCTACCTGTCCGGCTCGCCGGGCATGGTGTACGCCTGCATCGACACCTTGGCACCGCTGGGGCTCGACCCCGAGCGAGTGTTTTCCGATGTCTTCGCCTATGCGCCGCGCGTACCGTTGATCCCCCTGCCGGAAGAGGTTAGCGAAGAAGCCCCGCTGTCACCCGGGGAACGCCGCACGGAGGGCGACACATGAGCCAATCGCCGATTCTCGTCACCGGTGGCGCCCAGCGCTTGGGGCGGCATTGCGTCGAGCGTCTGCTCGACGATGGTCAGCCGGTGATATTGAGCTATCGCCGCGAGCGCGAGGCATTGGACGTCTTGCGTCGGCGTGGTGCCGTGACCCTGCAGGCGGATTTCTCGAGCGAGGCGGGCATCCTCGACTTCATCGCCCGCCTGAAGGCACAGACATCGTCGCTTCGCGCCATCGTCCACAACGCCAGCGACTGGGCGCCGGACAGCCTTGATGACGATGCCGGCGCCAATTTCGAACGCCTGTTTCGCGTGCACATGCAGGCTCCGTACTTGATTAACCTGCATGCCCGCGAACTACTCGATGCCTGCCAAGAACCGCAGCGCGACATCATCCACATGACCGATTACGTCAGTCAGAAGGGATCGCGCAAGCATGCCGCCTATGCGGCCACCAAGGCGGGGTTGGACAATCTAACCCTGTCGTTTGCCGCCATGTACGCGCCGAGCATTCAGGTCAACGCCATCGCGCCGGCCCTGGTCATGCTCAATGACGATGACGACGACGCCTATGTCGAGAAGGCCAAGGCCAAGTCGTTGATGGCCAAGGTGCCGGGGCCGGGCGTCATCTATCAGACACTGCGGTATCTGCTCGACAACGATTTCGTTACGGGCGCGATATTGCCCGTCGACGGTGGCCGTCACCTGCGATGAGCGATAGCCCCGCCGTGGGCTTGTCAAATCGCGACAGCCGTGTAGGATGAGAGCATGTTTTGGAGTCAACCCATGTCGATAGCATCAGCCACCGCAAGCACGCATTCCCTGCCGGTTCAGGTAGTGGAAAACGCTGTGCGTGCGTTCTTTGGCTTTAGCTATTGGTATTGGTTTAGCCCCGGCGTGCCCGGCGGTAGGGTCACATGACCTGATACGCCGCGAGGCACGCCCCACCCCGGGTTGCCTCCAGCGTCTTCGAACCCCCGGTCGGCAACCCGACCGGGGGTTTTTGCGTTTAATCCCCCCTTTTTTTGACGAATGACACGGGAGCGAAACATGTTCG
Source organism: Chromohalobacter beijerinckii (assembly GCF_023061185.1). Lineage (GTDB taxonomy): Bacteria > Pseudomonadota > Gammaproteobacteria > Pseudomonadales > Halomonadaceae > Chromohalobacter > Chromohalobacter beijerinckii. Next base: position 86,451 of record NZ_JAKGAK010000006.1, read on the forward strand.
AGATCGGCGGCGCATGGCAGAGCACGCAGGCACTATATTATTGGCGATTTAGCGACGTCCGGTCGGCCTTAGCTGCCACCTCCGACCGTGAAACGCTGGGTGGCGTCCGCCGAACACGAAGTTCCGCTGTCCGCTCGTGACGGACAGTCCAGACAAGAGACTCGACATGAACGCACCCTTGACGATGCCCCAACGCCCCGATGTCGCCACGGCACCCTCTCATCAGCCCTTGCCCACGCCGGGTGAGCTCAAGCAGCGCCTGCCGCTGGAAGACGCCCTCGGTGAGCAGATCGAACGCCAGCGTGGCGAGATTCAGGCCATTCTCGACGGGCGTGACGACCGCCTGCTGGTAGTGGTGGGGCCCTGCTCGATCCACGATCCGCGCGCGGCGCTGGAATACGCCGAAAAGCTCAGTGAGCTCGCCGCGCGCCTCGACGACCGTCTGCTGATGGTCATGCGTGTCTATGTCGAAAAGCCGCGTACCACCGTAGGTTGGAAGGGCCTCGCCTATGACCCGCACCTGGATGGCAGTGACGATATGGCGCAAGGCCTGGAGGTCTCGCGGCGCTTGATGCGTGACATCGCCGCTCTGGGCATGCCCGTGGCCACCGAATTGCTGCAGCCGATGGCTGCGCCGTACCTGGAAGACCTGCTCAGTTGGGTGGCCATCGGTGCGCGCACCACCGAGTCGCAGATCCATCGTGAACTCGCCAGTGGCCTGCGGGCCGCGGTGGGCTTCAAGAACGGCACCGACGGCAGCGTCGATGTCGCCGTTGCCGCGATGCAGTCCGCTGCGCACCCGCACCGTCATTTCGCCCTCGACGATGCCGGCCGTCCGGCGATGCGCGAGACCGACGGCAATCCGCATACCCACGTGGTGCTGCGTGGTGGGCATGGCAAGCCCAACTACGATGCGGATTCGGTTCGTGCCTGTCGCCGCACGCTACAGAGCGCCGGCATCACGCCGCGTCTGATGGTCGACTGCAGCCATGCCAATTCGCGCAAAGACTACCGCCGCCAGACCGAGGTCATGCTCGATGTGCTCGAGCAGCGCCTGGCCGGCGATCGCGATCTGGTCGGCGTGATGCTGGAAAGCCACCTATATGAAGGCAAGCAGTCGCTGCAGCCGGGTGCCATGCGTTATGGCGTCTCCGTCACCGATGCTTGCCTGGGCTGGGACGGCACCGAGCATCTGCTGACATTGGCCGCCGAGCGGTTGCGCGATGCCTGTGCCTGAGCGGCGCTTCATGGCACTGTCATATCGGCGGTTCAGGATATGACCTCACAGCATGTTCCGACATGACGGAGTGTCGGTGGAACGCCGTGAGGAGAGACCATGAGCAAGGAAATCGAGACCCAGCACAACTTCAACCGCAGCGATAACGAACCGTTCTCGTCGGTACTGGCACGCCACGTTTCTCGGCGTGACATCATGCGCGGCGGCCTGAGCCTGGCCGCCGTGGGCATGTTGGGTGGCATTGGCGGACTCAACCTGGCCAGTGCGCAGGAAAGTGGTACCCGCAAGACGCCGCTGGCGCTGGCGTTCGAGTCGCTGCGTGGCTCGCGTACCGATGCCGTGGTAGTGCCCGAGGGCTACACCGCCCAGGTGCTGATTCCCTGGGGCACGCCGCTGGAGGATCAGGCGCCGGCTTGGCATCGCGAGCAAGAGATGACCGCCGAGGCACAGGCCCGCAGCGTGGGTATGCATCACGATGGTATGCATGCTTTCCCTTTGAGCGAGCAACATGCCTCGCGCGACTTCCTGCTCGCCCTCAACAACGAGTACATCGACCAGGACGCGCTCTGGGCGCCGCGTGGCGGGCCGACGAATCCCGACAGTGGTCAGCGTCCGGCCGACGAGGTGCGTACCGAGATCAATGCTCATGGCGTCACCATCGTGCGGGTGCGCAAGCAGGCGGAAGGCGGCTGGTCGCATGTGGCCGGTGACGCCCACAATCGCCGATTCACCAGCGCGACGCCGATGGACTTGGCAGGCCCCGTGGCCGGTAGCGAGTACGTCAGAACCCGTTACTCCCCGTATGGCACGCGCACGCGAGGCACCAACAACAACTGCGCCAATGGCTTCACGCCCTGGGGCACCTACCTGACCTGCGAAGAGAACTGGCCCGAGGTCTTCGTCAATCGCGGCGAGTTGAATATCGATGATGCGCGCCTGGGGCTGCCCACCGAACGCGGCCGCTATGGTTGGGAGACCGCCGCCGGCGTTGACGGTGAGCGCGATGACGAGTTCGCGCGTTTCGATGTCACACCGCATGGTGAGGGGCCACGGGATGATTATCGCAACGAGACGCGGACCTTCGGCTATATCGTGGAGATCGATCCATACAATGGCCAATCCCGTGCGGTGAAGCGCACCGCGCTGGGACGCTTTCGACACGAGGGTTGCTGGCCGGGCAAGTTGGTCGCCGGTGAGCCGGTGGTCTTCTATTCCGGGCATGATGCCCGTAACGAGTACATCTACAAGTTCGTTTCCGACGCCAAGTGGGACCCGGCAGATGCCAACCGTCCCGGCGAGGCGTATGACCGCCTGGCATTGGGTGCCAAGTACATGGATCAGGGGACCCTCTACGTTGCCCGTTTCGATGCCGATGGTGGCGGGGAATGGTTGGCACTCGAGCCGGACACGCGCGTGGCGGACGGTCGCACGCTGGCTGCGGCCTTGTCGCTGGCGGAAGGCGATCGCGCAGGCGTCATCGTACATACCTGCGACGCCGCCGACCTGCTCGGCGCTACGCCGATGGACCGTCCCGAATGGGGGACCGTCGACCCGAGCTCGGGCGAGGTTTACATGACGCTGACCAACAATTCCCAGCGCACTGCCGCCGACTCGGCGCCGACCTTCACCAATGAAGGCGACGCCATCGACGCGGCAGGCGTGGGGTATGCCACGGCCCCCACCAATGCCGCGAATCCGCGTGCCGACAACGAGGCGGGACAGGTGATCCGCTGGCGGGAGCGGGGCGACGACGCCACGCGTTTCGACTGGGAGGTGTTCGTGTTCGGCGCCGCCGCAGACGATGCCGACAACCTGTCAGGGTTGACCGAGCGCAACCAGTTCGCCAGCCCCGATGGTCTATGGTACGACGACCGCGGTGACGACCAGGGCATTCTGTGGATAGAGACCGACAATGGCTACGACGGTGTCGCCGAGCAGACCAACGACCAGGTGCTGGCGGTGGTGCCGGCGGCACTGTCACGCGAGAGCGGCCAGGCGTCGGTGGTGGGGGCCGCCAACCAGCAGCAACTCAAACGGTTTGCGGTGGGCCCCAATGACTGTGAGGTGACCGGCATCTTCGCCACACCGGACAAGACGGCGCTGTTCATCAACATCCAGCATCCCGGCAATTGGCCAGCGGATGCCGATGCCGCGATGCAGGACGCCTCGCGCGCCACTGCCGGTAGCGTACGTCCACGGGCGGCCACGGTGGTAATCCAGAAGGCCGATGGTGGGCAGGTCGGGGTATAACTGACGGCGTGAGGCGGGAAGACAAACCCTCCGAGGCATAACCTCGGAGGGTTTGTCGTTCCAGGGGAGGAACTTGGCATACTGCCTACGAGCTACGAGCTACGAGCTACGAGCTACGAGCTACGAGCTACGAGCTACGAGCTACGAGCTACGAGTTCAGGGCTTGGCGGCATAAGCATAGAGTAAGGTTTCCTGGGCGCTGATCGGTTCGGCGTCGCCGGCATCGAGGAGACGGTAGCGGCCGTCGGTTTGTAGCTCCCAGCTCTGACAGTTGTCCACTAGGTAGGTGGCCAGGTCCTTGCGCACCCGTTGGGCGAGCTTCTTGTCGAGCAGTGGGAAGCAGGTCTCCACGCGGCGGAACATGTTGCGCTCCATGAAATCGGCGCTGGAGCACCAGGTCTCGGGCTTGCCGCCGTTGTGGAAGTGAAACACCCGGGTGTGCTCCAGGAAACGACCGATGATCGAGCGCACCCGAATGTTCTCGGAGACGCCCTCGACCCCGGGGCGCAGGCAGCACATGCCGCGAATGATGAGATCGCACTGCACACCGGCGCGCGAGGCGCGGTAGAGCGCGCGAATCAACTGCGGCTCGGTCAGCGAGTTGCACTTGATGATCAGCTGCGCCTTTTGGCCCTTTTCGGCGTGACGCGCTTCGCGGTCGATCATGGCCACCAGGCGGTCGTGCAGCACGAACGGCGCGTGTAGGAGCGTATCGATCTGGCGCGGCTTGCCCATCCCCGAGAGTTGCTGGAAGACCATATGCACGTCTTCACAGAGCGTTTCGTTGGCGGTGAGCAGGCTGTAGTCGGTATACAGCTTGGCGGTCTTGGAGTGGTAGTTGCCGGTGCCCAGGTGCGCGTAATAGCGCAAGGCGCCGCGTTCGCGGCGTACCACGTGAAGCATCTTGGCATGCGTCTTGTAGGCCATGACGCCGTAGATGACGATGGCGCCGGCTTCTTGCAGGCGCGAGGCCAGTGCCAGGTTGTCGGCCTCGTCGAAACGGGCGCGCAACTCGATGACCACGGTGACTTCCTTGCCGTTGCGCGCCGCATTGACCAGAGCGCCGACGATGGGCGAGTCCGCGCCGGTCCGGTAGAGGGTCTGCTTGATCGCCAGTACGTCGGGATCGTCGGCCGCCTCTTGAAGCCAGTCCTCGATCAGCGAGAAGGACTGGAAGGGATGATGCAGCAAGATGTCGCTCTGGGCGATCTGGGTGAACAGGCTGACATCGCTCTTGACCTGACGCGGCAATCCCGGCGTGAAGGTGCGATACAAAAGGTCCGGGCGGTCGACGTCGCTGAGTACCGACATCAGGCGGGTCAGGTTGACCGGGCCGGATACACGGTAGAGATCCGCCGCCTCGAGTTCGAACTGGGTCAGCAGGAAGCGCGAGAGTTGATCGGGGCAGTTGTCGGCGACTTCCAGGCGCACGCCGCTGCCGTAGCGCCGTGCCAGCAGCTCGCCGCGCAGCGCCGAGGCCAGATCCGAGACGTCCTCGGGGTCGACGGCCAGATCGGCGTTGCGCGTCAGGCGGAACTGGTAGCAGCCACGCACTTCCATGCCGGGGAAGACCTCCTGGGCATGGGCATGGATCATCGAGGAGAGAAACACGTACTCGGTGTAGCCTGACTCGCACAGCTCGCTCGGCAGACGCATCAAGCGTGGCAGCGAGCGTGGCGCTGGCAGGATGGCCATGCCCCCCTCACGACCGAAGGCGTCGGTGCCTTCGAGCTCGACGATGAAGTTCAGGCTCTTGTTGACCAGTCGCGGGAAGGGGTGCGAGGGATCGAGGCCGATGGGACTGATCACCGGCATGATCTCTTCGGCGAAATACTCGCGCACCCACGCGGCCTGCGCCTCGGTCCACTGCGTGCGTCGCCGGAAGCGCAGCCCCTGCTCCTCGAGTGCCGGGATCAGCGTCTCGTTGAGAATATGGTATTGGCGTTCGACCTGCTCGTGCGTGATGCGAGAGATTTCGGCCAGTACCTGGCGCGGAGGCAGGCCATCGGCACCGCTCTCCTCGCGGGCCAGAGCGACTTGGTGCTTGAGGCCCGCCACACGAATCTCGAAGAACTCGTCCAAATTGGAGGAGAAGATCAGCAGAAACATCAACCGGTTGAGCAGTGGATGCGAAGGATCCAGGGCTTGCTCGAGCACGCGGATATTGAACTGCAGATGCGACAGCTCGCGATTGAAATACAGCGCTGGATCGTCAAGATCGGCCTCGGGAAACGGCGCGGGCTTGGCGTGAATGCCCGTGCGCGTGCGGTTGACGCGAAGTGGGGGCGTTTCACCGGCCTCTTGAGAGGTTGCATTGTCGCTACCGAGGGGAACATCGGAAGAGCGCGTGTCGTCCATCATGAGCTCCCTGTCGTCGCTGGTGACCAACCGCTGCCCCGGAAGCATGACACCCATCTGTGACAGGCATGTGACAGTGACGACCGGGCGCCTTCAGTATACGCATGAAACAGGGCACGACACGCGTCAATCAACGGTGAGGAAGGACCAAGCGTGGCCCGCGTGTCGGAGATCAGTTTTCGCGGGGCGCCTCGTCTTCGGCATCGTTCCGGTGACGCGGTACCAGGCGACCGAAGAGGATACCAACCTCGAACAGCAGCCACATGGGGACGGCGAGGAGGCTCTGTGAGACCACGTCCGGGGGCGTCATCATCATGCCGACCACGAAGCAGCCGACGATCACGTAGGGGCGTTTCTTGCCGAGACTCTCGACGCTGGTCGCGCCGGTCCAGATCAGCAGAAAAGTGGCGATGGGGATTTCGAAGGCCGCACCGAAGGCGAAGAACAGCTTGAGCACGAAATTGAGATACTGATTGATATCGGTCATTACCGTGACGTTCTCCGGCCCGGTGTGGACGAAGAAGTCGAACAGTAGAGGAAAGACCGCGAAATAGGCGAAAGCCACGCCACCGTAGAACAGCAGGATACTCGAGGCGAGTAGAGGAAATGCCAACGTCTTTTCGTGCCGGTAGAGGCCCGGTGCGATGAATGCCCAGGCCTGATAGAGCACGAAGGGGACGGCGATGAACAAGGCCGTGAACAGCGTCAGCTTGAAGGGCGCCAGGAAAGGCGAGGCCACTTCGGTGGCGATCATCTGCGAGCCTTCGGGCAAGAGCGCCATCAGAGGGTCGGCGACGAAGCTGTAGATGTCGTTGGAGAAAGCGTAAAGCGCAGCGAAGATGACGACGATCACCGCCACCGCCTTGACCAGCCGCGAACGCAGCTCGATCAGGTGTTCGATCAAGGGCGTCTGGGCGTGCTCCTCCGGTTCGCGGGGCGGTGTATCGCTCATGGGGCGTTGGAATCCTTGGCGGACGAGGCGTCGGGTGTTTCCTGGGAAGCGGCGGTACGCGCCGCCGGGGCGCCATCCTCCGGTTTAGGCGCCGCCTGGCCCCGGCGTGATCCGGTGCGATGCGTATCGGTGTCGTCGGCGTGACGTTCGACCCCATCGCGGACCTTGTGCAGCCCGGCGTCGAGCTTGCGTTGTTGCTCGTTGAGCTTCTGGCGCAGGTCCTCGGCTTCCAGCTGTGCGTTGATTTCGCGCTGCATGCCGGACACCGTGCGCTTGATCTTGCCGATCCACAGACCCACGGTGCGCGCCGCCGTGGGCAGGCGCTCTGGTCCTAGCACCAATAGGGCCACGACACCGATGAGCATCAGTTCGAGAAAGCCCATATCGAACATGGTGGTTACTTCCGCTCAGAGGTTTCGTCGGCCTTGGACGATTGCGAGGCTTTCGATTGCGTGTCGAGCGTCTCGTCGTTCGCCTCATGCTCGACACGCTGCTGCGTCGTGTCCTCGTCGTCGTGCGCTTTTTTCTGTTCCTCTTCGCCGACTGCGCTCTTGAATCCCTTGACGGCGCCCCCGAGATCGCTGCCCAGATTACGCAGCTTCTTGGTGCCGAAGATCAGGATGACGATGCCGAGAACGATCAGCAGTTGCCAGATACTGATGCCACCTAACATGGAAGCTCTCCTTCATGCTCGGGTACGGCCGAGCCGATTAGCGTGATTGTCGTGCCGCCTTCTCGTCGAGGCCGGAGACGCCGAAGCGACGGGCCAGCTCATCCAGCACGGCTTGGTGATCGATGTCCAGATGCGACAGCATCACCAGGCTATGAAACCACAGGTCGGCCGTTTCGGCGACTACTGCTTGACGTGTCGCGTCGTCGCCGTGCTCGGCATCCTTGGCGGCCAGCAGAGTCTCGGTGGCTTCCTCGCCGACCTTCTCCAGAATCTTGTTGAGTCCCTTTGCGTGAAGCTTGGCGACATAGGAACTCTCGGGATCGGCGTGGCGGCGTGCGGCCAAGACGTCCGCGAGCTGGGCAAGCGTATCACTCATGATGTGACGGTCTCGTTATCGTATGGCGATGGGTGGATGGTAAGCAAGATGGCGCGTGATGCGGTGCCACGTCAACGCCAGGCGATAAGTAGCAGGCCGAGCGCGGCGGCGACCAGCACCGGCCAGGGTTGGCTATGCGCCCATTCCCAGAGGGGCTGCCAGGCCAGCGCCACGGCGATCAGCAAGGCCCCGAAACGCAGTCGCCGCGCGCGCGTCCCGGCACCGCGCAAGCGCCGCCGCAAGGCATTGAGCGCCTCGGTTTGCTGGCGCTGCTGGCGGTGGCTGTCTTCGCTTCGGGCGAGGGCCTGGTGGGCCAGCACTGGCAGCTCGGGTAACTGTCGCGAGAGTTCAGGCGCGTGTTTGGTCAAGGCATCCCAGAAGCCGCGCGGCCCGGCCCGTTCCTTCATCCACTGTTCTAGGTAAGGCTTGGCGGTGCTCCACAAGTCCAGGTCCGGGTACAGCTGGCGACCGAGCCCTTCGATATTGAGTAGCGTTTTCTGCAACAGCACCAATTGTGGTTGGACTTCCATGTTGAAGCGTCGCGCGGTCTGGAACAGCCCCAGCAGCACCTGGCCGAAGGAAATATCCTTGAGCGGCTTCTCGAGAATCGGCTCGCAGACGGCGCGAATGGCGGCGGCGAACTCATTGGCGCGCGTGTCCTCGCCGACCCAGCCCGATTCGATATGCAGCACGGCTACTTCGTAGTAGTCCTGGCGGAAGAAGGCGAGCAGGTTGCGGGCCAGGTAATCCTGGTCCTCGCGGGTCAGGCTACCGACGATCCCGCAGTCGATGGCGATGTACTGCGGATCGTGCGGATTGTCGGCGGACACGAAGATATTGCCGGGGTGCATGTCGGCATGGAAGAAATTATCGCGAAACACCTGGGTGAAGAAGATCTCCACACCGCGCTCGGCGAGTCGGCGCAAGTCGATGCCGGCCGCTTGCAGAGCGTCCATGTCGGCCACTGGAATGCCGTGGATGCGCTCCTGGACCATCACCTGCTTGCGTGTCAGTGACCAATGAATCGCTGGCACGTAAAGCAGCGGCGAGTCGCGGAAGTTGCGCTTGAGCTGTGAGGTGTTGGCCGCTTCCTTGTGCAGATCCAGCTCATCGAACAGCGTTGCTTCGTAGTCGGCAACGACCTCGACGGGGCGTAGCCGCTTGGCTTCGGGAACACGTTTGAGCAGGCGCGCGAAGGTATACAGCAGGCCAATGTCCTTGCGCATCACGCCATCGATGTTGGGGCGGATGATCTTGACCACTACGTCTTCGCCGCTGTGCAGGCGTGCGCAGTGGACCTGGGCAATGGAGGCCGAGGCGAGTGGCTCGTGGGTGAATTCGGCGAAGGCGGCATCGATGTCCATGCCGAGCTCTTCCTCGACCAGCGCGCGCGCCTGCTCGCCGGGAAACGGCGGCACCTGATCCTGTAGACGCTTGAGCTCGTCGGCGATATCCGGCGGTAGCAGGTCACGGCGGGTGGAGAGCATCTGGCCGAACTTGACGAAGATCGGGCCCAGGGCTTCGAGTGCCAGACGTAGGCGCTTGCCTCGGGTATGTGGGCCGGTGGGGAGCAAGCGCAGTGGCGAGAGCTTCATCGACACGCGCAGTATGCCGGGGAGGCGCTCTGCAGGAATCAGGGTGTCGAGGCGGAAACGCGCGATCACCCAGGCAATACGAAACAGCCGCAAACTCACGACGCGTGTTCCTCCTGTCGGCGACGTTCGATTTCGCGAACCAGCCGGTCCAGGCGTGCCTCGAGTCGGTCGGTGGCCAGGCCCAGTTGCGTCAGGTGTTCGCGAGCGATGTCCCATTGCGTGCGACTGGGGAGTAGTCGCGCTTCCTCGGTCAGGTATTCATGCACGTCGCGTCGCAACTCGCCGCGCGTGCGTAGACCGAAGCGGTTCAGGCGTCGCAAGCCTTGCGACAGGCTATGCGCCGGCATGTCGCCTAGCCGGTGCGCCAGTTCGGCTTCCCAGTCGATCTCCAGATCGCTGAGCAACTGACTGGCGCGTTCCAGTACATGGGTGCGGCCACGCACCGACAGCCTCCCGGCGAACATCAGCGCCTCGACACGTTCGCCACCCAGCAGTGCGCCCAAGGTCTCGGCGTCCAGTTCGACGACCACGTCGCTATCGGCCTCATCGGGGTCGTGCTGGACGAGCAGGGTGATGCCATGGGTGTCGAAATGCACCAACACCGCCAATGCCGGACGTTCGAGACGCAGCGATATGCGCTGTCCAGCAAGCTGCGACAATCGCGCGGGCGAGGCGGGATCGTGTGCCAGAAGTCCGTTGATCAGCGTTTCCGCGCTGGCCAGCAGGGTGGTGAACATCACCGGCATGACGGCCTCATAGTTTGATGCCACGGTGCAGGGCGACGACGCCCCCGGTCATGTTGGTGTACTCGACACGTTCGAGCCCGGCGTTTTCCATCATCGCCTTGAGGGTTTCCTGGTCAGGGTGCATGCGAATCGATTCGGCCAGGTAGCGATAGCTCTCGCCGTCCTGGGCGACCCATTCACCCATACGCGGCAAGACGCGGAAAGAATATTCGTCGTAGAGGCGCGACAACGCGGCACTCGCCGGCTTGGAAAATTCCAGTACCAGCAGGCGGCCGCCAGGCTTGAGCACGCGCGTCATGGAGCGCAGTGCGGCATCTTTATCGGTGACGTTGCGTAGGCCGAAGGCGATGGTGATGCAGTCGAAGCTGTTGTCGGCGAAGGGTAGCGCTTCGGCATTGGCCTGCACGTATTCGACATTGTCGCCGACACCGTTGTCGAGCAACTTGTCGCGGCCTACTCGCAGCATCGAGGCGTTGATGTCGGCGAGCACCACGCGACCACGAGGACCGACCAGGCGCGAGAACTTCAGCGCCAGATCGCCGGTGCCGCCCGCGATGTCGAGCACGTGATGACCGGGGCGCACACCGGCGCGCTCGAGGGTCAGGCGTTTCCAGAGGCGATGCACGCCGAACGACATGAGGTCGTTCATGACGTCATAGCGGGCGGCGACCGAATGGAAGACTTGCGCCACCCGGTCGGCTTTCTCCTCGACCGGAACTTCCTGATAACCGAAGTGGGTCGTGCGCTTGTCCATGACCTTTCCTTGGGCAGGCGTGGAGTGCCCGCGCGGTGCGTGGAAGTGGGGCTGCATTGTAACGTCGCCCCCGGCGTTTGTCGCCACGCCGGGGTGTCTTATAACTCCTTGATGGTGATGGTGGAAGGCTCGCGCGAGGCACCGGCCTCCTCGAGGCGGCGCAGGTAATCGGCCCACCATTGCTCTTGATGGCGAGCCATTTCATAGAGGTAGTCCCAGCTATACAGGCCGCTGTCGTGGCCGTCGTCGAAATGCAGCTTTAGGGCATAACGCCCGGCCTGAGTGATGTTCTTGAGGCCGACATCCTTCTTGCCGACCTGCAGGACAGCCGTGTCCGGGCCGTGGCCGCGAACCTCGGCGGAGGGGGAGAACACGCGCAAAAGCTCCGCCGGCAAGCGGTAGGACGTGCCATCGGCATAGCCGAGCTCGAGCTCGCGGGCCTTCTGATGGTAATGGATGCGCGTGGGAACGTGAGCGGACATGAGCACCTCCGGTGAGCTTGAAGCTGGAAGAGCGCCGCTGCGCGGCTGGATGCATGAGCAAAACGCTTAACTCAAGCGTGGAGAGCTACATGATGATTGTCGAGCTTCGAGCTTCGAGCTTCGAGCTTCGAGCTTCGAGCGGCTCGTGGCCCGAAGCCCGAAGCGCACGCTCTAGAGAATGTAGCGGGACAGATCTTCGTCGGTGGCCAGTTCGCCGAGTTGCTCGTCGACATAGGCGGCATCGATGGTCAGCGGGCTGGCCATGTCGCCTCCCTGGAAGGACGGCTCCTCGAGTAGGCGTTCCATTACCGTGTGCAGGCGCCGGGCGCCAATGTTCTCGGTGCCTTCGTTGACCTGCCAGGCAATCTCGGCGATGCGCGTGATGCCTTCATCGGTGAAGTTCACGTCCAGGCCATCGGTCGCCAGCAGCGCTTGGTACTGTTTGGTCAGCGCGGCGGACGGTTCGGTGAGGATGCGCTTGAAGTCAGCCGGCGTCAGCGCTTGCAGCTCGACACGGATCGGCAGGCGACCCTGCAATTCGGGGATCAGGTCCGATGGCTTGGAGAGGTGGAACGCCCCCGAGGCAATGAACAGGATATGGTCGGTGTTGACCATGCCGTGCTTGGTGGACACCGTCGACCCCTCGATCAGCGGCAGCAGGTCGCGCTGCACGCCTTCGCGGGAGACATCGCCGCCGCTGCCCGAGTCACCGCGCTTGGCGACCTTGTCGATCTCGTCGAGGAAGACGATGCCGTTCTGCTCCACCGCTTCGATGGCGCGGTTCTTGATCTGCTCTTCGTTGACGAGCTTCGCGGCTTCTTCATCGTGCAGCAGGCGCCGGGCTTCCTCGACGGTCACGCGGCGCGACTCAGACTTCTGCTTGCCCATGTTGGAGAACATGCTTTGCAGCTGGCTGGTCATTTCTTCCATGCCCGGCGGCGCGGAGATATCGAAGTTGCCACCCTGAGGCGTGACCTCGATGTCGATCTCCTTATCGTCGAGCTGGCCTTCGCGCAGTTTCTTGCGGAAGGTCTGGCGCGTCGAGGAGTCGTCGCGGGCATGGTCGTACTCGCTGCCACGCGGCCGGGGCAGAAGCGCGTCGAGAATGCGCTCCTCGGTGGCGTCCTCGGCCTTGTGAGCGACTTCTTCCTTGGCCTGCTCACGGACCATCTTCATGGCCATTTCGACCAGGTCGCGGACGATCGACTCGACGTCGCGACCGACATAGCCCACTTCGGTGAACTTGGTCGCCTCGATCTTGATGAACGGCGCCCCGGCCAGCTTGGCCAAGCGACGGGCGATCTCGGTCTTGCCGACCCCCGTGGGGCCAATCATCAGGATGTTCTTGGGCACCACCTCGCCGCGCAGACTGTCGTCGAGCTGCATGCGGCGCCAGCGGTTGCGCAGAGCGATGGCCACCGAGCGCTTGGCTTCCTGCTGGCCGATGATGTACTGATCCAGTGCGTGGACGATCTCGCGGGGAGTCATCTGTGTCATGACGGAGCCCTATGCTGCCCGGGAGCTGTGAGCGTGGCTCACAGCTCCTCGAGGGTGATGTTTTGATTGGTGAAGACGCAGATATCGCCAGCGATTTCGAGCGACTTCTCGGTGATGGCGCGCGCGTCGAGCTCGGTGTTCTCGAGTAGTGCGCGTGCGGAGGCCTGGGCGTAATGGCCGCCGGAGCCGATGGCGATAATGCCGCGTTCGGGTTCGACGACATCGCCGTTACCGGTGAGGATCAGCGAGGCGTTCTTGTCGGCCACGGCGAGCATCGCTTCCAGGCGTCGCAGGGCGCGGTCGGTGCGCCATTCCTTGGAAAGCTCGACGGCGGCCTTGACCAAGTGTCCTTGGTACTTGTCCAACTGGGCCTCGAAGCGCTCGAACAGGGTGAAGGCGTCGGCCGTGCCGCCGGCGAAACCGGCCAGCACCTTGCCATGGTGAATGCGGCGTACCTTACTGGCGTTGCCTTTCATCACCGTGTTGCCGAGCGACACCTGGCCGTCGCCAGCGAGGGCGACATGTTCGCCGCGACGTACGGATACGATCGTGGTCATGGATGGGAACTCCTTGTGGGGTGTCGGGCACCCGATGACTTGATTGCCGAGGCGCCCGTGGCCTCAGGCGATAAAACGGTGGCGACGAATGCCATGATGCTCACGGTAATGCGGGCGGCCGGCGGGGAAATCAAGCCGCCCGGACGCCCTTCAGTTCTGGAGTTTGATCAACAGTGGCTCGATGCCTTGCGTCACCATCAGGTCCTGGGCGCGCGATAGCTCGCGAGTATCCTCGTAGGGGCCGACCTGCACGCGGTGCCAGGTCTCGTCGTTGGAGGTCTGCACTTCGGTGATGTTGGCGAGCAGGCCGAAGTCCTGTAGCCGGCTTGCGAGACGCTCGGCATCGGCAACCTTGCGAAACGAGGCCGCCTGCAGCATGTACTTGAGTCCATCGGCGGAAGGATCGGCCACCACCTCGTCGGCACGCTCGTCGCTGGTGTCCGCCGAACTCTCACCGCCGCTACTGGGCGCCGCCGAGGTGTTATCCACCTTGGGGGCGATGACCTCCGATTCCGGTAACAAGGTATAGAATTCGAAAGTCGGCATGCGCGACTCGGAGGCGCCCTCGTTAGAGGTGCCGCTCGGTGAGGCGCCATCGCCTGTACTGCCGGTCGAATCGCTGCCGGACGAGGCGCTGTTGGAGGGCTTGGGCATTACCGTAGCGACCGGCGACGGGGCCGACTGCTGGAGGTATTGGGCAAGCACGAAGCCGGCGATCAAGCCGGCTACGCCCCATAGCCACCCCGGAAGGCCCGCGCGCGATGATTTGGTCTGGCGCTTGCGACTGGTGGCACCGCGTGACGCGGTGCGGGAGTTGTTTTTCCCTTGCTGGGCGGGGCGACGAGCCATGCTTACATCTCCTCGGGTGCGCTGACGCCCATCAGGTCGAGGCCGTTGCGCAGTACTTGGCGCGTAGCCAAGCCCAGCGCCAGCCGGGCATTGCGCAGTTCATCGTCGTCGACCATGACTTTGACCGCGTTGTAGCAGGTGTGGAAATCGGAGGCCAGATCCATCAGGTACTGGGCGACCTGCTGTGGCTCGCGAGTTCGGGCGGCCCGTTCGACGACTTCCGGGTAGCGTGCCAGGCGATTCATCAGCTCTTTTTCCTGATCGGTGTCGAGCCGGTTCAAGTGCTGCATGCCCAGCGCATGATCGAACGCCTTGGCGTCGGATTCGGCGCGGCGCATCATGCTGCACACGCGCGCATGAGCGTACTGGATGTAGTAGACCGGATTGTCGTTGGACTGCGAGCGGGCGAGGTCGATATCGAAGGTCAACTGCGAATCGGCACGCCGTGCAGCGAGGAAGAAACGGGTGGCGTCGCGGCCCACTTCATCGATGAGATCGCGCAGGGTCACGTAGCTGCCGGCACGCTTGGAGAGCTTGACCTCGACCCCGGAACGCGTGACCAGCACCATTTGATGCAGCACGTAGTCCGGCCAGCCTTGCGGGATGCCGGTTTCCAGCGCCTGGAGGCCGGCCCGCACCCGGGTGACCGTGGAGTGGTGGTCGGCGCCTTGCTCGTTGATCACGGTGGTGAAGCCGCGCTGCCACTTGTCGTGGTGGTAGGCGACGTCCGGCAGAAAATAGGTGTAATCGCCGTCTTTCTTGCGCATCACTCGGTCCTTGTCGTCACCGAAATCGGTGGTGCGCAGCCAGGTGGCGCCGTCTTCTTCATACGTATGGCCGCCGCCGACGAGTGCTTTCACCGTGGCGTCCACCTTGCCGTCGTTGTACAGCGAGGACTCCAGGAAGTAGACATCGAACGCGACACCGAACGCCTTGAGGTCAAGATCCTGCTCTCGACGCAGGTAGGCGACGGCGAAGTCCTGGATGGCATCGAGATCGTCGGCATCCGCTTTGCCGGTCACTTCCCTGTCATCGGCGGTAATCGTCTCGCCGGCCAGATACGCCTTGGCGACATCGGCGATATAAGCGCCGCGATAGCCGTTCTCGGGCCACTCGGCGGCCTCCGGCGTGAGGCCTTTCACGCGGGCTTGCACCGAGAGGGCGAGATTGTGGATCTGGACGCCAGCATCGTTGTAGTAGAACTCGCGGGTGACATCGAAGCCGGTGGCTTCCAGTAGCCGGCACAGGCAGTCGCCGATGGCGGCGCCACGCCCATGGCCGACGTGTAGCGGCCCGGTGGGGTTGGCGGAAACGAACTCCACCTGCACTTTCTGGCCCTGGCCGCTCAGGCTGCGCCCGTAGGTGTCGCCGGCATCCAGAATGCTGGGCACGACCTGGGCGACGGCGTCGGTGGCGGCGAAGAAGTTGATGAAGCCGGGGCCGGCGATGTCGACCTGGCGTATGGCGGCGCTTTCCGGCAGCGCCGCGACCAGTGCCTCGGCCAGCTCGCGTGGCTTGCGTCCGGCCGGCTTGGCCAGGGTCAGCGCGAGGTTGCTCGCGTAGTCGCCATGGGCCTTGTCTTTGGTCGGTTCGACCTTGATGGCAAGCGGGGTGTCTTGGGGAAGAATGCCTTGCTGCTTGAGCTGCGTACCGGCCGCGTCGAGCAGTTCGATGATGGTGTCTTTCATGAAATTCCGATGTCCTGTGTCTGGCGCGCGACAGGCCGGCGAGCGCCAGGCTGCGCTAAGAGCGTTAGGTCGCCTATTATCGGCGATTGGCCGACGCCTTTAAACCCAGCGGCGCCATGTGTCTTTCGTTGCCGCTCGTGGCGGCTTATGTGAGCGGTGGCTCCCGTCAACTCAGGGTTTGTGGATCGACATCCAGCGAGGCGCGTACGCGCCGACTATCGGGGTGATTGTCCAGCCACTGCACGAGCCAGGCGCAGGCGCGGTGCAGGGCGCTGCGGCGCGTGTCGGAGAGCATTAGCTGCATGTGATAGCGATTCTGGCGCCGCTCCATGGGGGCCGGTACCGGTCCCAGGCAGGTGACCGAGGCGTCCTGGGTGACGAGCCATTCGCGCAATGCTTCGGCGGCTGCGGTGGCGAATTCGGTGACGTGTTGCTCGCGTGCCGCTTCGAAGCGGACCAGGGCCAAGTGACGATAGGGCGGCAGGCCGGCCAGGCGCCGTTCTTCTAGCAGTTGGCCGGCGAGCGCTTCATAGCCGCTGTCGGCGAGCAGGCGCAGGTTGGGGTCGTCGGGATGCAGGGTCTGGACCAGCACGCGTCCGGGATGCTCGGCACGGCCGGCGCGGCCGGCGACCTGCACCAGCAGTTGGGCGCTGTGCTCGAGGGCGCGAAAGTCGCTGGCATAGAGGCCAGCGTCGGCGTTGACGACCACCACCAGCGTGACATGTGGCAAGTGATGGCCCTTGGCGAGCATCTGGGTGCCGACCAGCAGGCTGGGTTCGCCGCGCCGAATCTCGCGCAGGATATCCTCGAAGGCTTGCTTGCGCCGGGTGCTGTCGCGGTCGATACGATGCACGGGCGTCTCGGGGAATAGTGCGGCCAGCGTTTCCTCGGTGCGTTCGGTGCCGCTGCCCAGTGGGCGCAGGTCGCCACTGTCGCATTCCGGACAGGCATCGGGAAGCGGACGGTGAAAGTCGCAATGATGGCAGACCAGTTCCTGAGGTTGGCGATGCAACGTCATGCGGGCATCGCAATGCGGGCACTCGGCCAGCCAGCCGCACGCATGGCACGCCAGGGTGGGAGCGAAACCACGCCGGTTGATGAAGACCAGTACCTGATTGCCCGCGTTCAGGGTCTGCCGAATTGCCTCGATGGCGGGGGCGATCAAACCGCCCTGGCGGTGGCGTCCGCGTAGGTCGGTCAGCTCCAGGCGTGCCGGGGCGTGCCGGTTGGCGCGTTGGGTCAGACGCAAATGCCGGTAGCGGCCGCTACGTGCCTGAGCGAGTGTCTCCAGCGCCGGTGTGGCGCTGCCCAGCACGATGGGAATGTTCTCGCGGTGGGCGCGGGCGATGGCCAGGTCACGGGCGTGGTAGCGGAGGCCTTCCTGTTGCTTGAAGGAGCCGTCGTGTTCCTCGTCGATGACGATTACCCCGGCAGCGGCCAAGGGGGTAAAGACCGCCGAACGCGTACCGATGACGATCGGGGCTCGGCCGGTACGCGCGGCATCCCAGGCATCCAAGCGTTCGAGATCGGTGAGCCCCGAATGCAGGGCGACCACCGGGACCCGAAAGCGTTGTCGGAAGCGGGTCAGCGTTTGCGGTGTCAGGCCGATTTCCGGCACCAGCACCAGCGCCTGGCGGCCTCGCGCAAGCACCGCCTCGATGAGTTGTAGATAGACTTCGGTCTTGCCGCTGCCGGTAACGCCATGCAGCAGGCACGGGTGGTAGCGCTCGAGGCCTTCGTGAATCTCGGCAAGGACCCCCGCCTGTTCGCGGGTCAGAGGCAACGAGGGTTCGGCGAGCCGTGAGCCGGATTCTTCCTCGGTGGCCGTCAGGCGTTCTTCGTGGCACTCGACGAGATGCTTGGCCTGCAGGCCTTCGAGCTGCGCGCGGGTGAAGCCTTGCGCGGTGATCGCGCGTGTCATCAATCCACGTGGGTGCTGGCGCAGCATCGCCAGCAGTTCGGCCTGGCGAGGTGCACGCTCGAGCGGGCCGGTATCGCCGTCGCGCGCGATCCAGCGCTCCTGATGGCGCGCCTGCAATGGCCGCCCCTGGCGCAAGGCGACGGGCAGTGCCTGGGCGATGGTGTCGCCCAGCGGGTGTTGATAGTAGCGCGCGGTGAAGCGACACAACCACCACCAGTCGTCGGGCAAGGGGGCATCGTCGAGACACGCCAGTACGGACTTGAGCTGTGTGTCCGGTACGTCGCTGCGTTCGGGGCACTCGACCACCACGCCGATGAGCTGGCGGCGTCCGAATGGCACCTTGACGCGAAGCCCAGGGCGCCAGCCACAAGTGGGAACTTCGCGGCAGGGGCGATAGTCGAAGAGGCGTCGCAAGGGCGTGGGCAGGGCGACCCTGAGTAGGCGCGGCGTATGGTCGGTGCTCGACAAGAGTCCTCCGAAAGGGCGGTGGCACATGGCGTTGCAGGCGCCACGCGTCTTTTCAGCGATATCACGGCACTGCTATAATGCGCGGCCCTTCGGTTGTGGGCCAAGGCGAGTATCGTCGGGGTCGCATGCCGAATCAATCGGTTGCATCTTTATCAACCCGTGTGCGGTGCCTGGCATCGACCAGGTGGCGGCGCACCATAGCGTGAGGCAGCAAAATGAAACAAGCGATCCATCCCGAATACAAGAAGGTCTCCGCCACGTGTTCCTGTGGCGCGACTTTCGAGCTGGGCTCCACATCCAAAGACGATTTCTACCTGGATGTTTGCTCGCAGTGCCACCCGTTCTATACCGGTAAGCAGAAGCAGGCGACTACCGGTGGACGTGTCGAACGCTTCAACAAGCGTTTCGGTGCGGCGCTCAAGCGCGACTGAGTCAAGCCAGAACCGCTACGCCGGCGATGCGCCGGCGTTCGAGAAAACCCGCCAAGAATATGGCGGGTTTTTTTATTTTTGAAAGTCGAAAACGACGCTCCGATAAGGTTTGTTTTATGCCTGGTTTGTCAGGCATAAGTTTCAACAAATGGCTGGTAATTGCTTCAAACGGTCGCTTAAAAGTCTTTAATGTCACGAACTTGGCGTAAGTTGTTTGGCGGAATTTTTTTCTATATTCTGGCGATCATGCCTCCATGCAGACGATTGGAAAAAAGCTCATGAGTGACGAAAAAAGACAGGCAGCGCTGGATTATCACGCCAAGCCGATTCCCGGTAAATTATCCGTCGAACTGACCAAGCCCACCGAAACATCGAAACATCTGGCCCTGGCGTATAGCCCTGGAGTGGCCGAGCCGTGTCGCGAGATTGCCAAGGACGTGGAAAACGCCTATCTGTATACCGGCAAGGGCAACTTGGTGGCCGTGGTCTCCGACGGCAGCGCGATCCTCGGCCTGGGGAATCTGGGCCCCCTGGCCAGCAAGCCGGTCATGGAAGGCAAGGGCGTGCTGTTCAAGCGCTTTGCGGGTATCAACTCCGTGGACATTGAGGTCGATGCCGAGAGTCCGCAGGCCTTCATCGATACCGTGGCACGCATCGCTGACACCTGGGGCGGTATCAATCTCGAGGATATAAAAGCGCCGGAGTGCTTCGAGATCGAGCAAGCGTTGATCGAGCAGTGCAATATTCCGGTCTTCCACGATGATCAGCACGGCACGGCCATCGTCACGGCCGCGGGGCTGCTCAATGCCCTGGATATCGCCGGCAAGCGCTTGGAAGATGCCAAGATCGTCTGCCTGGGCGCTGGCGCGGCGGCCATCGCCTGCATGAAGCTGCTGGTCTCGTGTGGTGCGCGCGCCGAGCATATCTACATGCTCGATCGCAAGGGCGTGGTGCACAGCGAGCGTGACGATCTCAACCAGTACAAGGCGATGTTCGCCACCGAGACGTCGCGGCGTACGCTGGATGACGCCATCGAAGGAGCCGACGTCTTCGTGGGGCTTTCCGGGCCTAATCTACTCAAGCCCGAGCAGCTTGAGCGCATGGCGGCGAGTCCAGTGGTTTTTGCGTGCTCCAATCCCGACCCCGAGATTCATCCGGACGTGGCCAACGAGACCCGCGACGATGTGATCATGGCCACCGGGCGTTCCGATTATCCCAACCAGGTCAACAACGTGCTGGGCTTTCCGTTCATCTTCCGTGGGGCGCTGGATGTGCGCGCCACGCGTATCAACGAGGAGATGAAAGTGGCGGCCGTACATGCCTTGAAGGACCTGGCGCGCGAGCCGGTGACCCGCGAGGTGCTGGATGGCTACGGCATTGAGTCACTGGAGTTCGGGCGCGGTTACATCATTCCCACGCCACTGGATTCGCGGCTGCTCGACCGCGTCGCTTCGGCGGTGGCGCAAGCTGCGGTAGATAGCGGCGTGGCGCGCAAGCCTTATCCGGCGCATTATCCGTTGACCAGCATCAAGGACGTTTACGGGCCGCAATAGTCGTGCGCCGAGCAGGCATGATGTCGAAGGGCCGCTCCGGGAGCGGCCCTTTTCGTTGTAGGTCGGGGCGTGTCGCCATTACCAGCTGTAGAGCAGTGACATCGAGGTCGTGCGGTCGGTGTTGGCTTCGGCGCCGTCGGGCGGGCTCGTGTTGTTCTTGACCTCAAAGGACATCTTGAGCGCCAGGTGCGAATTGAGCTGGGAGGTCAACGACGAAATCGAGCGCGTCGTGGTGTTGGGTGCGGCCGCTTCGACAGAAACTGCCTGCTCGAAGTAGGCGCCTTCCGAGATGTTCCAGCGATAGTCGAGTGCAGCATAGGCCAAGCCGAGGTCGTCTTCCTTGCCGTCCTGGTAGGCATCGTGACGATAGCCCGGGCCGAATTCCGTGGACAGTGTATGCGTCGGCCCGTCGAGCCACTGGCGGCCATAGCCGCCGATGGTGGTGAACTGGTAGTCGTAACCGCTGAAACGGTCCTTTTCCCAGCGTCCGAAACCGAACAGATAGTGAGGGCCTTCCAGCTCATAACGCTCGCGGCCGCCCAGCAGATACTGCTCGGTACTGGTTTCATCGTTTTCCTGAACGCTGCGCGTCTCGCCGCGCAGCGTGTGTGTATGGCGTCCCGTCAGCCAGGTGAGACGCCCCTTGGCGAGCAGCGTCCGACTGTTGCTGTTCCCGGAGAGATGCGTATAGCCGAGTTCGGCCTCGCCACTCATCTTGGGGGCATCGTCCTGTGGTGCAGGCGGTGCGTAGAACAAGTCGGCGTGCACCGGGAGTGCGCCACCGAGCAGCATGACGAACAATAGCCATCGCGAGCCTCGCGACACGAGCATGGTGGACTCCCTTTCAAAAACGGTTCTCGGTCAGTGGTGTGGGAGCTGGCGCGCTCATGGGGTGGCCGCTGGGGCCACCCATGGGTAATCGACTAGAAAATGGCATCGTAAGTGCCGGTTCCTTGGGAGCCGCTGCTATCTTCGAGTTCGGGCTGGATCGAACGCGGCTTGTAGTCGGGTAGATTGTCTTTGCGGAAGATTTCCTGCATGCCGCCCGATTGATCGTTGTGCAGGCGCAGTCCGGTCTCGGGGTCGATGCGGACTTTGACGATATCGTCGGGGCGCGAGGGCATGCTTTCGGGCTGGCCTCGAAGCGCCTCACCCATGAACGACTTCCAGATCGGCAAGGCGGCTTGCGAGCCGTATTCACCAGTCGTGGAGTTATCGTCCTTGCCGACCCAGACGGTGGCCACCAGGTCGTCGTTGAAGCCCGAGAACCAGGCGTCGCGCTGATCGTTGGTGGTACCGGTCTTGCCGACGATGTCGGGACGGTTGAGGTCCAGTGCGCCGCGTCCCGTGCCCTTCTCGATGACATCACGCATCATGTCGCGGATGATGTACATCTCTTCGGGCGTGGCTACGCGCTCGGCGATGCGGCGGGTTTCGCCGTCGAATGCGACGGTCTTCTGGTCCGGGTCGCACTCCCGGCATGCCACCACAGGGTTGGCTTCCTCGACCAGCTCGTTTTGGCTGCCATGAGTAACCGACTGGATATACCATGGCGCGACCTTGAAGCCGCCATTAGCCAAGACGGCGTAGGCATTGGCCATTTCCAGCGGTGTCAGCGATGCGCTGCCCAGGGCGAGCGATAGGCCATGCGGCAACCGACCCTTGGCGAAGCCGAAGTTCGTCAGGAATTCGAGCGTATTATCCAAGCCTAGCGACTGCAGCACACGAATCGTGACCAGGTTGCGCGACTGGTAAAGGCCGACGCGCAACCGCGTGGGGCCGCGGAATTCGCCCTCGGCGTTTTCGGGGCGCCAGTCGCCGCCGACATCGGACATGACCACGGGGGCATCGTTGATGACCGTGGCGGCGTTCATCCCATTGTGCAGCGCGGCGAGATAGATGAAGGGTTTGAAGATCGAGCCCGCCTGACGTTGCGCCTGAATGGCGCGGTTGAACTTGCTCGACGAGAAGCTGAAGCCACCCTGAAGGCCACGGATGGCGCCGGTTTTAGGATCCATGATGACGATCGCTGCCTGGGCGCCTGGCACCTGAGAAAGGCGCCAGTCGCCATCCTCGGTGCGCATGACGCGAACCAGGTCGCCACGCTGGGCGATGGCCTCGGCATTGGCCGGTGTCTCGCCGCGCCATTCGGCGCTGTGGTAGGTACGCGCCCAATCAAGCCCATCCCAATCGAGCGTTACGACGTCATCGTCACGCGTCAAGGCACGCATCTGGCGGCCATCGGTATCCACCACGATGCCGGGCTCGAGTGGGCCGTGCCGAGGGGTGCGATCGAGCACCTTGACCCAGTTGCTGACATCCCCGTCGACCCCTTCGACCGACTCCTCGCTGCTCTTGGCGGCTTGGCGCGCGGTCTCCATGACCTCGGGCGATTCGGACAGCTCTTCCTCGAGCCCTTGGGAATCCGTGCGTTCCTGGGCCTCCACCAGGCTAGAGGGGATATCGTTTTCCTCAGCCCCACGCCAGCCATGGCGGGTGTCGTAATCGATGAGCCCGTTGACCAATGCGTCGCGGGCGGAGGCCTGCAGGCGACTGTCGATGGTGGTCTTGATCTGGTAATTGCCGGTATAGGCATCGTCGCCGAAGCGTTCCACGGCGTATTGTCGCGCCATTTCGGCGATATACGGTGCGTTGACCTCATACTGCGAGCGCGGTCGATGCGCGGTGATCGGCGCCTTGACGGCGGCCTGGTACTGAATCGGATCGATGGAGCCGAGTTCGCGCATGCGCAGCAAGACCCAGTTGCGGCGAATCAACGAGCGCTCGGGGTTGTTCAGGGGGTTGAGCGCCGAGGGGGCCTTGGGCAGGCCGGCGAGCATGGCCAGTTGCGGTAAGTCGAGCTCCGCAAGCGGTTTGTCGTAGTAGCCTTCGGCAGCCGCCCCGATGCCGTAAGCGGCATTCCCGAGATAGATCTTGTTGACGTAGAGCTCGAGAATTTCCTGCTTGTCGAGCACCTGCTCCATTTGCAGCGACAGCAGGATCTCGCGAATCTTGCGGGTGAAAGTGCGGTCCAGCGTCAACAGATAGTTGCGCGCTACCTGCATGGTGATGGTGCTGCCGCCTGACTGGATATTGCCGCTGGTGGCAAGCTCCATCGCCGCGCGTGCGAGCCCCTTGGGATCAATGCCGGGATGCTCGAAGAAGCTGGCATCTTCGGCGGCCAGCAGGGCGTCGACGTAGGATTGGGGGATGTCGTCGTAGCTCACCGGCATGCGGCGTTGCTCACCGAACTCGCCGATTAGCTTGTCGTCACGCGTGTAAACGCGCAGCGGTGTCTGCAGTTCGAAGTCCTGCAGTTGACGAACGTCGGGCAAGCCCGGCGCGAAATAGATACCGGCGCCGATGATGGCCAGTACGCAGCCCAGCCCCAAAGACACTATTAGCCATAGGATGGATGTTAACAAGCGTTTGAAAAGCTTCATGAAAAGGCGTTTCCGTCGTCTCGGGTGGCGGTCTGGCCGCAATGAATGGTGCAATCCGTTGCCATCGGCATTATAAGAACGCAGCCGCATAGGGGCTAGCGTTGATGCAAATCGACTGTCACGGCAGTATGCATAATGTAACCTTACGCAATGTGGCGTGCCTCATACGATAGTGTGGCATGCTGATAATAAAGCGGCTTGCCTCGACACAGGGGCAGCGGGTTGGCTCGACGAACGATCATACCGAGCGCCACGCCACGCCGAAGAATATCGCAGGGGTATGACAGTGTGGCGGTTTAAAAAGTCCCAGCAAGGCCTGGTAGGGGTGGATATTACCTCGGCCACCGTCAAATTGATCGAGCTCGATCGCGCGGGGGCGGGCCAACGTATCGCCAGTTACGCCGTGCGTCCATTGCGTGAAGGCGCGGTAGTGGAGCGGCGCATACGCGATCTCGACGAGGTGGCCGCGACGTTGACGCGCGCGGTCGAGCATGCGCGACCGCATTCACGGCATGCGGTCGCGGCGGTCCCCGCCAGCGCCACGATCACCAAGACGCTGACCTATCCGGTCTCCCTCAGCGATGATGAGATCGAGGCCCGCATTCAGCTCGAGTCCGAACGCCATATCCCGTTTCCGCTCAATGAAGTGGCCTTCGATTTCCAGCGCCTGGGACTCAATGCTCGCTACCCCGATCAGCAAGATGTCTTGCTGGTAGCGTGCCGCCTGCAGGACGTCGACCATCTCGCCGATGTTCTTCGTCGTGCCGGACTCGAACCTGCGGCGGTCGACGTGGAATCGTTCGCCATGGAGCGTGCGGCCAGTGAGCTGTTGCGCGACGAGACGCCGGCCGGCCAGACGGAAGAGTGCGCCGCGTTAGTCGATATCGGCGCCAATATGAACGCCTTCCATGTGCTCATCGATGGGCGCATCGCCTACACCCGCGACAACGTGCTGGGCGGTCGCCACTTGACCGAGGAAATACGCAAGCGCTACGGCCTGAGCCTCGAAGAGGCGGGGTTGGCCAAGAAGCGCGGCGGTTTGCCCGAGGATTACGAGCATGAGGTGGTGACGCCGTTCATCGACATGCTGATTCAGCAAATCGGCCGCTCGTTGCAGCTTTATCACACCTCGGGCAAGCCCCGTGATATCCAGCGCCTGATTCTGGCGGGCGGCTCGAGTGTCATTCCGGGGCTGCGTGAACGGCTCGCCGCGCAAAGCGGGTTGGAGGTAGTGATGGCCAACCCGTTCGAGCGCATGCGGGTGGCGTCGCGCGTCGATGTGCAGGCGCTCGCCAGCGATGCGCCGGCGATGCTCACTGCGTGCGGCCTGGCGATGCGGGGGCGGCGATGAGTATTGAAATCAATCTGTTGCCGTGGCGTGAAGCGCATCGGCAGCGGCGCACGCGGCGCTTTTACATGGCTCTATTGGGCGTGGCGGTGCTGGCACTGCTGTGCGCCTTGGGGGTGTCGCGTTGGTATCAAGCGGGGATCGACGCCGAGCGCGGTCGGTTGGCCTTGATCGAGCGCCGGATGGAGGCGCTCGAAAAGGATATCGACACGGTCAAGGATTATCGCGAATTGCGGGGGCGAATGCTCGAGCAGATCGGCCTGATCCGTGAACTGCAATTCAGTCGTCCGCAGACGGTGCGGATTTTCGATCAATTAGCGGCGACGCTGGTCGACGGCGTGCATTACGACCGCCTGGTGCGGGAGGGCGATCGCCTCGAGCTCAGTGGCCTGGCGCGCTCCAATCGACATGTGTCCGAGTTGTTGCGGCAGCTCGATGCCTCGCCTGTGTTCGGCACGCCGGCGCTTTCCGATGTGCAGTCGGACGGCAGCGATGCGACGCTGAAGCGTTTCAATCTCAGTGTCGAGGCGCAAGCGCCTCGCCGTGATGCCGAGGAGACGCCATGAGTCTGCGCTCACAGTGGCGACAGTTGCGCGAGGTGGAGTGGCGCGACCTGGACCTCAAGGAAGCCGGTACGTGGCCGGCGTTGCTGCAGGCGATGTGCTTGGTGGCGCTGTTCCTGGCCATCTTCTGGGTGGCCCAGTGGTACGTCGCCGCGCCGCGCCAGGAAACTCTGGACAGTTTGCAGGAGCGCGAGGGCGAGCTGCTCCAGGAATACGAAACCCGTGCTTATCAGGCAGCCAATCTCGAACAGATGCGCATGCAGATGGCAGAGCTCGACACGCGCATGCAGGCATTGCTGCAAATGCTGCCCACCGACACAGAGATCCCCGCGCTGCTGGATGACATCAGCGATGCGGCGCAGGATCATCGACTCGCGATCGAATCGATCCGACTGCGCTCGCCGGTGCCGCAAGACTTCTATACCGAACAGCCCTTCGATATCCAGGTACGGGGCGGCTATCACGACATTGCCGCCTTCCTGGCCAGCGTGGCGGCGCTGCCGCGTATCGTGACCCTGCATGACTTCTCGCTGTCGCCGGTCGGCGATGGCGATACGCTGCGTCTATCGCTGCTGGCACGTACCTACAGCTATCGCGAAGACGCCGACCCCAAGTCCGGGGGGCGTAACGATGATTGAATGGCTGACGATCCCCCCAAGCTGGCGTTTCCTGCTTGCAGGGCTGGTCGGGATGGTGTTGCTGGGCGGTTGTCGCGATGCCGAGATGACCGATCTGGACGCGCACCTGGATGCCCTACGCCAGCGGCCGGAGGGCAGCATCGAAGCGCTTCCTCCCGCCCCGGTGTATCGCACGGCGCATTATTCGCAGGCCCAGCAGCGCAGCCCGTTCCGTGCCGAACGCCGAGCGCAGGAAAGCGCCGCGACATCGTCGCAGGATGACGGCCCCGACCGTCAGCGTCCGCGAGAGCCCCTGGAGCGCTTTCCGCTGGAACAGCTCGAACTGGTGGGAACCTTGACGGTGGGCGGGCAGCCATCGGCCTTGATCCGCGCGCCCGATGGTAACGTCTATCGTCTTTTCGAAGGCCACTATCTGGGGACCGATTTCGGACGTGCCACGGAGATTCGAGACGCGAGCGTCGAGCTGGTCGAGCGGGTGCGCGATGGCGGCGCTTGGCGTCAGCGGCGGCGTACTCTGGAATTCAACGATTCATCGCAAACCGCCGAATGATGGCGGTACGTACAGGCAGGAGAACTACATGATGCGAACGCTGCGCGACTGGCTGGTGGGCGGGCTCTGCCTCGTGGGGCTGGTCGTCTGTGCCCAGGGACAGGCGGCGACGTTGACATCGCTCGAGTTCGCCCAGCGCGGGGATGGCGGAATCGATGCGTTGCTGGCGTTCGATGGTCCGGCCCCCGAGCCGCATAGCTACCGAAGCGAGTCGCCGGCGCAGATCATCGTCGACCTGCCGGGGACGCAAAACCAGCTCGAGCAACGCCGCTTCGGTATCGATCGTGACGGGGTGCGCGAGGTCAGCGTGGCCGAGACGGGGGAGCGCACGCGTCTGGTTTTCGGTCTCGACGAGCCCCTGCCCTATTCGACCCAGCGTCAGGGGGAGAGCCTTCGCGTGCGCCTGGGAGGAGATGCCGCTGAGCGCGCCACCGCGTTGACGCGCATCCGCGATCTCGATTTTCGGCGCGGCGATAACGGCGGTGGGCGCTTGGTGGTCACGCTCGACCACGGTGGTGTGACACCTGAAACGGACACCGAGGGCGATACCTTGAAAGTAACGTTGCCCGGTGTCCGGCTGCCCGGAGATATGGATCGGATCCTCGACGTCAGCGATTTCGATACGCCAGTGTCGCGCATCGTGCCTCAGTCCGACGATGATGGTGTGACGCTGACGCTCGACAATCGCGAGGCTTTTCAGCACCTGGTCACGCAACGCGGCGATCAGCTGATCGTGGAGGTTCAGCCGCGCGATGATGATACGCGCGCGTTAGAGGGCGATACGCAGGAATATGACGGCGAGCCGGTCAGCCTCAATTTCCAGAACATTCAAGTGCGCGAAGTACTGTCGGTGCTCTCCGACTTCAGTGGGGTCAATATCGTCGCCAGCGATAGCGTCCAGGGCAGCGTGACGCTCAATCTCACGCAGGTGCCGTGGGATCAGGCACTTGATCTGATCCTCAAGAGCCATGGCCTCGCCAGCCGCCGCGAGGGAGATGTGATCGTGGTTGCGCCCGCCGATGAGTTAGCGCAGATGGAGCGCCAGACGCTGGAGAATCGCGCCCAGTCCCAACAGTTGGCCCCGCTGAAGACGGAATACGTGCAAGTGCGTTACGCCAAGGCCACCGATCTCGCCACGATGCTGCGTGGCAGCGAAGGGTTCGGGTTGCTCTCCGAGCGTGGCCGTGTGACGGTCGATGAGCGGACCAATACCTTGCTGGTGCGTGACACGCCCGAGCAATTGGCAGGTATCCGTGGCATGCTCGACAAACTCGACGTGCCGGTGCGTCAGGTGCAGATCGAGGCGCGGATCGTCATCGCCCGTGATACCGCCTCCCAAGAGTTGGGCGTCAACTGGGGCGTCTCGCAAAGCCAGGGTGTTACCTTCGACGAAGACGGCGTGGGGAGCGTGGTCGATCGCAACCCCAGCGGTGCCAATCGTGGCTCCGCGGGTTTATCCGTCGATCTGGGTGATAGTGATGGCAGCGGTTCGGCATTCAGCTTCGGCTATCTTTCCGGCGATGTGCTGCTCGATCTGGAGCTGCGCGCCCTGGAAAGCGAAGGCAAGAGCCAGACCATTTCACAGCCCAAGATCATCACTGCCAACCAGAAGAAGGCGGTGATCAAGCAGGGGCAGGAAATTCCCTACCAAGAGTCGACCTCGTCCGGGGCGACCAACGTGGAATTCAAGGAAGCCGTGCTGTCGCTCGAAGCCACGCCGCAGATCACTCCTGATGGGAGTATCGTCATGGACTTGCTGATCAATAACGATACCGTCTCTGACATGAGCTTCGGTGACGGCGCCCCGGCAATCGATACCAATTCCATCGAAACACAAGTGCTGGTGAACGATGGCGAAACGGTGGTGCTGGGCGGCATACTGACGTCTGAGCAATTGCGCAATCTCTACAAGACGCCGCTGCTCGGTGATTTGCCGTTCATCGGTTCGTTGTTCCGCTATACCCAGGAATCCAACGAAAAGGTAGAATTGTTGATCTTCATTACCCCCAAGATCATCGGAGACGAACAGGCGAATCGCTGATGCAGGGTCTGCCCACGATCATTCTCGTTGGCCCCATGGGCGCGGGGAAAAGCACCATCGGACGCCTGCTGGCAGCCGAGTTGAAGCGCGAGTTTTTCGATAGCGACCATGAAATCGAAGCGCGCTGCGGTGCCAATATTGCCTGGATTTTCGATGTCGAGGGCGAGCGTGGCTTTCGTGATCGTGAAACCCTCATGCTGCGTGAACTGGCTGGCCGCGAGGCCATCGTCCTCGCCACCGGCGGCGGCGCAGTGTTGCGCGAAGATAACCGCCAAGCGCTGCGCGAGCGTGGCACGGTGGTGTATTTGGCGACGTCGGTCGAGCAGCAGATTCGGCGCACGGCCCGTGATCGCAATCGCCCGTTGTTGCGCCAAGGCAATCCCGAGCAGGTGTTGCGCGATCTATTCGCCAAGCGTGACCCGCTTTATCGCGCCACTGCCGACTTGACGGTACGCACTGACCGGCGCGGCCCCAAGGCGGTGGTCAACGAGATCATTCGTCGCACCAAGCGTTTGTCCGATCCACTCGATTTAAAGGCTTGATCATGACCGCCTCGTCCGCATTGCCGTATCAACGTCTGCATGTCGAGCTCGATGCCCGGCGCTATCCCATCCATGTGGGACCGGGGGTGCTCGATGCGCCGGACATGCTGGTGCCGTACCTGGCTGGGCGTCAGGTGATGATCGTCACCAACGAGACGGTGGCGCCGCTGTATCTCGAGCGCCTCAAGCGCACGCTGAGCGGTGACGACCGTGACGTGCGCGAGGTGATCCTTCCCGATGGCGAACATACCAAGACGCTGGCCAGTGTCGAGCGCATCTGGGATGCACTGCTGGCAGCGGGCTTCAATCGTCGTTGCACACTAGTGGCGCTTGGCGGGGGCGTGATCGGCGACATGGCCGGTTACGCAGCGGCGTGCTATCAGCGCGGCGTGGCCTTCGTGCAAGTGCCCACCACCTTGTTATCCCAGGTGGATTCCTCGGTGGGGGGCAAGACCGGCGTCAATCATCCGCGCGGCAAGAACATGATCGGCGCTTTCTGGCAGCCGCGCGCGGTATTGATCGACACCGATACGTTGGCCACGCTGCCGGGTCGAGAGCTATCCGCGGGGCTCGCCGAGGTCATTAAATATGGCCTGATACAGGATGCTGACTTCCTCGCCTGGCTGGAGGCGCGCATGCCGGCGCTGCGCGGGCTCGATGTCGAGGCGCTCACCGAAGCCATTCTGAGGAGCTGTGCGATCAAGGCCGAGATCGTCGCCCGCGACGAGACCGAGCAGGGGCAGCGGGCGCTGCTCAACCTGGGGCATACCTTCGGGCACGCGATCGAAGCGCACCAGGGCTATGGCAACTGGCTTCACGGTGAGGCAGTGGGCGCAGGAATGCTGATGGCTGCCACGCTGTCGCAGCGTCTGGGTTGGCTTTCCACCGAGGATATGGCGCGTGTCGAGACGCTGGTGGCCAGCGCCGGCCTACCGGTGACGGTGCCTGCTGCGATGGGCGTCGAGGCGTTTCTCGCCACGATGCGCCTGGACAAGAAGAACATCGACGCACGCTTGCGCCTGATACTGCTATCTAGATTGGGCGAAGCATGCGTGTATGACGAGACTCCGCCGAATATGCTCGAGGCGCTGCTCGTCGAGTTCCCCCGCGCCTGACGTTCTCTTTTCCCGCCGATCGACTCGCGACGCCTGCCTCCTCGGCAGGCGTTTTGCGTAGGGCCTCGCCGCGTTTGTGCAACGGCGGTTTTCACGCGACAATATGCCTGTATCGGCATGCCTCATGCAGGATCGGCATGAGATGAATCTGGATTTTAGACCAAAGTCGCATGGCTCGATACTCAAGCGTTCAAGCTTGCTAACGCGTTGACATGTCAGGGGTTTTAGTGAGGGTTTGCGGCTAACCCCGCGATTTTGCGCAGCTTTGAGGCAACACGGCAGGTAGTGGAATTGCTTGAGAGGGGGGCAGGGGCTATGCTGGTCGACCTTTTTCACGCCCGATGCGTCACCGCATGACGTGCTTTTCGACCTTCAAAAAATAAAAGATAACCGTGAAGCATAACACGATTATTTCTGGACACAAGTTTCAAAATTTTGTGAGGCACGCCCATGATGAGAGGCCTTCACCAGCCTGGCGAGTTCCGTGACAACTGCGGTTTTGGCTTGATCGCCCACATGGAAGGGCAGGCGAGTCATGACCTGCTCAAGACCGCGATCGAATCCCTGACTTGCATGACCCACCGTGGCGGCATTGCCGCCGACGGTAAGACCGGCGATGGCTGCGGTCTGCTGTTCAAGATGCCCACTGACTTCATGCGTGCCGTCGCGCGCGAAGATCTGGGCGTCGTATTGGGTGAGCGCTTCGCCGTGGGGAGTGTGTTTCTGCCCGATGACGATGCCCGCGAAGCCCATGCGCGGGAAGTGCTCGATGCCCAGCTGAAGGCGCGCGGTCTGCGTGTCAGCGGCTGGCGCGACGTGCCCACCGACGCGTCGGTGTGTGGCCCCATGGCCCTTGAGTGTCTGCCGCGCATTCGCCAGGTCTTCGTCGAAGCGGAAGACGAGCGCGACACGCAAGCCTTCAATGTCGATCTGTTCATGGCGCGGCGCTATGCCGAACAAGCGCTCAAGGACGAAGACGACTTCTATATCTGTTCGTTGTCCTCCGAGGTCGTGTCCTATAAAGGCTTGATGATGCCTGCGGACCTGCCGACCTTCTATCGCGACCTGGGCGACGAGCGGCTGCACACGGCGATCTGCGTGTTTCACCAGCGCTTTTCCACCAATACCGCGCCGCGCTGGCCCTTGGCGCAGCCCTTTAGGTTCATGGCCCATAACGGCGAGATCAACACGGTCGAAGCCAACCGTGGCTGGGCTAACGCGCGCAAGGAAAACTTCCTGTCGCCGTTGTTACCGGAAATCACTGAGCTCGATGAAATCGTCAACACCTCGGGGTCCGACTCCTCCAGCATGGACAACATGCTCGAGGTGTTGCTGACCGGCGGCATGGATCTTTATAACGCCGTACGCATGATGGTGCCGCCGGCGTGGCAGAACGTCGAAACCATGGACGGCGATCTGCGTGCCTTCTATGAATACAACTCCATGCATATGGAGCCATGGGACGGCCCTGCCGGTCTGGTGATGACCGATGGCCGCCATGCGGTGTGCATGCTCGACCGTAACGGCTTGCGCCCGGCACGCTGGGTGATCACCGAGAACGGCTACATCACCTTATCCTCCGAGATCGGTGTCTACGACTACAAGCCAGAAGATGTCATCGCCAAGGGCCGTGTGGGCCCGGGGCAAATCCTTGCCGTGGACACCCACACCGGCGAAGTCCTGCACACGCCCGACGTCGACGAGCGTCTGCGCTCGGCGTATCCCTATCGGCGCTGGCTGAAGCAGCATGCGCATTACCTGGAGTCCGCGTTGACCGAGCTGGCGCGATTCCAGCCCATGGCCGGCAATGAACTCAACGTCTACCAGAAGATGTTCCAGGTGACGTTCGAAGAGCGTGATCAGCTGTTGCGCCCGTTGGCCGAAGGCGGCCAGGAGGCGGTGGGTTCGATGGGCGACGATACGCCGATGGCCGTACTGTCGCGCCATGGGCGCTTGCTGACCGATTACTTTCGGCAAAAGTTCGCCCAGGTCACCAATCCGGCCATCGACCCGTTGCGCGAAGCGATCGTGATGTCGCTGGAAACCTGCTGCGGCGCCGAGTTGAATGTCTTCGAGGCGACCCCCGAGCACGCGCATCGCTTGATTCTGACCACGCCGGTGCTGTCGCCGCGCAAGTTCACCGCCTTGGTCACCCAGGAGGACCCGGCATTCGCCAGCCATAAGCTGAGCCTGAGTTACGACCCTGATCACGATACGCTCAAGCAGGCGCTGCTCGCTCTGTGTCAACGTGCCGAGGACGCGGCTCGAGAAGGCAAAGTGGTGCTAGTGCTCTCGGATGCCGACTTGGAACGCGGCAAGTTGCCGATTCATGCCGTGCTGGCGGTGGGGGCGATCCATCACCATCTGGGCCGCAAGGCCTTACGGCCGCGCGTCAACCTGGTAGTAGAGACCGGCTATGCACGCGACGCTCATCAGATGGCGGTGCTGTTCGGCGTGGGGGCCACAGCGGTCTATCCGTATCTGGCCTACCAAGTCATGGCCGACATGCACAACACTGGCGAGCTGACCGGCAACCCGGCGGATGCCCGTGAAAACTACCGCAAAGGCATGCAAAAGGGGCTCTATAAGATTCTCTCCAAGATGGGAATCTCGACGCTGGCCTCCTATCGCGGTTCGCAGCTATTCGAAGCGGTGGGGCTTTCCTCCGAGGTCATGGAGTTGTGCTTTGCCGGCATGGCGTCGCGCATCGAGGGCGCCGGCTTCGCCGAGCTGCAACTACAGCAGGAACTGCTGGCCCGCGATGCCTGGATTCCGCGCAAGGGCATTCGTCAGGGCGGCTTGGTGAAGTACGTTCATGATCATGAATACCACGCCTACAACCCGGACGTGGTCATGCAGTTGCAAAGCGCGGTGCAAAGCGGCGACTACGCCAAGTGGAAACAGTTCGCACAGACCGTCAACGAGCGCTCGGTGGCCACCATCCGTGACCTGCTGACGCTCAAACCGGCCCCTGAGCCGTTGCCGCTCGACGAGGTCGAGCCGGTCGAGAATCTGCTGCCGCGTTTCGACAGCGCCGGCATGTCGCTCGGTGCGCTGTCACCCGAGGCCCATGAGGCGATGGCGCAAGCCATGAACGAGACCGGCGGGCGCTCCAACTCCGGTGAGGGCGGTGAGGATCCGGCGCGCTACGGC
Source organism: Chromohalobacter beijerinckii (assembly GCF_023061185.1). GTDB lineage: Bacteria > Pseudomonadota > Gammaproteobacteria > Pseudomonadales > Halomonadaceae > Chromohalobacter > Chromohalobacter beijerinckii. Next base: position 120,231 of record NZ_JAKGAK010000006.1, read on the forward strand.
ACCATTCGCTCGTCGAAGATCAAGCAGATCGCCTCCGGGCGTTTCGGCGTGACACCGGCCTATTTGGTCAATGCCGAGGTGCTGCAGATCAAGGTCGCGCAGGGCGCCAAGCCCGGCGAGGGTGGGCAACTGCCCGGTGGCAAGGTCAACGAGCTGATCGCCCGGCTACGCTACGCGGTGCCAGGGGTAACGCTGATCTCGCCGCCGCCGCATCACGACATCTATTCCATCGAGGATCTGGCGCAGTTGATCTTCGATTTGAAGCAGGTCAATCCGGATGCCCAGGTGTCGGTGAAGCTGGTCTCCGAGCCCGGCATCGGCACCATCGCCACCGGCGTGGCCAAGGCCTACGCCGACCTGATCACCGTCTCCGGCTACGATGGCGGTACCGCGGCGAGCCCGCTGACCTCGATCAAGCATGCCGGCTCCCCGTGGGAGCTGGGGCTGCCCGAAGTACATCAGGCGCTGCGCATCAACAGCCTGCGCGACAAGATTCGCCTGCAGACCGACGGCGGCCTCAAGACCGGCCTCGACGTGGTCAAGGCGGCGATTCTCGGCGCCGAGAGCTTCGGCTTCGGCACCGCGCCGATGGTGGCGCTGGGGTGCAAGTATCTGCGCATCTGCCACCTCAACAACTGTGCCACTGGCGTTGCGACCCAGCACCAGCATCTGCGCGACGAGCATTTCCGCGGCACCGTGGACATGGTCAAGCACTACTTCCGCTTCATCGCCGAAGAAGTGCGCGAGCTGATGGCGCTGCTCGGCGTGCGCCAGCTGACCGATTTGATCGGACGTACCGACCTGCTCGAGATCCTCGAAGGTGAGACGGCGTCGCAGCGCAAGCTCGACTTGATGCCGCTGCTGCAGAACGATCACGTGCCCGAGGGGGCGCCGCAGTTCTGCCAGGTCGGTCGCAACGAGCCGCACGACCCCGGCGCCAAGAACCAGGAGGTGTTGGAGGCCTTGCTGCCGGCCATCGAGGCCAAGTCGGGCGGTGAGTTCAGTTTCCGGATCACCAACTGTGACCGTAGCGTGGGCGCTCGGGTGTCCGGTGAAATCGCCAAGCGCTACGGTGAGCCGGGCCTTGAAGACGCGCCGATCACCGCGCGTTTCACCGGCGTGGCCGGCCAGAGTTTCGGTGTGTGGAACGCGCGTGGGTTGCAGCTCTACCTAGAAGGTGACGCCAACGATTACGTCGGCAAGGGCATGAACGGTGGCAAGGTGGTCATCGTGCCGCCACGCGAGAGCCGTTTCGAAAGCCACAAGACGGCGATCATCGGCAATACCTGCCTGTATGGCGCGACCGGCGGCAGGCTGTTCGCGGCGGGCACGGCAGGTGAGCGCTTCGCGGTACGCAACTCCGGTGTGCATGCGGTCATCGAGGGTGCCGGCGATCACTGCTGCGAATACATGACCGGCGGCTTGGTCGCCGTGCTCGGCGAGACCGGCATCAACTTCGGGGCGGGCATGACCGGCGGGTTCGCGTATGTACTCGACGAAGATCGCACCTTCGTCGACAAGTACAACCACGAGCTGGTCGAGATCCATCGCATCAATACCGAGGTCATGGAAGCCTATCGGCGCCACCTGCGGGAGATGATCGAGGAATACGTCGCTGAAACCGGTTCTGCGCGGGGGCAGGCGATCCTCGAGGATTTCTCCGACTTCATCCGGCATTTCTGGCTGGTGAAGCCCAAGGCAGCAAGCCTCAACGGTCTGCTGGCCCAATCACGGCGTCAGCCGGAATAAGAGCCGTCGGCGGCCCGAGTAGCGCCTAGCGCTACTCGCTGAATACGAGGAGAGACGATCATGGCAAACCGTCTGAATAACGATTTCCAGTTCATCGATGTCGGCCGGCAGGACCCCGAGAAAAAGGATGCGCGCGCCCGAGCGCGCGAGTTCGCCGAGATCTACGAGCCTTACAAGCCCAGCGAGGCGGCCAGCCAGGCGCACCGCTGTCTGCATTGCGGCAATCCATATTGCGAGTGGAAGTGCCCGGTTCACAATTACATCCCCAACTGGTTGAAGCTGGTCAGTGAGGGCAACATCCTCGAGGCGGCGGAGATGTCGCATCGCACCAACTCGTTACCCGAGGTGTGCGGTCGCGTGTGCCCGCAGGACCGTCTCTGCGAGGGTGACTGCACGCTGAACGACGGCTTCGGTGCGGTGACCATCGGCTCGGTGGAGAAGTACATCACCGACACGGCCTTCGCCATGGGCTGGCGGCCGGACATGTCCAAGGTCGAGTGGACCGACAAGCGGGTCGCGGTGATTGGTGCCGGCCCGGCGGGATTGGGCTGTGCCGACATTCTGGTGCGTAACGGCGTCAAGCCGGTGGTATTCGACAAACATCCCGAAATCGGCGGGCTGCTGACCTTCGGCATTCCCGAGTTCAAGCTCGAGAAGAATGTCATGAAGCGTCGTCGCGCGGTGTTCGAGGAAATGGGCGTCGAATTCCGCCTGGGTGTGGAAATTGGCGGCGATGTGTCCCATGAGGCGCTGCTCGACGAATTCGATGCCGTGTTCATGGGCATGGGCACCTACAAGTACATGGAAGGCGGCTTCCCCGGCGAGGATTTGTCCGGGGTCCACAAGGCGTTGGATTTTCTGGTCGCCAATGTCAATCACTGCCTGGGCTTCGAGAAGGACCCTGACGATTATGTGTCGCTCGAGGGCCAGCGCGTCGTGGTGTTGGGAGGCGGTGATACGGCGATGGACTGCAACCGGACCTCGATTCGTCAGGGGGCGGCCAGCGTGACCTGCGCCTACCGCCGTGACGAGGACAACATGCCGGGGTCGCGCAAGGAAGTCGCCAACGCCCGCGAGGAAGGCGTGGAGTTCCTGTTCAATCGCCAGCCAGTAGCCATTGTCGGCGAGGACAAGGTCGAGGGCGTCAAGTTAGTGCGCACGCGTCTCGGTGAGCCGGATGCCAATGGGCGTCAGCGTCCCGAGGTGGTGCCGGGCTCGGAAGAAGTGTTCGCCGCCGATGCGGTGATCATCGCTTTCGGGTTCCAGCCCAACCCTGCCGATTGGTTCGACACGGTGGGTATCGACCTCGACGAACGTGGACGCGTCAAGGCGCCGGCACAGGGCGGCTTCGCCTTCCAGACAAGCCATGAAAAGATCTTTGCCGGTGGCGACATGGTGCGTGGCTCCGACTTGGTGGTCACTGCGGTCTATGAAGGCCGTCAGGCCGGTGAGGGTATCCTCGACTACCTCGGCGTCTGAGTCTCGGCTGCGGGCCATGGAGGCCTGATCCGGTATCGGGTGGGAGCGAATTTATTCGCGATGGAGTTGGCGCCGTCGGGAACAAGTTCCCTCCCACCGGATTGCGGGCTACGAGCATGGCAGAGTCATCGTCCTGCTCGTAGCCCGTAGCTCAAATTGAGCGCTCGTGGGGAATCTGCTATTCTGGCGTCCCATCCAGGCCCGGTTCTCTCCACGGCCTTCAGACCACGTTTCGACAGGTTTTCCATGACGCGATATATCTTCGTGACCGGCGGTGTTGTGTCCTCTCTCGGCAAGGGCATTGCCTCCGCTTCCCTCGCGGCGATCCTCGAGGCGCGCGGCCTCAAGGTCACCATCCTCAAGCTGGACCCGTACATCAATGTCGATCCCGGCACGATGAGCCCGTTCCAGCACGGCGAGGTGTTCGTCACCGAAGATGGCGCCGAGACCGATCTCGACCTGGGCCACTACGAGCGTTTCATCCGCACCAAGATGACCCAGAGCAACAACTTCACCACCGGGCGCGTCTACGAGCACGTGCTACGCAAGGAGCGCCGCGGCGATTATCTGGGCGGGACCGTGCAGGTGATTCCGCATATCACCGACGAGATCAAACGCCGGGTCTATGAAGGTGGCGATGGGTTCGATGTCGCGTTAGTGGAAATCGGTGGGACGGTAGGTGATATCGAATCGCTGCCGTTTCTCGAAGCGACGCGTCAGATCCGTAGCGAGAAGGGCGCCAGCCAGGCACTCTTCATGCATCTCACGCTGGTGCCCTACATCAAGACCGCCGGGGAGACCAAGACCAAGCCGACCCAGCACAGCGTCAAGGAATTGCGCTCCATCGGCATCCAGCCGGATATTCTCATCTGTCGTAGCGAGGTCGAGCTCGAGGAAAGCGAGCGGCGCAAGATCGCGCTGTTCACCAACGTCGAGGAGCGCGCCGTGGTGCCGCTGCAGGATGCCGATACCATCTATCGTATCCCGCTGATGCTGCATGAGCATGGTTTGGACGACATCATCTGCGACAAGCTGCGCCTCGAGGCCGATGAAGTCGATCTCGGCGAATGGGTACACGTTCTGGATGCCAAGCTGAACCCGCTCAAGTCAGTCAATATCGCCATGGTCGGCAAGTACATGGAGTTGCTCGACGCCTACAAGTCGCTCAACGAGGCGTTGATCCATGCCGGTATTCAAGGACGGGTCAAGGTCAACATCGACTACATCGACTCCGAAGATATCGAGCGCCACGGTACCGAACGCCTTGCCGGCAAGGATGCGATTCTGGTGCCCGGTGGCTTCGGCGAGCGTGGCGTGGAAGGCAAGATCGCCACCGCCCGTTATGCCCGCGAGAATAAAGTGCCGTACCTGGGCATCTGTTTGGGCATGCAGGTGGCGGTCATCGAATATGCGCGCCATGTCGCGGGTTGGGCAGATGCCAACTCCACCGAATTCACCCACGACACGCAGCATCCGGTAGTGGGGCTGATTACCGAATGGGTCAATCCCGAGGGCAAGATCGAGCTGCGCGATGCGGCGTCCGATCTGGGCGGCACCATGCGGCTCGGCGGCCAGGTGTGCCACCTCAAGTCGGGCACGCGGGCACACGCGGCCTATGGCCTGGAGGACATCACCGAACGCCACCGTCATCGCTTCGAGGTCAACAACCAGTTCGTCGAGGCTCTGGAGGACGCCGGTTTGGTGATTTCCGGCAAGAGCGCCGACCACTCCCTGGTCGAGATGATCGAGCTGCCCGATCATCCTTGGTACGTGGCGTGTCAGTTCCACCCGGAGTTCACCTCCACCCCGCGCGATGGGCATCCGCTGTTCTCCGGCTTCATCAATGCCGCGCTGGAGTACAAGGCTGCGGTCGCGCGGGCGCGTGCACAACAGCAGAACTGAGGAAGCACTATGGCCGAGACATCCAAACAGATTGAGTTTGCCGGCCTCAAGGCCGGCAATTCATTACCGCTGACGCTGTTCGGCGGCATGAACGTGCTCGAATCCCGCGAGATGGCCCTGGAAGTGGCCGAGGCGTATGTCGAGGTCACCGGACGCTTGGGCATGCCCTATGTGTTCAAGTCGAGCTTCGACAAGGCCAACCGCAGCTCGATTCACTCGTATCGTGGCCCGGGCCTGGAAAAAGGCCTCGAATGGCTGGCCGAGATCAAGTCGCGCTTTGGTGTGCCGGTAATCACCGACGTACACGAACCCTGGCAGGCCAAGCCCGTCGCCGAGGTGGCCGACGTCATCCAACTGCCGGCCTTCCTGGCCCGTCAGACCGATCTGGTGGTGGCAATGGCCGAGACCGGCGCGGCGATCAACATCAAGAAGCCGCAATTCATCGCCCCGCATGAGATGCGTCACATCATTCGCAAGTGCGAGGAAGCCGGTAATTCGCGGCTGATACTCTGCGAGCGCGGCTCGAGCTTCGGCTACAACAATCTGGTGGTCGACATGCTGGGCTTCGGGGAAATGAAAAAGACGGGCTATCCGGTCTTCTTCGATGTCACGCATGCGCTTCAGCAACCCGGTGGCCGCGCCGACAGCGCCGACGGACGTCGTGCGCAGGTTGCTGATCTGGCGCGTGCGGGCGTCGCAGTGGGGCTGGCGGGGCTGTTCCTCGAGGCGCACCCTGATCCCGACAACGCCAAGTGCGATGGCCCCTGTGCCTTGCCCCTGAATCGGCTCGAGGGCTTCTTGAGCCAACTCAAGTCGATCGACGACATGGTCAAGGGTTTCGCGCCCCTGGAGATCGACTGAGACGCCGACGAATGCAATAGTCGAGTACACGACGAGCGGAGCCGCCCGTAGCGGTCAACGTGATCGCTACCCTCTCGATATGCTGAAACGACCCATCGTTAACACGAGGATGACTCGCAATGGCTGAGATTAAAGATATCCACGCCCTCGAGGTGTTGGACTCCCGCGGCAATCCGACCGTTCAGGCCGATGTGGTGCTGGCGAGTGGCGTGCGTGGCACGGCTTGCGCGCCGAGCGGCGCCTCCACCGGTTCACGCGAAGCGCTGGAGCTGCGCGATGGAGACAAGTCGCGTTATCTGGGCAAGGGCGTGCTCAAGGCGGTCGAGGCCGTCAACGGCAAGATCCGCGACGCTTTGGTGGGCAAGGATGCGCTCGATCAGCGTGGCCTGGATAACGACATGCTCGAGCTGGATGGCACTGACAACAAAGCGGGACTCGGTGCCAACGCCATTCTCGCTGTGTCGCTCGCCGCCGCCAAGGCCGCTGCCATCGAGAAGGGCGTGCCGCTCTATGCGCACATCGCCGAACTGTACGGTCAGCCGGGGCAGTTCCGCATGCCGGTGCCGATGATGAATATCCTCAATGGCGGCGAGCACGCCGACAACAACGTCGATATTCAGGAATTCATGATTCAGCCGGTCGGCGCACCCGACTTCCGCGAAGCACTGAGGATGGGCGCCGAGATTTTCCATACCCTGAAGAAGGTACTCGCCGCGCGCGGTCTGTCGACCTCGGTGGGCGACGAGGGCGGTTTCGCCCCCAATCTGGCATCCAACGCCGAGGCGCTGGCGGTGATCCAGGAGGCCGTGGAAAAGGCCGGTTACACCATGGGCAAGGACGTGACCCTGGCGTTGGACTGTGCCTCCTCAGAGTTCTACCAGGACGGTCAGTACAACCTTTCGGGCGAAGGCAAGTCCTACGACGCTGACGGCTTCGTCGACTATCTCGCGGCACTGTGCGATCAGTATCCGATCGTCTCCATCGAGGATGGCATGGATGAGTCCGACTGGGCGGGCTGGAAAGCCCTGACCGACAAGTTGGGCAACAAGATTCAGTTGGTCGGTGACGACTTGTTCGTGACCAACACGCGGATTCTCAAGCGCGGCATCGACGAGCACATCGGTAACTCCATCTTGATCAAGTTCAACCAGATCGGCTCGCTCTCAGAGACGCTGGACGCCATCAAGATGGCGCAGGACGCCGGCTTCACGGCGGTCATCTCGCATCGCAGTGGTGAGACCGAAGATACCACCATCGCTGATCTGGCCGTGGGTACGTCCGCCGGCCAGATCAAAACCGGCTCGCTGTGCCGCAGTGATCGTGTGGCCAAGTACAACCGCTTGCTGGTCATCGAGCAGGCCTTGGGGGGACAGGCTACCTATCCCGGCTTGGCCACTATCAAGGGCCAGGGCTGACGCCGGACGCAAAGCCTACGTCTACGACATCCCGGTAGTAGCACTCACGGCGGCCTTCAGGGCCGCCGTGAGTGTTTTGTGAGTAAGCATTATCTCCATTTCTTGTAAGAGATTTCCTACAAAAAATGCCCTCAATGTGTGATAAATCTCGATGATCGACGCAATAGATACGCTTTCTATCGGATTATCTATCTGTTTTTAAAGATAATTTACTGTGATGTGGTGTCTGGTTGCAGGAAAGCGGCGGTCAAATGACCCGCTTGTCGCGATGGGCAGGATTGGTAAAAATGCTATTGCACAGGATGAGCAAAGGCATTGCTTACCTGGAGGCAGATTGGGATGCAGCAAGGTGCGCCTGTCGTGGAGGGAGCCCATGGCAGGCATGGAGCGCACCTCGGGAGTCGAGCGGAGGGAGCCGCTCAGGGATGAATGGGATGCAGCGGCCTTCGGGCCGCTTTTTTTTGTCTTGCCGTTGCCTGTTTGACCAAAAAAAGCCGACCTCATTGAAAGGCCGGCGTTGCGTGGTGCGCCGCGGATATTGGCGATCAGCGTCAGCGTTCGAGGTATTGCAGCTTGTCGGCGCTACCGTCCCACTGTTCCGCCTCGGGCAGAGGGTCCTTCTTCTCGCTGATGTTGGGCCAAACTTCGGAAAGCTCGGCATTCAGCTCGGTGAAGTCCTTCTGACCCTCCGGAAGTTCATCCTCCGAATATATCGCTTCGGCCGGACACTCGGGCTCGCACAATGCGCAGTCGATACACTCGTCGGGGTGAATCACCAGAAAGTTTGGCCCTTCGTAGAAGCAGTCCACGGGGCAGACTTCGACGCAGTCGGTGTATTTGCAGCGAATGCAGTTTTCGGTGACGACGAATGTCATGAGGATCTCCTGAATCTCGGTCGCGGCAGCGCCCAAGGGTGACAGTACGGTTATAAACGGGCGGCAATTTATAATGGCATATTCTAATGGCGCCACATTTTAGTCGTGCCCCTGGCGCGTGGGCAAGCGGGCGCCATAAACGTTTTGGAATGGCCTCATAGCCAAACGCACCTTCAGCATTGTTCACGCCACTCATAGAGCAAAGCCATGGCCTGGCGCGGGGATATCTCGTCGAGGTCGAGCTTTTCCAGCGCCTCGATGACCGGATGCGGTGCACTGGCGAAAAGGTCTGCTTGTTGTGGTTTGGGTGCGTCACCCTCGTGCATCCCGCCACGAGTGCCAGCTTGATGGACTTCCTGTTGCTCCAGGGTAGCGAGCTTCTCGCGTGCCCGTGCCACTACGCGGGGCGGCACGCCAGCGAGCTGCGCGACTTGCAGGCCATAGCTCTGGCTTGCGGGCCCTTCCTCGACACGGTGCATGAAAACGATGCCGTCCTGATGTTCGGCGGCCGTCAGATGCACGTTGGCCACGCCGTCGTAGGGCTCCGTTAGAGCGGTCATCTCGAAGTAGTGCGTGGCAAAGAGCGTGAAGGCGCGTCGCTCGACCAGGTGCTCAGCGCTGGCCCAGGCCAGCGAGAGGCCATCGAAGGTGCTGGTGCCGCGACCGATCTCGTCCATCAGTACCAGGCTGTGCTCGGTGGCGTTATGCAGGATGGTCGCGGTTTCGGTCATCTCCACCATGAAGGTAGAGCGACCGCCGGCCAGGTCGTCGCTGGAGCCGATACGCGTGAAGATGCGATCCACGGGGCCGATCTCGGCCTCGTCGGCGGGCACGCAGCTCCCGGTATGCGCGAGCAACGCTATCAAAGCCGCCTGGCGCATGTAGGTAGACTTCCCGCCCATGTTGGGGCCGGTGATGACCAGCAAGCGCCGCGTTTCGTCGAGCATCAGATCGTTGGGCACGAATGGGTGGTCGCTGACGTGCTCGACCACGGGATGGCGCCCGCCACGAATGCGCAGGCCGGGCTGATCGCTCAGATGGGGGCGTACGAAATCCAGCGCCAGGGCGCGTTCGGCGAAACATGCCAGTACGTCGAGGGTCGCCAAGGCGCGAGCCGTGCCCTGCAGTGCTTGAAGGTCGACGTTGAGCGTTTCCAGCAAGCCGTCGTAGAGCAGCTTTCGCGGGCTAGTGAGCGCGACTTGGCTGACAGTGCCTTGTCCTCGAACTCCTTGAGTTCGGGGATGATGAAGCGTTCGGCATTTTTCAGCGTCTGGCGACGAATGTATTCGGCCGGGGCCTCGCGGGCCTGGGCGCGCGGAATCTCGATGAAGTAACCGTGGACACGGTTGTAGCCGACCTTGAGGCTGGCCAGGCCGGTGCGCTCGCGCTCGCGCGTCTCGAGTTCGACCAGGTAGTCACCGGCATGCTCGGCCAGGCCGCGGTATTCGTCGAGTTCCTCGTCGAAACCTGCGGCGATTACGCCACCGTCGCGGATCACCACGGGCGGGTTGTCGACCAGTGCCTGGGTCAGCGTCTCGGCAAGCTCGGGGTACGGCTGGATATGGCGCTTGAGCTCGTCGATGGCCGTGCCGTCGTCGAGCTCAGCGAGATCACGCTCCAGCGCAGGTAGGGCGTTGAGGGCATCGCGCAGGCGTGCCAGGTCACGTGGGCGAGCGCTGTAGAGAGCCACTCGAGCGAGGATGCGCTCGATGTCACCGATCGCCTTGAGTGGCTCGCGCAGGGCCGTATAACGGTCGTCGTCGATGAGACTCTGCACTGCTGCCTGACGCGCCTGGACCTGGGCGGTATCGCGCAGTGGCCGGTTGAGCCAGCGCTTCAACTGACGCGAGCCCATGGCCGTGGCGGTGGTGTCCAACACGCTGGCCAGCGTGTTCTCGAAGCCGCCGCCGAGGTTGATATCGATCTCGAGATTGCGACGACTGGCGGCGTCGATCACCACCGCCTCGTCGCGGGTCTCCACGGCGATGCCGGTGACGTGGGGCAGTCGCGAGCGCTGAGTGTCGCGGGCGTAGTCGATGAGCACGCCAGCGGCGGTCAGGGCGGTGGTGAGATGCGCGCAGCCGAAGCCGCGCAAGTCGGCGACGCCGAATTGATCGCACAGCAAGCGTTGAGCGCTCTCCAAATCGAACAGCCAGTCGCCCTGACGGCGAAAGCCGGGACGTTCGGCGAGAGCAGGAGGCAACGAGAGGCTCTCCGCGGCGAGCAACTCGGCGGGGTCGAGGCGCTGGATCTCGGACAGCAGGTCGCTTTCACCGTCCACCTCGAGGACACTGAAATGGCCGCTTGAAAGCTCTAGCCAGGCCATGCCCCAGCGTTCGCCATGAGGATGCACGGCAAGCACGAGGTTGTCGCGGCGCGCGTCGAGCAAGGCTTCGTCGTGCAGGGTGCCGGGCGTGACGATACGCACGACCTGACGATCCACGGGGCCCTTGGCCGTGCTGGGGTCGCTCATCTGCTCGCAGATGGCCACTGATTCTCCGGACTTGACCAGCCGCGCCAGATAACCTTCGGCACTATGATAGGGCACACCGGCCATGGGAATCGGCTTGCCCGCCGATTGGCCGCGTTGGGTCAGAGTGATGTCGAGCAATTTTGCGGCGCGCTTGGCGTCGTCATAAAACAGCTCGTAGAAATCGCCCATGCGATAGAAGAGCAGCACCTCGGGATGCTCGCGCTTGATCTTCAGGTACTGGACCATCATCGGGGTATGCTGGGCAGAGGCCTGGCTCATGCGAATCCTTGTCGTGCCGGTGGCTGATGTTGCCAAGTGGAATAAGGCGACGCCGTGCTGGATGCGCCTGCAAACGTTCGCCAAAGGCTCTATTCTACGCATTCGGGTGGGCGGCGTCAGTGGCATGCCGCTTGAGATGGCAACCGGGAGACACGACATGGCGGTGACGCTGACAACATGGCAGGCCTATTCGCTCGAGGCATTGGCCGAGCGCCTGGGGCGTGCCTGTCTCGCGGCGAATGCCAGCGTGACGGCGGCGGAGTCCTGCACCGGTGGTGGCGTGGCCAGTGCGATTACCGACATCGCTGGCAGTTCCGCGTATTTCGAGACCGGTTACGTGACCTATGCCAATGGTGCCAAGCAGCGGCTATTGGGGGTGCGTGACGCGACTCTTGCCGAGCACGGAGCGGTCAGTGCCGAAACCGTGGGTGAGATGGTGGCGGGCGCATGTCGCGACAGTGGTGCCACACTGGGGGTGGCGATCAGCGGGGTCGCGGGCCCCGGTGGTGGCAGCGCCGCCAAGCCCGTGGGCACGGTATGGTTCGCCTGGGGCGACGTGCGAGCGCAAGAGAGCGAGTGCCATCATCTGCCGGGCACGCGTGACGTCGTACGTGGACAAGCGGTACGCGTGGCGCTGATCGGCTTGATCGACAGGCTTGAGAAGAGGGTATCGCCAACGTGATATCGGGTAAGAAACAGAGGTAGGCGGCGAGGAATTTTTTCGTCATACTACTGTCTAGTCATACAGTGTTTTGCGGTCGGCGACGACATGCGTCAGCGCCACCGTGCGAGCTTCGACGTCCTTCGATAGGAGACCTTCATGGCACAGGACGACAACCGTTCCAAGGCGCTCAACGCAGCGCTTTCCCAGATCGAGCGCCAGTTCGGCAAGGGCGCCGTGATGCGTCTTGGCGATACGCCGCGCGTAGCGACTCCGGCCATATCCACCGGGTCGCTGGGGCTGGATATCGCGCTTGGCGTGGGCGGCTTGCCGCTGGGTCGCGTGGTCGAGATCTTCGGCCCCGAATCCTCGGGCAAGACCACGATGACGCTATCGGTGATTGCCCAGGCACAGAAACAAGGCAAGACCTGTGCCTTCGTTGATGCCGAGCACGCGCTGGACCCTAGCTACGCCGAAAAGCTGGGTATCAACCTCGACGATCTGCTGGTCTCGCAGCCGGATACCGGCGAACAGGCGCTGGAAATCTGCGACATGCTGGTACGCTCCGGCGGCGTCGACGTCATTGTCGTCGATTCGGTCGCGGCCCTCACGCCGCGTGCGGAAATCGAGGGCGAAATGGGCGATGCCCACGTCGGTCTACAGGCCAGGTTGATGTCCCAGGCGTTGCGCAAGATCACCGGCAACATCAAGAACGCCAACTGCATGGTGATGTTCGTCAATCAGATCCGCATGAAGATCGGCGTGATGTTCGGGAGTCCTGAGACCACCACCGGCGGCAACGCGCTGAAGTTCTACTCCAGCGTACGTCTCGATATCCGCCGTACTGGCTCGGTGAAGCAGGGCGACGAGGTGACCGGTAACGAAACCCGCGTCAAGGTCGTCAAGAACAAGGTGGCGCCGCCGTTCCGCCAGGCCGAGTTCCAGATCCTCTATGGCAAGGGTATCTACCATGCCGGCGAGGTCATCGATCTCGGGGTACAGCAAGGCTTGGTCGACAAGGCGGGTGCCTGGTACAGCTATCAGGGCAGCAAGATCGGTCAAGGCAAGGCCAACGCCGCTCAGTTCCTCGAGGACAACCCGGCGATCATGGACGAGATCGAAGGCGAGATTCGCGCACGATTGCTGTCCGCGCCCAAGGCGGAGGACGACAAGCCGGAGGAAGGCGCGAGCGAAGATAAGGCCGCTGCGACCCAGGACGACGGCAATCTGCTGTAAGCATGGATAAGCAAGAGACGACACCTCGCGACGATGCCATCCGCCTGCTGGCGCGTCGCGATTACTCGCGGGCTGAGCTGGTGTCGCGGCTGACGACGCGTGGGCATGAGCGCGCCGATATCGCGTTGGCGCTGGATGGCCTGGCCGAAGAGGGCTTGCAGTCCGACGCGCGTTTCGCCGAGCAGTTCGTGCGTTCGCGTTTGTCCCGTGGCCAAGGGGCAATGAAGATTCGCGCCGAATTGAGTTCGCGTGGTGTCACCGACGAGCTAGTGGGTGAGGCGCTCGAAAGTGAGGCCCCCAATTGGCATCGCCTGGCGTGTGAGGCATTGGCCAAGCGCTTCGACTCACCCGGCCGCGAGCCGCGAGAACGCGCCAAGCGCGAGCGGTTTCTGGCTTCACGTGGGTTCGATTTCGACCAGGTGCGTCATGCCATGGCGCATGCTTGGGATATGGATTATTAGCGCGCATATCATCTTGCGTGTGCCTGCCGCCGGCTTGCCGGCACCTCTTTAGTCCCCCGCCGAACGCGTTATACTAGTGCGCCTTGCGATGGTTCGGGGCGACTCGTTTTCCGTCATTCGCCGACTTTCGCGTTTCTCGCCCACCGCTTGTCCGGTCGGGCCGCGCGTGCCCGCAGCGCCTAACGCACACCGCCACGGAATTTCTATGAAAAGCGCAGACATCAGACAAGCCTTTCTGACGTTCTTCGAGGAGCACGGCCATACCATCGTGCCGTCGAGCTCGCTCGTGCCCGGCAACGACCCGACGTTGCTGTTCACCAATGCCGGCATGGTGCCGTTCAAGGACGTCTTCCTGGGACGCGATCCGCGCCCCTACGTACGTGCCACCTCCCCACAGCGTTGCGTGCGTGCCGGGGGCAAGCACAACGATCTGGATAACGTCGGCTATACCGCGCGCCACCATACGTTCTTCGAGATGCTGGGCAACTTCAGCTTCGGTGATTACTTCAAGCGCGATGCCATTCGCTTTGCCTGGACGTTTCTGACCGAACGGCTGGGCTTGCCTGCCGAAAAGCTGTGGGTCACCGTTCACGTCAGCGACGACGAAGCCGAACGTATCTGGAAGGATGAAATCGGCATCGACCCGGCGCGCTTCTCCAAGCTCGACGAGGACAACTTCTGGCAGATGGGCGATACCGGCCCCTGTGGTCCGTCCTCGGAGATCTTCTACGATCATGGGCCCGAGGTCGCGGGTGGTCCGCCGGGAAGCCCCGATGAGGACGGCGATCGCTACATCGAGATCTGGAACCTGGTGTTCATGCAGTTCGATCGTGACAGCGGCGGGACACTGAATCCGCTGCCCAAGCCTTCCATCGATACCGGCATGGGCCTTGAGCGCGTCGCGGCGGTCATGCAGGGCGTGCATTCCAATTACGAGATCGATCTGTTCCGAAATCTGCTCGATGCCGCGGCACAAGCGACGGGCTACGCGGACACCAGCGCGCCGTCACTGCGCGTGATCGCCGATCATATCCGTTCCTGCGCTTTCTTGATCACCGACGACGTATTGCCGTCCAACGAAGGGCGCGGTTACGTGTTGCGGCGCATCATCCGTCGCGCCATCCGCCACGGTCATAAGCTCGGTACGCGCGAGCCGTTCTTCCATAAGCTGGTGGCAGCGCTGGATGCCGAAATGGGCGACGCCTATCCGGAACTGCGCAATACTCGCACCCAGATCGAGAAAGTGCTGCTCAAGGAAGAAGAGCAATTTGCGCGCACGCTGGATCATGGCATGGGCCTGCTGGCGGAAGCGTTGGATACGCTCGAAGGCGACGTATTGCCGGGTGAGACGGTGTTCAAGCTCTACGATACCTATGGTTTTCCGTTCGATTTGACGGCGGATGTCTGCCGCGAGCGTGGCGTGACGCCGGACGAGGTCGGCTTCCAGCGTGAGCTCGAGGCGCAACGCGAGCGTGCCCGCGCGGCCAGTCAATTCGGCGCCGATTACACGGCGGCTTTGGAGCTTGAAGGCGAAACGGCCTTCACCGGCTATGACCGCCTGGAAGACGAAGCGTGTGTCACCGCCTTGGTGGATCATGAGGGCAATGCGCTGGCGGCACTCGAGGCTGGCCAGCGGGGCGTCGTGGTGCTGGATCGTACGCCGTTCTATGGCGAGTCGGGCGGGCAGGCCGGCGACACCGGTTACTTGAACGCCAATGGCATGCGTTTCCAGGTGACCGATACTCAGAAGCAGGGCGGACATCATCTACATCATGGCGTGCTCATCGAGGGTCGGCTCGAGGTGGGTGATAGCGTCACGCCACAGGTCGATGCCAGCCTGCGGGCATCGACCATGCGCAATCATTCGGCGACGCATCTACTGCATGAAGCGCTCAAACAAGTATTGGGCGAGCACGTACAGCAGAAGGGCTCGTTGGTGACGGCGGAGCGCCTGCGCTTCGACTTCAGTCACTTCGAGGCGATGACGCCGGCGCAGCTCGATGAGGTCGAGCGCATCGTCAATGCTCAGATTCTGGCTAACGCTGACACGCGAACCGAACAAATGACGCTTGACGAGGCCAAGGCGAAAGGCGCTGCAGCGCTCTTTGAGGCCAAGTACGCCGATAATGTACGTGTACTGACCATTGGCGCCGATGATTTCTCCATCGAGCTGTGTGGTGGTACGCACGTGGCGCGTAGTGGCGATATCGGCTGTTTCCACATTCTCAGCGAGACGGGGGTCGCCGCGGGCGTGCGACGCGTCGAGGCCGTTACCGGTGAAGGTGCCCTGGCATACTTCCGCGATCAGGAAGCCAAGGTCACGCGTGTTGCCGAGCAGCTCAAGGCCAAGCCCGAGCAGGTGGAGTCACGTCTCGAAGCGACGCTCGAGCGCAATCGTAGCCTGGAGAAAGAGCTCGAGCGGCTCAAGGCCAAGTTGGCGAGTGCCGCGAGTGGCGACATGCTGGCCGAGGTGCGCGAGGTGGCGGGTGTTAAATTGCTCGCCAAGCAGGTCGAGGGCGTCGGTGGCAAGGAGCTGCGCGGCCTGCTCGATCAGCTTAAGAACAAGCTGGGCTCGGGCGTCATCGTGCTGGGCGTGGCCGGCGACGAAAAAGTCAGCTTGATCGCCGGCGTGACCGATGACCTCACCGCGCGCCTCAAGGCTGGTGACCTGGTCAAGCATGTCGCCGAGCAGGTCGGCGGTAAAGGCGGTGGCCGGGCCGACATGGCGCAGGCAGGAGGATCGCGGCCGCAGGCATTGCCTGATGCCTTGGCGAGTGTGCCGAGTTGGGTCGAGGCTCGGCTCGGCGAGTGAGATCGTGAAAAGGGTCGTGCGCATGGCGCCGGCCCTTTTCTTCATTCATGCTTGGGAAAACCACCACGGATAGGCAGCTATGGCGCTATACGTACAGAAGTTCGGGGGGACCTCGGTGGGCTCGGTGGAGCGCATCAAGGCCGTCGCCGAAAAAGTGAAGCGATTCCGCGACGAAGGCCATCAAGTGGTCGTCGTGGTGTCGGCAATGAGCGGGGAAACCAACCGGCTGATCGATCTGGCGAGCCAGATCAACGATGAGCCCACGCCGCGCGAGATGGATATGCTGGTGTCCACCGGCGAGCAGGTCACCAGCTCGCTGCTGGCCATGGCCTTGCATAAGCTGGATGTGGCGGCGACGTCCTATACCGGCGGTCAGGTCGGCATCCAGACTGACAGTGCCTACACCAGGGCGCGTATCCAGCGTATCGAGACCGACGACATTCAGGCCGATCTCGACGACGGTCAGGTCGTGGTCGTGGCCGGTTTCCAGGGTGTCGACGACGAGGGCAACATCACCACGTTGGGACGCGGCGGTTCGGATACCACCGGCGTGGCCCTAGCGGCGGCGCTCAAGGCCGATGAATGCCAGATCTACACCGATGTGGATGGCGTTTATACCACCGATCCGCGGGTCTGCTCCAAGGCACAACGCCTGTCCTCCATCACCGTCGAGGAAATGCTCGAGCTGGCCAGCCTTGGCTCCAAGGTATTGCAGATTCGCGCCGTCGAATTTGCAGGTAAATACAACGTACCGCTGCGTGTGCTGTCCAGTTTCGAAGACGGCCCCGGTACCCTGATCGTCGCTGAAGAAGAAGAGGCCTCCATGGAAGAACCGCTGATCTCCGGTATTGCCTTCACCTCCAGTGAAGCCAAGCTGACGTTGCTCAACACCCCCGATGTGCCGGGCGTGGCGTCCAAGATCCTGGGGCCCATCGCCGATGCCAACATCGAAATCGACATGATCGTGCAAAACGTGGCCCCGGCCGGTGATTACACCGACTTCACGTTTACCGTGGCCAAGAGCGATTTCAAACAGACGCGAAGCATCCTGCAGGATCAGGTGATCCCGGCGCTGGGCGGTGGTGAACTGCGCGGCGACGAGAATATCGCCAAGGTCTCGCTGGTCGGTGTGGGCATGCGCTCGCATGCCGGGGTGGCGTCCAAGATGTTCCGCGTTCTGGCTGACGAAAACATCAACATTCGCATGGTCTCCACCTCGGAAATCAAGATTTCCGTGGTCATCGACGAGAAGCAGATGGAGCTGGCCGTGCGTGCGCTGCACTCCGCCTTCGGCCTCGATAAAGACAGTATACAAGGCGAATAATCAAAGAAATTTGGCCTTCCTGGCCTATCGGCTTCTACGCTGAGGGTGGCGTCAGGACGACGCCGGAAGGCCAGATGCGGCCTTTCATTCAGCGCATCCGTGGATGCAAAGCACGCGCCATTGGCTCTCGGGGGCTGTATGACGCATAATTTGCCCTCGTACTGTCGCTTGGCGGTGCATGCATCCCGTTGGAAGAAAGCCTGAGAAGGAGATCAGACATGCTCATCCTGACCCGTCGCGTCGGTGAAACACTCATGATCGGCGACGATATCACCGTTACAGTCCTGGGAGTGAAAGGCAATCAGGTCCGTATCGGTGTCAATGCGCCCAAGGACGTAGCCGTACATCGCGAAGAGATCTACCAGCGTATTCAGCGCGAGAAGACCGATAGCGAAGACGGCGGTTCAAACGTTTGAAGTGACGCATGCGTGGGACCGTCTGGGCTGGTGAAGTCGTCCCCTTTATCGGCTCGGGCTTTTGGATCAGGCATGCTTTCTGGATCGAGCAGTTTGACTCGCACGCAGTACGGCAAGCGAGTCTCCCGCCAGGCAAGTAGTGACGGTATGGGTTGATATTAAAAGATTTTCAATCCGCCCTAGACAAGACCCCAGTATAATCGGTAACATACGCGCCGTGTTGATGAGGGAGAGATGGCCGAGTGGCTGAAGGCGCTCCCCTGCTAAGGGAGTATGGGGTTTGTAGCCCCATCGAGGGTTCGAATCCCTCTCTCTCCGCCACTCAACCGGATGCATTGCATCGAAGTATTGCGCCCGTAGCTCAGCTGGATAGAGTACCTGACTACGAATCAGGTGGTCGGAGGTTCGAATCCTCCCGGGCGCACCACTTTAATAGCGTGAGTAAGTCACGTGGCGATGCATGTGCGAGAGCCGTTGCTCTCGATACAGCGCGAAACACGGCAGCTGGTCGTGCGTTGTGCAAAGCGCCCGTAGCTCAGCTGGATAGAGTACCTGACTACGAATCAGGTGGTCGGAGGTTCGAATCCTCCCGGGCGCACCAAATATCAAGCCCGTCCCTCCGGGGGCGGGCTTTTTCGTCTATGTCAACGATTCCCCTTCCTTGACGGCGAACCTGTGGTTTGCAGGTAAGCAGTCGTTTCTGGCACGCCTTGCGTGCCATTTTTTCGTCTCGTATTCCTTGATCAATCGCCTGACTTGACGCGGTAGTCGCCCTCGAGCACCTGAGACGCGTGCGTGGCGTCTTGCGCCGGGGCATCCTGGGCACCGTTGCCGCCAGCCGGGCGTGCATGGTCGGCGCGAAACACCTCGGCGCGTTTCTTCATACGGTGGCGCAAGAAGGGCAACATCGCCCAGCCGATGATCAAGAAGAACAGGCCGAGCAGGGTGCCGACGATCATCATGGCGCCAAACAATAACCAAGTGGCGAGCAGCTTGAGCCCGCCAGCGCCCTGTGACGGACGCGCCTGACGCGCCCGCTCTCGCCATTGTTGTGCCGCCTGCCAGGCGGCATTTTGCTGTCGATTAGTCATGTTCCACTCCGGTGACCGTTAGGTCATTGCGCTCGAGGCGAATGTCGATCTCACTATTCTGGGCGTCGTAGCCTTCGATATCTACATGCCCTCTTTCATCGACATCCAATTCGGAAAAGCGTTTCATGCCGGCATTCTGAGCGTTGTCCAGCGCCTGCTGCAGTTCGTCGCTGGTCAGGCTCCAGTCGGGAATGGTGCCCTTGTGGCGTTTCTCGTGCACTAGGCTGCCATCCTCGATAAGCATATCGATATCGAGTTGCCAGCCATCGTCACGCCAGCCTTCCACCTCAAGACGATTACCGTCATCGATGGCGACTTCATCGTAATGGGTGAAGCCATAGGCGTCGGTGTCGTTGAGCAGTGACTCGAGCTTGCCTGGTGATAGGCTGCCATCATCGGCGAGCGCGGCGGTGGAGAGCCCTCCTGTGAGGACCATCGGCATCATCAGCATATGCATCGTCTTCATGATTCACTCCTGGCTTTCGCCTCGAGGTTGGTATGACATACCGCGACTGCGGATAGAGGCACGCTAACGTCGTCTACCTTGCAGTCACCTGAAAACGATGTTCATCTTTCATTCATGTGAACGGGATTTGGGCATGCGCGGCGAACATCATGTCTCCGGCGTGGTAGAGGGTATGGAGTATCTAACTCCTGGGCATTCATGCTGCATTCATGTCGGCTGAGGCAGACTCGTGTCCATGAAACGCTTCAATCGCTGTATCAAAGCGCTGATGCTGGTGGCGGTAGGCATCATGGCCTGCCAGTCGCTGGTCGCGGCCGACGATGACGAATGGCGCTCATTGCACCGAGAGGTGGAAGAGGGGCGTGTGGTGGCACTGCCCAAGGTGCTCGACTGGCTCGAGCACCACTATATCGGTCAAGTGCTAGAGGTAGAGCTCGAGCGTGACGATGGCATGCCGCGCTACGAAATCGACATGATTGGTCCGCAGGGGCAGGTAGTGGAATTCGAATTCGATGCCACGAGCGGGGAAATGATTGGTATCGAAGGGGTCAATATCGATGGGATGGCACGTCAATGAAGGTGTTGCTGGTCGAGGATGATACCGCGCTGGCACAGGCGCTCGGCGAGGCGCTCGGAGAAGCGGGGCTGTTGTGGGAACATGCCGAGACTGGCCACGCGGCCGATTATCTCGTGCGCGTCGAATCCTATGACGCCGTGATACTCGATCTGGGGCTCCCCGATGGTGACGGCACGCGCTGGCTAGCAGCCTGGCGCGAGGATGGAATCGACTTGCCGGTATTAGTGCTCACGGCCCGCGAACGCTGGTCGGATAAGGCGGCAGGCTTTTCCGCCGGCGCCGATGACTACGTCACCAAACCCTTCGAAACCGCCGAGGTGCTGTTTCGTTTACGTGCCCTGGTGCGACGCAGTCATGGCCATGCCCATCCCATACTCAGACTGGGCGAGTTGGCGCTGGATACGCATACCGGCAGCGTCACGCTGGCGGGACGCCCGATCACTTTGACGGCACAGGAATCGCGGCTGCTGGCGTATCTGCTGCATGCCGCACCGCGCATCGTGAGCCGTATCGAGCTGTCTGAGCATGTCTATGATCGCGATCATGAGCCCGACTCCAACGTTATCGACGTGCAGGTAAGTCGCCTGCGCCGCAAGCTCGGCAACCAGCGCATCGTGACCTTGCGCGGGCAGGGGTATCGTCTGGTAGCCCCCGAGGATGAGTAATGAGGCGACGCCCTTGGCGCCAACGTCTCGCTCGTACTTCGATCCGCGCCCGCTTGCTGATCGCCTCGCTCTTGCTGGTCATGGTGGCGCTACCCTTGGCGGGAACGGGGCTTGCTTATAACTTCCGCGATTCCGTCACCACCGCCTTCGACGACCGTCTCGAGTCGCTGCTCAACGTATTGTTGGCCGGTGTGCAAGTCGATGCCCAGAATGAAGAACTGCATATGACACGTTCGCTGGGCGATCCCCGGTTCGAGCGTGTCTTTTCGGGATGGTACTGGCAGGTCAGCGACGACGACGGACAAACGCTGACGTCGCGTTCGTTGTGGGATCAACGGCTACCGATCGATAACGCCACGGGAGTGGCCGTGAGCGAAGTCGAGGGCCCGCGGGGCGACACTCTGCGCGTCGTCGAACGTGACATCCGCCTGCCGGGGCATGCCGAGACACTGCATGTCAGTGTGGCGGCATCACGCGAAGAGCTGGACACCGAAGTGGCGCGCTTCGAGTGGCTGCTGGGGTTGTCGCTGCTGGCGCTGGGCGCCTTGCTGCTGGTCGGGCTGGCGGTACAGATTCGCTGGGGGTTGGCACCGCTGCGTCGCATGCATACCAATCTGCGCGCGGTTGAGTCCGGCGATGCCGACAGCCTCGAGACGCATTTCCTGCCCGACGAGCTGGCTCGCCTGGCACGTGCCATGAACGGCGTGCTGGAGCGTGATAGGCGCCTGATCGAGCGCGGCCGCAATGCCGCTGGCAATCTGGCGCATGCGCTCAAGACCCCAGTCAGCGTGCTCACCACCCTGGCCGAACGCTTCCCGCCCGACACGCGCGACCGTCTGCGCGGCGAGTTGGGGCGCATCGATGACGCCGTACGCCATCATCTTGCCCGGGCCTCGGCGGCCGGCGGGGTCGTTCTCGCCGGCAAGGTGGATGCTGCGCAAACCCTGGCGCCGGTGCTCGAGGGGTTGACGCGAATGGGGCAGCGGCGCGGTATCCAGTTGACCCAGTCGCTGGCCGATGACCTCAAGGTGCGCATGGAGGCTCAGGATCTGCAGGAACTGGTCGGCAACCTTCTGGAAAATGCGCTGCGTTGGGCCGATAGCCAGGTCACCGTGAGCCTTCATCCGCAGGCGGCAGGCGTCGAATTGTTGATCGAGGACGACGGGCCAGGTATGAGCGAAGAGCAGCGCGACGCCGCTCTGGCGCGAGGCTCCCGCCTCGACGAGCGACGCTCCGGTTCGGGGTTGGGTCTGGCCATCGTCGAGGATCTGATGACTCTGTACGGTGGCCAGCTCACGCTGTCACGTGCCTCGCTCGGCGGACTCGCCGCACATGTCTGGCTGCCCGCGTCACCGGTTGCGCCGAGCGGTATCGAGTCCTGATCGTCATCTGGCTCGGTTGCGGCGCGCTCCAGATGGTTGCGTATTGTGTGCGTGATGTGCGATTGCGATGATGCCGGCATTCTCCCTTCCAGCAGGAGCAGCGGCGATGGATAAATACGAACTCAAGCGCGAGCAGGCGGCACGCGCGGCCTGGTTGTCCTATGTGGGAGGGCGTACCCAGGATGAAATCGCCGGCCAGTTGGGCGTCTCGCGCCCCGGAGTCCAACGCCTGTTGGCATTGGCGCGGCAGGAAGGGCTGGTCAAGGTGCACATCGATCATCCCATTTCCGGTTGCATGGCGATGGGTGAAGCGATTCTCACGCATTTCGGGTTGGATTATTGTGACGTAGTACCTAGCGACCCCGATGTGCCGGATAGCAGCCCGCGCTTTCTCGCGCAGGCGGGGGCCGAACGTCTGGCCGGGCTTCTCGATCGCCAGCAAGCGCTGACGCTCTCGCTGGGGACGGGGCGTTCGGTGCGCGCCACGGTGGAAGCCCTGAGTCGTCTGGACCGCTCGCAGCATCGCATCGTCTCGCTGGTGGGCAATGTCGCCCGTGACGGCTCAGCCAACCGCTACGATGGGGTCATGGTGCTGGCCGACAAGACTGGAGCGGAGCGTTTCTTGCTACCGGCGCCGGTGGTCGCCGCTTCGGTGGAAGAAAAAGAAGCGCTGCTGGCTCAGCAGCTCGTGCAGGCGGTGTTCCATATTGCCCGCGAGGCAGAAACCGGGGTCATCGGCATCGGGCGCATCGATCCGCGCGCGACCCTGTTCCAGGATCATTTTATCAGTGAGGCCGAACTCAACGAGCTGCTCGAAGCCGGCGCCGTGGGGGAATTGCTCGGCTGGCCCCTGGATACCCAAGGGCGACTCATCGATTGTCCTATCACGCGCCGGATCACTAGCTTACCGCTATCGGCGCTCGGCGGTCAGCCGTTGATGGGCTTGGCTGGCGGACACGACAAGGGCCCGGCGATTCTGAGTGCCTTGCGGGGTGGCTGGCTCAAAGGGTTGGTCACCGATGAGGCGGCGGCACGCTATATCGTGTCCACATTGGGGGCTGCTTAGGCCAAAGTCTAAGCGTGTGAGGTTTGCTTTTTTTTGCGTTGCAAATGATCATTTGAATACTCAATGAGTAGATTGATCAAAACAAATTCAAGAATCTCCTCTCAGGAGCTCGCCATGTACCTGAAACACGTATTACCCCTGGCCGGTGCCGCGACATTGGCCTCGTTCGCCGCACACGCCGAAACCATCACCGTGGCCACGGTAAACAACAACGACATGATCATCATGCAGGGCCTGACCGACGAATTCGAAAAGGCTCATCCGGATATCGATCTGGAATGGGTGGTGCTCGAGGAAAACGTGCTGCGTCAGCGTCTGACCACTGACATCGCTACCGATGGCGGTCAGTTCGATGTCATGACCGTCGGCACCTATGAAGTGCCGATCTGGGCCAAGCAGGACTGGTTGGTCGAACTCGATGACCTTCCCGAAAGCTATAACGAAGACGACTTGATCAAGCCGATCCGCGACGGCTTGAGCCAAGACGGTTCGCTGTATGCGCTGCCGTTCTACGGCGAGAGCTCGATGATGTATTACCGCACCGATCTCTTCGAAAAAGCCGGCATCGAGATGTCCGATCAACCGACCTGGGACCAGGTTCAGGACTGGGCGAGCCAGATCAACGACCCCGACAACGACGTTTATGGCATCTGCCTGCGTGGCAAGCCGGGCTGGGGCGAGAACATGGCTTTCGTCTCGACATTGGTGAATACCTTCGGCGGCCGTTGGTTCGATGAAGACTGGCATCCGGAAATCAATTCGCCGGAGTGGAAAGAAGCGGTCAGCTTCTATGTCGATCTGATGAATAAATATGGCCCGCCGGGCGCGACCTCCAACGGCTTCAACGAGAACCAGGCGCTGTTCTCCAGCGGCAAGTGCGGTATGTGGGTCGATGCCACCTCGGCTGCCGGCAAGTTTTATGATGCCGATGAGTCGCAGGTAGCTGACAAGTTGGGCTTCGCTCCCGCACCGATCGCCAAGACCCCGAAGGGTTCCAACTGGCTATGGTCGTGGACGCTGGCGATTCCCACTTCGTCGGATTCCAAGGACGCCGCCAAGACCTTCATCACCTGGGCGACCTCGCAGGAATACATCGAACTGGTCGGCGAGAAAGAAGGCTGGACCAGCGTGCCCCCGGGCACTCGTGAGTCGACCTACGAGAATCCCAAGTATCAAGAAGCCGCGCCGTTCGCCGATTTCGTGCTGAACGCCATCCAGACTGCCGATCCGACCGACTCGACGCTCAAGCCGAGCCCGTATATCGGCGTGCAGACTGTCAATATTCCCGAGTTCCAGTCGGTGGGTACCCAGGTCGGCCAGATGATCGGCGCCGCGCTTTCCGGCGAGCAGTCGGTCGATGCCGCCCTCGATCAGGCCCAGCGCTCGGTCGAACGTACCATGCGTCAGGCTGGCTACTACGACTAACCCGTAGCATCCCACGTCGGCCGGATCGTCATGATCCGGCCGCATTTCCCGACTCGTTTCCTTCAGTGGGGCACTCCCATGCGCGAGAGAACGTCTGGACGAACCGTCGGCGGCTTCCGCAATCTGTTCCTGCAGGGCCCGGCGGTCACCTTGCTGCTGTTATGGATGCTGGTGCCGCTGGGCATGACCCTATGGTTCTCCTTCCAGCGCTATAACCTGATCAATCCCATGATCTCCGGCTTCGCCGGCTGGGACAATTACACTTATTTGCTCACCGACCCGGCCTTGTGGACGGCGATGGGCAATACCCTGTTGCTGGTCGGCTGGGTGCTGGCGATCAGCGTGATCGGCGGTACGCTGCTGGCGGTACTCTTCCAGCAGGAATTCTTCGGCCGTGGCATCGCCCGGCTACTGGTGATCGCACCGTTTTTCGTCATGCCCACCGTCGGTGCATTGGTGTGGAAAAACATGCTGATGCACCCGGTCAACGGCGTGTTCGCCTGGCTGAGCAATCTGCTAGGGCTGCCGGTGATCGACTGGTTCTCGTCGATGCCGTTGACCTCGATCATCATCATCGTTTCCTGGCAGTGGATGCCTTTCGCGCTGTTGATACTGCTCACCGCCATCCAGTCGCTGGACGACGACCAAGTCGAGGCGGCCCGCATGGACGGCGCCGGGCCATTGGCGATCTTCTGGTTCATCACCCTGCCGCACCTGAAGCGCGCGATCAGTGTGGTGATCATGATCGAGATGATCTTCCTGCTGACCATCTTCGCCGAGATTTTCGTTACCACCTCGGGCGGTCCGGGACTGGCTTCGACCAACCTGGCCTATTTCATCTATATCCGCGCGCTGTTGGATTTCGACGTGGGCGGCGCCTCGGCCGGCGGTGTCATCGCCATCATTCTGGCCAACATCGTGGCGATCTTCTTGATCCGCACCGTAGCCAAGAATCTCGAGACCTGAGGCGAGGAGCACTGCATGAACCCTACGATGACCAAAAAACTGCTGCTCACGCTACTTGCCTGGGGCATCGCGCTGATCGTGTTCTTCCCGATCTTCTGGATGATACTGACCGGCTTCAAGACCGAGGGCGAGGCGGTCGCGACACCGCCCAGCCTGTTCTTCGAGCCGACTCTGGCGGGGTACCACACCGTCATGGCACGCGCCGACTACTTGAAGTTCGCCCTGAACAGCATCGTGATTTCGTTCGGCTCGACGCTGTTGGCGTTGATCGTGGCGATCCCCGCGGCCTACTCGATGGCCTTTCTGCCGACCAAGCGCACCCAGGGCACGCTGTTGTGGATGCTGTCCACCAAGATGCTACCGCCAGTGGGCGTGCTGATGCCGGTTTATCTGTTGTTCCGCGACATGGGGCTGCTCGACTCGCAGCTTGGGCTGACCATCGTTTACATGCTGATGAACCTGCCGATCGTGGTGTGGATGCTTTACACCTTCTTCAAGGATATTCCCAAGGACATCCTCGAGGCGGGGCGCATGGACGGAGCCGGCACCGTGCAGGAAGTGCTCTACCTGCTGTTGCCGCTGACCCTGCCGGGGATCGCCTCCACCGGGCTATTGTCGGTGATCCTGAGCTGGAACGAGGCATTTTGGAGCCTCAATCTGACGACTTCGGATGCCGCCCCGCTGACCGCTTTCATCGCCTCCTTCTCGAGTCCCGAAGGGCTGTTCTGGGCCAAGTTGTCCGCCGCCTCGACGCTGGCCATCGCGCCGATCCTGATCTTCGGTTGGATGACCCAGAAACAGATGGTGCGTGGTCTCACCTTCGGCGCCGTCAAATAAGGAATTCGCCATGGCAACGCTACAACTCAACAACATCGTCAAGGACTTCGGCGGCACTCAGGTCATCAAGGGCGTCGACCTCGAGGTCAAGGACCGTGAATTCGTGGTCTTCGTCGGCCCCTCGGGCTGCGGCAAGTCGACCCTGATGCGGATGATCGCGGGGCTCGAGAGTACCACCAGCGGTGAGATCGCCATCGATGGCGAGCGTATCAACGAGGTCGGGCCCGCCGACCGCGGCCTGGCGATGGTCTTCCAGAGCTATGCGCTCTACCCGCACATGAGCGTCGAGGACAACATGGGCTTCAGCCTGCGCCTGGCCAAGGTGCCCAAGGCCGAGCGCCGCGAGAAGGTCCTCTCCGCCGCGCGCATCCTGCAGCTCGAGCCGCTGCTCGACCGCAAGCCTCGCGCGCTGTCCGGCGGTCAGCGCCAGCGCGTGGCCATCGGCCGGGCGATCGTGCGCAATCCGAGTATCTTCCTGTTCGACGAACCGCTGTCGAACCTCGATGCGGCGCTGCGCGTGCAGATGCGCATCGAGCTGGCCCGGCTGCACGAGGAACTCGACGCGACGATGATCTACGTCACTCACGACCAGATCGAGGCCATGACCATGGCCGACAAGATCGTCGTGCTGCAGGACGGCTTGGTCGAGCAGATCGGTTCGCCGATGGCGCTCTATCACCACCCGTGCAACCGCTTCGTGGCCGGCTTCATCGGCTCACCGAAGATGAATTTCCTCGACGTCGAGGTCCGCGAGGCAAGTAGTGAAGGCATCAACGTGGCGCTACCTGGCGGTGACTGCCGGGTGCCGGTCGATGGTCGTGGCGTCAGCGCCGGCGACACGCTGACGCTGGGCATCCGCCCCGAGCACTTGAAGCTCGATGACGAGGGCCCGCTGACCGGCAAGATTGTGGTCATCGAGCGTCTCGGTGGAGTCACCTCGCTGTATCTCGAGCACGGTGACAGCGAGTGGATTCTGGTGGCCGACGGCGATGTTGCTCACCGGGTGCACGACCAAGTGCGTTTTTCCTTCGACCCAACCTGTGGCCATCTCTTCAAGGGCGATGGCGAGGCGCTGGACCATCTACATCGCCATCCGCTGGTCGATATCGACCGCAAGCAAAATCGCGTGTCCTCCGCCCCGGGCGACCAATGATGGAGTCGTCCATGGAGATGCTGATCTTCGATTGCGATGGCGTGCTTGTCGATAGCGAGGCCATTGCCGAATCGGTGCTACACGAGTGTCTGACGGCTTGGTTGCCCGACTTGGCTATCGGCGACGAGCTGCGCCATGCGCTAGGCATGACCACTCAGGCGATTCTCGACCACCTTGCCGCCCACAGTGTCCATGACTTGCCTGAGGACGCCCTGGCGCGCATCGATACGGCGATCGAGCAGCGTCTGGGCGATGAACTCGAGGCGATGGTTGGCGTGGCAGCGGCCATCGAGGCGCTCGATTTGCCACTGGCGGTCGTCTCTAACAGCCGTCGCCGCCGTGTCATCGACTCGCTGGCCAACACCGGGCTCGATGCACTGCTCGGCAAGGCACCGTTGTTCACTGCCGAGCAAGTGGCCCTACCCAAGCCAGCGCCGGACGTCTACCGGCTGGCGGCGGAGAGCCTCGGAATCAAGCCTGAGGCCTGTCTGGTCATCGAGGACAGCGTGTCCGGCACCCGTGCGGCCTGTGCCGCTGGTATGACGGTGATCGGCTTTACAGGCGCTAGTCATATCGAACCCGGTCACGAGGCGCGGCTGCGTGATGCCGGCGCCTGGCAGGTTCTCATGCAGATGGCGGAACTCGGCGCGTTGGTGCAACGCTGGCGTGTCGAGCGACGGGACGTGCGCTAGACGGCCGCGTGTTGTGTCTCCCAACTTCTTCCGGACAAGGAATCACGGTGATGAAACTCGAAAAGCGTACCGCAGTGGTGACTGGAGGGGCGCGCGGTATCGGTCTGGCGATCGTCACACGCTATTTGGCAGAGGGGGCTCGGGTGGCGATCGCCGACATCGACATCGAAGCCGCCGAGCGGGCAGTAGCCGACATCCAGGCTGACTCGCGTGATGCGCCGGTGATGGCGGTGCGTCTCGATGTGGCCGACGCCGCTTCTCGCCAGTCGATGATCGAGGCCGTCGAGGCGCGCTTCGGCGGCATCGATATCCTGGTCAACAATGCTGCCGTGTTCGACATGGCGCCGATCCTCGAGGTCAGTGAGGCCAGCTACGACCGGCAGTTCGGCATCAACGTCAAGGGCACCTTCTTCACCCTTCAGGCCGTGGCGGCGCACATGGTCGCGCGCGGGAAGGGCGGCAAGATCATCAACATGGCCTCCCAGGCCGGGCGCCGCGGCGAGCCGCTGGTCAGCATGTACTGTGCCTCCAAGGCGGCGGTGATCAGCCTCACCCAGTCATGCGGGCTCAGCCTGATAAAGCAGGGAATCAACGTCAACGGCATCGCCCCGGGCGTGGTCGACACGCCGATGTGGGACGAAGTCGATGCACTGTTCGCGCGTTTTGAAAACCGCCCGCCCGGCGAGAAGAAGCGTCTGGTCGGCGAGGAAGTGCCTTATGGGCGCATGGGGCTTCCCGAGGATCATACGGGCGCGGCGGTATTCCTGGCCTCGGGTGACAGCGACTACGTGGTGGCACAGACGCTGAACGTCGATGGCGGCAACTGGATGAGCTGACCGCGGGCGGCACGCTGGCATTTTCACGCTGATATTCGACACTCGCTCGGCCCAAGGATTCTTTCCATGACTGAACTGACCAACGCTACCCTGGCGCGTCTCGATGCCGCCGTCGCCACGCCGGGCTATGATCGCTCACAGCTCACACCGGGCATCGTCCATATCGGCGTGGGCGGTTTCCATCGCGCTCATCAGGCGATGTATCTCGATGCTCTTATGAATCGGGACGAGGCGCTCGATTGGGCCATCGTCGGCGTCGGTGTCATGCCCGGCGATACGCGTATGCGCGATGCCCTGGCGGCGCAGGATCATCTCTACACGCTGGTGGTCAAGCACCCCGATGGCCGCTACGAGCCGCGGGTGATCGGCTCGCTCATCGATTACCTCTACGCGCCCGACGATCCCGAGGCGGTCATCGAGGCCATGAGCGATCCCGCGATTCGCATCGTCTCCCTGACGGTGACCGAAGGGGGGTACAACATCGATCCCGCCAATGGCGAATACGATCTCACGACACCGGACGTGCGCCATGACCTGGACTCGCCCGAGGTGCCACGTACCACCTTCGGGCTGGTCATCGCGGCGCTCAAGCGGCGTCGTGAACGGAGTATCGCGCCGTTCACGGTGATGTCCTGCGACAACATCGAAGGCAATGGCGATGTCGCCCGCACCATGTTCACCGCTCATGCGCGTGCACTGGACGGCGAACTGGGTAGTTGGGTCGAGACCGAGGTCTGCTTCCCCAATGCCATGGTCGATCGCATCACGCCGGTGACGACGCCGGATGATATCGCCGCGCTCGCTGAGCGTTTCGACGTCGAGGACCAGTGGCCGGTGGTCTGCGAACCCTTTACTCAATGGGTGCTCGAGGATCATTTCTCGCTCGGCCGACCGCCCTACGAACGGGTCGGCGTGCAGATGGTCGAGGATGTCGTGCCCTATGAGCTGATGAAGCTGCGCCTGCTCAACGCCAGCCATCAGGCGCTGACTTATTTCGGTTATCTTGCCGGTTACCGCTACGCTCATGAGGTGTGCCAGGATCCGCTATTCGTCGATTTCCTGCTCGATTACATGCAACTCGAGGCCACGCCGACCCTATCGCCGGTGCCGGGCGTCGACCTGGCCGACTACCAACAGACGCTGATCGAGCGTTTCGCCAACCCTGAAATCAAGGACACTCTGGCGCGGCTGTGTGCCGAGAGTTCCGACCGCATTCCAAAGTGGTTGTTGCCGGTGATTCGCGAGCAACTCGCGCGGGGTGGCGATATCCACCGCAGTGCTGCTGTGGTTGCCAGTTGGGCACGCTATGCTGAAGGGAGCGACGAACAAGGCCAGCCGATCGAGGTCGTCGACCGTCTCAAGGAGCGCTTGATGGCGGTCGCCGGCGACAATCGCGACGCTCCAACGGCGTTCATCGAGCAGCACGCCTTGTTCGGCGACCTGGCGGATGACGCGCGTTTCCGCGACGCTTATCAGCAGGCGCTTGCCTCCTTGCATGCTGATGGAGCACGCGCGACATTGCATGCCTTGGTCGAGGGTCGTATGTCGTAACGTGGCCAAGGGGCGGATACTCGATACCCCGTCATAGTCGGGGAATGCGCTGCAGCCGAAGGAGAGAGCATGTACGTTGGCGTGGATTGTGGAACGCAGAGCACCAAGGTCGTGGTGGTCGATATCGAGCATGCGGCGATTCTGGGTGAGGCCAGCCGCCCGCATCATTTGATCGAAGGTGATAACGGCAAGCGCGAACAGGACGTGAGTGAATGGGTCGCGGCCTTGACCGAGGCGTTCCACGAAGCGGTGAGCGAGGCGCGGATCGATGCGCGCGACATCCGTGCCATCGGTGTCTCGGGGCAGCAGCACGGCATGGTCGCGTTGGATGCCGACGGGCAACCGCTGCATCCCGCGAAATTGTGGTGCGATACCGAAACGGCGCTTCACAACGAGACGCTGATCGAGCGCTTGGGCGGTCGAGAAGGCTGCCTGGACAAGCTGGGATTGGTGCTTCAAACCGGCTATACGGCCTCGAAAGTCGCCTGGTTGCGCGATACACACCCGGACGCTTACCGGCGTATCGCCACGTTGCTGTTACCCCACGATTACTTGAATTTCTGGCTGACCGGCGAGCGCGTTGCCGAGTGCGGCGATGCCTCCGGCACCGGGTACTTCGATACCCGCACGCGCAGCTGGCGTCATGACGTGTTCCAGGCCATGGCGCCCGAACTCTCGCCGGAGGCGGTACTGCCGCGTTTGATCGACTCTCACGCCCCAGTGGGAACGGTACGTCCCGAGGTCGCGCGCTTGCTGGGCATCGGCGATGACGTACTGGTGTCCAGTGGCGGCGGCGACAACATGATGGCAGCCATCGGCACTGGCAACATCGCGCCCGGCATGGTGACTTTGAGCCTGGGCACGTCGGGAACTGTGTACGCTCATTCGGCCGCGCCGATGGAGGCCGAGGACGCACAGGTTGCCAATTTCTGCGCCAGTCACGGCGGCTGGTTACCGCTTATCTGCACCATGAACGTGACCTCAGCGACAACCAAGGTCCGTGAGCTTTTCGGTTTAGATCTGGTGACCTTCGGAGAGCGAGTGGCCAGAGCCCCGCTGGGCGCCGAGGGCGTCATGGCGTTGCCATTTTTCAATGGCGAGCGCGTGCCGGCACTACCACATGCCACCGCCAGCTTCGAGGGGATGACGAGCCTCAATACGACAGCGGACAATCTATGTCGTGCGGTGGTCGAAGGGACGACGTTCGGGCTACGCTATGGGTTCGAACGCTTGGGCGAGCTGGCATCGCAGGCTAGCCAGGTCCGTCTGGTCGGCGGTGGCGCCAAGAGTGCCGTCTGGCGCCAAATTGTCGCCGATGTGCTGGATGTCGACGTGATCTGCCCACGTATTACCGAAGCTGCCGCCCTGGGCGGGGCGATTCAGGCCGCATGGTGCGATACCCTGGCGCGTGGGCGGGGTGAGTCGTTGGCGGCACTGACCGAACAGCTCGTCGAGGTGGATCTCGATACCCTGACCCGTCCGCGTGGCGAACCGGTGCGCCGTTATCAGGAACTCTACCAGCGTTACCGTCAGGCACTGGCCGAACGCTACGACGTCGCGCCATGAGACGCGACCCATGACCCTTTTCGTTACAGGATATTTGCCATGACGCAACTCGAGGCTCTCAAGCAACTTTCGATGGTGGTCGCCGATACCGGCGATCTCGAGGCGATCAAGCGCTATCAGCCGCACGATGCCACGACAAATCCCTCGCTGATCCTCAAGGCCTTCGAGCTGCCCGGCTATCAAGCGCTGATCGACGAGACGCTGGCGCAGGTCAAGACCGATATCGCCGACCCCGAGGCCCGTGTCGACGAAGCGGTGGATCGTTTATCCGTCGCCATGGGTAGCGAGATCACGCAACTGATTCCGGGACGTGTGTCCACGGAAGTGGCCGCCAAGCTGTCCTTCGACCGCGAGGCGAGCATCAAGAAGGCGCATCGCCTCATCGAGCTTTACGAGCAGCGCGGCATTGGCCGCGAACGCGTGCTGATCAAGCTGGCCTCCACCTGGGAGGGCATCCGCGCCGCCGAGCAGCTCGAGAAGGAAGGCATTCAGTGCAATCTGACGCTGCTGTTCTCCAAGGCGCAGGCCCGTGCCTGCTTCGACGCCGGAGTATATCTCATCTCGCCCTTCGTAGGCCGCGTCACTGACTGGTACAAGCAGAAAACCGGGCAGGAGTACGCACCGGAAGAAGACCCGGGCGTGGTGTTCGTGCGCGAGGTATGCGACATCGCCAGCCGCTACCGCTATGACACCGTGGTCATGGGGGCCAGCTTCCGGACCAAGGGTCAGATCCTGGGGCTGGCCGGCTGCAATCGCCTGACCATTTCGCCGGCACTGCTCGAGGAACTCGAGAGTCAGGAAGGCGAGATCGAGCGCAAGATCAGCGATGTCGGGGACGCCAGCGAACGTCTCACGCCATTGAATGAAACCGAGTTCCGCTGGGGGCTCAATCAGGATGCCATGGCCACCGAGAAGCTCGCCGAGGGCATTCGCCGTTTCGCCGACGATCAGGCGACGCTGGAGGAGAAACTCGCCACGCGGCTGGGATAATACGCGCGTAGCGCTCCGCGATACCGCGAGTGCCAATGCAAGAAGGCCGGCGAATGCCGGCCTTTTACGT
>NZ_JAKGAK010000060.1 GCF_023061185.1 Chromohalobacter beijerinckii
CGCTTGAAGCTGAGCCTATTTTTTTTTCAGCGCCCTGCGGAGCGTCACCATGCTGATGTTTTTTCCGGTCTCTTCCTGAAAGCGGGCATGCAAGGAGCGGAGCTGGTGGGGCTGTTCGGCGACAAGTTCCTGCAGCCTATGGTGGTCGTCGTCATCCAAGGCCGGTGTGCGGCCACTGCGCGGCTTGTCGATCAGCCCATCAAGCCTGCTACCTCCCACTGTTTGAGCCATCGAGATACGGCATCGCGGCGGACCTGCAATATCTCACAGATCTGAGCGATGGTATGACCTTGATCGCTCAGCAAGATGGCATGCGCACGTCGACGTAGGGCGCGCTTCTCACCATGGTGATAGGCGGAGGACAGCGTCTGCTGCTCAGACTCAGTGAGAGGTGCAACGAAGCGCCTTGCCATGGTTCCGTCCGTGTCAGTTATCCTACATACATTATGCACGAAAACTTTCGGTTAGGCACTTACTCAGTGGCAAGCCTTTCCCGCGATACTCACGTATCGCGGGTCTGAGTTACCCAAAGCCATCGTTACAATGA
>NZ_JAKGAK010000007.1 GCF_023061185.1 Chromohalobacter beijerinckii
GCCGAACAAAAACGCCAATATGTTGAATGAAACCTTACTCCTCTCTCTGAAACTAAGATCTTTGTATTCAGCAGACCCCATAGCTTTATAGATGAATTGTTCGTCCGCACCAATCCTTTGGAGGATATCGAACTTTTTCTTCCAGGCTTCGCTCACGCTTGGCGTGCTACTGTTTTCCGTAGAAACGGCTTCACTCATTTTAGCTCTCCATTCATTTCGTTGCTGCACCCATGTATGTCTGCTAGTGGCGTGGGTGAGACGCACCTAACAGGTATTAGATAGCACGCTTGTTTTGCCCCTTGAACGAGCGCGCGCACTCAATAATCTTATCCAGCCCCACCATTTCGCACCTAACCCTTTTATTTTTAATCATACTTAGAACAATTCGGCGCGTTATGCAGGATTCGTACGCTTGCAAACTTGGTTGGAGCTAAGAGTGAGGGGTTACCGCCCATGCGCCGCGCAGATCGCCTGCCTACTGGCTACGTTACTTCATTCGTTTCTGTGGTCACGCGGCATCAGGCCCTGGAAGCTCTTGTTTCCTCTATCGGCATGTACTGGGAAAAGCTTTATAGGAGTGGGGGATATATCGAAATGAGGGCCAGAACCTTCAGAAACGCTACCGCCCCTACCTGTGCATGCGGCGATGAGCGACTGTCATCCATGCGGTAGTCCCATCATCATGATTTATCACCGGCTTTCTTAAGTAGCCTTTGCTGTACCGTAACTAGCCGTTACGTGGAGAGCAATGCCCACGAAAGCATTACGCTTTGCCTGAAAAATGCCTGCGCTCGCCTATACGGCGTTAAAAATCGCCTCAAAATGCTCATTTACACCGTGTAAACTCTGCTTTCTCACCGATTTTTGCCTTGTCTAGCCATCGCTCGCCGATTTTTCAGACAAAGCTTGGGGGAAAACATTTCACGCTGGGGGTACTAGAGCTACTGGCTGACGTCGCCCAGCATGCTGTCCAGTTCGTCCTGGTCGACGCCGAGCATCTGCAGGATGTTGCGCTGGGCGGCTTCGAGGATGTGCTGGCGTTCTTGCTCGCCAGGCAGGCTCTTGGCAAGGGCCACGGCGCCCACCAGGGAGGCGAGAATGACGCGGGACTTGTCGGCGATGACGTCGCGGTCGGGTTCGAAGGGGAGTTTTTTGAGGCGGCTGAGAGCGATGAGGCGGGTTTCCAGCATCTTCTTCATGCGCAGATAGGAGGCTTCGAAGAGCGTGCGGATCTCGGCGTTCTCGTTGCCGATCTCGTTGAACAGCACGGTCTCCGGCCCGGGCTGGTGCTTGCGTTCCAGCTCCTGGAGATTCCAGCAGTTGGAGACCAACTCCGTGAGGTGCTTCACCGAAAGCGGCCCCTTGACCAACCTGGCCGCGCGACTGCTTTCCAGGGTGTCTCGCACCGAGGCGTGGTAGAGCGCTTCTTTGGAGGCGAAGTGGGCATAGAAGGCGCCGTGGGTCATCTTGGCCAGTTTCATGATCTGGCCGATGGAGACCTTCTCGAATCCTTGGCGGCTGAACAGTTCAACGGCCGATTTAAGGATTCGCTCGCGCGATCTGGCCTTGCGATTCGTCGAGTCGGACATGGCGACCTCACGCTGCTACTCAGAATAGGTGCTGAATACACGCTGAATATTATCTTGATCATATCAAGCCCGGTGCTAGCGTGGCGTAAATTCCAACAGTTCAGGACACTCGCATGTCATCACCGCTCGTTATCACCGGCATGGGCATGGTCAGTCCCCTTGGTTGCGGCGTCAATGCCAGTTGGGAGCGCCTTCTGGCGGGCCGCTCCGGCGTTTCCTCGATCACGCGCTTCGAGACCGGCGAGCTGCCGATCAAGGTCGCGGGCTCGGTTCCCGGCATGGAGAGCGACCCAGAGGCGGGCTTCGACCCCGACCGCGTGGCCGATGCCAAGGAACGCCGCAAGATGGAGCTGTTCAGCCTCTATGCCATGGCCGCCGCCGACGAGGCGCTGACCCAGGCGAACTGGTTCCCCTCGAGCGATGAGGACCGGCTGGCAACCGCCACCATCGTGGGCTCCGGCATCGGTGGCTTCCCGACCATCACCCAGGCGCAGAACACGCTCACGACGCGCGGCCATCGCCGACTCTCGCCGTTTACCGTGCCGGCCTTTTTGGCCAACTTGGCGGCGGGCAATGTGTCGATTCGCTATGGTTTACGCGGGCCGTTGGGCTGCCCGGTCACGGCCTGCGCGGCGGGTGTGCAGGCCATCGGTGACGGCATGCGCCTGATCCGCAGCGGCGAGGCTGAGGTGGCCCTGGTGGGTGGCGCCGAGGCCTGTATCGACCCGCTCTCGCTGGCCAGCTTCCATGCCATGAAGGCGCTCTCCACCGAGCAGGAGGCGCCCGCCAAGGCATCGCGTCCTTTCGATCAGGCCCGCAACGGCTTCGTCATGGGCGAAGGCGCGGGGTTATTGGTGATCGAGACCCTGGCCCACGCCGAGGCGCGCGGGGCGACGCCACTGGCTTTTCTCAGCGGCTATGGCACCAGCGCGGACGCTCACCACATCACGGCCGGGCCGGAAGATGGCGCCGGTGCCGCGGCGGCCATTCGGGCCGCGCTGAGGATGGCGGGGCTCGCACCCGAGGCCATCGATCACATCAACGCCCACGCCACCTCGACGCCGGTCGGCGACCGGGCGGAGATCGCATCATTACGCAATGCGTTTGGTGACGCTCTGCCCGGCATTCCGATCTCCGCCACCAAGTCGGCCACCGGCCACCTGCTCGGCGCCGCCGGCGGCGTAGAGAGCATCTTCTCGGCCCTGGCGGCCATCCAGGATCGCCTGCCCCCGACCCTGAATCTGGAACACGTCGACGCGGACCTGAGCGATCTGAACTTCGTCTCGGGCGAGGCACGCGAGCACCGCTGCCGGCACGTGCTTTGCAATGGGTTCGGCTTCGGTGGGGTGAATGCCGCGCTGATCGTCAGCAAGGCCTGAGCGCTTTTCGGACTCGGTCCAGGCACTTCGGATCAGGCTCAGCCATCACCCACAAAAATGCCGCTTCCGGGGAAGCGGCAAAGCATGAGTCGGACGCGACTCAGTACGTGGAAGCGAAGGCATGGCGGCTCAGCCCGTCATGTCCAACACGATCCGCCCTTCGATCTTGCCATCGATCATGCGCTGGAAGACGTCGTTGATATTTTCCAGCTTCTCGGTGGCGATGGTGGCCTCGACCTTGCCTTCACCGGCGAAATCGACCGCTTCCTGAAGGTCTTGTCGAGTGCCGACGATGGAGCCGCGTACGGTGATGCCGTTGAGCACCGTATCGAAGATCGGCAACGGGAAGTCGCCCGGCGGCAGGCCATTGAGCACCAGGGTGCCTCCGCGACGCAGCATGCGTTGGGCCTGATCGAAGGCCTTGGGTGACACCGCGGTGACCAGCGCGCCATGAGCACCGCCGACCTCGCGTTTGAGGGTCTCGGCCGGATCGGCCTTCAAGGCATTGACGACAACGGTGGCCCCCAGGCGCTCGGCCAGCGCCAGCTTGCCGTCGTCGATATCCACCGCGGCCACGTTAAAGCCCATGGCCTTGGCATATTGCACCGCCATGTGACCGAGACCGCCGATACCCGAGATCACCACCCACTGGCCAGGACGGGCATCGGTCATCTTGAGTCCCTTGTAGACCGTCACGCCGGCACACAGCACCGGCGCGATCTCCAGGAAGTCGACGTTGTCGGGCAGCCGCCCCACGTAGCCGGCATCGGCCAGGGTGTAGTCGGCGAAACCGCCGTTCACCGAGTAGCCGGTGTTCTGCTGTGACTCGCACAGGGTCTCCCAGCCCCCTAGACAGTGTTCGCAATGGCCGCAGGTAGAATAGAGCCACGGCACGCCGACACGGTCACCCTCCTTGACGTGCTTGACCCCCTCGCCCACCGCCACGATATGGCCGACGCCCTCGTGACCGGGTATGAAGGGTGGGCTGGGCTTGACTGGCCAGTCGCCGTGGGCGGCATGCAGATCAGTGTGGCACACGCCCGAGGCGGCTATCTTGACCAGGATCTCACCCTGCTGCGGTCGCGGGGTCGCGACCTCCTCGAGCGCCAGCGGTTCGCCGAACTGGCGTACCACGGCAGCTTTCATCGTCTTGTCCATTGTCATTTCTCCTCGGTTGGCGGGCAGCCGAACGCTGCGCGCCTTTGAGTGCGCCGAAGCCGTGATGGAGCGGTGACTCCACTATTGATGAAACGGGAATGCCGTTCGGGGCAGTGCCCCGAACGGCCCAGGCTCAATAAAGCCCCATCGGGTCGTCGCTGTAGGAGACCAGCACACACTTCACTTGCTGGTAGTGGTCGAGCATAAGTTTGTGGGTCTCACGGCCGATGCCTGATTTCTTGTAGCCACCGAAGGCGGCGTGCGCGGGGTATTGGTGGTAGCAGTTGGTCCACACGCGTCCGGCTTGAATGCCCCGGCCCATGCGGTAGGCGCGGTTCATGTCGCGGGTCCAGACCCCGGCGCCCAGGCCAAACTCGGTATCGTTGGCGATGGCCAGCGCTTCTTCTTCGTCACGGAAGGTGGTGATGGCAAGCGTGGGGCCGAAGATTTCCTCCTGGAAGACGCGCATGTCGTTGCGGCCCTTGAGAATGGTGGGCTGCACGTAGAAACCACCGGCCAGCTCGCCCTCGAGCGTGGTCTTGCCGCCGCCCAGCAGGCATTCGGCGCCCTCCTCGCGGCCGATGTCCATGTACGAGAGGATCTTGTCGTACTGCTCCTTGGAGACTTGCGCGCCGATCTGCGTTTCGGTGTCCAGCGGATCGCCCTGGCGGATGGTCTTGGCGCGTTCGATGGCGCGGGCCATGAACTCGTCGTAGATCGACTCGTGGACCAGCGCGCGGGAGGGGCAAGTACACACTTCGCCCTGGTTGAAGAAGGTCATCAGCAGGCCTTCGATGCACTTCTCGGCGAAGGCGTCGCCATGCGAGAGCACGTCCTCGAAGTAGACGTTGGGCGACTTGCCGCCCAGTTCCAGCGTGGCCGGGACGATGCGCTTGGCGGCATTGGCCATGATATGGCTGCCTACCGGCGTGGAACCGGTGAAGGCGATCTTGGCGACACCTTCATGCGTGGTCAGCGCCTCGCCGGCTTCTTCACCGAGGCCATGCACGACGTTGATCACGCCCGGCGGCACCAGGTCGGCGATGAGTTCGAGGAAGATGTTGATCGAGGCCGGGGTCTGCTCGGCCGGCTTGAGCACCGAGCAGTTGCCGGCAGCAAGCGCGGGCGCCAGCTTCCAGGTCGCCATGAGGATGGGGAAGTTCCAGGGAATGATCTGGCCCACCACGCCGTAGGGCTCGTGGTAGTGATAAGCGACGGTGTTCTCATCGACTTCGCTGATGGTGCCTTCCTGGGCACGCAAGCAACCGGCGAAATAGCGGAAGTGATCCGCCACCAACGGGATGTCGGCACCGCTGGTTTCGCGGATCGGCTTGCCGTTGTCCCAGGTTTCGGCCACGGCGAGCTTGTCGATGTTCTGCTCGACACGGTCAGCGATCTGGAGCAGCACCTTGGCGCGCTCGGCGGGTGGCATCTTGCCCCAGGCCGGAGCGGCTTTCTGTGCCGCCTTCACCGCACGGTCGATATCCGCTGCCGATGAACGCGGCACCTGACAGAAGACTTCACCGGTGACCGGGGTGATGTTGTCCAGATAGCGACCATCAGCGGGCGCCACCCACTCGCCGCCGATGAAATTCTCGTAACGCGACTTGAAGTCGACGACGGCACCCGGGGTGCCGGGACGTGCATGAATCATGGCGTGTCTCCTTGGGTGAATGCGCCGGGGCGAATCGTCTGGTGTGCGACCCTGCCCCTTGGAAAATGAGTACGCATCGCCCTCAGCATGGCCTGTCAGCCAGGCGTCGGTTTGCCTGCCAGTCTCCGACGTTTGTCTGCCAGTCTCAGATACTGAATTTGCCTACACTGCAAGGTAACGGGCGTCATCCACGCCCATACCGTCGGTACCGCTGAGGAGTTCGCCATGCACGCTGTCACGCCTCCCGATTCGCGCTCCCGGGCATCCCAAGTGGACAACGCCAGCGCGCTCGAGCAACTGGCGGACACGCCCCGCACACGGCGCTTGATCGAGAATCGCATCTGTTATGCCGGCCCGCATGCGGAGCTTTCGATCTACGACACCTGGTGGCCCGCGCAGGATGTCGCCCTGAGCGCCGAGCGGGTGCTCTACTGCGGCATGCTGCAAGGGCGCAAGGTCATGAATGGCGCCACCGAAGGACCGGAAACTTTCTTGCCAGGCGAGAGCTTCGTACTGGCGCCGCACCAGGAAGTGCGCATCGACTTCCCCGATGCGCACCCCGATGCGCCCACTACCTGCCTGACCATCGATCTCGATCCCGCGCGCATTCACGCCCTTAGCGAACGCCTCAACCAGACCCAGCCACGCGAGCGGGAGCTCGGCGAGTGGCACTATCATCCCCAGGCACTGCACGTACCGCACAGTCCAACCACCCAGGCGCTTATCGAACGCTTGATGGGGCTCTTCCGCGAGAATCACCCCGACCGCGACGCGCTGATCGGGCTGGGCATCGACGAGTTGATCGTACGTTTGCTGCGGACCCAATCGCGTGAGTTGCTGCTCGCCGACGCCCGCCAGGCGCCGCCGCGTCACGGGCTCGCGGCGGCGCTTTCCTGGCTGGAACGCCACCCCGAGCTGCCTC
Organism: Chromohalobacter beijerinckii; assembly: GCF_023061185.1. GTDB lineage: Bacteria > Pseudomonadota > Gammaproteobacteria > Pseudomonadales > Halomonadaceae > Chromohalobacter > Chromohalobacter beijerinckii. Next base: position 6,703 of record NZ_JAKGAK010000007.1, read on the forward strand.
TGGATGGGGCGCAATTGGCCCGCGAGGCCTGCATGAGCAAAGCGCGCCTGTACCGGCTGTTTCAGCGCGAGGTCGGCTATACCCCCGGCGAGTACCAGCAGCGCCTGCGCCTGGCACGCGCCCGGCAGTGGCTGCGCGAGGCCGACGCCCCCATCACCGAAATCTGCTACTCGCTGGGCTATCGCAGCCTCAGCCACTTCACGCGGCGCTTCAAGGCAGCCTATGGGCTCACACCGGGCGACTATCGCCGTCTACTCATCGCCTGAGCGCGCGGCGCCCCAAAGACGCTTAAAACGCATCTTCTATCAGCGCCTCCTCAAGGAGTGTGCTTGCATTTCAGCGTCAATCCGATAAAGTAGATAACGAAATTTTATTCTACCCGCGCAAGGCAAGAATTCCTCGTGATGCACGTTCATAGTACTAAGCCATAAGTACTAGGCAATATGAGTGTCACGCGGAATTCGTGACCGGGGTAGGCATTTCCTGCATCGCGCCGCGATGCACATAGACAATGCCTAGTGTTCACAAGAGAGACATCATGACATTACGTCACGCCGAAAGCGGCGACGCTCCGCGATTGCACCTCGACCTCACTCCCTTTCAGGAAGACGGCCAGTGCTACGGCGACTACCACCGCCTGCCACTCAACCCGATGCTCAAGCGCCTGTGCATAGAAGCGCGCCGCGCCGGCCTCGCGGATGCATCGCTCGAGGCTCGCGACCTGATGAGCCATATGGCACTCGACGAAGACCATATCGTCACTCAAGAGATTTCCGGACGCGTGTGGCGCTATAACGTTGGCTACTCGGAAGCGCCCAGCCAGCTCGACTCGGCGCTGGACTCGCTCGGCGAGCGCATGCTCGAGGAACCACTGCCCACCGGCTTGGCACAGCTCACCGAGTCATGGGTGTACATGCCCGGCCAGCTCGATGCCGCCACGACCCAGAGCACCGACGTGCTGTGGATGGATAAGCCCGCATGGGCACGCTATCGCCTCGAACAGGTTCAGCTCTGGTTTCGCGCCCTGCGCGACGATGCCGAGCGCCTCGGCGACGGCTGGCTGGCCTGGCACTTGACCCATCTACCGCTGACACGCGCACCGGTGTTCGATAGCGTCGATGCTTTCAGCAAGCTGGCGCGCCTCGATCTCGGTGGCCGCGACGCCCTCGGAGAGCTTTCCTTCGTGCGTTATCAACATGGGGAATGCCACGAGGGCATGGGGCTGGCGATCACGCAACTACCGCACCGCATCGAGACGCTGGCGTCGTTGGACGACGCTCTGGTGGTTCCGGCACGCCAGGTCGACACCATCCTCACACGCCTGGATCGCGCGCTCGCCGACTAGGCTTTTTACGAAAGCGGCCTGTGCGACACGCGCGTCAATGAACGAAAACGCCCCCGGTGCCGAATTTACGGCGCCGGGGGCGATGCGTTGGGGCCTGCGTGTCGTTTCCGTCAGCCGGTGCGTCTGAGCAATACGATGCCCAGCACATAGCAGGCCACAGTGGGTACGAGCACCGCGAACACCGGCGAGAAGCCGAACAACATCGACGCCGGCGCCAGCAGGTCCTGCAGGTACTTGAACGAGACACCGACGATGATGCCGTAGAACACTCGCGTACCGGCGGCCACGGTGCGCAACGGGCCGAACACGAAGGAGGCAGCCACCAGCATCAGGCCCGCCAGGGTGAAAGGCAGCAGCATTTTCTGCCAGAAGTACAATAGCGGCTGCGTGGCCTCGAGCCCCTGGTTGCCCAGGTAACTGGCGTAACGCCACAAGTCGCTGGGCGACTGGCTATCCAACGGACGCAACAAGCGATTGAGCTGTTCGGGGGTAAACGTGGTCTCCCAGGTACGCTTGTCAGTGGTGTCGACGACGGTCTGGCCGCCCTCGAAACGCGTTTCCTCGATGTTTTGCCATTGCCAGCTACCGTCTTCCCAGATCGCGCGGTCGGCATGCTCGGCACTCACCAAGCGGTTGCCGTCGAAGTGATAGCGCGTGACATCGATGACCACATCATCCGCGCGGATGGTGCCGAAGCGATAGAAGTCATCGCCCTCGCGCTGCCAACCGCCACGCTCGGAGAGAATCGCGCCCTCGCCTTCGAGTTGTTCCAGACGCCAGGCCTCTGCGTATTGCTCGGTCACCGGGCTGACCCATTCGCTGACCGCCATGGTCAGGATGATCACCAAGCCCAACGGCTTCATGGCGCCCCATAGAATGCGGGCCAGCGAACGCCCGGAGGCGCGCATCACCGTCAGCTCGTTGCTCGATGCCATGCTGCCCAGGCCAATCAAGGCGCCGATCAACACGCCTACCGGCGCATACTGATAAAACCGCCACGGCAGGCGCATCAGCAGATAAACGAAGACGTCCAGCGCGCCGTAGTTACCCTCGACGTCACCGAGGTCGTTGATATAGGAAATGACCAGATCCAGCCCCAGGATCATGACCTGCACGACCAGCATGGCCGCCAGCACATTGCGCGCGATGTAGCGATCGAAACGGTCGAAAATCATGTGCGGCCCCCTCGGCGCTGATCACGGCGTGTCATCCAGACTCCCAACAGCAGGTATCCCAGGTGGATCGGCCACATGCCGATGGAGGGCGCCAGCGAGCCACGCGAGATAGCATCCTGTGCCGCCAACAATAAACTCAAGTAACTGATGTGCAGGAAAATCGCCGGCATCAGCTTGGCGAAACGCCCCTGGCGCGGATTGACGCGCGACAGCGGCAGCGCCAGCAAGGTAAGGATCGGCACCATCAAGGGCATCGATAGCCGCCACTGCAGATTGGCCCAGGCTTCGTTATCGCCGCGCTCGATGAGCTGCGGGGTCGAGGTCAGCTCGGCGGCATCGAGATCGACTCGCTCGCTGGCGCGCGATAGGCGCACCGCATAGGTGTCGAACTGCAACCGCTCGGCGACGTTATTTCCTGGCTCGACGCTGTAACGCTCGCCATCGGTCAACACCAAAAAGCGGCTGCCGGTATCCTCGTCAACCGTCTGATAGCCACCTTCGGCGCGGGTGACCACCGTCTCCGGCGTGCCATCGTTGCGTGGCTGGCGCTCGCTGATGAAGACGCTTTCCATGCGCGAGCGGTCATCGTTGAGGCTTTCGGTATAGGCGGTGCGCCCGCTGCCGAACTCCTGGAAACGCCCCGGTTGCAGCACCGAGAAATCGAGCCGGCTTTTCTGTTCCTCGAGCACCATCTCGTTGTGGCGGGCACCGCTCGGGGTCAGCCACAGGCTGCACACCGCCACCAGTATGGCCACCAGCACTGCCGGCCATAGCGTCACCCGCAACAGCCGGTTGGGGCTGATGCCACAAGCCACCAGCACCGTGATCTCGCTATTGAGATAAAGCTGACCGAACGCCAGCAGAATGCCGAGAAAAAACGACAGCGGCAGCACCAGCTCCATGAACCCGGGCAGATGAAAAAGCATCAAGGTGCCGAGAATGTTGGCAGGAATATCCCCTTGCGCGGCATCGCCAAAATAGCGAATGAAGCGACTGCCCATGATCACCAGCAATAGCACGCCGGCCACGGCAGCCATGGTGGCGAGGATCTCGCGCGTCAAATAGCGGAATACGATCAAGCGTCTTCTCCCGGGTCGGTTCCCTGGTCCACGACGGCCCCTTGCGGGCCCAATGCAGCCTTCGACCACCCTCCCCATGCATTGCGTTCCGGCTTTGCGTACACTGGAGTACGTTCAGCGCCGGCATCCTTGTCGGCATTATCCAGAATACCCGGACACTTGTCTCGCCACGAGACAAGTCATGTCAGCTCAGTCGTGTGGAGACTTCATGGAATCCCCCGTAACCAACGTCAACCCGGCCAAGGTCGAAACGGCATGCCTGATCGTGCCCGTCTTCAAGGATGGGGACCTGCTGCCGGCGGCGGACAAGCTCGACGACGCCAGTGAACGCCTGATCGGCCAGCTTCTCGACCGGGGCGACTTCGACCCCAGCCTCGGCAATGTGCAATTGATTCCCTTCGCGCCGGGGCTCGGTGCCGAGCGTCTGCTGCTCGTCGGCCTCGGCGAGCGCGCCAAGTGTGGCGAAGGCCAACTCATCAAGGCCCTCGATGCCGCCTTCGCCACCATCGTCAAGCTGCCGCTCGATGACGTGGCTGCCGCCTTCACCGACGTGCCGATCGGCGAACGCGACACCGCCTGGAAGGCGCGCGTCACACTGGAAGCCGCGCATCGTGCCTGCTACCGCTTCGACGACTTCAAGTCGCAGCCGGCCCCCGCACCGCGCCTCAAGAGCCTGACGCTGCTGGTCAGCGACCAGGACGAAACGCCTCAGGCCGAGCTAGGCGCGCGCATCGGTTCCGCCGTCGGCGAAGGGGTCTCGCTGACGCGTACCCTGGGCAACTTGCCCAGCAATGTCTGCACGCCGCGTTACCTCGCCGAGCAGGCGCAAACATTGGCAGCAGACGCCGACGGCGCGCTGAACGTCGAGATCCTCGACGAAGAGGCTTTGCAAGCGCTGGGCGCGAACGCCCTGCTCTCTGTCGGTCAGGGCAGCGAAGAACCCTCGCGCCTGATCATCATGCAGTATCGCGGCGCCGAGGACCCGGACGAAGCCCCGCACGTCCTCGTCGGCAAGGGCATCACCTTCGATTCCGGCGGCATCTCGCTCAAACCCGGGGCCGGCATGGACGAGATGAAGTTCGACATGTGCGGCGCCGCCAGCGTCTTCGGTACCATGAAGACGGTGCTCGCGCTCAAGCCCAAGATCAATATCATCGGCGTGGTGGCAAGCGCCGAGAACATGCCCGATGGCCGCGCCTTCAAGCCCGGCGACATCGTCAAGACCCTCAAGGGGCTCAACGTCGAAGTCCTCAACACCGACGCCGAAGGGCGCATGGTGCTGTGCGACGCGCTGAGCTACGTCGAGCGCTTCAAGCCCGCCAGCGCGGTGGATATCGCCACTCTGACCGGCGCTGCGATCATCGCGCTGGGCCATCATGCCTCGGGGCTACTGTCCAACGACGACGATCTCGCACTGGACCTGCTCGACGCCGGCGAGAATGCCTGGGACCGCGCCTGGCACCTGCCCTTGTGGGACGAGTACCAGAGCCAGCTCGATTCCAACTTCGCCGACTTGGCCCACATCGGCGGTCGCCCAGCCGGCACCATCACCGCGGCCTGCTTCTTGTCGCGTTTCGCCGATGCCTATCCTTGGGCGCACCTGGATATCGCCGGCACCGCCTGGAGTTCGGGTGAAAAGAAAGGCGCCAGTGGCCGCCCCGTGGGCCTGTTGACCCAATACTTGCTCGACCGCGAAACCGAGGCCAACGAGACGCGTCCCAGCGTCGAGTGACCCTTCGCAGCAAACAATTTGCATGCTAACGTAAGTAGCAGGCGCGCCGGCCTTTCCTCATCCGACGCGCCTGTGCCATTCTCGGCATCCGACCGAGCGCCAGATTTGACGGAGAACTTCAGTGACCCCTTCAGGCTTCGATATACGGCCTAACGCGCATCCCAAGGATGCCGCCCTGCGCGAGACGATTCTCGAGAACCCCGGTTTCGGTCGTCATTTCAGCGATCACATGGCTCATATCCGCTGGACGAGCGATGTCGGCTGGCATGGCCACGAAGTCCGCCCCTACGGGCCGTTGACGCTGGACCCGGCAGCGGCGGTGTTGCATTACGCTCAGGAAATCTTCGAGGGCATCAAGGCCTACCGCCATGCCGACGGTTCGGTATGGACCTTCCGTCCCGAGAAGAACGCCGAGCGTTTCCGCGCTTCCGCGCGGCGCCTGGCACTGCCCGAGCTCTCCGACGAGGACTTCATCGGCTCGCTCAAGGCACTGCTCTCTCAGGACAATGTCTGGGTACCGACGCCAGCCAGCGCCGCCGAGGAGTCGAGCCTTTACCTGCGTCCGTTCATGATCGCCAGCGAGACCTTCCTCGGCGTGCGGCCCTCCAAAGAGGTCGATTACTACGTCATCGCCTCGCCGGCGGCGGCGTACTTCAAGGGTGGGGTGAATCCGGTCTCCATCTGGCTGTCCTCGCATTACAAGCGGGCCGCATCCGGCGGTACGGGTTATGCCAAGTGCGGAGGCAACTACGCCGCCTCGTTGGCAGCCCAGAAAGAAGCCGAAGCGCACGACTGCGCCCAGGTCGCCTTCCTCGACGCCGCCGAGAACAAGTGGATCGAGGAACTCGGCGGCATGAACCTGTTTTTCGTCTACAAGGACGGGCGCATCGTCACGCCCAAGTTGACCGGCACCATCCTCGAAGGCGTCACCCGTGACTCCATCCTGGAACTCGCCCGGGATCAGGGCCTGACGCCCGAGGAACGCCACATCAGTATCGACGAGTGGCGTGCCGGTGCGGCGTCCGGCGAGATTACCGAGGTCTTCGCCTGCGGCACCGCCGCCGTCATCACTCCCGTCGGCGAGCTGCGCAGCGAAGACGAGGGCATCCGTCTCAAGGCGGATAGCGGCGGCGAAGTCGGCAAACGCCTGCGCAAGGAACTGCTCGACCTGCAATACGGGCGCAGCGAGGACACACGCAACTGGCTGACGCGTCTGGCCTGAGACGTCTAGGCTGACTGAATCGGTTCGGCTGAATCAGTCTGACAAGAGTCCCTCATACGACGACACGGCCCGGCCGTGTCGTCCGGTTTTTACGGCAAGGAGGTCACGATGACGAAAGTGATGCTGATTACCGGCGCCGGACGTGGCATCGGTGCCGCCACCGCCAAACACGCCGCGCAAGCAGGCTATGCCGTTGCCATCAACTATCGCAGCGACAAGGCATCAGCCGAGGGTGTCGTGAGTGACATCGAAGCGGCAGGCGGACGCGCTATCACCATTCAGGCCGATGTCGCCAACGAGGCGGACATCGTCGCCATGTTCGAGACCATCGACCGTGAGTTCGGGCGCCTCGACGTGCTGGTCAACAATGCCGGCATCGTCGATCAGATCAGCCGCGTCGACGAGATGAGCTTCGAGCGTGTCGACCGCATGATGCGCATCAACGTGACCGGCCCGTTCGTCTGCGCCCGTGAGGCAATCAAGCGCATGTCCACCCAGCACGGCGGACAAGGCGGCGCCATCGTCAACGTCGGCTCGGCAGCCTCGCACTTGGGCGGTGCCAGCGAATACGTCGATTACGCCGCCTCCAAGGGCGCCATCGACACCATGACCGAAGGCCTCGCCAAAGAAGTCGCCGGTGAAGGCATTCGCGTCAACGGCGTGCGCCCCGGCGTGATTCGCACCACCATTCACGCCAGTGGCGGCAACCCCGACAAGCCCGATGTCGCCGGCTCGGTGATTCCCATGGGCCGCATCGGCGAGCCCGAAGAAATCGCCAACGGCGTGCTATGGCTGGCCGAGGCCGGCTTCACTACTGGGGCGTTGATCGATATCGACGGCGGCGTTTAGTCGCCATCGATTGGCTGCGCGTCGCCGGGATTGTCTTTCTTCCAGCTTCCAGGCGCGTAGCGCCGCTCTGACAACTTACGACTCCCCGAAGGGGCCCATGACTCAAGTCGATTTCTACATCTTGCCCGACACCACGCTCGGCGCGCGGCTGGACTTCGCTTGCCGGCTGGCGGAGACCATCCACCGCAAGGGCTATCGGCTGCATATTCACACCGAGGACGAAGCCATGGCGCGCGAGCTCGACGATCGGCTGTGGACCTTCAAGCCCGAAAGCTACCTGCCCCACGCGGTGCTGGCCGACGAAGTCGATCCCCTGCCGCCCGTGACCCTGGGCTGGGAAACGCCGCCGGCGCCCGGTGTGGAGGCGATGCTCAACCTGCATCCCGAGATTCCCGAGTGGTTCTCGCGCTTCGAGCGCGTCGCCGAGATCATCAACCAGCATCAGGACGTGCTGACCGCCAAGCGCGCCTGCTGGCAGACCTATAAAAAGCGCGGCTACCCCGTCAAAGCCAACGACCTCACCGGCACCGCGGGCTGAGCGCCGCCATGACGTCACCCCGCTTACGGGGTTATACTTGTCGGCATTTTTCGCCACGGCCATGCGCCGTGATGACCGTATTTCAAGAGCCGACCAACGCCCATGGACAAGACCTACCAACCCGATCAGATCGAAACCCGCTGGTATCAGCGCTGGGAAGACGCCAACCGTTTCGCCCCCTCGGGCCAGGGCGAGCCCTACTCGATCATGATTCCGCCGCCCAACGTGACCGGCAGCCTGCACATGGGCCACGCCTTTCAGGACACCATCATGGATACCCTGATCCGCTGGCGCCGCATGCAGCAATACAACACGCTGTGGCAGGTGGGCACCGACCACGCCGGCATCGCCACGCAGATGCTGGTGGAACGCAAGGTCGCGGCGGAAGACGGCAAGAGCCGCCACGACCTGGGGCGCGAGGCCTTCACCGACAAGATCTGGGAGTGGAAGCACGAATCCGGCGGCCATATCACCCGGCAGCTGCGCCGCATGGGCGCCAGCGTCGACTGGTCCCGCGAGCGTTTCACCATGGACGACGGCTTCTACAAGGCAGTGCAGGAAGTCTTCGTGCGGCTGTTCGACGAGGGCCTGATCTACCGCGGCAAGCGCCTGGTCAACTGGGACCCGACGCTGCATACCGCGATCTCCGACCTGGAAGTCGAGAACAAGGACCAGCAAGGCCAATTCTGGCATTTCCGGTATCCACTGGCCGACGGCGTGACCACCGATGACGGTCAGGATCACCTCATCGTCGCCACCACACGTCCCGAAACCCTGCTCGGCGACACCGGCGTGGCCGTCAATCCCGAGGACCCGCGCTACGCCTCGCTGATCGGCAAGTTCGTCGAACTGCCGCTGGTGGGCCGGCGGATTCCGATCGTCGCCGACGAGCATGCCGACATGGACAAGGGCTCGGGCTGCGTGAAGATCACCCCCGCCCACGACTTCAACGACTACGAGGTCGGTCGCCGTCAGCAACTGCCGCTGATCAACGTCTTCACCCTGGACGCCAGCATCCTGCCCCGCGCCGAAGCCTTCGATATCCAAGGCCGCCCGCTCGGCGAGATCGACACCGCCTTGCCGTCCGCCTATGTCGGGCTCGATCGCTTCGCGGCGCGCCAGGCCATCGTCGACGATATGCAGGCCGCCGGGCTGCTGGTACAGATCGAAAACGTCAACAACACCCTGCCCTATGGCGACCGCTCCGGCGACGTCATCGAGCCACTGTTGACCGACCAGTGGTTCGTGGCCGTCGAGGAACTGGCCAAGCCGGCCATCGCCGCGGTGGAGAACGGCGACATCGAGTTCGTGCCCAAGAACTACGAGAACATGTACTTCGCCTGGATGCGCGATCTCCAGGACTGGTGCATCTCGCGCCAACTGTGGTGGGGGCATCGCATTCCGGCCTGGTACGACGCCGAAGGCAACGTCTTCGTGGCGCGCAGCGCCGAGGAAGCCCACGACAAGTACGGCCTCGCCAACGATGTGGCGCTCACCCAAGACGAAGACGTTCTCGATACCTGGTTCAGCTCGGGCCTGTGGACCTTCGGCACCCTGGGCTGGCCAGAGCAGACGCCGGAACTCGAGACCTTCCACCCTTCCAGCGTGCTGGTCACCGGCTTCGACATCATCTTCTTCTGGGTCGCGCGGATGATCATGATGACCCTGAAGTTCACCGACGAGGTGCCCTTCAAGAAGGTCTACGTGCATGGCCTGGTACGCGACGGCCAGGGCCAGAAGATGTCCAAGTCCAAGGGCAACGTGCTCGACCCCATCGACCTGATCGACGGCATCGGCCTAGACGCGCTGATCGACAAGCGCACCGGCAACATGATGCAGCCGCAGAAGGCCAAGGCCATCGCCAAGGCCACCCGTGACGAGTTCCCGCAAGGCATCGAGCCCCACGGCACCGATGCGTTGCGCTTTACCTTCCTCTCGCAGGCGACCACCGGGCGCGACATCAAGTTCGACATGGGCCGCCTGGACGGCTATCGCAACTTCTGCAACAAGCTGTGGAACGCCTCGCGCTACGTGCTGATGAACGCCGAGGGCGAGGACTGCGGCCACGAGGGTGAAGTGGAGCTGTCGCTGGCCGACCGCTGGATCGTCTCGCGCCTGCAGCAGACCGAGGCGCAGGTGACCCGCGCGATGGAGGAGTTCCGCTTCGACCACGCCTCGCAGGCGCTCTACGACTTCGTCTGGAACGAATATTGCGACTGGTACCTGGAACTCTCCAAGCCGGTGCTGTGGGACGACAACGCCACCGCCGCCGCCAAGCGCGGCACACGCCGCACGCTGGTGAGGGTGCTGGAGACCATCCTGCGGCTGGCGCACCCGATGATGCCGTTCATCAGCGAGGAAATCTGGCAGCGTGTCGCGCCCCTGGCCGGTACCCACGCCGGCGGCGACGACTCGATCATGGCCCAACCCTGGCCGAAGGCCGACCAGAGCCGCATCGACGAGAACGCCACGCGCGATATCGAATGGCTCAAGGGGGTGATCGTCGCCGTGCGCAACATCCGCGCCGAGATGAACATCGCCCCCGGCAAGCCGCTCGAGGTGCTGCTCACCAAGGGCGACGAGACCGACCGGGCGCGCCTGGAAGCCAACCGGCTGTTCCTCTCCAAGCTGGCCAAGCTCGACAGCGTCACCTGGCTCGACGACCCCGACCAGGCTCCCCTGTGCGCGACGCAACTGGTCGGCGACATGGAAGTCCTGGTGCCCATGGCGGGGCTGATCGACAAGAACACCGAACTTGCGCGCCTGGCCAAGGAAATCGACAAGCAGGACAAGTTCATCGGCGGCATCGAGAAGAAGCTCGGCAACGAGGGCTTCATCAGCAAGGCCCCCGCCGACGTCGTCGAGAAAGAACGCGCCAAGCTCGCCGACGCCCAGGCCAGCCGTCAGCACCTCAGCGAGCAACGCGACAAGATCGCCGCGCTGTGAGCGCCGCTGTCACAATGTCGGCACAACGCCGGCGCAAGCCAATCACGCCCATGCGGTTCACGCCGCATGGGCGTTTTCATGTCAGGGGACACAGCACATAAAAAAACCCGCGCCAGGGGGCTGCGCGGGTCGAGGCAGGGTACTACTAGGGGTGCATCGCGAAACGATGCAGGGGTGAAACATCTGATGAGCACCAGATGCCGCTTACTTTATTCCTACGCGTCTCATACCACCAATAAATTGTTAGCATGATAGCGATAGGAAAGCTCAATTTTTGCCCCGGCACCAAGAGCGTTTAGCGGGCGATGGGCGTCGTACGCCGCTCGAGCCAATCACGAGCCGGCCCCTCGACCTTGGGCATCAAGCGTTGACGAACCTCGTCATGGTAGGCGTTGAGCCAGGCGATTTCCGCATCATCGAGCAGCGCAATATCGATGGCTCGGGTATCGATGGGGCACAGCGTGAGCGTCTCGAAACGCAGGAACTCGCCGAAGTCGCTGGGCTGAGCCGAACGATTGACCACCAGGTTCTCGATGCGCACGCCCCACTGCCCCGGCCGATAGGCGCCCGGCTCGATCGAGGTGATCATGCCGGGCTGCATGGCTGACTGCGGCGTAGGTGACGCGTACCACGCGATCACCTGCGGTCCCTCGTGGACATTCAGGAAATAGCCCACACCGTGCCCGGTGCCATGCCCATAGTCGATGCCCGCGGCCCACAGCGGCGCGCGGGCGATGGCGTCCAGCTGCGGCGATGGGATGCCACGCGGGAACTGGGCACGCGACAACGCGATGGTGCCCTTGAGCACCTGGGTGAAATCGCGCCGGTGCGCCGCGTCGATCTCGCCCACCGGCACCACACGGGTGATGTCGGTAGTACCGCCCAGATATTGGGCCCCCGAGTCGATCAGCAGCAAACCATCGCCCTCGATCACGGAATGCGCCGCCGGAGTGGCATGATAATGCGGTAGCGCGCCGTTGGCATTGAAGGCAGCGATGGTCGCGAAACTCCGCGAGACGAAGCCGTCGCGCTCAGCGCGTGCGGCGGTGATACGCTCGTCGACGTTCAGCTCGGTCACCGTCTCGTCGCTGGCCAATGCGTCTTCCAGCCAGGCGAAGAACGCGCACAACGCGGCGCCGTCTTCCTCCATGGCGTGGCGCACATGCTCGATGTCGCGGTCGCTCTTGCGGCTCTTGGCAAGCGTGCTCGGCTGAAAGGCCTCGACGACGTTCACGCCTTCCGGCACGGCCTCCGTCAGCGCCAGGCTGACCCGTGCCGGATCGATCAACAGGCGCGCGTCGGCAGACAGCCCAGCGAGACGCTCCGCCACCCACGCGTAATCGGCGACATCAATGCCGTCGTCGGCGAGCTTGCCGACCAAGGCGTCATCCAATTTGCCCGGGGCGACGAACAAGGTGGCACGCGTCGCCTCGACGAGCAGGTGCGATAAGAACACCGGATTGAAGTCGACATCCGAACCGCGCAGGTTAGTCAGCCAGGCAATGTCGTCGAGGGTCGAGACTAAGTGCGTATCGGCGCCTTGGGCCTCCATTTCCTCGCGCAACGTCGCCAGCTTTTCGCGCCGCGCGGTATCTACGTAATCGCTCGGGTGGGCACGCACCGGCGCCTCGGGCAACGCGGGGCGGTCCGGCCAGATGGCATCAAGCAAATCCCGGTGGCCTTCCCAGCGGATCCCTTTCGGCGCCAGATGCGCCTCCATCTGACGCACGTTGGCCGCCGACACCACGGCGCCGTCGAAGCCTACCGTGGCGCCTGCGGGAAGTTGCTCGGCGAGCCACTGCATGGGCCGCTGCGCCTGGCCGGGCTGGAGTTTCATCAATTCGATGCCGCTCCCGGCCAGTTGCTGCTCGGCCTGTACCCAGTAGCGACTGTCCACCCATAGCCCGGCCGCCTGCTGGGTGATCACCAGCGTGCCCACCGAACCATCGAAGCCCGAAAGCCAAGCGCGACCCTGCCAGTGATGCGGCAGATATTCGGAACTGTGCGGATCGGACGATGGCAACCACCAGGCATCAACGCCCTGTTCGCGCATGGCATCGCGCAGCGCGGCCAGGCGGGCGGCGGGCGTTTGGGAAGGTTCACTCAGCGGCATGATTCAGGCTCCGGTCGTATCGTTGGAAGAGGTCGGGGCACCGGCTGGATCGACGGTGGGATTGCCCTTCAGCATACGCTTGATGAACGGCGTCAGCAGCGCCAAGACGATGGCACACAGCACCAACGCCACCGCGCAGCGCCCGAACAGTTCCGGCAACTGTTCCAACTCCTCGGCGTTGACGTGGCCGCCGATCAGCCCGGCGACCAGGTTCCCCAGCGCCGAGGCGGTGAACCACAGCCCCATCAACTGGCCTCGCAGCTTGACGGGGGCCAACGCGCTCATGGTCGAGAGCCCGACCGGGCTCAGGCACAGTTCGCCGATCGTCAGCAGCAACAGGCTGGCAGTAATCCACAGCGGTGAGACCTGATCGATCCCACCTGCTACGCGCATCGCCGCGAACATCATCAAGGCAAAGCCACCGGCCGCAAACAGCAGCCCGAGCACGAACTTCACCGGGCTGCCGGGCTCCAGGCGGCGGCGGCCGAGTGCCGGCCATAACCAACCGAAGAGCGGCCCCAGCAGAATGATGAAAACCGGGTTGAACGACTGAAACCACACCGCCGGCACTTCCCAGCCGAACAACATGCGGTCGGTGTAGTCGTGGGCGAACAGGTTATAAGACGTCGGCTGTTGCTCGAAGGACGCCCAGAAGAACGCCGCCGCCATGATCAGGATGAAGCACACGACGATACGCGCGCGCTCCTGCTTATCGAGCCCGTTAAAACCGAAGAGAAAGACGGAATAGCCAAGCGCACAGACGATGATGATCGTGGTCATGGCCTCGGCGATCGCCACGGCGTTCAAAGTGATCACGTCGTTCGCCACCAACGCGATGAAGCCCGCCAGCGCGATCGCCAATCCGGCGACGTAATACCCCACGCCGCGACGGTGGACCGACGGCGCATCCCAACTGGCGGCGCGGCCCCGCAGGCTGTCGGCGCGGCGCATGGAAGGAATGGCCGATAGGCGAAAGATCAGCAAGGCCACCAACATGCCCAGCCCACCGATGCCGAAGCCCCAATGCCAACCGTACTCGCGCATCAGCAAGCCGGTGAACAACGGGGCCAGCAAGGCGCCGATATTGATGCCCATGTAGAAGATGGCGAAGCCGCCGTCGCGGCGCACATCGCCCTGGTCATACAGGCTGCCCACCATCACCGAGATGCAGGACTTGAAAAGCCCCGAGCCGAGCACGATCAGCACCAGCCCGATGAAAAACCAGGTCGCGCCCCAGACGGCGGAAAAAGCGATGGAAAGGTGTCCCAAGGCAATGAGGACCGAGCCGTACCAGACGGCGCGTCGCTGGCCCAGCCAATTGTCCGCCAGCCAGCCGCCGGGCAAGGCCGACAGATAGACGGCGCCAGCATAGATACCGACGATGGCCGAAGCCGTTTCACGCGTGAAGCCCAGCCCACCCTCGAAGACCGTGGCGGCCATGAACAGTACGAGAAGCGGGCGAATACCGTAGTAGGAAAAGCGCTCCCACATTTCGGTGAAGAATAACGGCCCCAGCGCTCGCGGGTGACCGGCGAAACCCCGGTCCTCTTGGGAGCGGAGCGATGCTACATCCGTGGTAGAGCGCATTGACTATCTGCCTCGTTGAGAACTTTCAGGTTGTGCCTGACGTTCGCCGTGCCTTGTGGGCGAGCGGCTAAACAAAACGGCGATGGCACGTATGCCATCGCCGGAGGCGGACTATAAAGTTTTCACGCGAATGATCAATACTCAACTTTTGTCGTACTAACCATTCACCGGGTTATCGTGAGCACGAAAAGTAACAGCTTGTTTCCAGCACAGCTCATCGCGAGGCATCGTCATCTTGCATCCATTGCGCCCAAATGGCGCGAACCCGGCGGCGATGGTCGTCGATATCGGCGATATCGACCTGGCTGCCGGCCTTGGTCAGCGAGGCGCGATGACTGATGCCACGATAGGTGAGATACGCCTCACGCAGTTCGCGCGCCTGCTCGGAGGGAAGACGGCCGCTTTCCTCCAGCGTTTCGAGAATGCGCATGTTGTCGCTAAAGGCGAGCATTTCCGGCGCCTCGTCGCCCAGTCGCAGCACTGCGTACTGACACAGGAACTCGATATCCACCATGCCACCGGGATCCTGCTTGAGATGGAACGTACCCTGGCGGCCGGCCTGATCACTGCTGCCCAGATGCGTACGCATCTTGCGGCGCATGGCGACGACCGACTCGCGCAGTTGTTCGGGCTCGCGTGGCTGCCCCAGCACCTCACGGCGCACCATCTCGAATCGCTCGCATAACGCCGCATTACCCGCAATCGCGCGTGAACGCACCAGCGCCTGATGCTCCCAGGTCCAGGCTTGTTGGCGCTGATAGTCGGCGAAGGCGTCGAGCGTCGTCACCAGCAGCCCGGCGTTGCCGGACGGCCGCAGACGCATGTCCACCTCGTACAGCGCGCCGCTAGGCGTCATGGCCGTCAGCAAATGGATGACGCGCTGACCGAGGCGCGTGAAGAAGACCGCATTGTCGAGGGCCTTGGCGCCATCAGTGGCGCCCTTGGGATCGGCATCGTGCAAAAACACCAAGTCCAGGTCCGAGCCATAACCCAACTCGATGCCGCCCAGCTTGCCGTAACCGATGATCGCGAAATTGGCGTCGTCGCTGTCGCGCTCGCCGGGACGGCGCGAGGGGCGACCATACTTACGTGTCACCTGCTTCCAGGCCATCGCCAGTATCTGCTCGAGAATCACCTCAGCGATGAAAGTAAGGTAATCGCTGACCTTCATCAGCGGCCGCGCACCGACGATATCCGAGGCCGCGACGTGCAGCACCTGGGCGTGCTTGAAGATACGCAGCGCATCGAGCTGGCCTTCTTCGTCGTCCTCGGGCACCCGCGCTAGCGCCTGGCGCAGTTCATCGGCGAGTTCGTCCTTGTCGGCAGGCGAATACAGCGTGGCGGGGTGCAGCAATTCATCGAGCAGCACGGGATGGAGCGCCAACTGCTCGGCGATCCAGGGGCTCGCAGCGCAGAGCCGAATCAACTGACGCAGCGCATCGGGATTCTCGCGCAGCAATGCCAGGTACGCGGTGCGCCGCAGCACCGCCTCGATCAGCGGCAATACGCGCTCGAGCGCGACATCCGGTGCGTGACTCTCGCCGACGGCCTCGAGCAGCAACGGCATCAAGGCATCGAGACGCTCGAAGCCGATGCGTTGCATGGCCGTCACGGCACGCGAACGATGCAAACCGGCAAGTCGCTTGAAGATGGCCTCGGGCGTCTCGAACCCCAGGGTCGTCAGCGTCTCGCGGGCCTCTGCCGGGGTCAGCTCCTCGCGCCAGAGCGCGCCCAACTCCTCGTGTGAGGTCTCCTCGGGGACGCTCTGCTCATCGTCTTCCTCCTCGGGCGGCGCGATAACGGCATCGAAATGCTCGCGCACCCGCCCTCGCGCCTCGTCCAAACGCGCCACGAGCGCCGGCCAGTCGGCCATGTCGAGCGCCAGCGCCAAACGCTCACGCCCTAGGCTATCCTCCGGCAGGGTCTGGGTTTGGCGGTCCTTCTGGGCCTGCAAGGCATGCTCGAGATCGCGCAGAAAGGCGTAGTCTTCCCGCAGGGCAGCGGTCACCTCGCCCGGCAGAAGTTCCAGGTCCGTCAAACAGCGCAAGGCCGACGCCAACGAGGTCAGTTGGAGTTCGGTATCGCGCCCACCACGAATCAACTGAAACGCCTGGACCACGAACTCCACCTCGCGGATACCGCCAGGGCCGAGCTTGATGTTGTCGGCCATGCCCTTGCGCTTGACCTCGCGATTGATGAGCCGCTTCATCTCGCGCAACGATTCGATGGCGCCGAAATCCAGGTATTTGCGATACACGAACGGCCGCAGCGAGGCGAGCAGCTCGGCGCCGGCTTCGAGATCGCCGGCTACTGGACGCGCTTTGAGCATGGCGTAGCGTTCCCATTCGCGCCCTTGATCTTGATAGTAGCTGGCCAGGGTCGCGAAGTTGCCGACCAGCGGGCCGCCATCGCCGAGTGGGCGCAAGCGCATGTCGACACGAAACGCCATGCCTTCGTCGGTCACCGCGTCCAACGCACCGATGAGTTTCTGGCCCAGCTTAGTGAAATATTCCTGATGCGAGAGCGCCCGACGACCGCCCTGGGTTTCGCCCTCTTCGGCGAAAGCGAAGATCAGATCGATATCCGAGGACAGATTGAGCTCGCCCGCACCAAGCTTGCCCATGCCCAGTACCACCAAGCGTTGCGGTGTGCCGTCAGCCCGGAGAGCCGGTTGCCCCCAGCGCGGCGCATAGTAGTCCTCGAGCCAGCCCAGAGCGCCATCGAGGCAGATCTCCGCCAGGCTGCTGACATCACGTGCCGTGCCCCACATGCCAGCCTCATCACCCTGACCGCGCGGCGCACGGCATAAATCGCGCCATACGATGCCCAGCATGCGCAGCCGCCGGAAGCGGCGTATCGCGGCCTGCATGGCCGCCTCATCCTCGGCGGCCTCGAGGCGCTCGGCGAGTTCCGCCTCCCAGGTCTCGCGCGACGGCGACTCATCCAGTTCGCCTTCGGCATCCAGCACCGGCAACCAGCCAGGATCGCGCGCAAGCGTCTCGGTGGCGAAATCGGAAAGTGCTACGACCCGCGCCAGTTCGGCGCGGCGCAAGTTCGAGAGCGCTAGCCAGGTAGCACTCGGCATCTCCTCGGCATCAATATCCGCATCGGCGTCCGCTTCGCTCGACGACCGCTTCGCCTGAGCGACGCGATCGGCCAGGCACAGCGCATCGTCGAGCCGCTCGGTGGCTTCACCCAGCGCCTCGTGCAACGGTGCGGGAATATCGGCGTCGGGTAGGAATCCTTCGGGCAGGGCCATGACACTCTCCTGGAACGTCCCGGCACCAGACGCCGGGCAAGCATGATGGCCCCAGCTTAGCGGAGCTGATCGCCTGGAAGCTACACACAAGCGGTCCTCATCACCGCCACGGCAAACCACGCTCGGCGGCGGCGATGAACGTCTCGGCACTGCGACGCGGCGATGACGTGATCAGGCTAATACCGACGAACAACACACACGCCACCGGCAGTGCCCAGATGCCCGGCGGCCAGCCCAACGGCTTGGCGTCTGTGACATACAACGCCACGACCCAGGCGCCACCGCCGAGGATGCTGGCCAAGGCCCCCGCCGCACTGCCGCCCCGCCAGAAGAAGGCGCCGATAAGCGCCGGTACGGTGACTACCAGGCCAGTCGAGGCAGCAACCGAGAGCACTGCGATCAGATCGAGGCGCAACTCGGCGAACGCCAGTGCCAACAACGCGATCAACGGCAACACGGCCTTGCCGACCCACAGTTGGCGGCGTTCGTCGCTTCCTTGGCGGGCCACCGCGTAGACATCCCGTGACAGCATCGACGACAGCGTCAGCATGATCGAGTCGATGGTCGAGACCGCCGCCGCCAGGATGCCGACCATGACCAGCACGCCGAGTAACGGCGGCACGTGCGCGGAGGCCAGCAGGGTCGGCGTAGCGAGATCCGAGTTCTCCAGATCGGGAAATGCGATCAGCGCCGAAAAGCCCCACAGTACCGAGACGGCGGTATATACTAGGCCGAAGCACAGAAACCCCAGCAGCATGCGGCGCATGGCCTGGAGCGAGGCCGGCATGAAGAGTCGCTGGCTAACCTGGGGATTGGAAAGGCTGAAGAAGAACCATGGAATCGTCAGGCCGAGGAAGGTCGCCGGCGTGAACAGGCCCGCGCCCGGCACGGTGAGTGACTCGGGATGCTCATCGGCAAGCGTCGCGAACAGCGTCTCGAAACCACCCAACGAGGCCACCACCAGCAGCGCCACGGCCGTCGAGGCGACGATCATCAACAGCGCCTGCAGCGCATCGGTCCACATCACCGAGCGAATCCCGGCAATGAAGGTGAAGACCAGCGCCAGCACGGTGGCGACCGCCACGCCGGTGGTGAAGCCGATCGCACCGTCGGTCATGCCACTCAGCAGATACCCCACGCCCGCCAGTTGCACCGCCGCATAAGGGATCAAAAACAGGCTGCTGACCAGCGCCGTGGCCGTCGCTACGCCACGATTCGCATAGCGGTACCCCAGCATTTCGCTGGGCGTGACGAAGCCGAACGCCTTACCCACCGCCCAGAAGCGCGGCCCGAAGATCGCTACCAGCGACACGCCGGCGAAGTAGACGATTTCAAAACCCAGCGCCCCGACCCCGCCGGCGTAGGTCAAACCGGCCAGCCCCACCATCATGAAAGCACTGTAGGTCGTCGCGCTATAGCTAAGCGCCGACACCAACCCGCCCATGCGCCGCCCACCGAGGAAATAATGCGCCATGCTGGTCGTCCTACCGGGACCGCGCTCGCGTGACTGCCATGCCACCCCCAAGGCGACGACGACATACACCAGCACCGACGTCCACACGAGCGTCGACGACATGCTCACTTCTCCTTGAAATCGGCAGTGACCAACAGATTGAGAACGATCACGGCGAGTCCAATCGCCCCCCAGAACAGCAGGCTGCCGTACCAGGCCTGAACATCGCGCAGCAGTGTATAGGGGACAATCACGGCCGCCATCACCAGCACGCCAAGCAGTGCAAATCCTAGGCGTCGGAACATGATGATCCTCACGCGCGGCGTGCCATGCCGGAGCACATCGCATAGTCGAAAAGCTGCCACGCAGGCATCAGCCGAAGAATTTCTGCCAGGCCAACAATCCCCAGGTCAGACCGGCCATGATCAGCGAGATCATCACCGCGGCGGAGCCGATGTCCTTGGCGCGTCCGGACAGTTCGTGGTGCTCGGGACCGATACGGTCGACGACGGTTTCCACCGCGCTATTGAGCAACTCGACGATCAGTACCAGCGCGCAACTGCCCACCAGCAGCAGCCATTCCACCGGCGTGGCACCGATCCACCACGCCAAGGGCAGGAGTATCACGCAAATCCCCACTTCCTGGCGAAACGCCGCTTCGTTGCGAAACGCGGCACGCAGCCCCTTGAGCGAATAACACGTGGAACTGGTCAAGTGGCGCAAGCCGGTCTGGTGGGATTTCATCGCGCTCGGTCCTCAACTCAGGGGTTCTCGATGGCCGCTCACGCAACGACCCGGACGGCGACGCACACGGCAAACTGGGATGGTAACAAAGGCGCTACCCAAGGCAACGCCATGCAAATGGGACGGTATCCCGCCAAGGTCGCGTTGTCGACACTCTTGGCTCAACGCTAGGCTAATGATTCATGCTCGCTACAGCGCTTTCCCTCTAACCGCAGGAGTCTTCCATGCCCCGTGCACTCATGCTCCACGACGAATCCCCCCGCGCGCGCCTCGACACGCTCGATGAAAGCCAGTTGCCGGAACGTGCGGTACGCGTCGCGATCGACTATTCGGACCTCAACTACAAGGACGCCATGGCGATCACCGGCCAAGGCAAGATCGTGCGCGAGTATCCGCTGGTACCGGGCATCGATTTCGCCGGCACGGTGACGGACTCCACAGATGCGCGCTTCGCCGCCGACGACCGCGTCATCCTTACCGGTTGGGGCGTCGGCGAGCGTCATTGGGGCGGCTTCGCCGAGGCCATGCGGGTCGATGCCGACTGGCTGGTACCCTGTCCGCAACCGCTCAGCACCCGCCAGGCAATGCTCTTCGGCACCGCCGGGCTGACCGCCATGCTCAGTGTCATGCGACTGAAAGAAGCCGGGCTCGGGCCCGGCGATGGACCGGTCGTGGTGACCGGCGCTAGCGGCGGCGTGGGCAGCTGGGCCGTGTCGATCCTTGCCCATGAAGGGTTCGAGGTTCACGCCATCACCGGCAAACCCGAGCAGAATGCCTGGCTCGAGACTCTCGGCGCCCATGCCATCCTGCCCCGCGCCGACTTCGAAGCCCGCGGCCGGCCCCTCGAATCGACCCAGTGGGCGGGCGCCGTGGATACCGTCGGCGGCCAGATCCTGGCCAACCTCCTGGCGCAAATGAATTACTCGGGCAAGGTCGCTGCCGTGGGACTGGCCGGCGACGCCGCGCTCTCGACCACGGTGATGCCATTCATCCTGCGCGGCGTGTCGCTGCTCGGCGTGGACAGCGTGTATATCCCCTTCGACCGGCGCCGCGCAGCATGGCAACGCATCGCCGCCCTGCCCAATGCATTGTTTTCGCACATGCATGTCGAGGAGATTGGTCTCGAAGACGTCACTGACCGCGCCCAAGCCATGCTCGAAGGCCGCACCCACGGGCGTGTGCTCATCGATCCACGACGCTAGCGGATGCGGGCTCTCAGTGGGCCTCGATCATATTCGTCAAGTCCGCCGCTACCAGGGGCAGTACTTGTCGCCAAGCGAGATACGGCGTTTGCGAGGTGCCGTTGACCAGCACTGCGAAGCTGCCCCAACGCCCGGTTTGGGTGCGGAAATAGCCGGCCACCGCACGCACCGTGACCGGCTCGTTGAGCGTACCGGTCTTGAGCATGACGCTCTGCTGGAAGGTGTCGCTGCCTCGGCGAATGAAATGCATGGGGCCGTTGGTCGGCAGTTGCAGGCCGGCCACGAAGGTCGGAAACAGCGCCGAGCGCTGATACATCGCTGACAACAAGGCATTGAGATCACGCGCCGAGACGCGGTTCTCGGGGGTCAGGCCACTGCCGCTGGCGAGCGTCGGCACGCCGTGGCCCGGTAGCTTTTGAGCGAAACGCATCAGGGCGTCACCGGCGTCCTGTAGCTCGGCGCGCGGCTTGGCGACGAGGTCCAGCGCCAGGGTATCGGCCATGAAGTTATTGGAATAATTGAGCATGCGCAGCAGCAATTCCTGCAACGGCTTGCCATCCACCGCCGCCAAGCGTTTGGCGGTGGTCGGCGGCGGTGTCGTGCTGGTTGCGTAGCCCTTGACTTCGACCCCTGCCTGTCCGAGCAACGCCATCAAGGTCTTGGCGGTCTGTTCGGCGGGATCGGAACTGCCGCGATAGATTTCGCGCGAGAAGCTATCGCGCGCGATCTGCCCACTGACGCGCAACGTATCGCCGCGCTCACTGCTGATGCGCTCGGCATTCAGGCGCGTGTCTCCGCCATGCGCCACGGTCTTGACCTGATTATCGAGGCGTATGAGAGGGGCCACCGTCGCGCAATCGCTGATGGAGGCCGCGTCGCCCACAGCTGCGCCGGGCTTGACCCGATTGCACCAACTGCCGTAATTCACCGCCGCCGATGACAATGAGGCGCTATAGGCATTGTCGGAGCGCGTGCGCGCCTTGCAGCGGTCGGTAGTCACACAGGTTACTGGACCAAAGCGCCATTGGCTGACCACCAATTGGCCATCGACGGCACGCACGCCGCGTTCACGCAAGCGTTGCACCAGGCGCCATAGGTTTTCGCTGGTCAGGGCGGGGTCGCCGCCGCCATCGAGCACCAGATCGCCATGCAGCACGCCCTGGGCATCGACATCGCCGGTGGCCATCAACTGCGTGGTGAAACGATGCTGCGGTCCCCAGCGGTCGAGGCTCGCGGCGGCGGTATAGAGCTTGGTCACCGAGGCCGGCGAAAGCCGTCGCGTAGGATCGAGCGCACCCAGGCTTTCGCCGCTCCCCAACAACTGCGCCTGAGCGCCGATGACGAAGCCCTTGTCGGCCAACGAGGAGAGATTGTCGAACCCTTCGGCCTGCGCGGCTAGCGGCAAGCTCATCAAGACCAGAAGCGTGAGCACACGACGCCCGACACGCTGCGAGGAGCGCAGGCGTCGGCATTGGAATAGCCTACTCAGCATGAGATTTTTCCTTCCCTGGACGAACGTACATCGTCCGCCAGGCTAGCAGGGCTCCTCGTCGAGTGCGATGGCGACGCACGTTCGAGCATAGGCACTTTTCGGATAGCGCCTAATGCGCGGACATACGCGAAAACACCTGGATGATGGCAACCCCGGCGATGATCATTCCCAGACCGAGAATCGCGGGTAAATCGGGTTTCTCACCATACACCACCACCCCAATCAGGGTGACCAGCACGATGCCAAGCCCGGCCCAGAACGCATAGGCGATGCCCACCGGCAAATCCCGAAGCGCCAGCGTGAGCATGTAAAACGCCAAGGCGTAGCCCACGACCACGGTCACGCTCGGCCACAAGCGAGTGAACTCCTGGGACGCCTTGAGCGCGCTGGTGGCCACGACCTCGGCGATGATCGCGATGGCCAAGAATACATACACCATAATCGGTCTCCTGAAAGCCCATGCTGCCTACTCGCTACGTGGGCTACGCTACGTGGGCAGCAACGCAGGGCGGTGCGCCAGCGTCACCGTCAATCGCCATAGTGGTTGGCCGCTGGCGTGATATTTGTGTTCGAAAGGCGTGAGATACTCGCCCGACGGCTCGCAGGGCTCGAGATGCGGTTCGCGCCCCGTGGCTTGCGCCAGCGCCAGGGCCAATTCCTCGAGATAGAGTCGCCAGTTGGAGCGCGCTTCCAGTTCGCCCCCGAGCCCCGCCAGGGCCGGAAACACCGGGTGGCCGTGCCAGCGCATCTTGAGATGCGCTGGCTTGGGATACGGATTGGGATAGAGCAGATAATGACGTGCCGGCTGCCATCCTTCTTGTAGCGCCAAACGCCAGAAATCCACCAGATCGGCACGTATCAACAAGGCGTTGTCCGGTAGTTCGCCGTGTTCGCGGGACAGGCGGTCGGCGCTGCGATCGATGCCGATCACCGCATGACCGGGAAAACGCGCGGCCAGACGTCGGGTGGACAGCCCCACGCCACAGCCCGCGTCGAGAATCAGCGGTTTGTCCTGCTCATGCAACCATGTCCGCGCCGCGCCGAACGCTATCCGTGTGTGCGATGCCAACGGTTTTCGCCAGGGGTGCGTCAGCGCCCGCGACACACGCCGCGAGAGATCCTCGTGCGGCGCGGTCTGCTGGGTGACGATGGCGCGGGAATTGGCATGCATGGACGACTCTGTAAACGACTGAACGAAATGCCATTCTAGCAGACTGCCGAGGCTGATCGAGCGTCATGACATCGCCCCGTAGGGGGATCGCAGTGGGTGTCGTTTCCACTTTATCGGACAGTGTTCGCATGACGCCACTCGCACCCGGGTGCTATCATTCCCAGGCTCATTAAGATGCCACGCGCCCTATCTATATCCTATATCGTACGGGAGGGCGCGACATATCCGGCCGACGCGTGCCGGTCACGAATCATGACGCATCGTCATCCACAGCATTACGAGGAACGCGGCTTGTCACAGTTACCGGTGATCGTCGGCATGGGCGGTGTTAACGCCGCCGGCAGAACCTCGGGCCACCAAGCTTATCGCCGAACGATTCTCGACGCTTTGCCCGATACCCTTCAGGCACAAACCATTCTCGCCCTGGCCGCCATGATGCAGCTCGTTTCGCGCGAAGAAAGCGGCGGCTGGCAGGACTCCCAGGGCGAGATTCTCGACGACGCCGACGTCGTCGCACGCTATCGCCAGCACGTGCTCGACCATACCCTGATTCGCCGTATAGAGGACGAGCGTTTTGGCAGCGAAGGCATCCCCGCCAATCGCGCCGCACAGCTCGATCTCAATGCCGAGCTGACCTTTCGCGTGCGCCGCCGCCAGCTTCCAAACGACGTGCCGGCTACTTGGCAAGTGCGCGAGATCGACAAACGCATGGTCGAAGTCGTGATCCCGCCGGGAGCGCTGGACGTGCTGCTCCCCGAACGTCGCAGCGCTCTGGTGCGCTCGGCTGGGCAACTGCCCAGCGGCTTTTCGCCGGACACGCTGTATCGCAGCGTGCACCATCCGCGCGGCTTGGCGATGACGATCTTCGGCGCCTCCGACTGCCTCGGCCAAAGTGGTCTCGACTGGGCAGCGCTGCGCAATCGGCTCGACCCGGACGCCATCGCCGTGTATGCCGGCAACTCCATCGGCCAGCTCGACAACGAGGGCTGGGGTGGCCTGCTGCAGAGCTTCGTCGG
The DNA here is from genome assembly GCF_023061185.1 of Chromohalobacter beijerinckii. Classification (GTDB taxonomy): domain Bacteria; phylum Pseudomonadota; class Gammaproteobacteria; order Pseudomonadales; family Halomonadaceae; genus Chromohalobacter; species Chromohalobacter beijerinckii. The sequence continues at coordinate 31,626 of NZ_JAKGAK010000007.1, forward strand.
CGGCGGACGCGCCACCTCCAAGCAGATGCCGCTGGGCTACGGGCAGATGCCCGCCGACTTTCTCAACGCCTACGTGCTGGGAAGCGTCGGTGCCACCGGTGCCGTGCTCGGCGCCTGCGCCAGCTTCCTCTATAACCTGCGCCTGGGGCTGGAGGACATTCGCAGCGGGCGGCGGCGCGTGGTCATGGTAGGCACCAGCGATGCACCGATCACCCCGGAAATCGTCGAGGGCTTCCGCACCATGGGGGCGCTGGCCGATGACGAAAGCCTCAAGGCGCTCGATGCCCTGACGCTGCTCACCGACAGTGATTATCAGCGTGCGTGCCGCCCCTTCGCGCGCAACTGCGGCTTCACCATCGCCGAGTCGACCCAGTTCTTGTTGCTGATGGACGACTCTTTGGCGCTGGAAACAGGCGCGCAGATTCTCGGCGCCGTGCCGGGTGTCTTCGTCAACGCCGATGGCTGGAAGCGCTCGATCTCCGCACCGGGCATCGGCAATTACATCACCCTGGCCAAGGCGGTCAGTCTTGCCAGCGACATGCTCGGCGAGGAAGCGGTACGCAAGCGCAGCTATCTACACGCGCACGGCACGAGCACCCCCAAGAACCGCACCACCGAGTCGCATGTGTTCGACATGGTGGCGCGCGCGCATGGCATCGAGTCGTGGCCGGTGACCGCCGTCAAGGCATTCGTCGGCCATTCACAAGGTGGCGCAGCGGGCGATCAGATGGCCAGCGCACTGGGCACCTTCGCCCACGGCATCATTCCCGGCATCTTCACCCTGGATGCGGTGGCCGATGACGTCTTCGCCGAGCGCCTGCGCTTCTTCCGCGACCCGATTCCCTTCGAGGCCGATGCGGCTTTCATCAATGCCAAGGGCTTTGGCGGCAATAACGCCACCGGCCTGGTCATTTCGCCGGCCGCCACCGAGCGCTTACTGACCCAGCGCCACGGCCAGCGTGCGATCGACGACTGGAAGCAGCGTCGCGAAACGACCCTAGCCGCTTCCGAGGCATACCTGGCGACCTCCGACAGCGGCCAATTCGAGGTCACCTACCGTTTCGGCGAAGGTGTTCTCGAAGGACCGGAACTCTCGATGACACGCGACACGCTGCATATTCCTGGCTTCGATCAGCCGGTCTCGCTGGCGGTCGACAACCCCTACGGCCGACTGTCCTAGGCACATCCGGCCGGCGGCACGATTGCCGCCGGCCTTGGGCAACCACTACCCTGTTGGTACCTCGGCACAGGATGTATCCATGAATATCGTGGTCTACCCCGGCACCTTCGACCCCGTCACCCATGGTCATTACGACCTGATCGAACGTGCCGCACGTATGTTCGACAAGGTCGTGGTGGCGGTAGCCGCGAGCCCGCGCAAGCAACCCGCATTGTCGCTGGAGACCCGCGTCGCACTGATCGAAGAGATCACCGCTGATCTCGACAACGTCACGGTCGTCGGCTTCAGTGGGTTGCTGACGCAGCTGCTGGATCAGCAAGGGGCACGCATCATCCTGCGAGGATTGAGAGCAGTATCCGATTTCGAATATGAGTTACAATTGGCCAATATGAATCGGGCCCAGGCACCCCATATCGAGAGCTTGTTCCTGACGCCCGCGATAGAAAACTCGTATATTTCTTCCACCATCGTGCGCGAGATCGCGCGTCTCGGGGGAGATGTCTCCAAGCTCGTGCATCCTTGCGTAGTCGACGCATTGAGCCGGCATTTCGCCCCAGACCCCGCGTCGCCCGATACGCAGTAGAGGACACTTTTATGGCCCTGATGATCACCGATGAGTGCATCAACTGCGATGTCTGCGAACCCGAGTGCCCCAATGGCGCCATTTCCCCGGGTGAGGAGATTTACGTCATCGACCCCAACTTGTGCACCGAGTGCGTCGGTCATTTCGACGAGCCTCAGTGCCAGCAGGTGTGCCCGGTCGACTGTATTCCCCTCGATCCCGAGCGCAGCGAAACCCACGACCAGCTCATGCACAAGTATCGACTGATTACCGCCGCCTGAGCGCGGCCATGCACGATACGCAGCGTCGACGGCCCGCGAGGGCAGTCTCCGCACCCCTCCGTTCTTTTCATGTCTCGCGGGCGACTCGCCAGGCGTAAACGTCCAACGCAAACAACGGAATTCCGTGTCCACTTCACGCTCCCCGACACGCATCTGGCCACTCGCCTGGCCGATCATTCTTTCCAACATCACCGTGCCATTGCTGGGGCTGGTGGATACCGCCGTGGTCGGGCACCTGCCGGATTCGCGCTACATGGCCGCCGTAACCCTCGGCGCCACGCTGTTCAGCTTTCTCTACTGGGGATTCGGCTTCCTGCGCATGGGCACCACCGGTTTGACCTCTCAAGCCGCGGGACGCGAGGACGACAGCGACATACGTAACCTGCTGGGGCAGTCGTTGTTGCTGGCGCTGGGTATCGGCGTGATGTTGATCCTGCTCGCCGAACCGCTCATCAGCTTCGGCCTTTACCTGCTCGACGGCAGCGAGGCCGCCATGTCACTGGCGGCGAGCTATGCCCATATTCGCATCCTCTCGGCCCCGGCGGTGATGGCCAATTACGCGATTCTTGGCTGGTTCCTCGGCCAGCAGAATTCGCGGGTCACGCTGGCGATCATGGTGCTCACCAATAGCGTCAACATCGTGCTCGACCTGTTGTTCGTGGTTGGGCTGGGCATGACCAGCGACGGCGTGGCCTGGGCCACGGTCATCGCCGATTACACCGCGCTGGCCGTCGGCCTGTGGCTAGTGGCGCGTCAACTGAAGCTGCTCAAGGGGCACTTCCTGCGCCAGCGACTGCTGCGCCTTGCCGCCTACTCCGAGCTGTTCCAGGTCAATCGGCACTTGTTCGTGCGCACGCTGGGGCTGCTGTTCGCCATGGCCTTCTTCACCGCCCAAGGCGCCAGTCAGGGCGATACGGTGCTCGCCGCCAACGCCGTGCTGATGCAGTTCATCATGATTACGTCTTACGCGTTGGACGGCTTCGCCCATGCCGCCGAGGCCTTGACCGGCCGTGCCGTGGGACGCCGTGACTGGCCGCTGTTCGGGGCCTCGGTGCGCGCCGCCGCGCGGTTCTCGCTGATGACCGCCGGCGTCGCCATGGCGGCATTCTTCTTCGGTGGCGACTATTTGATTGCCCTGCTCACCGATCTTCCGGACGTGCGCGCCACGGCGGGGGACTATCTACCCTGGATGATCGTCATGCCGGCCATCGCGGTATGGAGTTACCTGCTCGATGGTGTCTTCATCGGCGCCACCGCGACCCGCGAAATGCGCGATACCATTCTGCTGGCGCTCGCCGTCTACCTGCCGGTGTGGTGGTTCACGCAACCGCTGGGCAATCATGGCCTGTGGCTCGCCTTCACCGCGTTCACTCTGGTGCGCTCGGCAAGCCTCGCCGGTGTCTACCTGCACTATCGGCGAACGCGCTGGACAAGCGCCGTGCCGCCCAGTTGCGACCAAGGGATACAGGACCAAGGTTGAGTAATAGGAGATCCTCTTGAGAGGTTATCGTTATCTCCATAACAACAACCTCTTAGGGAGACTCCCATGTTAAAGCTGTTATCGCGCCCTGCGGTACGCTTGGTCGAACGCTACCTACCCGATCCCTATATCTTCGTACTGCTGTTGACCCTAGTGGCCGCCATCGCCGCCATGCTGATCGAGCGTCAGTCACCCCTCACCATTATGCGCTATTGGGGCGATGGCTTCTGGGGGCTGCTGTCCTTCTCGATGCAGATGCTACTGGTGCTGGTCACCGGCTTCATGCTGGCCAGCAGCCCACCCGTCAAACGCCTGCTCGACAAGATCGCCAGCTTGGCCAAGGGACCCGCCAGTGCCATCGTGCTGGTGTCGCTGGTCTCTCTGGCCGCCAGTTGGATCAATTGGGGCTTCGGCCTGGTGATCGGCGCCTTGTTCGCCAAAGCCTTGGCAAGGCAAATACGGGTCGACTACCGCCTGTTGATCGCCAGTGCGTATTCAGGGTTCGTGGTATGGCATGGCGGGCTGGCCGGCTCGATTCCCTTGACCATTGCCACCGAAGGCCATTTCACGGCTGACCAGATCGGCGTCATCCCTACTTCCGAGACCATCTTCGCTTTCTTCAACCTGGCCATCGTCCTGGCGATGTTCATTGCCGTGCCGCTGGTCAATCGCTTCATGCTTCCCGACGAGCGCGACAGCATGTACGTCGACCCCGCACTGCTCGATGAAGCTCCGCGCGACCTGAGCCCGGCCAATCGACCGGCGGAACGGTTGGAGAAGAGTCCCTGGCTAGCGTGGCTGGTCGGCATCCCCGGATTGCTGTTCCTGCTCGACTATTTCGTGTTCCGAAGCGGCAGCCTGAACCTCAACATCGTCAACTTCCTGTTTCTGTCTCTAGCCATCGTGTTGCACCGCACGCCCCGCAGCCTGCTGGACAGCTTGCATGAGGCCATCAAGGGCGGCACCGGCATCGTCATCCAGTTTCCCTTCTACGCCGGTATCATGGCGATCATCATGCAGTCGGGACTGGCGCAGACGCTTTCCGAGGGATTCGTGGCGCTCTCCACCGCCCAGACGCTGCCTTTCTGGTCGTTCATCAGTGCCGGCATCGTCAACCTGTTCGTTCCTTCGGGTGGCGGGCAATGGGCCGTCCAGGCCCCGGTCATGCTGCCCGCTGCCGCCTCGCTGGGCGCGGACATCCCTCGCGTCGCCATGGCGGTCGCCTGGGGCGATGCCTGGACCAACCTGCTGCAGCCATTCTGGGCGCTTCCCATGCTGGCCATCGCGGGTCTCAAGGCCAAGGACATCATGGGCTTCTGCCTGATTCAGTTGGTGGTGACGGGCATCATCATCGCGCTTGGGCTGACCTTTCTGTAAACCGGCCCCGCCCGCGCATCGAACGGCAAACGGAAGCGACAAGGCGGGGCAAAACATGGTACATCTTGCGCCTCTATTCATTCCGCGACCTCAGTAGGACTGTGACCCATGGCGCCTGACGACCTCCCCCGCCAGCATGAACTCACCATGACGGTGCTGATGACCCCTGACATGGCCAACTTCAGCGGCAAGGTGCATGGCGGCGCGATTCTCAAGAAGCTCGACGAGGTCGCCTATGCCTGCGCTAGCCGTTACTCCGGTTCCTATGTCGTCACGCTGTCGGTGGACCAGGTACGCTTCAAACAACCCATCCACGTTGGTGAGCTGGTCACCTTCCTGGCCTCGGTCAACTATGTCGGGCATTCCTCGATGGAGATCGGCATCAAGATCATCGCCGAGTCGATCCAGGATCGCGTGATTCGCCACACCAACAGCTGCTATCTGACCATGGTCGCGGTAGATGGCGAGGGGCATCCCAACCCCGTGCCACAGCTACAACTCGATACGCCATTGCAGAAGCTGCGTTTCGAGAAAGCCAAATTACGCAAGAAAATGCGCAAGCAAGAGGAGCAGGAAGAACAGCGCGCCCAGGCGCATCTCAATGAGACCCGCGAGGCACCCTGACGCGACACCGCGAAACTGGTAGCGTGACCACGTGCATGACGCCTGCCGCCGCCTTGGCGCGGCGCCGCCGACGGAGAATTTGATGAGCGCACCTTCCACCGCTGGCTCGCGCCGACGCGAGCGCCTTTATCTCGTCTGGGACATCGCCATCGTGGTGCTGGTCTCGGCGAACCTGTTGCTGCTGCTCGTCGATAGTCTGTTTCTCTTGCCGCCCCTGAATGCCGGGCTGGAAGCGTTGGCACCGAGCCTCCACCAGGCTTATGGCAGCGCCATTCATCAGCGTTTCATGACCATCGACCTGGTCTTCGTGAGCATCTTCCTGCTCGATGTCCTGGCCGGCTGGGCGGTGGCCATTGCCGAACGCCGCTATGCCCGCTGGTTTTTCTATCCGTTCGTGCACTGGTATGACGTGCTGGGGTGCATTCCGATCAGCGGCTTCCGTATCCTGCGTGTACTGCGTCTCATCTCGCTGCTGATTCGGTTGCAGCGCCTGGGGGCGATCGACATTCGCCGCTGGGGTCTATACGCCTTCTTCGAGCGCTACTACCGCGTACTCATGGAGGAGCTTTCCGATCGCGTGGCAACGCGCCTGCTGAGCAGCTTGCAAGAGGAAGTCCGACGTAGCGACGACTTCACCAAACGTCTCTCAGAAAAGGTGATTCAGCCACGCAAGGAGGCGCTTGTCGACGAGATTGCCAAGCGCCTCGAAACCATCGTCGACAAGAGCTACGCCGAGAATCATCAGGAGGTGCACCGCTACGTGGCGACCTTAGTTACCCGTACGCTCGAGGAAAACCAGGAACTCGCCCGGCTGAGACGCCTACCCATGGGCGAACAAATGGCCCAGGCCATGGAGCGCAGCCTGAGTGACGTTGCCAGCCGCGTGGTCCACGAGGTCATCGATGGACTACGTTCGCCGCGTTTCAAGAGTCTCATCGGCGACCTGGCGGGAAGCGGCATCGATGCCTGGCTATACGTCGACCAGCGCACCGATCGCGTTACCGAACAGGTGTTGATCGAAACGCTGGAAATGCTCAAGGACGAGATCGCCGTACAGCGCTGGAGAGACGAACTCGACCTCCGGTGAAAACCATCTTGAGTGAGAACCACATGCTGGAAGGATGGATCTCGCTGGGCCCCGCTGCGCTGTACATGATTTCAATGAGCATCACGCCGGGTCCTAATAACGTCATGCTGACCGCCTCGGGCGCCAATTACGGCTACCGACGCACGCTGCCGCACCTACTGGGTATCGCGGTGGGCTGTTTCGTATTGTTTACGGCCATCGCCCTAGGGTTGGGGGTGCTCTTCGAGCGTTATCCGATGGTACAGAACGCGCTACGCCTGATCGGCAGTGCCTATCTGCTTTATTTGGCCTGGAAAATCGCCACCGCACCTCCGCCTGAGTTCCGCGAAGATGCTGCGGCAAAACCGCTGAGTCTCTGGCAAGCGGCGGCGTTTCAGTTCGCCAATCCCAAGGCGTGGGTGATGGGTCTGGCATTGATGGCGGGCTTTCTGCCCGAGGGTGGCCCCGTATGGCTGAATGCCTTACTCCTGGCCGGGCTTGCCGAAATCGTGGCTTTCCCATGCATCTCGCTATGGGCCGGGTTCGGCATGGCCATCCGCCACTGGCTAACCACGCCCCAAGCGTGGCGACGCTTCAACGTCGTCATGGGTGTGCTCACCGCCGCCTGTGTGTTTTTCATCCTCCGCTAGGTGCCGGTTCCTCAGCCACAGGTCAGCTCATCGATCGTATCCTGATCGTCCAGTTTGATGTTGAGGCGATCCTCGCGGTAATCCATCGTCACCGCCTCGCCGGGGCGAATCACACGCACCCGGTCGGCATCGCTATCGGTTTCCAACTGGGCCAGTGTCGCTTCGTCGGCATGCTGGCCGATGTAGTCTTGCAACGCGCCGGCGCCACAGACGTCGTCTTGCGACATCGGCGGCGGTGAGGGTGCCTCGTCCGGCGTCGGACCGCCGGTACATCCCGCCAGTAGCAGCGCCATCATTGCCCCGCCCAGAATGCATTTGCTCATGTCGTTTCCTCTTCGTTCGGCTGACTCGCGGTACAGCGTATCCAAGCAACGCGCTAGAGACCAGGCGCATTCCCTCTCGCTGCACAAGCCGAGAATGCTAGACTCAAGGCTGGAGCAGTCGCAACGCCTGTTACTTCCAAGGAGCCAGGAACCATGCAAGGAACCTTCAAGTATTTCTCCACCGCCGTGCTCGGCCTGGCTGCCGGAGCGGCATTGTCGTTGACGCCGGCGTTCGCCGACGAGCCCGTGCGCGTCTCCTCGAAGATCGACACAGAAGGGGCCTTGCTCGGCAATATGATCGTCAAGCGCCTGGAGCACGCCGACATTCCCGTCGAGGACAAACTGCAGCTAGGTCCGACCAACATCGTGCGCAGTGCCTTGCTCGAAGATGAGATCGACCTGTATCCCGAATATACCGGCAACGGGGCGTTTTTCACGCAAACCACCGATGATGCCGCATGGAAACGCGCAGGCGAGGGTTACGAGAAGATCCGCGCCTACGATAAAGAACACAACGACCTGATATGGCTCACCCCGGCACCGGCCAATAATACCTGGGCCATCGCGTTGCGCCGTGACGTCGCCGACGAGCACGATCTCTCCACTATGGAGGATTTCGCCGCATGGGTACGTGATGGCGGTGAGATCAAGCTAGCTGGCTCCGCCGAATTCGTGGAAAGCGATGCCGCTTTGCCCAGTTTCCAGCGTGCCTACGATTTCAAGCTCGACCAAGACCAGTTGCTGGTACTCTCTGGGGGCAATACTGCAGCGACCATTCGCGCCGCCGCCGAGAACACCAGCGGTACCAACGCCGCCATGGTCTACGCCACCGATGGCGCTATCCCCGCCGCCAATCTCAAGGTCATGGATGACACCCAAGGCGTGCAGATGGTCTACGAGCCGGCACCGGTGATCCGCCAAGCCACGCTCGATGCTTACCCGCAGATTCCCGAACTACTCAAGCCCGTTTTCGAGGGGCTCGACCGGGAAACCTTGCAGTCGCTCAATCGCCGAATCCAGGTCGATGGTGAACCGGCTGGCGATGTCGCCGAGGATTACCTGGAATCACAAGACTTGCTCGACTGACGGCTGCCGGTGTCTGTTCCTCACTTTCCCACGAGCGACACGGCCAGTGCTCGCCTGGTGGCCAATCGTGTCCTGGTCACGCTGCTAGGCGCGGGGCTCCTGGCGGCTTGGCTATTGCCCTTCGCCACGATGTCGCCCAACCGCCTGGCCTCTGGGCAAACCGTCGGCCTGAGCGAGGCGTTATCAGACTGGCAGGTGATCGCTCTTCTAGCCCTGAGCGCGGCGCTGGCCGTGGCGGCGCTGAGACGCCCGCTACCGCGCGAGCTCGCCCATGGTGTGATCTTACTGGCCAGCCTGGGGCTGTTGCTGGTCACGCTGTATAGCCTGGGCGACTTCGCGCAACGCACGCTGGTCGAAAAATCGCCGTCGGCGCGGGTCTCGCAAGGTTCAGCCTTCTGGGTGATGGTCTTCTGCTGCGCCCTGGCGGCCATTGATGCCTTTCAGCGCGCCTCCAGCGGCTGGCTACTGCGTCTGGGTTACATGCTGATCGCGGGAGGCAGCGTGGCGATGTTGTTCGCCAGCGGCCATTTCGACGATCTGTCGATCATGCGCGAATACGCCAACATCCGCGACAATTTCAGTGATCAGTTCATCACGCACTTGGTGTTCGTAGGCTCCGCGCTGGGGCCGGCGTTGCTCATCGGCGTTCCACTGGGCCTGCTGGCTCATCGCCGCGTACGCCTGCAGGGAACGCTGTTCAGCGTGCTCAATTTCTTCCAGACGATTCCCTCGATTGCCCTGTTCGCCCTGCTTGTCGCGCCGCTTTCGGCACTCGGCAACGCCTTCCCATTGCTCGGCGAATGGGGCGTCAAAGGCATCGGCGCTGCGCCGGCCATCATCGCGCTGGTGATGTATGCGCTACTGCCTGTAGTGCGCAATACCTACGCCGGGCTCAAGGGCGTGCCGCCCGCCACCGTGGAAGCCGCACTCGGTATGGGCATGACTGCGCGTCAGGTGCTGTGGCGCGTGGAGATCCCTTTGGCACTGCCGGTCATTCTCTCGGGGCTGCGCATCGTCACCGTGCAGGCCATCGGCCTGACGGTGGTGGCGGCGCTGATCGGTGCCGGGGGCCTAGGCGCCTTTATCTTCCAAGGCCTCGGCCAATATGCCATCGACCTGGTCCTGCTCGGCGCGATCCCGACCATCGTGCTGGCGGTGATCGCCGATTTCACGCTGCAGATGCTGGTCGTGCTGAGCAAGCCGGCCGGCACCCGCCGATAGGTAACACCGATGATCGAACTACAGGGACTGACCAAGCGGTATGGCGAAACACGCGTCGTCGACGACATCTCGCTGACCGTGGAACAGGGCGAATTCTGTGTCCTCATCGGCCCATCGGGATGTGGCAAATCGACCACGTTGAAGATGATCAACCGCCTGATCTCGCACAGCGAGGGGAAAGTTCTGGTGGGTGGCGAAGATATTACTACCCTGCCCCCGGAACGCCTACGGCGCCGCATCGGCTATGCCATCCAGTCGATCGGGTTGTTTCCGCACTGGCGGGTCGCGGATAACATCGCCACCGTGCCCAAGCTGCTCAAGTGGCCGTCGTCACGCATTGCTGCGCGCGTCGAAGAATTGCTGGCACTGTTTCAGCTCGATGATGAAGGATTGCACGACAAGTATCCGCATCAACTCTCGGGCGGTCAGGCGCAGCGTGTCGGTGTGGCCCGTGCTCTGGCCGCCGACCCTGACGTGCTATTGATGGACGAGCCCTTCGGGGCCGTCGACCCACTGACCCGCGATACCTTGCAGGCCGAGTTGGCACGCGTGCACCGCCAGACCGGCAAGACCATCGTCTTCGTCACCCATGACATGGACGAAGCCTTGCGCCTGGCCTCTCGCGTGGCACTACTCAATGCCGGCCAGTTGGTGCAATACGACCGCCCCGCGGAGCTTCTCGTCGCACCCGCCAACGATTTCGTGCGCGACTTCATCGGGCGCGCCGACTTAGGCCTCAAGCTGCTCTCGCGGCGCCGGGTCGAGGAGTATTGTCGGCCCGCCCAGCGCACGCGCAACAATGCCATCGCCAGCGCGCCCATCACCTGGCAGGTAGACGCCAACGACCGCCCCATGGCACTGCTGGGCGGCCGCCTAGGCGAGCCCGAGACAGCACGCACGGTGGTCAACCCCGAGTGGACCGCCACGCCGGAGATGTCGATGAAAGAGGCCTTGTCACGCATGGTGTGGTTTCGCGTGACGGCCTTACCGGTGCTCGATGGCGAGGGGCGTCTACTAGGCGAAGTAACGATGTCGGGCGTCATGGGGCATCGCTCATGAACGTCGGCGCACTGTCCCGTCCGCGCTCCTCGCGTCGTGCCTTGCTGATCTCGCTCAGCGTCTTGCTGATCGCGCTGGTGGTGGGTATGGAGCAGTTGGCGCCACTGTTTCGAGCATTGTTTCCCGATCAAGATCCGGCGATGTATGAGCGCGAGAGCTTTCTCAACCTGACGCTCGCCCATCTCGCCCTGGTGCTGGTGTCGTCGCTCGTCTCGGTGAGTGTCGGCGTTGCAGCAGGGCTTTTTGTCACGCGGCCGGCGGGGCGCGAGTTCGAGCCCTTGGTGTCGACGCTGGCCGCCATTGGCCAGACTTTCCCTCCGGCGGCGGTGCTGGCCATCGTCGTGCCCGTCGCCGGTTTCGGCTTCGTTCCCACCTTGGTGGCGCTGGTTCTCTATGGCCTCTTACCCGTGGTGCAGAACACCATCGCTGGGCTGGGCACGGTGCCCTCGCAAACGCTCGAGGCCGCACGCGGCAACGGCATGAGCGCCTGGCAGATCCTGTGGCGCATCGAGCTTCCCCTGGCGATGCGGGTCATCATCGCCGGCGTACGTGTCTCGGTGATTATCAACATCGGCACAGCAACGATCGGCTCCACGGTCGGCGCCAAGACACTAGGCACACCGATCATCGCCGGCTTGGTGGGCAACAACCTGCCTTACGTGGTTCAAGGTGCGGTACTGGTGGGTCTTCTGGCTATCGTCACCGACCTGGCGTTCGAACGCTTGGAGCAACGCTTTTCATTCGGTGAGGGTGGCAATGCCGAGTGACGAGAATCATGCCTCGCCGGGCATTTTTACTAGCGGGTGAGAAAACAGCGCGGCAAGCGTCATCAGGGAAGGGCGGGCAAGCCTGATAACAGCATAGATGAACCGCCGCCCCCTGCGGGACGGCGGTAGCAAGCGTCAATCGGCAGCTTCTTGAACTTCTTCACCGCCTTGCTCGATATCTTCACCTGCGCCTTCAAAAGTATTGCAGCCACTGATGGCACCAGCAGAAAACATCAGCAGCAGGGAAAAGGCCAATATTCTTTTCATAGTCGTGTCTCCTTCACGGTATCAAGCGGGAACGTGCCCGCGGGTCCAAACCCATTTCCTGGGTAATCTTATCCGCCATTACTGGCGGTACGTCCACAACGTAGCAAAGCTGGTAGCGCTATGCATCCTTTCCAGGATTCAGTTGGTTGCGGCGTCCTGCATCGCCTCACCGCCACGTTCAATATCCTCACCCGCACCGTGGATGGTGTTACAGCCGCTCAACACCACCAACAACAGCAGACCCAGGATCGCAATCGATGTACGCTTCATGCGTTTTCTCCGGAAAGCACCGCTTACCTAGCGGAAGGCACGGCCCCATGCCGTGTTACATAACGTTAGCATAGCCACGCCATTTTACGCCGCGTTTCAGGAGGGCTCCACATGACCGACTTCACCCTGCATCCACGCCTTACGGCCGATTCGCATTACGTCGCCGACCTGCCCCTTTGCCAGGTGCGCCTGAACGACGACGCGCGCTATTCCTGGCTAGTGCTGATACCCCGTCGCGACGATATTCGCGAAGTCTACGAACTTTCCGCCGACGATCAGGCCACTATGTGGCAGGAAGCAACCGAGGCGGGGCGCCGCTTGATGGCACACCATGACGGCGACAAGCTCAACCTGGCCACGCTCGGCAATCAGGTCGCGCAGTTGCACCTGCATGTCATCGTTCGCCACCAGAGCGACGCGGCCTGGCCGGGGCCGGTGTGGGGACAAGGCACGCCGCAGCCGTATGACGACGCGACGCTCAAAACCCACCTGACGACACTGCGCGACCTGTTGGCGCCATAGGCCAACGTTCAAGGCAGCTCGCCGAGCCGCTCCTGCACATCGATCAAAAGCGTATCGAATACGTAAGGCGGCACCGATTGACCGCCACGCTGCCCCGATAGCGTAATGCGCGTGCCCTGTTCGGTCGCCTCGATCCGATAGCGCACCTCGAGCGTGGGGCGCGCGGCCAACACGGCCTCGACATCACCAAGATCGACATCGGCGCGACGAATCACGAAGCCACGTGCCGTCAGCATCGCCACCCCTGCTTCCAACGCGCTCGTCGGCTCGGCCTCCACGACCAATGTTCGGGTCTGCGGCGGCGTCGACGTGGTCGCGCATCCGCCCACGCTCAATACCACGAACGATGCCACCAGCAATACGCCCAGCAGCCGACTCATGATGTGCTCCCCTCGCGCATGCGTGCGTCGATGTCATCGTGTAAAGCGGCGCAGAACGCCGCGCTGTTGTCCGGACGCGCATCGATCAAATATCCATCGGCATCGACTACGCGCGAATCGCGCGTCACCCGCACGACGCCTTCGGCGACTACTGTCGAGACCCGCTGGATCCGTACCGGATCGCCGCCAAAACGCTGGGAGTACCCCAGCGAATAGCCGTGGCGACTACCTATGCCATAGTATCCCCAGAAGCCGCTGCGCCCCCAGGGCGGTCGATCCACGGCGCCTAACCCCGGCTGCGCCTTGGCCCGTTCGGCACTCACCAACCCCAGCGCGACCTCTGTCTGTTCGATACGATACCCCTGTGCCTCCAAGGCATCTGCCGTTGCCCTTACGCGTGCCTTGGCGTCGCCCTCGGCCGCCCAGTGGCACGCCTCGGGCAACGGTGAGGCCACATCGCGGCCCAGCGGATCGTAAGAAGTCAGGCTCTGACAACCGCCGAGCCCCAATGCCACTACCAGCAAAAGAGGTTTCATCATCGCGTTCTCGCCTGAAAGGAAAAGGCCACTCGGCTGCGGCGAGCGAAATCGTGCGTCTCGCCTCACCGTTACCGCCGCACGGGCACCTCGTTGAGAGCGTAGTTGAGCGCCACGGTTCCGTCAGCGTGGCACATCCCGTGACTCCCGCCTGACGCCTGCATGCGTTAGGCTGGCAATTCGACCACGAAGCCCCGCCCTCGGGTTTGGATCATGCATAAAGGTTCGCTCATGAAGATCGTCATCGCCCCGGATAGCTACAAGGACGCGCTTTCGGCCCGCGACGCCGCCGTCGCCATCGCCGTGGGCTGCGGCCGCGTCCTTCCCCAAGCGCAGCTAGTCCAATGCCCCATGGGCGATGGTGGCGAAGGCACGTTGGATGCCTTGCTGGCCGCCACGGGAGCCGAGCGCCGCGTCACCGAGGTCCACGACGCCCTGGGGCGCCCCATCAGCGCCAATTGGGGATGGCACGCTGCGAGTGCCACGGCCTACGTCGAGCTCGCCGAGGCCAGCGGCTTGCAAGCGCTCGCCGACGCCGAGCGCACCGCGCTGCACAGCACCACCCTTGGCGTCGGCGAGCTGATTCGCGATGCGCTCGATGCTGGAGCCAAGCGTTTGATTCTCACCCTGGGCGGCAGCGCCACCAACGATGCCGGTGCGGGAATGCTCGCAGCGCTGGGCGCGCGACTGCTCGATGCCGAGGGCCAGCCGCTGCCGCCCGGCGGTGCGGCACTGGCACGGCTGACCGAACTCGATCTGAGCGACCTGGACCCGCGCCTGGCGACGCTCAAGGTGGACACCGCCGTGGACGTCGATAACCCCTTGCTCGGCGAGCGCGGAGCCAGCGCGATCTTCGGACCGCAGAAGGGCGCTACGCCGACGGATGTCACACAGCTCGACGCGGCCTTGGCCCATTTCGCCGACCACGTCGCCAACGCCCTCGGCACAGATCACCGCACGCTACCGGGTGCCGGCGCGGCCGGCGGCATGGGGTTCGCAGCCGCCGCTTTTCTGGGTGCGCGACTGCAGCCCGGCATCGAGCTGGTCATGAACCAGGTCGACTTCGACCGCCTGCTGGAAGGGGCCGACCTGGTCATCACCGGCGAAGGCCAGCTCGATGGCCAAAGCCTTGCCGGCAAGACGCCGGTCGGCATCGCCCGGCGCGCGCGACAATACGGCGTGCCCACGCTCGCACTCGCCGGGCGCTTGGGGGATGGCTGGCGGGCCGTGCACGACGAAGGTATCGAGGCAGCCTTCGCGCTGGCCGATGGCCCCTTGGCCTTGCCGGAAGCTCTAGAACGCACCGCCGAGCTGCTCGCCGACCGTGCCGAGAGCCTCCTGCGTGTGTGGCGACTCGCCGGCCGCCAGGCACCACGCTAATCCTCGTCTAAAAAGTGCCTAATCGCAGGGCGCCGGCACAATGCCGCACCCTCCGCCCTTGAAAAACCACTGCGTCGTGGGCATTTCATATGTAGACTCTATATCGTCGATGGGAAAGATTCGTTACCCAATCCCCAGACGACACTCTAGACTGGGTTCATTGACGATTTTGACCACTGACGACGTTCAGTCCATCGCTTTACGAGGGAGTGCTTTCATGTCCGACATCAATGCCATCGGTTTGCATACCAGCAGCGCCAATCAACTGGCCGAGAAGCTCAACGAACTGCTGGCCAACTACCAGATCTTCTACATGAACGCGCGCGGCTACCACTGGAACGTGAAAGGCCCGCATTTCTTCGAACTGCACACCAAGTTCGAGGAAATCTACACCGACCTGCTGGCCAAGGTCGACGAAGTCGCCGAGCGTATCCTCACCCTGGGTCATGAGCCGCTGCATGCCTACAGCGATTACACCAAGATCTCGCGCATTCAGGAAGATACGCACGTGCACGAAGGCACCGAATGCGTACGCGGGCTAGTGCAGGGGTATCAGGCACTGCTCGAACTGCAGCGCGAGCTCAATTCCATGGCCGCCGATGCCGACGACGAAGGCACCGCCTCGCAGATGAGCGACTACATCCGCGAGCAGGAAAAGACCGTGTGGATGCTCAGCGCCTATCTGGGCTGATTCCCACCGAGTCGCTCAGTCCGATAGTACCGCCCGGCCTTGTGCCGGGCGGTGTCGTTAGGGCTCCCCGCGCGCCTCGTCATCGGGAGCGCTCTCTGCGGCATCGGGCTCGTCGTCCGCCATGTCGTCCAGTTCTTCGGCGTCCACCTGCTCGGTCAGATGCGTTGGCAGGTCACGCTTCATGCGCACGCCAAGGCGCTTGAGCATCAACGCCTGGCTGACCAAGCTCCCCTGCCCCGTTGAAAGCCGCCCCATCGCCTGGCGATAGCTTCCGTCGGCGCGTTCCAGATGGCGGCCGACGTCCTCGAGGCTATCCACGAAGCCACGAAACTTGTCGAGCAACTTGCCCGCCCGTGCGGCGATGACGCGGGCGTTATCGTTCTGGCGCTCCAGTGTCCAGAGGCTGGCCACGGTTCTCAGGCTCGCCAGCAGCGTGGTCGGCGTGACCACCACGATGTCCCGCGAAAAGGCGTCCTGAAAGAGCGTTTCGTCATGCTGGAAAGCCACTGCGAACGCCGGCTCGACGGGCATGAACAGGAACACGAAATCCGGTGAGTTGAGCCCCGGCAAGCGCGGATAGTCACGCCCGGAGAGCGCGTCGATATGCGCGCGCACCGCCTGAACATGTGCCTTCAATGCCTGCGCGCGCGTAGCGTCGTCCTCGGCATTGACGTAGCGTACGTAGGCGTTGAGCGAGACCTTGGCGTCGACGATCAGATGGCGATTGTCGGGCAGGTAGATGATCGCGTCGGGACGCTGACGACCCGCCTCACCTTCTATCGAGACCTCGCGTTTGTATTCGATATCGCGGCGCAACCCGGAGCGTTCGAGCACCGATTCGAGTATCACCTCGCCCCAATCGCCCTGCATCTTCTTGTCGCCCTTGAGCGCTCGCGTCAGGTTGGCGGCTTCCTCGGTGATCTGGCGGTTCAGCGTGGACAGATGTTCGATCTGCGTCTTGAGGGTCGAGCGCTCGCGCAGCGACTGGCCATGAATCTCCTCCAGTCGCGCTCGGAAGTCGCCGACCTGCTCACGAAACGGCGCCAGCATGGCCTCGAGATTCTCACGACTCTGAGTATTGAACGTTTGCTGCCGCTCCTCGAAGATCCTTCCCGCCAACGCCTCGAAGTCCTTGGTGAGCCGTGTTCGCGCTTCCTCGAGAAGGGCGAGCTTCTCAGCATGATGTGAGCGCTCCTGCTCGAGCTGGGTTTCCAGGCGACCGTGACGTTCGCGTAGCGCTGCGAGGCGTTCCTGGCGATCGTCGAGCTCGCGTTCGCGTTGCCCCAGCAGGCGCTGTGTCTCGAGCCCTTGTTCGCGCACGGCGTCCAGTTGAGCATCGCTCTGGGCCAGCTCGCGCTCCAGCCGAGCACGTGTCTCCTCGGCCTCGTCATAGTGACGCTGTGCACGTTCGGCCTCGTGCTCGGTCGCCGCACGGCGTGTGCGTTCACGCCGCCATGCCACGCCAAGCATCAGCGTGGCGAGCGCCAGGACGACCGCAAGGGCAAGGAGATAAAAGGCAGGAAACGTGCTGGACATGTGCGGATACCGGCGATGGGAGATTTTCGCTTGAAACCTTCAATGAAAACTCGCGATTAACACTTCGATTAAACACTTCGCGCGCCACCTTCCCCCACTGCGCGTCGCGACGCAAGCGCCCGGGGCTTGAAGTCCTGCGCCAATGACCCAAAATCAATTAGTGAAGCCGCCTGATACCGGACTAGGATCGCCCGGTAGCGGCTGCTGTCATCCATGAAGCATCACGACCAGGAGGTCACGATGAGTCAAGCACAGTCAGGTAAACGTGTCGCCATCCTCGCCACCGATGGGTTCGAGGAATCCGAGCTTTCCGCGCCGCGTGCAGCTCTGAAAAGTCAGGGCGTCGAGGTGCAGGTCGTCTCTCCCGAAGGCAAAGGTATCCGTGCCTGGGCCGAAACCGACTGGGGCGACACCTACGAGGCTGACAAGGCATTGAGCGATGTCGACGTCACCGACTATCACGCACTGGTGCTGCCCGGCGGCCTCTTCAACCCCGACGAACTACGCCTCAACGAAAAAGCGCTCGCCTTCGTGCGTGGCTTCTTCGAGGCGGGCAAGCCAGTGGCTGCGATCTGCCATGCGCCGTGGATCCTGATCAACGCCGGTGTCGTCGACGGGCGCCAGATGACCTCGGTCGCCTCCGTGGGGCAAGATCTCAAGAACGCTGGCGCCCACTGGGTCGACGAGCCGGTCGTCGTCGATAACGGCTTGGTCACCAGCCGCACGCCCAAGGACATGGACGCCTTCAACGCCAAACTGATCGAGGAGCTGGCCGAAGGTCGCCATAGCGGACAACACGCCTGATGGCTCCCCACCGACCACAATCGACGTCCGCCTCGCGTGAGGCGGACGTTTTGCGTACCGCCGAGAGCGAGGGCCCGCGACGCGGCATTCGAATGCCTTCACGGCGCCTGCATTTCGCCCTCAAGGGTCTGTTACGGATCTTCGCGCGGCCGATGAAGTCGGATAGCGGCCGCGGCGGCCCGGTCGTCCATCCTTACCGTGGTTACGGCACGAATCGCGAGGCGTTCCTGATGGGGAGGGTCTTCCGTCAGGTGGGGTTGGCGCGCGTAATCCCCAGACGCGGGGCACTACGCGACGCCGCGGATGTAACCCGTCGCTTGGCGCGACGCGGCTTTGCCGACGCCGAGGTGCGCATTCGTCTGGGCGACAATAGCGCCACCGTCACCACTGACCACGACGGCTATTTCGATGTCCGCCTGCCGCTCGACATTCCGCTCGACGAGCACGTTTCGTGGCATCGTGCCGAGCTTGAGGTCATCACCGCCGACCGCGACAACGTCCTCTCGCGCGCCGATGTCTATATTCCGCCACCGCATACCGACCTGATGGTGATCAGCGACATCGACGACACGGTGATGTACACCGGCGTCGCCGACAAGCTGCGCATGCTGTATCGCCTGTTCGTCGAGAAGGCGCATCGACGCACCGCCTTTCCCGGCGTCGCCGAGCTTTATCAGGCCTTGCACGCGGGTACGGCAGGCGACTTACGGCGGCCGATCCTCTATGTTTCGCGCGGCCCGTGGAGCATCTACGAAGTGCTCGAGGCGTTCTTCCAGCTCAATCACATCCCCGTCGGACCGATCCTGTTTCTGCGCGAATGGGGTATTTCCTGGCGCCATCCCTGGCCGCGCCGTGCCGAGGATCACAAGTACGACTTGATCACCCAGATGCTCACGCTGTTCGACACGCTGCCCTGCGTGCTGATCGGTGACAGCGGTCAGCACGACCCGGAAATCTACACACGCATCGTCAAGGAAAACCCGGACCGCGTGAAGACGATCTACATTCGCCGCGTCGACCGCAAGCCCGATCGCGAAGCGGCCATCGCCCGGCTGCGCGAGGAGATCGAACATACCGACTGCGAATTACTGCTGAGCGATGACAGTGCTGCCATGGCCGCGCATGCGCGCGACCGAGGCTATATCTCCGAGACGGGGTTGGAGGCGGTGCGTCAGGCGTCGCGCTGATTCACGCCGCGCGTGCCGTGGCCAAGTCTTCGATCACGGCACGCAGCACTTGCCAGAACTCGCTCACGGAGTCGATCTCGACACGCTCTGCGGGCGAGTGGGCACCGCGGATCAAGGGGCCGAAGGAAATCATCTCCAGGTGCGGATACTTGCCCCCGAGAATGCCGCATTCCAACCCGGCGTGGATGACCTTCACGTCCGGGTCGACTCCGGTCTGCTCGAGGTGCAGACGACGAAAACGTGCCAGCAGCGTGCTTTCAGGGTCCGGCGTCCAGCCGGGATAAGCATTCTCGACCCGAGTTTCGGCACCGATCAGCGAGAACAAGGCCCGGAAGCGGTCGGCGAGATCCTGCGTGGCGCTATCGCGCAACGAGCGTACCAGGGCACATAAATGAAAGCGCCCAGCCTCGAGCTTGACCACGCCCAGGTTGTTGGAAGTTTCCACCACGCCCGGCACTTCAACACTCATACGCTCGACGCCGTACGGTGCTACATGCAGGGCCGCGATCAGCAGGCGACTAGCAGCCTCGGTGAGTGGCGCATCGGGCTCGGCGGACTCGAGGGCAAGTTGTACGTCTTCGTCGATCCCCGCCAGTTCGCTGGCAAGTTCGGCCTGTAGTTCGACCAGCCGCTGCGTGACCGCTTCTTCTTCGTCGGCGGGTAGCGCGATGCTGGCGAAGGCCTCGCGCGGCAACGCATTGCGCAGCGTGCCGCCGTGATAGGCGACGAGACAGGCACCGAACGGCTCCAAGGCGCGCAGCACCCGTACCAGCAAGCGATTGGCATTGCCTCGCCCCTTGTGGATATCGATGCCCGAGTGGCCGCCCACCAGCCCGGTCAGGGCGACACGACGCACGATTTCGTCCTCGCCGAGATCTCGCGTGGGCAGTCGCGCGCCGACGACCACATCGGCCCCGCCGGCGCAGCCGATATAGACCTGGCCGCGATCCTCGGAATCGAGGTTGAGCAGGTAGCGCCCCTGTAACCAGCCTTCGTCGAGTTCCAGCGCGCCGCGCATGGAAGCTTCTTCCTCCAGCGTAAACAACGCCTCGAGCGGACCGTGGCGCAGGGAGTCGTCCTCAAGAATCGCCAACGCGGCGGCCACGCCCATGCCGTTATCGGCACCCAAGGTGGTCTCGCGAGCATGCAGCCATCCGTCTTCGACGTAGGTGTCGAGCGCATCGCGAGTAAAATCATGCGGGTGACCGGCGTTGGCCTGGGCGACCATGTCCAAGTGCCCCTGCAGGATGACACCGGGCAGCGCCTCGCATCCCGGCGAGGCCGGCTTGAGAATCTTGAGGTTACCGGCGGCGTCACGTTCATGCGCAAGCTCGCGCTCGTCGGCCCAAGCTGTGAGCGTCTCGACCAGGCGCTGTTCATGACCGGAGGGGCGCGGCGTATTGCACAACGTGCGGAAATGGCGCCATAGCGGTTCGGGAGAGAGTTGCAGAAGGTGATCGTTCATGGGGAATCGTTCCTGTTGGGAGCCGCCGACATCGCGCGCCACGTCTCCCGGTAACGACAAACGATCAAGGAATGACGACGCGGCACGTGTCGGGCGTCATGACACCTTACGCACTGCATCGCGCAACGCAAGTCCGCTAACGGCGACAGTCATGGCGTCGGCATCAGGCGACAACGCAAGAGGCCTGCCAAACGGCGCCAGTGGGCGAGTCGGGCCTGTCGCCCCATCACGCGCATCGCCTCGACATCACTTCCCTGGAATAACGTCGCGGCCCAATCGTGCAGTGCTCTCGTGTCTTCATCCAGCGTCTCGTCACAAGTTTCTTGCGGCTGGCGGCGCCACCAGGCCAGCCAGGCCCGACACAGCCAGGGCCGCGCGAGCGACAGCTCACCGCTGCCCTGCGCGAAACGCTCCAGGCGTGCGCATAGATCGGCATTCACCTCGGGCACCGCTCCCTCATGCAACAACGCCGTGACGACATCGATATCCAGATGCGCCAGCTCGAAAGCCAGCAGGCTCGGCAGCAGATGCTGGAAGTCATTCGTCCAAGGTGACAACGATGTTTCCGCTCGGCTCGTCAGCGCCTGCCCCATCATCAGGGCGTGCTCGCCGCTTGCCGCTTCGCGGGTCAGCCCCAGGCGTAGCGAGATAAAGCCCAAACGCCGCCAGAAGGCGATCAGTGTCGCCTCGGCGCCGAAACTCACGCCCAGATGCACGATGCCATGCGTGCGGGCCGCCGTAGCTACGGCTTCGACCAATGCCCGCCCCACACCGCGCCGCCGCGCGGCGGGATGCACGGCGATACGCATGATGCGCCACCAGCGCGATGTCAGCGCCGTCTGCCAGCCACCGTGCGCCGCCAACGATTGCGCCAGCAAATGACCGCGCGGTCGACGCTCGCCGAGCACGACGCGCTCGGCCAGATCGTCGGGAAAACCGCCCTCCGCCTGCACCTGGCAGACCCCGAGACAGGTATCGCCGGCATAGGCCACCGCGATTCGCACATCGGGGCCGTCGAGCAGTTGGCGCAAATCGCTGGGCGTGGTGCGGTAATGGGCCTGCACCAGCAGGCCGAACAACGCCTTGAGGGCATGCTCGTCATGGGCCAGTGCCTCGCGATCGAGCCAGCGAATGTGCAGTGGCTCGGCAGCCAGCGCTGCGTCGGCCTCGCCATCGTCGGCCGGCACGGCATCGAGCAGCAACATATCGCGGGTAAGACGTTCGAGGGGATCACCATCGGCCCAGCGCACTGGCTCGTGTAGGTGGATTTCGCGCCAGTCGGGCGTGCGGCGGGAAAGACGGGCGTAAAAACGAACCTGAAAGCCACGTCCGGTGCCTTCATAACCGTGCACGGTAGTGGCAAAAGCGAGACGTGGGAAGGCGTCCAGCCAACGTGCCAACAGGGGGGTGGGAATGGCCGCTGCTTCGTCGACGAACAGCGTCGGCGGCGCGTGGCGATCCACATCCGGCTCGCTCAGAGCCGCCATTACAGCATCCGGGGCGAGAAAGCGTACCTCGCACTCCCCCGCCTCCAGCGTGACGTGGAAGCGCGCCTCGGCGCGGTGTCCATGGGGGTACAAAGCAGCCAAACGCTCGAACAATGGCTCGACCGCTGCCCGACGCGGCGCGGTGACCCACAGCGTCGTCTCGCCTGCCGCCAACCGTCGCGCGGCAGCAATGCCCAGCGCGGCCGACTTGCCGCGACCTCGGTCGGCACTCAACACCACGGGGCGCCGACGACGTAGCCGCGTCAGTCGATGCACGGCCTCTTGCTGATCATGCGTCATACAGGCGTCGTCAGGAGCAGACTCTGCGGACGCACTTGCCTCGGGTAGGCGGCCAGGACACGGCGTGGCGTGCTCATCAGGCCAGCACCAAATGCTGGGCGCGCGGAGCAGGCTGCGTGCCAGGCGCGCCAGGTAATGAGCGCTCAGAGTCGTCGACGCGTGGGGCCAATGCGCCAGGCGCGCATAGTCGGCATCCGGGCGGGCCTGGCCGCCAGCCCATTCGGCGGGCGTCAGCACGACCAGCAGCCCACCGGCACGCAGCGTACCGCTCAACGCCCCGAAAGCGTCTGGATCGAAGCCCGACTCGGCGCCGGCATCGATAATGATCAGATCGTGCTCGCGTCCCAAGCGGGTGCGTGCCTGGCGCGGAGCAAGCACGTTAATGCTTTCTGAGGGGGCAGCCTGGCCGACCCACAAGGGCGCTTGCCATGTTCGAGCCCACCACAGGGAAAGTGCCAGCGCATGTGCCGTCTCGGGAGAAGCGGGTATCCAGATCACACCGCGATGCCGACGCTCACGGCAGGCGTCGACCAGATCATCCAGCCATGCGATGGAGGACGTCATATCCTCCGACGGGTCATTCATGGCGTCATCCCCCTTGCGGTATCACCCTCGACAGCCTCTCATAAACTCTTACAACGACCACGCCCGCGAATCGCTTCGCGGGCGTGGTCGGTCGGCGCCAGGGTGTCACCACATAGCGCGGCGAAACGGTTTTACTCTAGGCCGTCGGTTTTACTCTAGGCCGTCGAGATAGCGCTCGGCGTCGAGCGCCGCCATGCACCCGGTGCCCGCGGAGGTCACCGCCTGACGGTAGACGTGATCCATCACATCGCCGGCGGCAAAGACGCCCGGCACGCTGGTCATGGTGGCATTGCCGTCGAGGCCGGACTTGACCCGAATATAGCCGCTATTCATGTCCAGTTGGCCTTCGAAGATACCCGTGTTCGGCGAATGGCCGATGGCGACGAACAGCCCCGGCGCTTGAATCTCGCGCGAAGCGCCATCGACGGTGGAGATCAAACGCACCCCGGTGACGCCAGTATTGTCACCCAGCACTTCCTCGAGCGTGTGGTTCCAGACGATCTCCATGTTGCCGTTTTCGACCTTATCGAACAGCTTGTCCTGCAGGATTTTCTCGGCACGCAGGCTATCGCGGCGATGCACCAGCGTGACCTTGGTCGCGATATTGGAAAGATACAGTGCTTCCTCGACGGCGGTGTTACCTCCACCGATGACCACGACTTCCTGACCGCGATAGAAGAAGCCGTCGCAGGTCGCGCAGGCGGATACCCCCTGCCCCATGAACTTTTCTTCCGACGGCAGCCCCAGGTAACGCGCGCTGGCACCGGTAGAGATAATCAAGGAATCGCAGGTATAGGTGCCGTTTTCGCCCTTGAGCACGAACGGGCGCTCACGCAGCTCGACCTCGTTGATATGGTCGAACAGCACCTCGGTATCGAAACGCTCGGCATGGCTACGCATGCGCTCCATCAGTTCCGGTCCTTGAACGCCTTCGGCGTCGCCCGGCCAGTTGTCCACGTCAGTGGTGGTCGTCAACTGGCCGCCCGCCTGCATACCGGTAATCAGCAGCGGCTTGAGATTGGCGCGTGCCGCATAGACAGCCGCCGTGTAACCGGCAGGGCCGGAGCCGAGAATGATCAGTCGTTCGTGACGCACGTCGCTCATGGGGAAACCTCGCTTACGGGATACGCTGGCCGGCAGCTGGACCAAAAAATGCTGTGTGGCATGCACGCGTCACGCGCAGGCCACACACCATTCGCAGTAAATGCTTGCCGACACGGCAAAGGGCGGCCGATTGGCCGCCCTTCGTTGTAAACGTGTCAACGCTTACAGTTCGTCGGAGTGCGTGCCCAGATACTTGGCGACGCCTTCGGCGGTGTCTTTCATGCCTTCCTGGCCTTCGTCCCAGCCAGCCGGGCAGACTTCGCCGTTCTTCTGGTGGAATTTGAGGGCCTTGACCATGCGCAGCATCTCATCGACGTTGCGGCCCAGCGGCAGGTTGTTGATGGTCTGGTGCTGAACGACGCCGTCTTCGTCGATCAGGAAGGACGCGCGCAGAGCGACGCCGGCTTCCGGATGCTCAATGCCGAAAGCTTGCGTGATCTCGTGCTTGACGTCAGCCACCATCGGGAAGCCGACTTCACCAATGCCGCCCTTCTCGGGAGAGGTCTTGCGCCATGCGTGGTGAGTGAACTGTGAGTCGATGGATACCCCAATCACTTCGACGCCAAGATCACGGAACTGCGCCAGACGATTGTCATGCGCGATGATCT
The DNA here is from genome assembly GCF_023061185.1 of Chromohalobacter beijerinckii. Classification (GTDB taxonomy): domain Bacteria; phylum Pseudomonadota; class Gammaproteobacteria; order Pseudomonadales; family Halomonadaceae; genus Chromohalobacter; species Chromohalobacter beijerinckii. The sequence goes on from NZ_JAKGAK010000007.1 coordinate 56,424, forward strand.
CGGACGGGCAAACGAAGGTGAAATCCAGCGGCCAGAAGAAGACGACACGCAGCTTGCCGTTGGTTTCGGACAGCTTGAAGTCTTCGACGATGGTGCCATCGCCCAGAACAGCTGCCGCTTCGAAATCGGGTACCTGACGTCCAACCAATACGCTCATTCATTTCTCCTGAAAAGTCGGGTGGATGACTATACTGAAACCCTGCCAAGGTTACCGGCGGGCTTCTTTTATGCCAATTTGATTGCCCCAATGGGCAATATAGGCGCTCCCTATCGGGTCGATATGCCACGTCCAACATAGCCGCATATCCAGCCCAGGAAGCGCTCAGAATACGTCGTCGTCTTGCCCTAGCATGACGTCTTCAAGTTCGCCGCTGAACGGCGAAACCGTCACACGCACTTGAATCGGCGCACAGCACTGAGGGCAATCCTCCCAAGTAGCGTGGCTACCCACACTGCTATCGATCAACATCTCGAAAGATGCGTCGCAATAAGGGCACTTCGCCGGCCATGACAACAACATCTCTTCGTTCATACCGACTCCTGCCGTCCTTGAGTACGGCGCATTACCGACTGAATGTCGGGTCGCCCTTGCCCTCTTTCAAGCCAAGGCGTCGAAATTCTCGCACAAGACTGGCATGCCAAGCTTCAGGCATTATCCAACTTGCCACCTTGGTGACATGGGCGCGCTTGAAATAAAGGCTTATCATGACAATGTCTCCGGTATCGATGATATTGTAGACATTGTCGAAGGAACCTGACTCGCGGCGAACCGAACCATCGAATGGTCTTCAGACCTTTCCAGCATGCCAAGGGCAACGTGGTTCGGCGTTCGCCATGAAAAATCGTCCAGCATTGATGAGGAGGGGGCCCCATGTCCGAAGCTCCACAGAATACGTTATCGACACTCGATGTCGGCGATCATACCTATCACTACTATAGTCTGGACAAGGCTGCCCAAGCGTTTGGCGACGCTTCGCGCCTGCCCATGACACTCAAGGTATTGCTCGAGAACCAACTACGCTATGGCGACGATGAAAGCGTCTCCTCCGACGACATGCAGGCACTCGTCGACTGGCAAAAGGAGGGGCGCTCCACTCGCGAAATCGGCTACCGTCCGGCACGCGTGTTGATGCAAGACTTCACCGGTGTTCCCGGGGTCGTGGACTTGGCCGCCATGCGCGACGCCGTCAAGCGTCTTGGCGAATCGGCCGACCGCATCAATCCGCTTTCCCCTGTGGATCTGGTCATCGATCACTCAGTCATGGTCGATCACTACGGCGATCCGTCATCGTTCAAGGACAACGTCGCCATCGAGATGGAGCGCAACCGCGAACGTTACGAATTCCTGCGCTGGGGCCAGCAGGCGTTCGATAATTTCCGCGTCGTGCCGCCGGGTACCGGTATCTGCCACCAGGTCAACCTGGAGTATCTCGGCAAGACGGTGTGGACGAAGGAAGAAAACGGCAAGACGTTCGCCTATCCGGACACGCTCGTGGGCACCGATTCCCACACCACCATGATCAACGGCCTGGGCGTGCTTGGCTGGGGCGTGGGCGGTATCGAGGCCGAGGCCGCAATGCTTGGCCAGCCGGTCTCGATGCTGATCCCCGAGGTCATCGGCTTCAAACTGACCGGCAAGCTGCGCGAAGGCATCACTGCCACCGACCTGGTGCTGACGGTCACTCAAATGCTGCGCCAGAAAGGCGTGGTCGGTAAATTCGTCGAATTCTACGGCGATGGCCTCAAGGATCTACCGCTGGCGGATCGTGCCACCATCGGCAACATGGCTCCCGAATACGGTGCCACCTGCGGGTTCTTCCCGGTCGACGAGGAAACCCTCAACTACATGCGCCTCACCGGCCGTGACGAGCATCAGATCGAGCTCGTCGAGGCGTATACCAAGGCGCAGGGGCTGTGGCGCGAACCCGGTGCCGAGCCGGTCTTCAGCGATGTCCTGCACCTCGACATGAACGAAGTCGAGTCCAGCCTGGCCGGGCCCAAGCGTCCGCAGGATCGTGTCGCGCTGACCGACATGAAGTCTACCTTCGAGAAGATCCTCAGTGATCGCAAGCCGGACGCTGCGCCCACCGAGCAGGGCAAGTGGCTCTCCGAAGGCGGCCAGACCGCCGTGGGCACCGACGAAAGCGTGGAGAACGAAGACAGCCAGCACTGCGAGGTCGATGGCGAAAACTTCAAGCTCAACCACGGCGCCGTGGTCATCGCTGCCATTACCTCGTGCACCAATACCTCCAACCCCAGCGTGATGCTGGCCGCTGGGTTGTTGGCGCGCAAGGCCGTCGAGAAGGGCCTCACCACCAAGCCTTGGGTCAAGACCTCACTGGCACCGGGCTCCAAGGTGGTCACCGACTACCTCGACGCCAGCGGCACCCAGAGCGACCTCAACGAACTCGGCTTCAACCTGGTCGGCTATGGCTGCACCACCTGCATCGGTAACTCCGGCCCCTTGCACGAGCCGATCGAGAAAGCCATCGACGAAGGCGATCTGACGGTGGCCTCGGTGCTCTCCGGCAACCGCAACTTCGAAGGCCGTATCCATCCGCTGGTGCCCACCAACTGGCTGGCATCACCGCCCTTGGTCGTGGCGTATGCCTTGGCCGGCAACATGCGCATCGATCTTTCCAAGGATCCGCTGGGCAATGACAAGGATGGCAACCCGGTGTACCTGAAGGATGTCTGGCCCAGCCAGGCGGAAATCGCCGAAGCCGTCGAACAGGTCCGGACCGAGATGTATCGCAAGGAGTACAGCGAGGTCTTCGAGGGTGATGAGATCTGGAAGTCGCTCGAGGTACCGGAAAGCGATGTCTATGCGTGGAACAACAAGTCCACCTACATCCAGCATCCGCCGTTCTTCGAAGGCATGGGCAAGGAGCCTGCGCCGTTGGAAGACGTCAAAGATGCCAACGTGTTGGCCATGTTCGGCGACTCGGTGACCACCGACCACATCTCGCCCGCCGGCGCGATCAAGCCGGACAGCCCCGCCGGCCGTTATCTGCAGGAAAACGGCGTCAAGCCCATGGATTTCAACTCCTATGGCTCACGGCGCGGCAATCACGAAGTGATGATGCGCGGCACCTTCGCCAACGTACGCATCAAAAACGAGATGCTCGATGACGTCGTCGGCGGCTATACCCGCCATGTGCCCAGCGGCGAGCAGATGGCGATCTACGATGCGGCGATGAAATACGTCGAGCAAGACACGCCGCTGGTAGTGGTCGCCGGCAAGGAATACGGCACCGGCTCGAGCCGCGACTGGGCGGCCAAGGGCACGCGCCTGCTGGGCGTGCGCGCCGTACTCGCCGAATCCTACGAGCGCATCCACCGCTCCAACCTGATCGGTATGGGCGTGTTGCCGCTGCAGTTCCCCGAGGGCGAGGACCGCAAGTCGCTCGGCATGACAGGCGACGAAACGATCTCCATCGAGGGCATCGCCGATATCGAGCCCGGCGCCAAGGTCAAGGTGACCATCGCCTCCGATAAAGGTGAGAAGAAGATCGAAGCGCTGTGCCGCATCGATACCGCCAACGAGATGGCCTATTACCGTCACGGCGGCATCCTGCACTACGTGCTGCGTAGCATGCTCTGATCGCCTCGCGCTGAGTTAGCGCCATGAGAAACACCCCGTCGGCATTGCCGGCGGGGTGTTTTTTGTCGATGGGTCGAGAGGCGTGCGTTTAGAAGGCGCGGCGCCGATAGGCGCGATAACGCGGATACCAGAAGTGACGTTCGATGGCATCCCACAGCGCCTCGTCACTAGAGGACAGCGCGACTTCTTCCTCCTGAGCCTGCTTGGCGACGGCGAAGGCGATGTCCTTGCTGATCTCGCGGATGTCACCCAGCGAGGGCAACAGAGCGCCCTTGCCGGTCTTGACGATGGGCGCGCCCTGGGCCAACGCATTGGAAGCCGCCATCAGCATCTTGTCGGTGACACGGGACGCATTGGTCGCCACGACCCCAAGGCCAATACCTGGGAAGATATAGGCGTTGTTGCACTGAGCGATCGCCACGTCGCGCTCGCCGACGCGCACCGGCGGGAAGGGGCTGCCCGTCGCCACCAGCGCTTCGCCCTGGGTCCAGTCGAGAAGATCTTGGGGGACAGCCTCGACCTTGGAGGTCGGGTTGGAAAGCGGCATCACCAGCGGCTGGGCACAACCGGCGTGCAGCGTCTTGATCACCTCTTCGGTGAACAGGCCGCTCTGACCGGAGACCCCGATCAACACGCTGGGCTTGGCATTGCGCACCACGTCGAGCAGGTCACGGGCCTGGGTATCCCAATCGCTCAAGGTGGCGGTCTCATGCGCCAGGCGCTGCTGGAAGTCGTAGAGCCCTTCCATGTCGCTGGTCAACAATCCGAAACGGTCGACCATGTAGACACGACGGCGCGCCTCGGCCTCACTCAGGCCTTCCATGGTCATCGCCACGACGATCTGCTCGGCGATACCGCAGCCCGCCGAGCCGGCCCCGAGAAACGCGATGGTCTGATCCTTGAGCGCCTCGCCCTTGGTCTTGCAGGCCGCCAGCAGCGTGCCTACGCACACCGCCGCCGTGCCCTGGATGTCGTCGTTGAAGCAGCACAGCTGGTCGCGATAACGCTCGAGCAACGGCATGGCGTTGGTCTGGGCGAAGTCCTCGAACTGCAACAGCACGTTGGGCCAGCGACGCTGCAACGCCTCCATGAACATGCCGATGAACTCGTCGTACTCTTCCTGACTGACCCGCGGGTGGCGCCAGCCCATGTACATGGGATCGTCGAGCAGTTTCTGATTGTTGGTGCCCACATCGAGCACGATGGGCAATGTGTAAGCCGGGCTGATGCCGCCACAGGCGGTATAAAGCGACAGTTTGCCGATGGGAATGCCCATGCCACCGATGCCCTGATCGCCCAGTCCCAGGATGCGCTCACCGTCGGTGGCTACGATCACGCGCACCTTGTCTTTGGTAGCGCTACGCAGGATGTCGTCCATGCGGTGACGATCGGGATAAGAGATGAAGAGCCCGCGGTGGTTACGGTAAATATTGGAGAACTCTTCGCATGCCTCCCCCACCGTGGGGGTATAAATGATCGGCAGCATTTCCTCGAGATGCTCTTCCAGTAGACGGAAGAACAGCGTCTCGTTGTCGTCCTGAATCGCCCGCAGATAAATGTGCTTGTCGAGGTTGTTCTGACAAAGAGTGTATTGGTGATAAGCGCGCTCGAGTTGCTCTTCGATGCTCTCGACATTCTGCGGCAACAGGCCCACCAAATTGAACTCGACACGCTCTTCACTGGTAAAGGCGCTGCCCTTGTTGAGTAGCGGCATCTCCAGCAGTGAGGGGCCGGCATAAGGAATATAAAGGGGACGCTTGGATGTTTCGCTCATCGTTTGCCTCACGCAGGTGACGGAACTCGGAGCTCTAGGGCTCCGCACGGCTCGAGCTTAACTATATCACGCCGCCTTGCCACCCGCGCACGCCACAAAGACGCACGGCGTCCCGAAGGACGCCGTGCATCATTTGCGCGTATCGATTCTATGGCTCAGCCACTGCGCGTTACGGGACGTGAAGGACCTGAGAAGAACAACGGGCGCAATTTGACGCCCAGCATGTTGCCGGCAAACGCCGCGACCAACCACAGCCAGCCGTGCAAGCTGCCCGACGAAATGCCCCCGAAATAGGCGCCGATGTTGCACCCGAACGCGAGGCGCGCCCCATAACCCAGCAGGAACCCGCCGATGGCTGCCGCTACTACGGAGCGTAACGGAATATTGAATTTCGGCGCGAAACGGCCCGCCAGCGCCGCGGCGGCCATCGCCCCCAGAATGATGCCCACGTTCATGACCGTGGTGATATCGCTCCAGACATTGGCGTTCAAGGCCGCCTCATTGCCGGCCGCCTGCCAATACCCCCAACCGCTGACATCGCCGCCCAAGGCTTCGAAGCCCTTGGCGCCCCACAGCGCGAATGCCGAGGTAATGCCCCATGGGCGTCCGGCGAGCGCCAGCGTGATGAAATTGAGCACCGCCAGTCCCACTGCGCCGGCCAATAGCGGCCAAGGGCCTTGCAGCCAGCGCGAGCGACCGGCCTCGACTTTAGGCGCGCGTTCGAGCTGACCGTGCCGGCGCTTCTCCATGGCCACCGTCAACGCCGCGATCGCGGCGAACAACGTCAGGCTGACGACGATACCGCCGCCCACGCCGAACAAGCCATGCAGCGACGTCGGCTGGAACGCCGGCAACGTCTGCCACCAGGCAAAATGCGCCGTGCCGACCAAGGAGCCGATAATGAAGAAAACCAGGGTAATCACCATGCGCGCATTACCGCCGCCCACCGTGAACAAGGTGCCCGAGGCGCAACCACCGCCCAATTGCATGCCCAGACCGAACAGGAAGGCCCCCACTAGAACCGAGACCCCGATGGGCGAGATATAACCAGAGACCGGTGTACCGAACAGCGTGCCCGCGCCGAGAGCAGGAAAGAACAGCACCACCGCCAAGGCCAACATGACCATCTGCGCGCGTAGGCCTCGCCCGCGCTGCTCGGTGATGAACACGCGCCACGCGGAAGTAAAGCCGAACGCGGCATGATAGAGCACCATGCCCAAGGCGCCCCCTACGATCATGAGCAGCCCCTTGGCCACCCCGAAAGCCGTGCCTACGGCCAGAGCGCCCAGGAGCAAGACTATCGCCGCCGCCAATGCCAACGGTGGCACGCCGCGACGAGACGTCAGCGAAGCGGACGAAACGCTAGATGCGTCAGGCATCACACCCTCCTGTCATCGTTTGAATGGAAATTGTTGTCTATCTTAGCGTCTGCCCAGACCTTTTAAAAATTCATAAAACGCATTCACGCTATAGCGTTTGGCAATATAAAAGGCCCATGTCTCACGACACGGGCCTTGGCAGCGCGCAAGATGCGCCGATAAGAAAAGCAGATGTGGCGTTACACGAAACGCCCCAGGCCAGCGACCTCTCGCACACGCTCCATGAGGGGTTGCGCCTCGGCGCGTGCCTTTTCGGCGCCCTGCTTGAGCACGTTCTCGATATGCCCGGGGTCCTCGAGCAGGGCGTTATACCGCTCGCGAGGTTCACGCAGGTGTGCGTTGAGGTATTCGAAGACCCGGTCCTTGGCTTCGCCCCAGCCGATGCCGTTCTCGTAGTCGGCCCGCATGGTGGCGGTTTCTTCGGCGGAGGCAAACGCCGAGAAGATCTGGAACAGCGTGCAGCTGTCGGGATCCTTGGGCTCGCCGGGCTCTAGGGAGTTGGTCTTGATCTTGCGCACCAGCTTCTGGAGCTTCTTCTCCGAGACGAACAACGGGATGGTGTTGTTGTAACTCTTGGACATCTTGCGGCCATCGAGCCCGTTCAATACCTCCATCTTGTCGTCGACCACCGCTTCGGGCAGCGTGAAATACTGGCCCTTGTAGAGATGGTTGAAGCGCCCGCCCATATCGCGCGCCATCTCGATATGCTGGATCTGGTCGCGCCCCACCGGGACTTTATTGGCATTGAACATCAAGATATCCGCCGCCATCAGCACCGGGTAACCGAACAGCCCCATGCTCACGCCTTTATCCATATCCTGATGGCCGAGCTCTTCGTTCTCGGCCACCGCCGCCTTGTAGGCATGGGCGCGGTTCATCAGCCCCTTGGCGCAGACGCAGGACAGCATCCAGGTCAGCTCGGGGATTTCGGGAATGTCCGATTGACGATAGAAAACGGCGTTGTCGGTATCCAGGCCCAGCGCCAGCCAGGTGGCGGCGATTTCCAGGCGCGATTGCTGCACGCGCTTAGGATCCTGACACTTGATCAACGCATGCAGGTCAGCAAGAAAGTAGAAGGAATCCACATCGGGACGCTGGCTGGCCTCGATGGCCGGTTTGATGGCCCCGACATAGTTGCCGAGATGCGGGGTACCGGTGGTGGTGATGCCGGTCAGAACGCGTGTCTTGGTCATGAAATTGGGCTGATCGCAACGAAATGTGAGAATCCGCCCAGTGTACAACGACGTCCCGGCCAAGGCGACCGGGCCTAGCCGGAACGTCCTGGTCCATCGCTATGCCATCAGGCTCTTGGGGTCGACCGCCTCCAGACCGAATGCCTGGGCCACCGCCGGATGCGTGATGTGTCCGGCATGCACGTTGAGCCCCTTGAGGAAGTGAGGATCTTCCGCCAGGGCGCCTTGCCAGCCTTTGTCGGCCAATGCCAGTACGAACGGCAAGGTGGCATTGGTCAACGCTTGAGTGGAAGTGCGCGCCACGGCGCCGGGCATGTTGGCGACGCAGTAATGCACCACACCATCCACGACATAGGTAGGATCGGCGTGGGTCGTCGCGCGGCTCGTCTCGAAGCAGCCGCCCTGATCGATGGCAACGTCCACCAACACACTGCCTGGACGCATATCGCCGAGCATCTTACGGGTGATTAGCTTAGGCGCCTGCGCGCCCGGCACTAGCACCGCTCCGACGACGATATCCGACTCGCGGGCCGCCGTTTCCAAGGCATCCGCCGTCGAGTACACGGTATTCAGACGCCCTTGATAGCGATGGTCGAGCACTTCCAGCCGCTCCAGCGACTTATCGAGCACGGTGACATCCGCGCCCAACCCCAGCGCCATGCGCGCGGCGTTCTCCCCGACCACGCCACCGCCGATCACGGTGACCTTGGCCGGCGCCACGCCGGGCACCCCTGGAATCAGAATACCCGCACCGCCTTGTGCTTTTTCCAGGCTATGCGCACCGGCCTGGACGGCCATGCGGCCGGCGACGCGACTCATCGGTGCCAACAGCGGCAAACCGCCTTCTTCGTCGGTGATCGTTTCATAGGCGATGCAGGTCGCTTCGCTGTCCATCAGCCCCCGTGTCAGCGACTCCTCGGCGGCCAAATGCAGGTAGGTGAATAGCGTATGGCTCGGCTTGAGGCGCTTGACCTCTTCCGGCTGCGGCTCCTTCACCTTGACGATCAACTCGGCGTTGTCCCAGAGCGCATCGAGATCTTGCTCGATATGGGCTCCCGCCGCTTCATACTCAGCGTCAGGGAAGCCGGCCCCCTCGCCCGCCGATGCCTGCACTGCCACGCGATGCCCGCGTGCCACAAGTTCGCGCACCACGCTTGGCGTCAAGGCGACACGATACTCATGGTTCTTGATTTCCTTAGGTACGGCGATTTTCATGGCGCCTCCGCTTAATGACGTGATCGAAATAGGCTCAACAACTATTCATTACAGCACACGCACAGGAATCGGAGGGAGAAGACAAAACGGGATGACGTGCTATAAAGCACCGCTTTTATAGAAAACTTTACGCTGACAGCGTACATGGCCGGACGATTTGCGCCGGCCATGCCGTGCACACCCTTCGCGCCTCAGACGGGACGTGCCTGGCCACATTGCCAGCAGGTATCGAAGACGCCTTCCAGCCATTCACCACAGGCAGGGCAGCACCAGTTCGGGCAATCCTCGGCGGGGCCGTTGAGAGCCTCATCGACCAACGCCTCGGCGCGTTGACGATGCCCCACCGGTACCCAGACCTCCGGCTCACACTCACCGGGGGGCAATTCACCGGCGCCACCGCCGAGGGTCATGTTGCGCAACACGGGCACCAGCCCGGCGCTGACCAGCACGTTGTGCACGTGGTTGACCAGCAACGCGTTGGGATGGCGAAAGACGCGAACGCTATCCAACGTCATGCTCAGTTGCGGAAAACCCGCACACCCATGGCCTTGAGGTAAGCGGTTTCGGGAATCGCGGGATGCACGGGATGATCAGGCCCCTGGTGGCCCTGATAGATGACCTGCCCGTGACGGTCCTGATGGCGCACCGCGCCCCGCACGCACTCCATCAAGCGCTCCGGCGCCAGGTGCATCGAGCACGACGCTGAAAGCAGCATGCCATCGCGCCCCAGCAGCCGAATCGCCTCACGATTGAGCCGCGAATAGGCGCGCTCGCCGTTGGGAATGTCCTTACGCCGCTTGATGAAGGCCGGCGGGTCGAGCACGATCACATCGAACTGCTCACCTTCCGCCTTGAGGGCTGCCAATGCCTCGAAAGCCTCACCCTCACCGACGGCCACCTGCTCGGCCAAACCATTAAGAGCGGCGTTCTCGGCCACACGCTCCAAGGCCTGGGCGGAACTATCCACGCACAGCACCTCGCTAGCGCCATGCGCGGCCGCCTGAACGCCCCAACCGCCCACGTAGCTGAACACGTCCAGCACGCGCTTGCCGGCAACCAGGCCATTGAGCCATGCCCGGTTAGCGCGATGGTCGAAAAACCAACCGGTTTTCTGGCCATCCAGCACCGGCACCACGAAGCGCACGCCGTTTTCCTCGAGCAGCACCTGGTCAGGCAACTCACCATAGGCCACCTCGACCTCATCGCCGAGCTGCTCCTGACGGCGCCCGGAGGAATCGTTCTTGAACACGATGGCGCGCGGCGCCAGCACCTTCTCGAGCGCGGCGACGATTTCTTCACGCAACCGGTCCATGCCCACGGTATTGAGTTGCACGACCAACACGTCATCGAAACGATCGACGATGAGCCCCGGTAACAGATCGCCCTCGCCATACACCAGGCGATAGAACGGCTTGGCGAACATCCGCTCGCGCAGGCTCAACGCCTGTTTGAAACGGTGGACAAATAGTGAACGATCAAGACGCACATCGACGTCCCGCGAGACGATACGCGCGCAGATCAGCGAGTGCGGATTGACGTAGGCGATGCCCATCGGCTTGCCATTGGCGGCCTCGATGACCGCCTGGGCACCCGGTTCGAAATCCTTCAGCGGCGTAGTCGCGATGTCGATCTCATTGGAATAGAGCCATAAATGGCCCGCCTTGAGACGACGATCGGCGTTTTTCTTGAGGCGTAGACGTTCGGTCACGGAAAACCTCTTGGCAAAGATATCGCGCGGCGCGAAGCGCTCAGCGCTGACAGTGGGGACAAAAAACGCTGGCCCGCTGTCCCAGCGTAGCCAAGCGTAGAAGCTCGCCGCAACGCCGGCAGGGCGCTTCTTGCCGCCCATAGACGTTGAGGCGCTGAGCGAAATAACCGGGCTCGCCGGTGCCGCTGACGAAGTCGCGAAGCGTCGTACCGCCCTGCGTGATCGCCGCCGCCAGCACCTCGCGTGCCGCCTCGGCCAGGCGCTCATAGCGCTCACGAGAGATACGTCCCGCCGCACGCCGAGGGTCGATCCCTGCCAGGAACAACGCTTCGCTGGCGTAGATATTGCCAACACCCACCACCACGGCGTTATCCATCAGAAACGGCTTGACGGCAATGCGCCGTTTGCGTGAAAGCCGATAGAGGCGATCGCCGTCGAAATCCGGCGACAACGGCTCAGGGCCCAGACGCGCCAAGCGCGGATCGTCGCCAAGCGAGCCCTGCAGCCAATCGACGATGCCGAAACGCCGAGGGTCGTGATAACGCAGGATCGCGCCATCCTCCATGACCAGATCGACATGATCGTGCTTTCTGGGCATATCGCCGAGACGCGCCACGCGCAGGCTACCGGACATGCCAAGATGCCATAACAAGGTACGCTCGCCGACAGGCATGAGCAGGTACTTGGCGCGCCGCCCTAGCGTGCCGACTCGCTGACCGACGAGCGTATCCGCCAGGTCATCCGGCACCGGGGTGCGCAGGCGCGGCTGGCGCACGATGACTTCACGGACCTCGTGCCCCTCTATATAGGGCGCAATACCGCGACGCGTCGTCTCGACTTCAGGGAGTTCGGGCATGCTGGTCTCCCGCCACTTTTCTTGCTGGCATAAAAAAACCCGGAGCGACCCGGGTTTTTCTGACAGGTGAACGTCACCTGAGGCGAAGGAGGGCCAAGATCACTTGATCTTGGCTTCCTTGTACATCACGTGCTTGCGGACGACCGGGTCGAATTTTTTCATTTCGAGCTTATCCGGCGTGTTCCGCTTGTTCTTGTCGGTGGTGTAGAAATGGCCGGTTCCGGCGCTGGACACCATCTTGATCTTGTCACGCATGACTCGTTACTCCCTGTTTGGACGCGCTGTTTAGACGCGATCACCACGCTTGCGGATATCGCTGAGCACTTCTTCAATGCCCTTCTTATCGATGATGCGCATGCCCTTGGAGGAAACGCGCAGCTTGACGAAGCGCTTTTCGGCTTCCACCCAGAAACGATGGGTGTGCAAGTTCGGCAAGAAGCGACGACGTGTTCTCCGCTGGGAGTGAGAAACATTGTTACCAGTCACCGGGCGCTTGCCGGTAACCTGACATACTTGGGACATGGAAGCCTCCAACCACTGGCGAGTTGTTCAAAACCTGTCGGGCAAACCGGGAATGGCAGGCTACCGCCTTCTGCCCTGATTCAAAGGGCGTACTTTATACCAGACGTCAAGCCTTGCCGCAAGCTTGCGGAGGCTCGACGGACGGCCAGCCTGGCATCGCAGAAACGGCCTTAAAGCCATCCGCGTTCGGCAAACGATATTACCTCACCATCGCCGACGACGAAATGATCCAGCACACGGATCTCGAACAGCCCCAATGCTTCCTTGAGCCGCTGGGTGATTCGACGATCGGCGTCGCTCGGCTCGGCCACGCCCGAAGGGTGGTTATGAGCAAAGATCAACGCCCCGGCATTGAGCGCCAGCGCCCGGCGCGACACCTCACGCGGGTAGACAGATGCACTGTCGAGCGTGCCTTCCGAGAGCGTCTCGAAGCGAATCACGCGGTGCTGCGTATCCAGAAACAATGCCGCGAATGCCTCGTGGGGCAGGTGACGCAACTGCGAGGTCAAGAACTGGCGCACCAAGGCCGGCGAAGTCAGAGCGCCGCCACGCTCCAACAAGCTCCCCAGGTGGCGCCGGGAAAGTTCCAGCGAGGCTTGAAGCTGCACATACTTGGCCTCGCCCAGGCCATGCTCCGCGCAAAAGCGCGCCTGATCGGCCTCCAGCAACGGCCGCAGACCTCCGAAAGCGACCAGCAGGTCACGTGCAAGGTCCACCGCCGAACGCCCCTTCACGCCCACACGTAGAAAAATCGCCAGCAACTCGGCATCCGACAGCACCGGCGCCCCCAGAGTGAGCAACTTTTCACGCGGGCGTTCGCCTTCCGGCCAATCGCGTATTCCCATCGCCAGTTCCCCTCAGATTGCGGATGTCACGGCATACCCAGACACAATATCAGCAATATCTCATTAATGAGCAATATCGCACACCGATCACCCCCAACCAAAGTTGCATCGCATGATTATCTAACCTGACTACCATACTAGTCAGACAACGAAACGAGGCAGGATCTTCACATGACGCCATCGCTGCTCGCGCTCTGGGACGAACAACCCGACGGTAATGTCCGTCAACGCCTCTATGCGGTCCTGCGCCAATCGATCATTCGCATGACGTTGGCGCCCAGCCAGGCACTGTCGGAGAAAGAAATCGCCGAGACCTTCGCGGTCAGCCGGCAACCCGTACGCGAAGCTTTTATTCGACTCTCGGAGTCGGGTCTGATCGAGGTACGTCCCCAGCGCGGTACTTACGTCGTGCACATTTCTCAAGCCGATGTCATGGAGGCACGTTTCGTGCGCGAAGCCATCGAGATCGCGGTCGCACGAGACGCCGCCGAACAGGGGCTCGCTCCAGTGGTACGCGATGAGCTTCATGAGCTCATCGACCGCCAGCAACGCTGCATCGAAACGCAGGACCATGACCGTTTCTACCGTCTCGACGAAGCATTCCACCGTACCCTCGCGCTAGAGACCGGACACGACGCCGCTTGGCGCGTGACACAAGAGGTCAAGGCCCAACTCGACCGCGTGCGCTACCTGAGCGTGCCGGACGCCACGCCGATCAAGAAGCTGATCGATCAGCATACCCACATTCTCGAAAGCATCATGGCGCACGATCCCGAGGCTGCTGAAAAGGCCGTGAGGGAACACCTGCGCGAAATACTCAGCTCGCTACCGGACCTGGTCGAACGCTTTCCCGAACTCTTCACGTCCACCTCGACGGGTGGTCGTCGAACCTCGCTGCTGTCTGGAGCCAGTGCATGAAGATTCAAGACGCCTATACCATCGTCACCTGCCCCGGGCGCAACTTCGTGACGCTCAAGATCGTCACCGAGTCCGGCACCTACGGCATCGGCGATGCCACCCTGAACGGCCGCGAGATGGCGGTGACGGCCTACCTCGACGAACACGTCGTGCCGACATTGATCGGCCGCGATGCCAGCCGCATCGAAGATACCTGGCAGTATCTCTATCGCGGTGCCTACTGGCGGCGTGGCCCAGTGACCATGACCGCCATTGCCGCCGTCGACATGGCGCTATGGGACATCAAGGCCAAGGCCGCGGGCATGCCGCTTTATCAGTTACTCGGCGGCAAAAGCCGTGAGCGCGTCATGACCTACGCCCACTGCACCGGCCAGGAAATCGATGACTGCCTCGAGGAAGTCGCCCGTCATGTCGAGATGGGCTATCGCGCAGTGCGCGTCCAGTCCGGCGTGCCGGGGATCAAGACCACCTACGGCGTGGCCAAGAACCCCGGCGAGCGCTACGAGCCGGCCGACTCATCACTGCCTGCCGAGCACGTCTGGAGCACCGAAAAGTACCTTAATCATGCGCCCAAGCTGTTCGCCGCAGTACGCGAGCGCTTCGGCGACGAACTGCACGTCCTGCACGACGTCCATCATCGCCTGACGCCGATCGAGGCAGCGCGATTGGGCAAGGCCGTTGAACCCTATCACTTGTTCTGGTTGGAAGACTGCGTGCCGGCCGAGAACCAGGAGAGCCTGCGCTTGATCCGCGAACACACCACCACGCCGCTGGCAATCGGTGAGGTGTTCAATTCGATCCACGACTGCCGAGAGATGATCCAGAACCAGTGGATCGACTATATCCGCATGCCGCTCACCCACGGCGGCGGCATCACCGCGATGCGCCGCGTCGCCGATTTGGCTGCGCTTTATCATGTACGTACCGGCTTCCATGGCCCCACCGACCTATCGCCGGTATGTCTGGGCGCGGCGATTCACTTCGACACCTGGGTACCCAATTTCGGCATTCAGGAACACATGCCCCACGACCCACTCACCGATGAGGTCTTCCCCCACGACTATCGCTTCGAGGACGGCCATTTCCTGGTGGGCGAGTCTCCGGGACACGGTGTCGATATCGATGAGGAGCTCGCGGCCAAGTACCCCTACAAACGCGCCAGTCTGCCGGTCAACCGTCTTGAAGACGGCACGCTCTGGCACTGGTAATCCCGTTTCCCTTTCATAGAGCGGAGTCCGTCATGAAAGCCTTTGAGGTTCGCGCCCCCCACGATTTCAGCATCGTTGACATCGATGCCCCGCAAGCCGCCGCTGGCGAGGTGAGCGTCGGCGTCGCCTTCGCCGGTATCTGCGGCTCGGACATGCACATCATTCACGGCGACAACGCCTTCGTGCGCTTCCCGCGGATTACCGGCCACGAGTTCGCCGGCGTCGTCGAAGCAGTAGGCGAGGGCGTCGAGAACGTGTCGGTGGGTGACCGAGTATGCATCGACCCGGTCATCAACTGCGGCGAGTGCTACCCGTGCCGTATCGGTCGGCCCAACGTCTGCAGCGCCATGCAGGTGATCGGTGTGCACCGCAACGGCGGCTTCGCCAACCAGGTCAGCGTTCCCGCCGCTAACGCTCATCGGCTGCCCGAGAACATCGCTCTCGATCAGGCCGCGCTGGTCGAGCCCTACACCATCGCGGCCAACGTGCTGGAGCGCATGCAGCCTCACGACGGCGATGCCCTGTTGATCCTCGGCGCCGGCGTCATCGGCCTGACGATCCTCCAGGTCGCTCGAGCCCAAGGGCTCACTGACATCACCGTTTGCGACGTCATCGACGACCGGTTGGACGTCGCCCGCTCACTGGGCGCCAGCCACACGGTGAACGGTCAGCGGGAAGATCTCGAAGCCGTGATGGCCGAGCGCACTAGCGGCGAGGGCGTGCCGTTGATCGCCGACGCCGCCTGCGTACCGGCGCTGTTCCCTCAGCTCGCACGGATCGCCTCGCCGGCCGGACGTATTGGCTTACTGGGTTTCAACACGACGCCCAGCGACCTGGTTCAACTCGAGGTTATCAAGAAGGAGCTGACGATCGTCGGCTCACGACTCAACAACCGCAAGTTCCCCGAAGTCATCGAGATGCTCGCCAGCGGGCGGCTCGATGCCACGGCGCTGGTCAGCCACCGGCTGCCCTTCGCCGAGATGGGTGAGGCGATCCATATGATCGACCATCACCCGGAACGCGTGTGCAAGGTACTCATCGAACTCGAGGCCTGAAACGCTAGGCGATTCGATCCCTCGCACGCGCCAACCATCGACTGCAAACCATTACTCAACGCTCAACAACAACAGCCATCAACAGAGTCAGGAGTGAACGTCATGCTCAAACAGCTACTCGCCAGCGCCGTCATCGGCTCAAGCATACTCGCCGCCCCGTTCGCCACAGCCACGGATTACACCCTCAAGTTCGGCCACCTGGCCAACGAAGAAAACATCTGGAACAAAGCCGCCGAGCGCTTCAAAAAAGTCGTCGAAGAGGAATCCGACGGCCGCATCGACGTACAGATATTTCCCAACGAGCAGTTGGGCACCGAGATGGAAGTCATCAACAGCATTCAACTCGGCACCGCTGATATGACCATCACCGGGGAAAGTTTGCAGAACTGGGCCCCCAAGGCAGCGATGATGGCCGTGCCCTACGCCTTCCGCGATTCCGAACATCTGCGCAAGGCAGTCGAGGGCGATATCGGCAAGCAGATCGAACAACAGATCGAGGAGAAAGCCGGCCTGGTACCGATCGCTTGGTTCGAACGTGGTCCGCGTGAGCTGACGTCCAACCAGCCGATCAAGAAGCCCTCTGATCTTGACGGCTTGCGTTTACGCGTACCCAACGTGCCACTGTTCGTCGATACCTGGCAGGCGCTCGGCGCCAAGCCCACGCCGATGGCCTTTAGCGAGGTCTTCACGTCGCTGCAGCAGGGCACCATCGACGGCCAGGAGAACCCGCTTTCGCTGATCGAGAGCGCCAGCTTCAACGAGGTTCAGGACTACGTGAACATGACCGATCACGTGCATAGCTGGATCTACGTGGTGATTGGCAAGAACAAACTCGAGTCAATGCCGGAGGACCTGCAAGAGGTAGTCCTCGATGCGGCTCAGCAGATGCAGTCCTATGAGGCGAAACTCTTCGACGAGGACCAGAAGCGTCTGCGTAATGCGCTCGAAGAAGCCGGCATGGAGTTCGTCGAAGTCGATCAAAAAGCCTTCGCCGACGAGGCCGAACCGGCTGTCAAAGCGTCGCTCAATGACGAACAACAAAAGCTCTATGAGGCGATCCAGGACCTCTGATCGGGCACTTCCCCCCACGCCGGGGCTGAGCATGACGGCCCCGGCACTCTGCCGACTCGCCGAGGAACATTCCTGATGAGCGATTCCGATTCCATATCGAGCGATCCGCTGCACGACATCGCCGAGATTCCCCCCCTCGGTGGTCTCTGGGGGCGGTTGGTCAGCGGGCTCGACCGCCTGTTCGCCCTACTCGCATCGCTGGCGCTGATAGCCATCGCCGCCGTGGTGATCCTGCAAATCGTCTCCCGAGTGGCGCTGCCTAGCTCCCCGGCCTGGACCGAGGAGCTGTCGCGCTACCTATTCATCTACATGGTGGCGCTGTCGTCCGGCCTCGTCCTTCGCCGTAATCGTCACGTCAACGTCGAACTTTTCCAGCATCTGTTAGGCCGGCGCAGCCAGTTGGTCTACCGAGCACTATGTTGTTTGGTCGTGGGTGTCTTCTCCGCATGGATGATCCCCTACGCCATGCAATTCGCGCAGGTGGGCGCCTTCCAGACCTCGCCGACGCTTGAGGTCCATATGCACTATATCTTCTTCTCGACCGTCGCCCTGTTCGGCCTATCCGCCCTGTATGCGGCGATCGGCCTGATCGAGGCCAGCGTGGCCATTGCTCGCGGCGGATCGACCCATACCGGGGAGACGCCGTAATGGAAGTCGCTGTCCTGTTCTGCGTATTTCTGGTCCTACTGCTAGTGGGTATTCCCATCGCCTTCTCGCTGGGCATCGCTTCGCTTTCGTACCTACTGCTATCGGACATCTCGCTGACCATCGTCCCGCAGCGCATGTACGGGGGTATCGACACCTTCGTGCTGCTATGCATTCCCGGTTTCGTGCTTGCCGGCAACCTGATGAATGTCGGCAACATCACCGATCACATCGTGCGTTTCGCGAACGCCCTGATGGGGCATATCCGCGGTGGACTGGGGCTCGCCAACGTGGGGGGCTCGATGATCTTCGGCGGCATCTCCGGTACCGCCGTGGCCGATGCGGCAAGCATCGGTTCGGTGATGATCCCCGGCATGTCCCGAGCCGGCTACGACAAGCCCTTCGCCGCCGCAGTGACCGCCGCCTCGTCGACAGTGGGGCCGATCATTCCCCCCAGCGTGCCGATGATCATCGCCGGGTCGCTATCCGGCGTTTCGGTCGGCCGGATGTTTCTGGCCGGCGCCATTCCGGGCTTGTTGCTGGGTCTGGCGATGATGATCACCGTGTACATCCTGGCCGTGAAGCGCGGCTACCCGCGCGAGAAGCGTTCGACCTTCAAGGAACTGATCAAGGAAGGACGCAGTGCATTCTGGGCACTGATGATGACCTTCATCATTCTCTACGGCATCATCGGCGGCTTCTTTACGCCCACCGAGGCGTCCATCGTCGCCAGCCTGTACGCCTTGGTGATCGGCATGTTCGTCTATAAGGGCATCACCTGGCGCAACCTGCCGCAGATCGTCGTCGATACGGTACTGACTTCGGGCTCGCTGATGCTGCTGGTGGGCTTGGCCAACCTGTTCGGCTGGATTCTCACCAGCCAGCAGATCCCGCAGATGATCGCCGACCAGATCCTAGGCTTTAGCGCGAATCCCATCGTCGTCATCCTGATACTCAACCTGATCCTGCTGGTGGTCGGCACCTTCATGGAGACCATCGCCGCACTGATCATTCTGTTCCCCGCGCTACTGGGAGTAGCCACCGGCGTGGGCATGGACCCAGTGCATTTCGGCCTGATGGCGGTACTTAACCTGATGATCGGACTGACCACACCACCCCTCGGGGTCTGCCTTTTCGTTGTCTCGGGTATCGGCAAGCTGCCGATGCTGCGTGTGGCGCGAGCCATCGTGCCGTTTCTGATCTGCAACCTGGTGGTGCTGCTACTGGTGTCCTATGTGCCGGCCCTTTCGCTGTGGCTGCCCAACCTGCTGATGGGAGACTGATCGACCATGACCCCGACATCGATACCCAGCACGCACGCGCCGGCCCCGGTGGGCATCGTCCATCTCGGCCTGGGCGCCTTTCACCGCGCCCACCAAGCGGTCTATCTGGAGCGTAACCTGGCCCGCCATGATGGCGGCCCGTGGGGTATCGCCAGCGCCAACCTGCGTTCCAACCGCCAGCTCGTCGAACTGATGCGCGAACGCGATCAGCGCTATCATGTCGCCGAATACACCGACAGCGACACCCTGACCCTGCGCGAAATCGCGGCGATCCGTGAGACGCTCTATGCCGGCTCCGGAGGCGAGGATCTCGAGGCCCTGCTGGCCCGCATGAGCGAACCAGGCGTGCGCATCGTCACGCTGACCGTGACCGAGAAGGGCTACCACCTCGACCCGGCGGACGGACGGCTGCTGCTCGACGCCGAGCCGATTCGCCACGACATCACCAATCCCACGCAACCGCGGACCGCACCGGGCATGCTGGTCGAAGCGCTAGCTCGACGATTCACGGCCGGCACCCCAGCGTTCACGGTGCTGTGCTGCGACAACATGCCCGATAATGGCAAGCGCACTCGCCGCGCAGTGATCGAGCTGGCCCGTCGGCGCGACGAGAAGCTCGCCGAATGGATCGCCGATGCCGTGGCCTTTCCCTCGAGCATGGTCGACCGCATCGTCCCGGCGATGAGCGAAGCCGAGTTCGAGCGCCTACGCACACTGGGTATCGACGACCCCGTCGCAGTGGCCTGCGAGTCTTTCAGCCAATGGGTGATCGAAGACGACTTCCCGCAGGGTCGCCCCGACTGGCAGCACGACGGCGTGCAGATGGTCGCCGATGTCGCACCCTTCGAGGCCATGAAGCTACGCATGCTCAACGGCAGCCATTCGCTGCTCGCCTATCTCGGCGCGCTGGCGGGTATCGAGACAGTGGCAGAAGCCGTCGGTCGTCCGGAATTCGCCGCCCTGCTGCGCGGCTACATGCGCCGCGAAGCCGCACCGACATTGGCCATGCCGGCAGACATCGATCTCGGGGCCTACGCTGACCGCCTGATCGAGCGCTTCACCAATGACAGCCTGCATCATCGCCTGCAACAGATCGCCATGGATGGGTCTCAGAAACTGCCCCAGCGCTGGCTCACCGGTGCCCAGAAACAGCTCGAAGCCGACGGCGAGATCGCCTGCACGGCGCTCGGCGTGGCGGCCTGGATCCGCTATACCGCCGCCAGCAACCTGGCAGGCGAGAGCCACCCGGTCGACGACCCAATGGCCGAAACCTTCGCTGCGTTGCATGCCAACCACGACAAGCCCGAGCCACTGATCGCCGCCTTTCTCGCCCTCGACAGCGTTTTTCCAAGCGAGCTGGCCGACGATGCCCGCTTCTCTCGCGCGGTGCTCGACGCCTACCGCACGCTGAACGAATGTGGCGTCGAGGAGGCCCTGACCATTCTCGACGTACCGATACGATAGGATACGACCATGGAACACACCTGGCGCTGGTTCGGGCCCGACGACCCGATCACCCTCGACGACATCCGCCAGACCGGAGCTACCGGCATCGTCACCGCCCTGCACGAGATCCCCAACGGCGAAACCTGGCCTTGCGAGGCAATCGCCGAGCGCAAAGCGTTGATCGAAGCCTCGGGGCTCACTTGGTCGGTGGTCGAAAGCGTGCCGGTCCACGAGGACATCAAAAAGGGGCGCGGCGACTGCGAGACCTACATCGCCCACTACCAGCAGACATTGCGTAATCTGGCGGCCTGCGGTATCGACGTGGTCTGCTACAACTTCATGCCCGTTCTCGACTGGACACGCACCGACCTGGCCTGGCCGCTACCCGGCGGTGGCACCGCGCTGCGCTTCGAGCAAACCGCCTTCGCGGCCTTCGACCTGTACCTGCTCGAACGCCCCGGCGCCGAACGCGACTACGATACCGCCGAACGCGAGGCCGCACGCCGCTATCTCGAAACGCTCGACGAAACGGCGCGCCAGCGACTGATCGACACCATCATCGCCGGGCTACCCGGCGCCGAGGAACACTACACTCTGGCGCGCTTTCGCCAGGTGATCGCCGAGTATGCCGAGATCGACGCCGCCCGCTTGCGCGCCAATCTCGGCCATTTCCTGAGCGCCATCGTGCCGGTGGCCGAGGAGGTCGGCATTCGCCTGGCGATCCATCCCGACGACCCGCCCCGCTCGCTGTTCGGCCTGCCGCGCGTGGTCTCGACGCCCGACGACGTTCAATGGATCCTCGATGCCGTGCCCAGCCCTGCCAACGGCCTGACCTTCTGCACGGGTTCTTATGGTGTCAGCGACGCCATCGATCTCGTGGCGATGGGCGAGCGCTTCGCTTCGCGCATCTACTTCGCCCACCTGCGCGCCACGAAGCGCGAGGCCGACCCGCGAACTTTCCATGAGGCGGCTCATCTCGATGGTGATGTCGACATGGTCGGCGTGATCAAGACCCTGCTCGACGAGGAACGTCGCCGCGAGGGTGACGGCGATCCACGACTGCCGCTACGCCCCGATCATGGCCATCACCTGCTGGATGACCTATCGCGCGAAACACGCCCGGGTTATCCGTTGATCGGGCGTCTCAAGGGGCTGGCAGAATTGCGAGGAATAGAGATCGCCATCAAACAGCTATGCGCTTGAAGCGGCGTCCGCTACGCAAAGCCGGGGCACGATGGTAAGGTGGAAGGCCTGCAAAACGGTCAGGATTCCCGCCATGCCAACACTCTTCGGCAAGCGCGTGTTACTCGGCATCAGTGCCGGTATCGCCGCTTACAAAAGCGCTCAGCTCGCCCGTCTATTGAAGAAGGCGGGCTGCGAGGTGCGCGTGGTCATGACCGAAGGCGCGCAGACGTTCATTACCCCGCTGACGCTTCAGGCACTCACCGGCGAAGCGGTGCGCACGTCACTGCTCGACCCCGAGGCGGAAGCTGGCATGGGGCATATCGAACTGGCGCGCTGGGCGGACGTGATCCTCGTCGCGCCGGCTACCGCCGATCTCATGGCGCGCCTGGCGCATGGCCATGCCGACGACCTGCTCACCACCCTGTGCCTGGCCAGTGAGGCGGAATGCGTCATGGCACCGGCGATGAATCAGGCCATGTGGCGCCATCCCGCGACCCAAGCCAATGCCGCGACGTTGCGCACCCTGGGTTGGCGCCTGCTGGGCCCGGATGGAGGCGAGCAGGCATGTGGCGATGTCGGCCCCGGCCGCATGCGCGAGCCGGAAGCGCTGGTCGCCGAGCTTTCGATGGCGCCCGAGGATGCGCCTAGCTCCACGGCGCCCGACGTCGCGCCGGCTGTGCGCGATGCCGAGGCGTTGCGGGTGACGATCACCGCCGGGCCGACCCATGAGGCGCTCGATCCGGTGCGTTATCTTTCCAACCATAGCTCCGGCAAGATGGGCTATGCCCTGGCCGAGGCGTGGGCCCGACGTGGCGCCCGCGTGCGCTTGATCAGCGGGCCGGTCGCCTTGGCGACGCCCCTGGAAGTCGAGCGCATCGATGTGACATCGGCCAGCGAAATGCTTGCCGCCGCCGAACACGTCGCCACCGAGAGCGATATTTTCATCGGCTGCGCGGCGGTCGCCGACTACCGCGCCGAACACGTCGCCGACCATAAGCTCAAGAAGACCGATGCCAACGAGACAATGACGCTCACGCTGGTCAAGAATCCCGATATCGTGGCCGAGATCGCCGCACGTTCATCGCGCCCGTTGGTAGTAGGCTTTGCCGCCGAGACCCGTGATGTGGAACGCTATGCACGCGATAAGCTGACCCGCAAGGGCCTGGATATGATCGTCGCCAACGATGTGTCCCAGGCCGGGCTCGGTTTCGGCGCCGACGACAACGCCGCTTTATTGCTGTGGCGTGACGGCGATGACACCGACAGCCAAGCATTGCCGCCACAGCCCAAGACCACCCTGGCCGATGCCATCGTCGACCGGGTATTGACGCTTTACGCCCACCGCGCCCCCGCGGCGCACGACTGACGGACCCACTCTCATGTCAGATGCCTCGTTGTCTGCCGACACGACCTTGTCGGTGAAGATTCTGGACGAACGCGTACACGACTTCCCGCTTCCCGGTTACGCCACCACCGGCAGCGCCGGTATGGATTTGCGCGCCTTGCTCGATGGCCCGCTGACGCTGGCCCCGGGCGACTGCGAGCTGGTGCGCACCGGCCTCGCCGTGCACATCGGCGATCCGGGACTTGCCGGCATGATCCTGCCGCGCTCCGGCTTGGGGCATAAGCATGGCATCGTGCTGGGCAATCTCGTCGGCCTGATCGACTCCGACTATCAAGGCGAGCTGATGATCTCGGTCTGGAACCGCGGCAACCAGACGTTCGTTCTGGAACCGGGCGAGCGCTTGGCACAATATGTACTTGTGCCCGTGATACAGGCCAAGCTCGACATCGTCGAGGACTTCGCCGCCAGCGAGCGCGCTGGAGGTGGCTTCGGTCACTCCGGCCGTCATTGAGTTCGGGCGGGCGACGCTGACGGTCGCCCCGATGTTCAAGGCCACACGGCCATCGACTTGAAGGGATTCACCATGAGCCAACAAGCTCCCAATACATCCATCAGCGCGTCCATTTTCCGCGCCTATGACATTCGCGGCATCGTCGACGACAGCCTGACCGAGG
Source organism: Chromohalobacter beijerinckii (assembly GCF_023061185.1). Classification (GTDB taxonomy): domain Bacteria; phylum Pseudomonadota; class Gammaproteobacteria; order Pseudomonadales; family Halomonadaceae; genus Chromohalobacter; species Chromohalobacter beijerinckii. Next base: position 80,350 of record NZ_JAKGAK010000007.1, read on the forward strand.
ACGGCGTCGAGTTGATCGGTCGTGCCATCGGGGCCGAAGCCGCCAACCGCGACGAAGCCACCGTGGTCGTCGCCCGCGACGGCCGCCACTCGGGTAAGCGCCTGCAAGCGGCCCTGATCCGTGGCCTGCGCGACGCGGGACGCGATGTGATCGACATCGGCATGGTGCCCACGCCGGTGCTCTACTTCGCCACGCACACGCTGGAGGGCACCAGCTCCGGCGTCATGGTCACGGGCAGCCACAACCCGCCCGACTACAACGGCTTCAAGATCGTGCTAGGCGGCGAAACGCTCTCCGGCGACGCCATCACCGCGCTTTATCAGCGCATTCAGGACGACGCGCTCGGGGAAGGTGAAGGTAGCCTGCGGGAAATGGATGTGCGCGAGGCATATCTCGAACGCATCCTCGGCGATATCAGTCTGAGCGGGAAGATCAAGGCCGTGGTCGACTGCGGCAACGGCGTGGCTGGCGAGCTCGGCCCGCAACTGATCGAGCGCCTGGGAGCGGAAACGATACCGCTGTTCGCCGAAATCGACGGCGATTTCCCCAATCACCACCCCGATCCCGGTAAGCTGGAAAACCTCGAGGACTTGATCCGCACCGTCAAGGAAACCGGCGCGGACATTGGCCTGGCCTTCGACGGCGATGGCGACCGTCTCGGCGTGGTCACGCCCAAGGGCGAGGTAATCTACCCTGACCGCCTGATGATGGCCTTCGCCGAGGACCTGCTGCAACGTAGTCCCGGTGCGCGCATCATCTTCGACGTCAAGTGCACCGGCAACCTGGCCCAGGTGGTCGAGAATGCCGGCGGCACGCCCGAGATGTGGCGCACCGGGCACTCGCTGATCAAGGCGCGCATGAAGGAAACCGGCGCGGCGCTGGCCGGCGAAATGAGCGGCCATATCTTCTTCAAGGAACGCTGGTACGGTTTCGACGACGGCCTGTATGGCGCCGCGCGGCTGCTGGAAATCCTTGCCAAGCAACGCGCCACGCAGGGTCTGGACGCCGACGCCTTCTTTGAGCGCTTCCCGCAGGACCTCAGCACGCCAGAGCTCAATGCCAAGGTCAGCGACGAGAACAAGTTCGCCATCGTCGACAAGCTCGCTCGGGAAGGCGACTTCGGCGACGACGGCGTGAAGACCACCCTCGACGGCATCCGGGTCGACTATGCCGACGGCTGGGGCCTGTGCCGCGCGTCCAATACCACGCCCATGCTGGTGCTGCGCTTCGAGGGCAAGAGCGAGGAAGCCCTGGCACGCATTCAAGGCCAATTCCGCGACGCCCTCAAGCAGGTCGCCCCCGAGGCCGATCTCCCCTTCTGATGCTCGGCGGCCGGTGCCTGAGCACCGGCCGCTTCCAAGGAGACAACCTTCATGAATGAACACGCACGCGACCCGCGTCTAGTGGTCGAGATCCTGTCGGAGGCGCTGCCTTACATCCAGCGCTTCTCCGGCAAGACAGTGGTAGTGAAGTACGGCGGCAACGCCATGACCGAAGACACCCTGATCGACTCCTTCGCCCGTGACATGGTGCTGATGAAGGAAGTCGGCATCAATCCGGTGGTGGTGCATGGCGGCGGCCCGCAGATCGGCGACCTTCTCAAGCGTCTGAACATCGAGTCGCGCTTCGTCGGCGGCATGCGTGTCACCGATGCCGAGACCATGGACGTGGTCGAGATGGTGCTCGGTGGGCTGGTCAACAAGAGCATCGTCAACCTGATCAACCGCAGCGGCGGCAAGGCCATCGGCTTGACCGGCAAGGACGGCGCACAGATCACCGCACGCCAGTTGCGCGTCGAGCATCAAAGTCCAGAGATGACCGCCCCGGAGATCATCGACATCGGCCATGTCGGTGAGGTCGAGCACATCGCCACTGACCTCATCGAGATGCTCACCGCACGCGATTTCATTCCCGTGATCGCGCCGATCGGCGTCGATGCGGAAGGTCATAGCTACAATATCAACGCCGACCTGGTCGCCGGTAAGGTCGCCGAAGCACTGAGTGCCGAGAAGCTGATGCTACTGACCAACGTCGCCGGGCTGATGAATGCCGAGGGCGAGGTCATGACCGGCCTTTCCACCGCCCAGGTGGACGCCATGATTGGCGATGGCACCATCCATGGCGGCATGCTGCCCAAGATTCGCTGCGCGTTGGATGCCGTCAAAGGCGGCGTGGCCAGTTCGCATATCATCGACGGCCGCGTGCCGCATGCCACGCTACTGGAGATTTTCACCAACGCCGGTGTCGGCACGCTGATCACCGACATCGAAAGCACCACGGACTGACACTCTCCTCGCACCCGGGACGGTGCGCCGCGATGCGCGACGATTTGTCGGCATCCCGGCAGCCCATTAGGATGGGCTAACACGATTCCAATAGAAGAATATCGATGACGCAGGAAACACCTAAGCAAACTCGCCGGGAGCAGATCCTCCAGGCGCTGGCGCTGATGTTGCAGGAGGACAGCGGCAAGCGGATCACCACCGCCGCGCTGGCCCGCCAGGTCGGCGTCAGCGAAGCCGCCCTCTACCGGCATTTCCCCAGCAAGGCGCGGATGTTCGAAGGGCTGATCGAATTCATAGAGGAGACGCTGTTCGAGCGCATCCGTCGCATTCTCGATGAAGAGCCGCAGGCACTGGCGCGCTGTCATCATATTCTGACACTGCTGCTGGGCTTCGCCGAAAAGAACCCCGGCCTGTGTCGGCTACTCGGTGGCGATGCCTTGACCGGCGAGACCGCGCGCTTGCGCGTGCGCATGACGCAGCTCTTCGACCGCCTGGAAACCCAGCTCAAGCAGATCCTGCGCGAAGCCGAGATTCACGAAGGCTTGCGCACCACGCTACAGGTCTCGGCCGCTGCCAACCTGCTGCTGGCCACCGCCGATGGGCGCATCACGCAATACGTGCGCAGCGACTTCCGGCGCCTGCCCACCGAGCACTGGGAAGATCAGTGGCAGATGCTCTCCGCCCGCCTGCTGGTCGCTATACCGCACCCTGCCCACGTGTAGACGCTGCATACGATAATGCCCGGCACATGGCCGGGCATTATCGCTTTCGCGGACTGATCGTCTCGCGTCTATCTTTTCGAATTAGCGCTCAAACTCAGGCAGCGAAGGAGTCACCGAGCTGCTGCTTGATCTTCTTCATGGCGTTCTTCTCGAGCTGGCGAATACGCTCGGCTGAGACGCCGTACACGTCGGCCAGCTCATGCAGCGTGGACTTGGACTCGGAAAGCCAGCGACGCTTGAGGATATCCTGCGAACGCTCGTCGAGCTCACCCAGCGCCGACTGCAAGCGGTGCGAGGAATCCTCTTCCCAGTCCGCAGCTTCGAGCTGCGCGGCAGGATCGTAGCGCTCATCATCGAGGTAATGGACCGGCGCCTGATAGCCCTGATCTTCATCTTCAGAAGGCGAGGCATCGTAGCCGGCATCGAACGACGAGAGACGGCCTTCCATCTCACGCACCACCTGCGGCTTGACGTCGAGATCCTTGGCGATGGCATCGACCTCATCATTGTTGAGCCACGCCAAGCGCTTCTTGGCACCACGCAGATTGAAGAACAGCTTGCGTTGGGCCTTGGTGGTGGCGATCTTCACGATGCGCCAGTTGCGCAGCACGTATTCGTGAATCTCGGCCTTGATCCAGTGCACGGCAAACGATACCAGGCGCACTCCCTGATTCGGATCGAAACGCTTGACGGCTTTCATCAAGCCGACGTTGCCTTCCTGAATCAGGTCGGCCTGAGGCAGACCGTAGCCGGAATAGCTGCGTGCGATGTGCACCACGAAACGCAGGTGCGACATGACAAGCCGCCGCGCCGCTTCGAGATCCCCCTGTTCGTACAGACGGAAGCCCAGCTCTCGCTCCTCGTCTGATGACAGCACAGCAATACGATTGACGGCCTGAATGTAACCATTCAGGTCATGGCCGGGAGAAAGATGACCCACGGGCTGAAGACTGTTGCTCATGCAGATGTCTCCATCGGTTGTTCACCCTGCGTGCGTGGCGTATCCAACATCCACGGCTGCACGGCGAAGGAATCATGTGCCTGATAACACGTATGACCCATTAGAAGGCTAACTTGAACGAAAGTTCAATACATGCCATCAGGCTTGTCAAGCCTAGCGGGGTTTGATGTCGGCAAGATGACGGCCGACGGCTAACCAAGCACCCAGCCAGCCAAGCAGTGTACTACAAAAACATAGCAAAACCGATCCCCCGAGGCCTAGTCGCGGCAACGTGAAGTGTGCCCCGTAACTCTCGGCCAAGGCGGTGACCGGCGCTGACAACCAATGCCCCCCAGGACCAGTAGTACGATTGCCAGCACGCCTCCCCCCAGGCCGTACCAGGCACCGCTATACAGGAACGGGCGGCGTACGAACGCATGCGTAGCCCCGATCAAGGTCACCACCTCGATCTCCTGACGACGGCTCTCCACCGCCAAGCGAATGGTGTTGCCAACCACTAGCAGCACGCCCAACCCGAACAACCCCGCCAGCGCCAGCGCCAAACGCTGCCCCAATTCAGCCAGCCGCCGCAGACGCTCCAGCCAAGCGAGATCGACACGCGCCTCGTCGACGCCATCGACCGCTTCGAGGTTACTCGCCAGCACACGCACCGCATCGGGGTCGGTATCGGCCGGAGTAACCACCACCGCTGCGGGTAGCGGATTGTCTTCCAACGAAGCCAATGCATCCTCGAGTCCGACGCCTTGCTGGAATTCGGCCAGGCCTTCGGCGGCAGTCACCAGGCGCGCTCCCGCCACAGGGGTCTGATCGCGCAGTCGCGCAGCGACATCCATCGCCGCGCGCTCATCGAGGCGCGTATCGAGATAGACGGTCACGGTCGCGCTTTCATCGAGCTCGGCATCCAGCAATCGGGCGCTGTCCAGCGCCAGCCATAGCCCGCTGGGCAACACCAGAGCGATGGCGATCGCCAGCATGGTCAACAGGCTGCTCAGCGGGCGTTTGGCGAGCCGCTGAGCACTATCGAGCCACATCGCGCGATGATGACGCAGCCAGGCTCGCGTGCGACTTTCCAGACCTACCTGAGAGGCTCGGGCGCCACGACGCGCGGGACGCTGGCTTTCAGAAGACGTCGTGCGTCGGGTCATGCCGCCTCCTCGTCGCCGACCAACCGCCCCTCACGCAGACGCAGGACACGGTGCCGTAGGCGCGTGATCAGGGCCAGGTCGTGGCTTGCAACCATCACCGTGGTACCGATTCGGTTGAAATCCTCGAACAGCCGCATGATATCGGCCGAGAGCTGTGGGTCGAGGTTGCCGGTAGGCTCGTCGGCGAGCAGCAACGACGGCTTGTTGACCACCGCTCGCGCAATACCGATGCGTTGGCGTTCACCGCTCGAGAGTTCGATGGGCAGCGCCGTTTCCCGATACAGTAGACCGACCTTGTCCAATGCCGCCCGTACACGGCGCGCCGACTCGCGGGGCTCCACGCCCTGAATCTCCAACGGCAGCGCCACGTTGGCGAAAACGCTGCGGTCGAACAGCAACTGGTGGTCCTGGAACACCACCCCGATTTGGCGGCGATAGTAAGGGATTTGGCTGAGATGAAAGCGGTCGAGGTCGTGACCGGCCACTAGTACGCGACCCCGTGAAGGCTTTTCCAGGCGCATGATCAAGCGCAGCAGCGAGCTCTTGCCGGCCCCCGAATGCCCGGTGAGGAACAACATTTCGCCCCGCCCCACCCGGAAGTTGATATCGGCGAGGGCCTCGGAGCGCCCGCCGTAACGTTTGCCGACATGCTCGAAGACGATCATACCGCTACGCGTCTCCGCCCGTGTCGCGCTCGAACAGCGCTGAGACGAAGTCCTCGGCGGCGAACGGTCGCAAGTCGTCGAGGGTCTCGCCCACACCGATGAAACGAATCGGCGTGCCCAACTGCTTGGCCAGGGCGAAGATGATGCCGCCCTTGGCGGTGCCATCGAGCTTGGTCAAGGTGATGCCGGTCACCGGCACCGCTTCGTTGAAGGTCGAGGCCTGGGACAACGCGTTCTGTCCGGTGCCCGCATCCAGCACCAGCATTACCTCGTGGGGCGCCTGTTCGTCGAGCTTGGCCATCACGCGACGCACCTTCTTGAGCTCTTCCATCAGGTGGCTCTTGTTGTGCAGGCGTCCAGCGGTATCGGCGATCAACACGTCGACACCACGCGCCTTGGCGGCGGAGAGCGCATCGTAGATGACCGAAGCGCTATCGGCGCCGGTGTGCTGCGCCACTACCGGCACCTGGTTGCGCTCGCCCCATACCTTGAGCTGCTCTACCGCCGCCGCGCGAAAGGTATCACCCGCCGCCAGCATCACACTGCGTCCTTCGTTCTGGAAACGCTGAGTCAGTTTGCCGATGGTAGTGGTCTTGCCAACGCCATTGACGCCGACCATCAGGATCACGAACGGCCCTTCACCCTTGGGCGGCAACGCCAGCGGCTGGGCAACCGGGTCGAGCAGATCCTGGAGTTCTTCTTGCAAGGCTGAGTAAAGCGCCTGCGGATCCTTCAATTCCTTACGCGAGACGCGCTCAGTCAGGCGGTCGATGATCTCGGTGGTCGCCTCGATCCCCACATCCGCCATCAGCAGTTGGGTCTCGAGATCCTCCATCAATTCATCGTCGATCTGCTTCTTGCCCAGAAACAGCCCTGCCAGACCCTCGGTGAAATTGGCCCGCGTCTTGCCGAGCCCCGACTTGATGCGTGCGAACCAACTCTTCTTCTTGGGACGCTCGCGGGGTTGCGCCACGCTGGCCGACTCGTCGATCTGCGTCGAAGTTGGTGCCTGCGGCGCTGTATCGGCCGCGTCGGTGCGCGTCTCACCCTCGTCGGGCTCGGGCTCGGGCTCGGGCTCGGGCTCGGGCTCGGCAATCGTCTCCGGCTCGGCAGCCGCCTGAGAAGATTCTGGCGATGCCTCGGCGGGGGCGACGTCCTCGGCGAGTGCCTCGGCATTGGGATCGAGCGGCCGGGCATCGCCCATGGCACCATCGCGGGGCGTTACCTCGGGGTCGTCCAAGGCTTCGCGTGCGGCCTGGGTTTCATACGGCTCGGGGACAATCTCGGCCGCCTCGCCCGAGTCGGGATCGACCGTTCCAACGGCGCGACGCGCCTCATCGTCGGTCGATTCCTCGTGACCGGTGCCGTCCTCTTCCTTGTCGAGCGCCGCCGCATCCTCTTGCGACTCATCGACGTCCTGGGCAGGAGACTCTTGCTTCTTCTTACGCTTTAAAAAACCGAACATGGGCGTGATCTACGTCTACGCGGACGACGCGCGCCACGCTCCCCGCGACACGGCGGGAATGACGCCCGGCGTCCTGAAGTGTCTGAATCGCCACATCCTATCACTGTGCGGCGGGTGGCGGTACAATCCGCTCATCATGAATCGACGTCGTTCCTCCTCCTCCAAGCGCCCTGCCCGTGGCACACGCCGCGCATCGCCGTCACGCGCAAACGGACGCTTGCGCCTCATCGGCGGCGACTACCGTCGTCGCCAGCTGCCCGTGCTCGAGCGGCCCGGCCTGCGCCCCACGCCGGACCGCATCCGCGAGACGCTGTTCAACTGGCTGGCCTTCGAGCTCGCCGGCGCACACGTTCTGGACTTGTACGCCGGTACCGGTGCGCTAGGGCTAGAGGCACTCTCGCGCGGCGCCGCTCAGGCCCTTTTCGTGGAGACCGAAAGCGATGTCGCCGCCAGCCTGAGCACCAATATCGACACGCTGGGCGCCAATGGCCATGTGCAGCGCCAACCCGCCATGGCATTTCTCGCCGGCCCCGTCACGCCCTTCGATATCGTGTTCCTCGATCCGCCCTTTCGTCAGGGCCACGCCGTCGATGCCTGCCAAGCGCTAGAGGAGCACGGTTGGCTCAGTGAGGAGGCATTGATCTATCTGGAAATAGAGCACGAGAGCGTGCCTCAGGTGCCCGCTAACTGGCAACTGCATCGCGAGGTGCGCGCCGGCGATGGCATCGGGCGTCTTTATCGCCGCCACCGCGCTACCTGACGCCCTGTCGGGGCCTGGAGACGCTTGTCGCGCGCGCCGCGCGCGCGTACGCTAGCCGCCAACGGCTCGGCAAGATTCGCCCGTGCCACTCGCATCGCCCCATCCAACGTGTAGGAGAAGTCCATGAGCCTCGAACTCTTCAACCAGCTCGAGCAGAAGGTGCAGAACGCTGTCGAGACCATCGAGATGCTGAAAATGGAGGCGGAAGAGCTGCGCGAGGAGAACACGCGCCTCAAGCAGGAGCGTGATGAATGGGAGCGCCGTCTTAACGGACTGTTAGGCAAGTTCCAGGATATCGAAGACGACACCAGCGACAACGCGCAAAGCCAGTAACCCAGAACCAATACTTCAAAACGGGAAGCGTCGTCAGTCGACCGCTCGTGCTTGGAGCGACACCGACATCAGGACCGCCGCTTCCCGTTCGCTGCCTCTCGCCTCTACGGGAGGATAGTAACCACGCCGACGCCCATCTTCGCTGAAACCGTATCGACGGTACAGCGCCAGGGCGGGCGCGTTGCTTTCGCGCACTTCCAGCAGTAAGCGCTCGGCACCGCCTTGTCGGGAGCGCGTCACGAGATGTGCGAGCAACATGCCTGCTACGCCCTGACGACGCGCGTGTGGCACCACGGTGATCGCTTGCAGCTCGGCTTCGAAGGGCAACCAGGCAAGCACCGCATACCCTAGTAGGACCGCATCACGCCACGCCCCCCAGACTTCCAGGGTGTCGTCGGCGAGTGCCTGCGCGAGGGTCGCTCGCCTCCAAGGGTGTACCTGCCCTGCTTCCTCGAGCGCCGCCACGGATTCCAGATGCGCCACAGCGAGACGCTCAAGATGCATCGTCATGTCCGGCCCAGGCCTCGCGCCATGACGCAAGCTGCGGCCACAAAGCGCGCTTGGCAGCGGCGGACGACTTAAGCTCCGACAACGACGGCAGCGTCCAGCATGGCAAGCTTAAGGTCTCGCTGCGTGCTTCCTCGAGAGCCAGTACCGCGTCCAGGGTCGTATTCTGGCCGAACACCAACAGCCGCTCGGGGCGCCAGCCGCGCCGCGCCTGGCCAGCGAGATAGGCACGCAAGCCATCGCGCGCCTCGTCCAGGGGCGCTGTCGCCGGCGCGTTATCGACGAGCGGCCATTGAAAGCTGCGGAACTCGAGCGCCACATCCACGGCAATGCCGGCCGCGCGCAGCAGGTTGCCAAGCAGTTCATGCGCCACTCGATCGGGTGCGCTAGCCTCGGGCACCAGCAGCAACCAGCGCCCCTCCAAGGCCGCGACTTGCAGGTCGTAGCGCAGCGCCGTGTGCGCCTCGGTCTCGCCGACATCCGCGGTCGGCGTCGCTGGTTCGGCTTCGGTGGCAGGCTCCGGTGCCGAAGACGACGACGCGGGCGGCGCATCACCCAGCAACAATGCCCGTGCAGATGCATTCACGACCGGCTTGCCGGTATCTCGCGACGGCGTTGCTCCCGAAGACGCCTCGCTCGAAGATGGCGTCGACGGTACCTTCGCCGCGTCGTCGAGCAGCGCTTGCAAGCGCGCACCGTGGCTCGTCGGCGCTTCGACCGGTGCCGCTTCCCATTCGCACGCAGGCGTAGGCAGCGCATTGGGCAGCCGATAACGGCTGGTCCAAGCACCAAGCCCCATAGCCTCGAGATATTGCAACCGCTGGACGTCGCCTACCATGTCAGCCTGCGCCGCCGCCTCGACAATTGGGAGAATCCGGACGCGTCGCGGCACGCTGGTGCCATTCCTCGGGCGTATAGAGGTGCAAGGCCAAAGCGTGCACCGGACCGGAAAGCTCGTCGGCGAGCAACGCGTAGACCTGCTGATGGCGCTTGACCGGCATCAGGCCCGCGAAGCGCTCGGCGACCAACGTCACCTTGAAGTGCGTTTCGGAGTCCGGCGGCACATTGTGCATGTGGCTTTCGTTCTCGACCGCCGCATGCTCGGGGTCGAGTGACTGCAGCTTCTCTTCGATACGTGCCTGAACACTCATGACACCTTCCTCCTCTGTCGGATACGCGTCATTGTAACGTTTCCCGCGGTGGGGAATAAGCATCGCTCACGCCTTGGCGCGCGCCAGCGGAATCCGCCACACACTGAGTGCCAATGCCACCACCACACTGGCACAGCCCAGCCACAGCGCATACGACAGCGAGCCCCAGGAAAGTGCCAGCATCAACCCCACGGAGGCGGTCCCCAAGGCTTGGCCGAAGGTCCGTACCGAGGCCAGCACGCCCGAGGCATTGGCGCTATAGGTCAACGCCACGCTGCCGATCATCTCGCGATTGTTAGGCGCCTGGAAAAGCCCATAGCCAACCCCGCATAACACTGCCCGCCAAGCAATCGACACGGCGCCAGACTCGGCCGTCAGCGTTACCAGGCTCAGCATCCCGAGTAGGAAGATCGCCAGGCCGAGCGACGAGATCAATGTCGGATTGAAGCGGTCGGCGAGCCGCCCCGAGAGCGGCCCTATCAGCATCAGCGCTAGTGGCCAGGGGGTGAATAGCAAGGCCGCCTCGAGCGGCGTCGCGCCCATCACCGTCTGAAACATGAACGGCAGCCCTACGAAGGTGATTCCCTGGGCAACGAAGGCCATCAGCGAGATCATCGCGGCGATGCTAAAGCGCGTGGCACGAAACATGGGCAACGGCACCAAGGGCGCATTCGCGCTTCGTTGGCGCCACACGAACAGCACCAGGCACAGCACGCTGAGCAGCAACGGCAACCAGGCACTCGTACCGCGCGCACCGTGGCCGATATGATCGAGCGAAAACACGAAACCGCTGAGCATCGAGGCCGAGAGCAGTGCCCCTAGCCAATCGAATCCCCGGGACTCGATCGTCTCGCTGGGTAGCGCGCGAATCCCCAGGATCAAGGCAAGCAGCCCCAGCGGCACGTTGATCGCGAACAGCCACGGCCAACTCGCGAAATGCAGGATGATGCCGCCCAGCGATGGGCCGAAGGCGATGCCGAAGGCCACCACCAAGGCACCCATACCGATTGCCGAGCCCAACAGCCGCGAGGGAAAGATCAAGCGATACATGGATGGGCCAATGCTCAACATCGCCGCAGCGCCGATGCCTTGCAACATGCGCGATGCTACCAGCCATTCGAAACTGCGCGACAACGCACAACATAGCGAGGCCAACACGAACAACGCCAGGCCGCCCAAGTACAGGTGTCGCCGCCCAATAAGCCGACTCAAGGCAGCAAATCCCAGCAACAGGGCCGCGCATACCAGCTGATAGACGTTAGTGACCCACACCGCGCGCGACTCGCTCACCGTCAACTCTTGCGCCAGAGTGGGCAACGCGATATTGACGATGCCGTTATCAAGCACCGACATCAACGTTCCCAACACCATCACCAGCATCGCCAAGCGGCGCTGGGGGCCGGGTAGCCCTTCGTCGCCGGGACGTGTCACGAAAAGACGCCGCATCAGCACGTCAACATACCCTTGACCTTCACCGACGCTCTCATCCCGCGACACACCGGCGGCTCAATAGCCGCCGCGCACCGGTTCTCTACACTACTCACCGAACGCGTCAATCCTCGTCGGTTTCAAGCAGCAGGCTATCGTCGATCTCGGAAATCTCGAGCGGCACTTCATCATCGAGATCCAACGCCAGATAGCTGTGTTCGACAACGAGGAACTGCTCGAACAGCGCCCAGTCGAGCGGTTCCGGCCACTGGCGCGCGTCTTCTTCCCAAGCGCTCAACTCGTTCTCGAGCAGATCGAGGTGGCGCTCGCGTACGTAAGCGGCCAGAACCTCGGGCGAGTCCATTTCCGGGATCAGGTAGACGGTGCTTTCACGCTCGACATCATCGAGGGTCAAATCGTCCTCACCGACGGTGGGCTCCAGCGAGTTGATCCAGTCAACGAACGCCTGGGTCGGCTTGACGCTCAGCGCGGAGCGGTTAAGCAGTTTCATCGGGATTCTCCTGGACAGACGGGGCACGACGCCAAAACGCCGCCATTATGGGCGCTCGAAGCGCCCCTTACCAATAATTTCCGCCCCGGCCGAACAGCACCGCCATGGGCGCCTATCGCCCACCCGTGCGGAGCGCGCAGATGACGCACCATGGCCAAACGAGCAAAGCACCTTCACTCGGCGGAAGGACGCATCGCCGGGAACAACAGCACATCACGAATCGACGGGCTATCGGTCAGCAACATGACCAGGCGGTCGATACCAATGCCCTCACCCGCCGTCGGCGGCAGGCCGTATTCCAGCGCGCGGACGTAATCGGCATCGTAATACATCGCCTCTAGATCGCCGGCGTCCTTTTCGGCCGCCTGCTCAGCAAAGCGCTCGGCCTGGTCCTCGGCATCGTTGAGCTCGGAGAAGCCGTTGGCGATCTCGCGGCCGCCGACGAAGAACTCGAAGCGATCGGTGACGTGCGGATTGGTATCGTTGCGCCGCGCCAGCGGACTGACCTCGGCCGGGTATTCGGTAATGAACGTCGGACGATCGAGCTTGTCTTCCGCAACAGCCTCGAAGATCTCGGTCTGCAGCTTGCCCAAGCCCCAGTTCGGCTTGACGGGAATTCTCAAACGCTCGCAGGTCGCCTGAGCGCCGTCAAAGGTATCGATATCGCCTTCGCCGATGCCCTCGCCGTATTCCAGAATCGACTGGCGTAGGGTAAGCCGCTGGAAAGGCTCGCCGAGTTCATAGTTCGTGCCTTGATACTCAACCGTCGTCGTGCCCAGCACGTCGTGGGCGACGTCGCGAATCATCGCCTCGGTCAGGTCGAGCAGGTCACGGTAATCGGCATAGGCCCAGTAGAACTCGAGCATGGTGAACTCGGGGTTATGACGCGTCGATAACCCCTCGTTACGGAAGTTGCGGTTGATCTCGAATACCCGCTCAAAGCCGCCGACGACCAGCCGCTTGAGATACAGCTCCGGCGCAACGCGCAGGTACATGTCGATATCCAGCGCGTTGTGATGCGTGACGAACGGCCGTGCCGTGGCGCCGCCGGGAATCTGCTGCAGCATCGGCGTTTCGACTTCCATGAAACCGCGCTCGACCAAAAAGCGCCGAATGCCGCTGATCACCCGCGAGCGCACCTCGAAGACACGCCGCGACTCGGGGTTCATGATCAGGTCGACGTAGCGCTGGCGATAGCGCGCTTCGGTGTCGGTCAAGCCATGAAACTTATCAGGCAGGGGCCGCAGGCTCTTGGTCAGCAAGCGCGCCTCGCCCATCATCACGTACAGATCGCCCTTGCCGGACTTATGCACCGGACCGCGCGCCGCGACGATATCGCCGATATCCCAGCTTTTGACGTCCTCCAGCACCTCGGCGGGCAGGCCTTTCTTATCGACATAGAGTTGAATCTGGTCGGAAACGTCCTGGATGACGATGAACGGCCCGCGCTGGCGCATGATGCGCCCGGCAACGGACGCCTGACGGTCGAGCGTTTCCAGCTCGCCCTTGTCCTTGTCGCCCAGCTCGGCCTGCAGTTCAGCCGCGAGACTGTCACGGCGAAAATCGCTAGGAAAGGCGCTACCGCCCTCTTCTGCGGCTTGGGCGCGACGTGCCGCCAACTTGGCGCGGCGTTCCGCGATCAGGTGATTCTCGTCGTGCTGAGGGGAGTCTTGGTTGGCCATATCGTTACCTGTGAAGAATAAAAGAAAGCTGGAAGCTAGAAGCTAGAAGCCAAGATCAAACCACCACTCCACAACCACTCCACGGCTTTTGAAGTTTGACTTTTGATCTTTCTTCCCTCTTACAGCTTCCAGGCACGAAGTGCCGCTCTTCAGGCTTTCTTAAAGCCCTTGTTTCAGGCTCGCCTCGATGAACTGATCCAGATCGCCGTCGAGCACTTTCTCGCAGTTGCTGGACTGCACGCCGGTGCGCAAATCCTTGATACGCTGGTCATCGAGCACATAGGAGCGGATCTGGCTGCCCCAGCCGATATCCGACTTGTTGTCCTCGGCTTCCTGTTTGGCGGCATTACGCTTGTCCATTTCCAGCTCCCACAACTTCGCCCTGAGCTGCTTCATGGCGAAGTCACGGTTGGCATGCTGGCTGCGCTGGCCTTGACATGCCACCACGATCCCCGTGGGTTCGTGGGTGATACGCACCGCCGAGTCGGTGGTGTTGACGTGCTGGCCGCCGGCACCGCTGGAACGATAGGTATCGACGCGCAGATCGGACGGGTTGACCTCGATCTCGAAGTTGTCGTCGATTTCCGGCGATAGAAACACCGAGGCAAACGAGGTATGCCGACGCCCACCCGAGTCGAACGGGCTCTTGCGTACCAAGCGATGCACGCCGGTCTCGGTGCGTAGCCAACCGAAGGCGTAATCGCCTTGAATGTGCAAGGTCGCGGACTTGATACCCGCCACATCGCCGCTGGACAACTCGATAATATCGGTCTTGAAGCCGTGATGTTCGCACCAGCGCAAGTACATACGCAGCAGTATATTGGCCCAGTCCTGGGCCTCGGTGCCGCCGGAGCCGGCCTGGATATCGAGATAGGCGTTATTGGTGTCCATCTCGCCGGAAAACATACGCCGGAACTCGAGCTTGGCGAGCTGGGACTCGAGCTTGTCGAGTTCGCTTCGCACTTCGTCGATGGTGGCGTCGTCTTCTTCCATCACCGCCAGCTCAAGCAATTCCTGATGATCTGTCAGGCCTTGATCCAACGCATCGAAAGTCTCGACGACGGCCTCCAGAGTGGCGCGCTCCTTGCCCAGTTTCTGCGCGTAGTCCGGATCGCTCCACACGTCCGGGTTCTCCAGCTCGCGGGTAACTTCCTCTAGCCGTTCTTTCTTGGTGGCATAGTCAAAGATACCCCCTCAGGACGTCTGTCCGTTCGGACAGGTCCTTGAGGAGGTGGTTGATCGGGTTGATCTCTTGCATGGGAATCCTTTTCAGGCGCGCTGATTCGCACCGCAACGGCGCGCTTGCCGGTACGCGGTGAAGAAAAGAGACACATTGTAGCCAATGCACCCGCGAGCGGCTATCCCATGCCACGTTTCGCGGCATTCGCAAGCGCCCTATCGAATATGTGAAAAAGCATATACGAAATTTGCAATGGACACGTTTTGCCAAGCGGAGAGATGGTAATCCCACGATGTGGCGCCTTTCGCGGCATCCGGCACAACAACAAGCGGAATAGACAATATGCTTCGACACTCGCATACCCTACTCAGCGCCATGGCGCTGTCTTCCCTAGTCCTGGCAACACCGGCTCAGGCCGAGACCCTCAACATCGGCGTCATGGGCGAACTGGCCTCGTTCGATACTTCGCAGGTCTCCGGCGGCGTCTGGGAATCCCAAGTCCTGATGGATGTCTACGAAGGGCTGGTCAAGAAAAATCCCGAGGGCGAGGCCATCCCCGGCATGGCCACCGACTGGGACATTTCCGAGGACGGCAAGACCTACACCTTTCATCTGCGCGACGACGCCAAATGGTCCGATGGCGAACCGGTCACCGCAGCGGACTTCGTGTTCGGCTGGCAGCACCTCATCGACCCGGCCAGCGCTTCGAAATACGCGTACCTGCTCTACCCGATCCAGAACGCCGAAGTCGTCAACAGCGGCGAGAAGCCGCTCGACGCCTTGGGCGTAGAATCACTCGACGACGGCAAGACGCTCAAGGTGACGCTCAACGCGCCGACGCCTTATTTTCCGCAGTTGCTGACCCACTACACCGCTTACCCCCTGCCCAAGCATGCCGTCGAGGAATACGGCAAGCAGTGGGTCAAGATGGACAACATCGTTACCAACGGCGCCTTCACGCCGACGGAATGGGTCTCGCAATCGCGTATTTCCGTCGCGAAGAACCCCGAATACTACGAGGCCGACGAAGTCAGCCTCGATGGTGTCAACTACTTCAATACCGAGGACCGTAACGCCGGTATCTCGCGCTTTCGCGCCGGTGAACTGGATGTGCTGCGCGAGTATCCGTCGAGCCGTTACCAGTGGCTCAAGGACAATCTACCCGAGGCAACTCACCTGAGCCCGATGCTGGGCTCTTACTACTACGTGCTCAATACCCGCGACGGCCGCCCGACCGCCGACAAGCGCGTCCGCGAAGCGTTGAATCTGGTCGCGCGGCGCAAGGTACTCTCCGAGCAGATCATGGCCGGCAGTTTCAAGGACGCCTCTTCGTTAGTTCCCCCGGGCACTAGCCACTACGACGTCCAGCACATGGATGATGTCGATGGTGACTACGCCAAGCGTCTAGCCAAAGCCAAGCAACTGATCAAAGACGCCGGGTATGGCCCCGATCATCCGTTGCATCTGGAACTTCGCTACAACACCTCCGACGAGCACAAGAAGATCGCCATCGCCCTGGCGGCAATGTGGAAGCCATTGGGGGTCGAGGTCGAGATGACCAACGCCGAGGCTACCGTCCACTACCAGACGCTTCAGCAGGGAGACTTCGACATCGCCCGCGCCGGCTGGATCGCCGACTACAACGATGCCGAAAACTTCCTGACCCTGCTGCGTAGCGGTGTCGGCAATAACTACGGCGGCTACGACAATGCCGAATACGACAAGCTGCTCGACCAAGCCGCCAACACTCTGAATCTCGATAAGCGCGAGGCGCTTCTCGAGAAAGCCGAGAATGTCGCCCTCGACGACTACGCCTTGGTGCCGTTGCTCTACTACGTGACACGCAATCTGGTAAATCCCGAGATCACCGGTTGGCAAGACAACGCCGAGGATGACCATCCCTCCCGCTGGGTGGAATTTCACGACGGCGACTGAGCACTGGATGTCGAAACCGCCGCACTCGGGCACCTTCCATGGTTTGAGTGCGGCACTGCCTGATATCGATGAAGACGGCTTTCCAACACAGTGATCTGCCATGTTGAGTTATACCCTGAAGCGCCTGCTCACCGCGGTTCCTACCCTGCTGATCGTGATCACGATCTCGTTTTTCCTGATGCGCGTCGCACCGGGAGGACCGTTCGACGGCGAACGCCAATTGCCTCCGGAAATCGAGGCCAACCTCAAGGCGGCCTATCATCTGGATGAGCCCCTGCCCCAGCAATACCTGCGCTACATGGGCAACCTGCTGCAGGGCGATTTCGGACCGTCGTTCAAGTACAAGGATTTCTCGGTCACCGAGCTGATCGCCCAAGGCTTTCCGGTGAGTCTCGAGATCGGTGGCCTAGCCATTCTTGTCGCACTTTTGCTCGGACTCCCGCTGGGCATCATCGCCGCCCTACGACGCAACACGATGATCGATTACACGGTCATGGGCACGGCGCTGGCAGGTATCGCGGTGCCCAACTTCGTGATCGCGCCGATCCTGGCGCTGGTCTTCGGCGTGCTGCTCGCCTGGCTGCCGGCCGGTGGCTGGAATGGCGGTGCCCTACCCAATCTGGTGTTACCGGTGATCGCGCTGTCGATTCAGCAGATCGCCTACATCGCGCGGATGATGCGCGCCAGCATGATCGAGGTTCTGGGCAGCCATTACATTCGCACGGCACGCGCCAAGGGACTTTCCGAGCGTCAGGTGATCTGGCGCCACGCCATCCGCCCGGCGCTGCTCCCCGTCACTTCCTACCTGGGGCCGGCGATCGCCGGGATCATCACCGGTTCGGTGGTGATCGAGCAGATTTTCGGCATTCCCGGCATCGGACGTTACTTCGTTCAGGCCGCGCTCAACCGCGACTACACCCTGGTGATGGGCACGGTGGTGTTCTACGGCGCGCTGATCGTGCTGATGAACCTGCTCGTCGACCTGCTCTATTCCGCGCTCGATCCGCAAATCCGTTACGACGACTGACCGGACCTCATGCCATGACCACCGATACGCTTTCCGATAACCGTCTTTCCCTGTCAGACGCCACGGCCGGCGAGAGCCTCGGCCGCGATGCTTGGCGACGCCTCAAGCAGAACAGGGCGGCGATGGTCAGCCTGGTGCTACTGGTCGTGATCGCTGTCACCTGCCTAATCGGCCCCTACCTGCTTCCATGGGGACTGGCCGACGTCGACTGGAACGCCTTCAGCGCCGCGCCGAGCCTCGAGAGTGGCCACTTCTTGGGTACCGATGCCAACGGTCGCGACCTCTTGACCCGCACTCTCTATGGCGGCCGCGTGTCACTTTCGGTGGCCTTGGTGGCTACCTTCGTCAGCCTGGTGATCGGGGTGCTCTACGGCGCCATCTCCGGCTATGTCGGCGGGCGCCTGGACAGCCTCATGATGCGCTTCGTCGACATCATGTACTCACTGCCATTCATGTTCCTGGTCATCCTTTTGATGGTGGTCTTCGGGCGCAATATCTTCCTGATCTACGCTGCCATCGGCGCGGTCGAGTGGCTCGACATGGCACGCATCGTGCGCGGCCAGACGCTGGCGCTCAAGCAGCGCGAATTCATCGAAGCCGCCCACGCATTGGGGGTACGCGATCGCAAGATCGTCACCCGCCACCTGATCCCCAACGCCATCGGTCCGGTGATCATCTACGTCACACTCACCGTCCCCAAGGTCATCCTGCTGGAGAGCTTTTTGTCGTTTCTCGGTCTTGGCGTGCAAGAGCCGCTGACCAGTTGGGGCGTATTGATCTCCGAAGGCACCGACATGATGCAAAGCGCGCCGTGGCTGCTGCTCGTGCCATCGCTATTCCTCGCGGTGACGCTGTTCTGTCTCAACTTCCTGGGCGATGGGCTGAGAGACGCCCTGGACCCGAAAACACGCTGAGGTGACCGTGGCTGATAACCTGCTTGAAATCGACAACTTGAGCGTCGACTTCCAACTGCCCAACGGTACCGTCTCGGCCGTCAAGGAAGTGAGCTTTTCCATCCAGCCCGGCGAGACGCTGGCACTGGTCGGCGAGTCGGGCTCCGGCAAGTCGGTATCATCGACCGCCGCGATGCGGCTCTTGCCTGAGTTGGCTCAAACGTCTGGCGCCATCCGCTTCAAGGGCGAGGATCTCTTGAGCGTCACGCCCAAACGCATGCGCCGTATCCGCGGCAACGCCATCTCGATGATCTTCCAGGAGCCGATGACCTCGCTCAATCCCTTGCAACGCATCGGGGCACAGATCGCCGAGGTGCTGGAAAAGCACCTCGGTCTCAATAGACGTCAAGCGCGCCCCAAGGTCATCGAATTGCTCGAGCAGGTGGGTATCCCCGAGCCTTCTCGGCGCATCGACAGTTACCCCTACGAACTCTCCGGTGGCCAGCGCCAGCGGGTGATGATCGCCATGGCGCTGGCCTGCGAGCCGGAGTTGTTGATCGCCGACGAGCCCACCACCGCGCTCGACGTCACCGTCCAGGCGCAGATTCTGGCGCTGCTCAAGGACCTTCAGTCGCGCTACGGCATGGCGATCCTGTTCATCACCCACGACCTGGGCATTGTGCGCCACTTCGCCGACCGGGTATGCGTGATGCGCCACGGTGAGCTCGTCGAATCTGGCACCACGGGCGAGGTATTCGGCAACCCGCAACACGATTACACACGCATGCTGATCGATGCCAACCCCCGAGGTCGCAAAGCGCCCATCGATACGACGATGCCAATGCTGCTGGAGGCGGAAGACGTGCGCGTACGCTTCGCGCTCAAGAAGCGTCTATTCCGTGCCAGCGAGTACTTCGAGGCGGTACGCGGCATCGACCTGAGCATTCGCCGCGGCCAGACCGTGGGCATCGTCGGTGAGTCCGGCTCGGGCAAGTCGACGCTGGGCCGGGCGCTGTTACGACTGCTCAAGAGTCGCGGCGAGATTCGCTTCGACGGCCACGATATCGCCACGCTCGATACTGGCAGCATGCGTCCCCTGCGCTCGCGCATGCAGGTAGTCTTTCAAGACCCTTTCGGCTCACTGTCGCCACGCATGACCGTCGGCGAGGTCATCAGCGAAGGCCTGCGCGTACACCACCCCGAGCTCAATCGCCGCCAACGCGAGGCGCAGGTGATCGAGGCGCTCGAAGAAGTCGCACTGGACCCAGCGATGCGCAATCGCTACCCGCATGAATTCTCCGGTGGTCAGCGCCAGCGCATTGCCATCGCCCGGGCGCTGGTGCTCAAGCCGGAATTCCTGCTGCTCGACGAACCCACCTCGGCGCTCGACCGCTCGGTGCAGGTCACGGTAATCGACCTGCTGCGCGACCTGCAGCAAAAGCATGACCTGACCTATCTGTTCATCAGTCACGATCTCGCGGTTGTGCGTGCGCTGGCCGATACCGTACTGGTGATGAAGGAGGGTGAAGTCGTCGAACAGGGCAATACCGAGGAGATCTTCGCCAATCCGCGCGAACGCTATACCCAGGAACTGATGAGGGCCGCCTTCGTCGACGCCGCCGCTTGACCCTGACCTCCCCCATCTTCGTCTAGTCCGCTGCAAGCGTCAGTATTTGCAGCGGCAAGGAATGGGCCTGCCTTAACACATGCTAAATACACGCTCTCAGCAGAGGCGTAGCCTCAGCGCGTTCGCCTAGCAAATCTGGCGAGCTACAAAGACATACACGGCTGTGTTTGTCGGTGCCAGCCTCTCCGACTACGTTTACACGGGGGATGGCAGCAATACCGTTCCCAGCAGACTAATGGAGGAGTTTGCGATGAAAGAGACTCAAGATCTATTCCCGACGCGCCTGGAACGCAAACTGGGGATGTTCGAGCGCATCGACCCGGTGGTGCATAGCGAGGGCGAGCAACGCAAAGGGCCGCTCAGCGAAGCCGAGCTCGACGAGTTCGAACGCAAAGGCTTCCTCTCCTTCGAAGGATTCTTCGATGAAGACGAGATGGCCGCGTTCCTCGAGGAGTTGGGCGACTACGAGAACGACGATGACCTCAAGCTCTCGGAAGGTACTATCCTCGAGCCCAGCAAGCAGGAAATTCGTTCGATCTTCGGTATCCATGAGGTATCCGAGCGTTTCAGCCGCCTGACTCGCGACCCGCGCCTACTGGCGATGGTCCAGCAGATCCTCGGTGGCGATGCCTATATTCATCAGTCGCGGATCAACTACAAGCCCGGCTTCAAGGGCAAGGGCTTCGACTGGCATTCCGATTTCGAGACGTGGCACAGCGAAGATGGCATGCCACGCATGCGCTCAGTGAGCTGTTCGATCATTCTCACCGAAAACGGTGAATTCAATGGCCCACTGATGCTGGTGCCCGGCTCGCACAATTACTTCGTTCCCTGCGTGGGCCGCACGCCGGAGAACAACTATAAAGAGTCGCTGAAGAGTCAGGAAATCGGCGTACCGGATGACGCCAGCCTGCGCGACCTGATGATCCAAGGCGATATCGAGGCGCCCAAAGGGCCTGTCGGCTCGCTGGTGATGTTCGAGTGCAATACCCTGCATGGTTCGAACATCAACATGTCGTGCTGGCCACGCAGCAACCTGTTCTTCGTCTACAACAGTGTCGAGAACACGCTGCACGATCCGTACTGCGGCAACCGGCCTCGGCCCGAGTTCCTGGCCAACCGCAAGGACTGGAGCCCCCTGAAACCTGCCAAATAAGGCATCGTCAGGGAAGAAATAGCACGTGCTTCATTGGCGTTGTCACGGAAGCATCAGACGCAAGAACCCGGCCCACAGGGCCGGGTTCTTGTTCATGCGAAGGTAACGTTTAGAAGCGGTAGGTCAGTTGGGCGCCGACGCCATGGGCCGTGTTTTTATAATCACCACTGAAGGAGGTGCCCTTTTCCTCATCGACCTGTTCCACCGAGGCAGTGTCTTCCCAGAGGTAGGTGTACGCCAGATCAACAGTCATGTTGGGTATCGGCGACCAACCAGCCCCCAACGAAAAAATGGTGCGGTCGCCGGAGGGCACGCGCACAGTACGTACGTCGTCACTGATCGGTGAGTCATCATATGCCAAGCCAGAACGCAGCACCCAATCGCGATTGAGCTGGTAGGAAAGCCCCGCAGCGTATTGCCATGCATCGTCGTAGTCCTGGGCTTCGTTGATATCGACACCCGGGATGTCGTTTTCCACAACCAGCTTGTCGAAGCGACTCCAGCGTACATATGCCGCACCTGCCATGATTGTCCAGCGGTCATCCAGCTCATGAGTCACCGAGAAGTCAACCGTTTCAGGCAGCGTGATAGATAGTCCCGCCGCTGAGCTATCACTAAACGTCGATAGCGTTTGCGAATTGAAGACATCGGATGCTTTGACATCCCCTTCCAAATCGTAATCGACCTTGGAGCGATAGGTCAGGCCCAAGGTGGTGGACTCGACCGGCCGATAGAGCACGCCGACGTTGTAGCCCCAGGCCTCGTCATCACCTTGCACATTGACCGTACCGTCACTACCGCCGGGGATCGGATTCGGTGTTTTGCTCTCCAACTCGCCGTCGATCATGTTGTAGGTGATACCCAGGCCCACAGAAAGTTTGTCATTGAACTTGTAGGAAAGCGTCGGCTGCGCTGTCACCACTTCGACATCGCTGTAGTTACCGAAGTAACGTCCCTGGGATTGATTGTCGTAATCCGTGATGACACCGAAAGGCGCATATACCCCGAAACCAAAGGTCCAACGCTCATCGATAGGCTGCACGTAATAGCCGAACGGAATCGTGGTTCCCGGTACGACATCGCTATCGGAAATCCCCGGCGTTGATGCAGGACCACTAAGCGTGGGACTCATCCCTTGAGTGTTCTCTATATCGGTACTCACATCCAGATAGGTTGCCCCAGCCGTGATCTGAGCGCGGTCGAGAAACGACATGCCCGCCGGGTTGCCATACACAATGGAGGCATCAGTGACATTGGAGGTCCGTCCGGCAAAGGCGTTGCCCTGGCCACTGACACTTTGTTCGTTGAGCTGAAAGGCACCGCCCAGTGCCTGCCCCGATAGCGTGGCACTGGCGACGGCAACCGCGAGTGTGAGCTTGTTGATCTTGTTATGCATGAAAACGTCCTCTTCTGCGGAGACGTGGAGGCGAAAATTGTCTTAGGTTTTTTTACCCTTGCCCGAATAATGGCGTGCCTCTTCGTTTTGGCCGATGGGCGTTTTCAAGTCAAGAGCAAACGTTTGTTTTAATCTTAGAAACGCTCATTCTTTAGTCTTATAAGCAGTCCCTCATCTGATCTATTTCAGGGCATGAGGAATACTTCTTCAAGAATTTCAGCTTTTTATCGTAGGGCAGTGAAAATAGGCTAGGATCGACTTGACCTTTGTGTAACACACAGGTTTTAGACTTTTCTCACCATTCAGGAGAGTGCCATGAAAGTCAGCGATCTGGCCCGCACCGCTGGCGTTACCGGCGAAACGGTACGCCATTACACACGCGAGGGATTACTGCATCCGCAACGCGATCCCGACAACGGCTATCAACTCTATGATGCCGACGACCTCAATCGACTGCGTTTCATACAACGCGCTCGCACGCTGGGGTTCAGTCTTCGTGAGGTGCGCGAGATTCTCGAGCATGCCGACCATGGCGACTCTCCATGCCCCATGGTGCGCGACCTACTGGCCGAACGCTTGCCGGAAATTCGGTCGCGCATCCGTGAGTTACAGGCCCTGGCGACACGCATGGAACACGCCCTGGAGACCTGGCGCGATATGCCGGATGGCACGCCCGACGGCCACAGTTTGTGCCGGCTGATCGAGAGCCTGCCAATGGAAAGTGACGACGATTTCTCACGCCAGGCGCCATGAGCTCAGCCGAAGGAGAACGCAAGATGCGCACAACGGCTCCCCATTCTTTCACCGTGCCCGGCATGAACTGCCAGGGCTGCGTCAAACGCATGCGCGAGGCGATCCAAGCCGAAGACACGCAGGCCGAAGTCACCGGCGAGCCCGGTGAAAAGCGTCTCAGTGTCGAATCATCCCTGGACACGGCACGCCTGGGCGCGTTGCTCGAGCAGGCAGGTTACCCTCCGACAACGCATGCACCGGAAACGACGACGAGTACCACTGACGACAGCGCATCAGCGGTGACTTCGACTGCCTCAAGCGGCGACCGGCACGATGCCCAAGCAACGCGCGACGGGGCGCCAGTCCGTCTATCGTTGTCCGGGATGACCTGCGCCGGCTGCGTCAACACCATTACCCAGGCCTTGAACGCCACGCCCGGGGTGCGCTCGGCCAGCGTCAACTTCGGCTCGCACACCGCCGAGGTCTTCGGCGACGCGCGCCCCCAGCAGCTGATCGATGCCGTCGAAGCGGTCGGCTACGGCGCCGAACGCATCGAGGATCTCGGCCAGGCGGCGCGCACCCGCGAGCAAAACGAGGCGCACGAGTACCGTCAACGGCTCCGCGACACCGCATTGGGGCTTATCCCCGGTGTGCTGCTGATGGGCAGCATGCTGTTCCACCATCCACAGTTGAGCGGTCCGGAACGCTGGGTCTGGCTGCTGATCGGCGTGGCCACGCTAGGCATCATGGCCACGGCGGGCCGGCGTTTCTTCGTCAATGCCTGGAAAACCTTCCGTCATCATCAGGCCAACATGGATACCCTGATCGCTGTCGGCACTGGCACCGCCTGGCTCTATTCGATGACGGTGGTGCTGATCCCCGAGGCGATTCCAGTCGCGGCGCGCGGGCTCTATTTCGAAGCCTCGGTGATGATCATCGGCCTGATCAGCCTCGGCAATGCCATGGAGTTGCGTGCCCGGGGACGCACATCCCGGGCGCTCAATCGTCTGCTCGACCTGCAGGCGCCCACCGCCCGGGTGATTCGCGACGGTGATGAACACGATGTCCCCCTCGAGGACGTCGCCGTCGACGAGCGGATTCGCGTGCGTCCCGGCGAACGCCTGGCCGTGGATGGCCGTGTCGAGGAAGGCGACAGCCATGTCGACGAATCAATGCTGACCGGCGAGCCGCTGCCCGCCGCCAAGCATGCCGGCGACGAAGTCAGTGCGGGGACGGTCAATGGCCGTGGCACGCTGGTCTATATTGCCACCCGTATCGGCGCCGACAGTCGCCTGGGGCGTATCGTCGAGCAAGTGGCCAGCGCCCAGAACTCTCGCCCTCCCATCGGCGCCCTGGCCGACCGAATTTCCGCCATTTTCGTGCCCAGTGTGTTGATCATCGCCGTACTCACGGCACTGGTCTGGTTCAATTTCGGCCCCGCGCCGCAGTTGGTCCACATGCTGGTCACTGCCACCACCGTACTGATCATTGCCTGCCCCTGCGCTCTGGGGCTGGCAACACCGATGTCGACCATGATCGGCGTCGGCAAGGCCGCCGAGTACGGCATCCTGGTGCGCGATGGTGATGCACTGCAGACCGCCAGCAAGCTGACCACGCTGGTCGTCGACAAAACCGGCACGCTGACCGAGGGCCGCCCTCGCGTGACCACCGCTCAGTGGGCCACCGAGGATGCCCGCACCGCCTTGAGCTGGGTGGCGGCCCTCGAGCGTGGCTCCGAGCACCCCCTCGCCGAGGCTCTCGGCGACTACGCCGACCAGCAGGGCGCCACGCAAACCGCGCTTCCCGAGCTGCACGAGTTTCAAGCGCTCAGCGGGCGCGGCGTCACCGCCGTCACTGACACGGGTCAATCGCTGCGCTTGGGCAACGCCGCTCTGATGTACGAAGGCGCAGTCGAGTTGGGCCAGGCCCAAGCATGGGGCGCCGAGCTTGAAGACCAGGCACAGACACCGCTCTACCTGGCCGTCGACGGGCAGGTATTGGGCGTCTTCGGCATCAGCGATCCGTTGCGCGAGGATAGTCGCGACGCTGTCGCCCGCTTGCAGGCGGACGGCATCGAAGTCGTCATGCTGACCGGCGATAACGTGCATACCGCCCGGGCCGTAGCGAAGGCGCTGGGCATCGCGCGTGTCGAGGCCGAGCTGTTGCCCGAGGACAAACGCGAGATCGTCGTGCAGCTGCAACGCGACGGTCACCTCGTCGGTATGACCGGCGACGGCATCAACGACGCCCCGGCCCTGGCACAAGCCGATGTCGGCTTCGCCATCGGCCAGGGCACCGACGTCGCGATCGAGTCGGCCGGCATCACGCTGATGCGCAACTCCCTGCATGGCGTGGCCGATGCCATCGAGATCAGCCGCGCCACGCTGCGCAACATCAAGCAGAACCTGTGGGGCGCCTTTGGCTATAACGGCCTGGGAATTCCCATCGCCGCCGGGGTCTTCTATCCGCTGACGGGGATGCTGCTCTCGCCCATCGTCGCCGCCGTGGCCATGTCGCTGTCCTCGGTCACCGTGGTCAGCAACGCCAACCGGTTGAGGCTGTTCAAATCCACGGCACGCAGCGCCAAGACATCCCAGGAGGAGACATGACGTTTCTCATCAATCTGATTGGGTTAGCATTGATAGCTGGCATCGTCTGGTGGTTCTGGCTATCGCCACGTTGAGGTCATTGCCCCGAGATGGCTATGCTGGAAGGCATCGCGTCGCAGCAAACGGGGAGTGATATGCCACGCATTCAAGGCGTTCTCGAAACCGCCCTCTACGTCACCGATATGGCCCGCGCCCGGGCCTTCTTCGAGAACGTGATGACACTGTCGGCCTTTACTGCCGACCATCGCTTCACCGCTTACGAGGCCGGGCCAGGCAGCGTGTTGCTGCTGTTTCAACAAGGCAGCACCGACGAAACCGTGAACTTGCCGCACGGTATGGGCACCATACCGCCCCACGATGGTTCCGGACGCGTGCATCTGGCGCTGGCCATCGATCGCGATGAGTTGGAAGACTGGGAAACCCAACTCGCCGCCCACGACATTCCCATCGAGGGCCGCACCCACTGGCCGAAAGGCGGTGAGAGCCTTTATTTCCGCGACCCCGACGGCCACCTTCTGGAACTGGCCACGCCCGGCGTCTGGCCGAACTACTGAGAGGGAAGACGTCAGTACGACGCTACGCGTCTTGAAGAAGGAAGAACGGCGCTTTGCGCCTGGCAGAAATCCCAGGAAGAAGAATCGTTCTCGACTTCTAGCTTCTTCCCTCTTCCCTCTTCCCTCTTCCCTCTTCCCTCTTAAACAGGTTCGGCGTGCTCGATCATCAACTGCAACGACTCACGCCCCCGCCAGCGGTTGCGCGATAGTTTGTAGGCACAGCGCAGACGATCGCCCAGGCCGAACGGCGGCAGCTCGCCAGGCGTCAGGGCACGAAACCAGATCGCCTTGAGGCTCACCGCGCCACACGAGAGTTCGAGCATCAGATGATTGCCCTCCGCACCCACCGGGCGTAGCTGCTCGATGCGAAACTCACCGTCGAACAGCGGGGCATCAAACTCACGACCATAGGGTGCCAGGCGCGCCAGCTCATCCACCGCCGCCAGTGACAGCTGCTCGGGCAGCAAGGCACCGTCGGTGAGCACATAGGGAAATAGTTCGCGGCCACTAAGCTGTTCCTCGACCGCCGTGAGGAAGGCCTCGCGAAATTCCGCCAGACGCTCGCGCGGTACGCCAATGCCCGCCGCTCCCCGGTGGCCCCCGAAGCGTGGCAATGCCTCGGGAGCCAGTTCATGCGCGCGCTGCAATGCGTCTCGCAAGTGCAACCCTTCGATGGAACGCCCCGAGCCGGTCAGCATGCCCGGCGCAGCGGCCGGTGTAAGCACCAGCGTGGGACGTCCGAAGGCCTGGACCAGACGCGAGGCGACGATGCCCTGCACGCCGGCGTGGCCATCCTCAAGAAACACCACGATCGCCGAGGCACCCTCGGCCAGCGCGTCGAGCGCCAATGCCCGAGCGCTCTCGACCATGTCCGCCTCGATCGCCTTGCGCGACTGGTTGTCGGTATCCAGCACCTCGAGATGACGCCGTGCCGAGGCATCATCGGCGGCGAGCATGAAGTGCAGCGCCGCGTAAGGGTCATCGAGGCGCGAGCGCGCGTTGATGCGCGGCCCCATCTGAAAGGCCAGGGTTTCGGCATCGAAGGGGATGCTATCGTCCCCCAGCCGCTCGGCCATGACCCGCCAGCAGGCGGCGCCCATGCGGTTGATCAACGTCAGCCCATGGCTGACCACGGCACGGTTGGCGGGACTCGCCCCCAGCGAGACGCAATCCGCCACGGTCCCCAAGGCGACGTAAGACAGCCACGGCGACAATTTCGGGGTCGAGGGCGCGGCCACACCCTGCTCGATGAGCACCGAACGCGTCAGTGACATGGTCAACCATGCCACCATGCAACCGGCGATGGTGGGGTCCGGGTAATCGCAATCGCTGCGCGTGGGATTGACGGTGGCATACGCCGACGCCGGTGGCCCCGCCGTCGGCAAGGCATGATGGTCGGTCACCACGACATCGAGACCCGCCTCACGCAGACGCGCGATACGCGGCTCGTCGGAGCTACCGCAGTCGGCGGTGATCACCAGGCTAGGTCGTGGCGACAATGCAAGAGTACGCTCCACCAGCGGCAGACTGATACCGTAGCCATCGAAGATACGGTGGCCTATCAAGCTGTGCAGCTTATGCATCGGCACGCCGAACAGTTCGTTCAGGGTCCGCAGGATGACCACGTGCGAGGTGATACCGTCGACGTCGTAATCGGTCAAGATGCCGATATGCTCGCCCTCGGTCACCGCCAGGGCGATCCGCTCGGCAGCACGGCGCGCGTCCTGCAGACGTTCGGGGTGCGCCAGATAGCGCAAGCTGGGGTCGATCAGCGACGCGATATCGTCTGTGTAGTCGTGCAGACGCCCAGCCAGTATCCGCGCCTGCAGTTCGCTGAGCCCGACCGACTGCGCGCGGCGGTAGACACTCTCATCACGCGGACGTGACAGGATGCGACGGTTCAGCAGGCGTTGCGGATCGTGCTCGGCTACTGACACGAATGACTCCTCGGGAGACGGCGGATGGCAAGCTGGAGCGGCGCGGGTCACTACGACGCTCCGGGGCGTCAGCGGCGCTGTTCGGCGACGAAGGCCTGCACGGCCTCGAGCTCGGCCGGCAGCACGGTGTAACGCTCTTCACGCTCGAGCAAACCGGCCATGTGTGCGGGCAGCGGCACACCCTCGAAGCCCGCCTGGAGCACCGCGTCGGCGAACTTGGCCGGGTGCGCGGTCGCCAGGGTGATCATCGGCGTCGAGGCATCCGCACGCATACGCTCGGCGGCACGATAGCCGGTCGCGGTATGCGGATCGAGCAACTCCTTGGTACGCCCATGCGCGTCGCGAATCACCTCGAGGATGGTGTCGTCATCGACGCTGTGGCTGACGAATTTCTCGCGTAGCCGTGCCAGCGGTGCTTCGGCGAGAACCGCCGGCTCTTGCTGAAAGCGCTCGAGCAGATCGCGCACGGCATCGCCATCGCGGTCGTAAGCCTCGAACAGCAAACGTTCGAAGTTCGACGACACCACGATATCCATCGACGGTGCCAGGGTCGCCTTGAGCGCCTGTTTGGAGAAGTCGTTGTCGGCCAGGGTGCGATGCAGGATGTCGTTGGCATTGGTCGCGACGACGAACTGCTTGACCGGCAGTCCCATGCGATAGGCCACGTAGCCGGCGAAAACATTGCCGAAGTTGGCCGACGGCACGCTGAAGCTCACCTCGCGATGCGGTGCGCCCAACGCCACCGCAGAGGCCACGTAATAGACCACCTGCGCCATGATGCGCGCCCAGTTGATGGAGTTGACCGCCACCAGGCGCGTGCCATTCAGGAACGTTTGATCGGCGAAGCTTGCCTTGACCATCGCCTGGGCGTCGTCGAAATCGCCCTCGATGGCGATGTTGAAGACGTTGTCGGCCAGCACCGAGGTCATCTGTCGACGCTGAACCTCGGAGACACGCTTATGCGGATGCAGGATGAAGATGTCGAGGTTGTCGCAATGCCGACAGCCTTCGATCGCCGCCGACCCGGTATCGCCGGATGTTGCGCCCATGATCACCGCACGCTCGCCACGCTTGGCCAGGAAGTGATCGAGGATGCGCCCCAGCAACTGCAGGGCGACATCCTTGAACGCCAGCGTCGGACCGTGGAACAGCTCGAGCAGGAAGTGGTTGCTGGCAAGCTGGTTGAGCGGCACGACGGCTTCATGACTGAAGGTCGCGTAGGCGTCCTTCACCAGTTGCCGGAAGGTGTCGTCGTCGATCTCGCCACCGACGAAGGGCTTCATCACGCGAAACGCGATCTCGGCGTAGGAGAGTCCCGCCATCGCCTCGAGATCCTCCGTCGAGAGCGTGGGAATCGTCTCCGGCACGTAGAGACCGCCATCGGAGGCCATCCCGGTGAGCACGACATCCTCGAAGGACAACGCGGGCGAGCGCCCGCGGGTACTGATGTAACGCATACTTCACTCCGTGAGTGGCGAGCTGCGGGCTTCGAGCGGCGAGCTGGTTCTGCTCGAAGCCCGGTGCTCGCGACTCGAAGCTTGGTTTATTCGTTCTCGTCGAGGGCTTCGACACGAATCCGGGTCACCGGACCGGCGATGTCGGCCAGTGATTCGAGCTGACGGATCACCTCGTTCATGTGCTGCTCGCGGGTGCGGTGCGTCATCAGGATGATGGGCACCAGTTCGCCTTCGGTGGCTTCCTTCTGGATGATCGCTTCGATGGAAATCCCTTGCTCGGAGAGGATCGTCGCCACCCGCGCCAGCACGCCCGGGCGATCCACCGCCAACAGGCGTAGGTAATAGGCAGTGACGATGTCTTCCATGGGCAGGATCGGCAGCGAGCCGTCGGCTTCGTCGATGCCGCTGAAGGCGAGATACGGCACACGGTAATGGTGCTCGGTCGTGATGTCGCGCGCCACGTCGAGCAGGTCGGCGACCACCGCCGAGGCCGTGGGCTCAGCCCCCGCGCCGGCGCCATAGTAAAGCGTCGGCCCCACGGCATCACCCATCACCGCGATGGCGTTCTTCACGCCATGCACGCTGGCCAGCAAGCGCTCTTTAGGAATCAACGTCGGGTGCACGCGAAGTTCGAGGCCCTTTTCGGTGCGCTTGGAAATCCCCAGGTGTTTGATGATGTAGCCCAGTTGATCGGCCTGTTCGACATCGTCGGCCGTGACCCGCGAGATGCCCTCTGTGTATGCCTTATCGAACTGCAGCGGCACACCGAAGGCGATCGACGCCAGGATGGTCAGCTTATGAGCGGCGTCGATCCCTTCGACATCGAAGGTCGGGTCGGCTTCGGCATAACCCAGCGCCTGCGCCTCGGCAAGCACGTCGTCGAAGGCGCGGCCTTCATCGCGCATATGGGTCAGAATGTA
Source organism: Chromohalobacter beijerinckii (assembly GCF_023061185.1). Taxonomy (GTDB): domain Bacteria; phylum Pseudomonadota; class Gammaproteobacteria; order Pseudomonadales; family Halomonadaceae; genus Chromohalobacter; species Chromohalobacter beijerinckii. The sequence continues at coordinate 111,388 of NZ_JAKGAK010000007.1, forward strand.
GTTGCCGGTGCCGTTGATGATACCGGCAAGCCATTGAATGCGATTGGCGCCCAGCCCTTCGCGCAGCGACTTGATCACCGGGATGCCGCCGGCCACAGCCGCCTCGAAGGCCACGATCACGCCCTTTTCGTGCGCGGCCTGGAAGATCTCGTTGCCATGCACGGCGATCAGCGCCTTGTTAGCGGTGACCACGTGCTTGTCATTATCGATGGCGGTCATTACCAGTTCACGGGCCACGTCATAGCCACCGATCAACTCCACCAGCACATCGACATCGGGATTGCGTGCCACTTCGAAGACATCGCGGGTGACCTTGACCCCGGCGGTTTCGCATTGCGGGTTATCGCGACGCGTACCGACTTGCTCGACGATAATCGGTCGACTGGCGCGGCGGGCGATATCGTCCGCGTTGCGCGTCAACACATTGAAGGTACCGCCACCCACGGTCCCTAGCCCACAGATACCTACTCTCACCGGTTTCAACGTCACGCTCCCCTTGCTTAGTGTATGTGTCCAGCGGACCTCCTGCGCCTAGTGTCGGAGGTCATCATATTCATCGTCGCTCGGTCATTCCTGGATGCCGAGCATTGACGCCAGCCGCTCGGCCGGCACGTAGCCCGGCACCATACGGCCATTCGGCAACACGATGGCGGGCGTTCCCTGAATTCCCAGTTCACGTCCAAGTTCATATTGCTCGGCCACCGGTGCCTCACACTCCGCCGTGGCTTCTAGGGTTTCCCCGCGCATCGCGGCGCTGAGCGCCTCGGTGGCATTGTCGGCGCACCAGGCCCGGCTCAGCACGCGTGCCGCTTCGGAGTCGACGCCAGCACGCGGGAAGGCTAGATAGTCTACCTCGATTCCCATCCGATTGAGACGGGGGACTTCCTTATGCAATTTTTGGCAATAAGGGCACGAGGTATCGGTAAAGACGGTAATGCGCGCCTTGACCTCGCTGGCGGGCTTGTAGATGACGCGTTCCTTCTCGGGGACGTCATCGAGACGCGCCTGGCGGCGTTCGTTGGCAGCACGCTCGGTCAGGTTGACCATCTGCCCGTCGCGGTTTCGATACAGGTCACCGACCACCATGTATTCGCCATCGGCGTCTGTATATAGGGTTTCACCGCTTTCGAGTCGCACCTCATAGAGCCCCGGTAACGGCGACTCCTCGACCGACGCCACCGGCATTGGCTGCCCGTTGTGGGTCAGCTTGTCGGCCAGCCCCTCGGGGGGCGCGGCAAAGCTTAGTGGAGTAGCCAGAAGGGCCAAAACGCCCCCCATGATGGGCAGTACGGCTCTAGACATGGTCAACCTCTAGGATGATGTTGGGCGTGCAGCGCTTCCAGGCGCGCTTGGGCCACCTGGGTATAGATTTGCGTGGTCGACAGATCACTGTGTCCCAGCAGCAACTGTACGACACGTAAATTGGCCCCATGATTCAACAGGTGCGTCGCGAATGCATGGCGCAGCGTGTGTGGCGAGAGCGGTTTGTCGATGCCAGCCGCCACGGCATGCCGCTTGATACGATGCCAGAATGTCTGGCGGGTCATGAACCCATCATGGCGTCCGGGAAACAAAGGCGGTCGGGTCGGATCGTTCATCAAGTTCCCACGCCCTTGACGCAGGTAGCGCTCGAGCCATGCGCTCGCCTCCTCGCCCAGCGGGACCAAGCGTTCCTTATCGCCCTTGCCGAGCACGCGCAGCACGCCCTGGCGCAAGTTGACCGCATCCACCGTCAAACCGATCAGTTCGGAGACGCGCAAACCACACCCATACAACACCTCGAGCATGGTGCGGTCACGCAGTCCCAGCGGCGTATCCGCGTCCGGCGCCTCGAGCAAACGCTCGACTTCGGTTTCATCCAGGGTGTTGGGCAATTTGGCGATGGCCTTGGGAGCACGCGCCTCGGCCAGAGGGTCATGGGCGATATGTCCTTCGGCCAGCGCCCAGCGATAGAAGCGTCGCAGACAGGACAACAGGCGTGCCACCGAGCGAGGATGATAGTGTTCGCGACGCACCGCCAGAAATGCCTCCAGCGCGTTGTCTCCGGGAGCCAGAAGACGCTCGCTGCGCGACGTGAGGTGCGCGAGCCAAGCATCCAGATCGCGCCGATAGGCATCCAGCGTATGTCGACTCAGCCCACGCTCCAACCAGAGCCCATCGATAAAAGCATCGCGCCACTCGAGATCATCCACCGATTCTGTCCTCCCCGCGCCGCTTCGACTACCTCATATGCAAAAACCCCGCGAGCCAAGGGCCCGCGGGGTTTTCGTCGAGCGCTTCCCAAAGGGAGCGCTCATGACGTCTCGACGACGCCGCAAGCCGATTAACGAGTCAGCTTTTCCTTGATGCGCGCGGACTTGCCGCTGCGCTCGCGGAGGTAGTACAGCTTGGCCTGACGAACGTCACCGCGACGCTTGACCTCGATGGAATCGACCAGCGGGCTGTACGTCTGGAACGTACGCTCGACACCGACACCGTGGGAAATTTTGCGCACGGTGAAAGCGGAGTTGAGCCCGCGATTGCGCTTGCCAATCACAACGCCTTCGAAAGCCTGCAGACGCTCGCGGCTACCTTCCACAACCTTGACCTGAACGGTCACGGTGTCGCCCGGCGAGAATTCCGGAATCTTCTTGCTCATCTGCTCGGTTTCGAGCGCCTGGATCACCTTGTTCTTGCTACTCATGACTAAACTCCTTGATGTTTGGATGACCGTCTCTTCATGTGTCGAGAGCCGGTCGTGATCCCGGCGTCGCGAAACGCGGGAATCGACGTTGTGGGTGACGCGCGGTGCTCATTCATCGAGCATCCGTCGCTCCTCCGTCCTACCGACGTGCTGGCTCTTGGCATTTTCCGCGATGAACTCGTCAAGCAGTCGTTGCTGCTCGCGATCCAGAGCGCGACCTTCGAGAAGGTCGGGTCGCCTGAGCCAGGTGCGTCCGAGAGACTGCTTCAGCCGCCAGCGGCGAATCGCCGCGTGGTTGCCGCTAAGCAGGATGTCCGGCACACCACGCCCATCGATCGTCTCGGGACGCGTGTAGTGCGGGCAATCCAGAAGCCCCTCGCTAAAGGAATCCTCAAGTGCCGAATCGCCATGGCCGAGCACACCCGGCACCAGCCGGGAGACGGCATCGACCATCACCATGGCCGGCAACTCACCGCCGCTGAGCACATAGTCGCCGATCGACCATTCTTCGTCGATATCGGCTTCGACCACTCGCTCGTCGATACCTTCATAACGACCGGCAACGACGATCAGTGCTTCCAGGTCGGCCAGCTCCCGCACGCCACGTTGATCGAGCCGCCGCCCCTGAGGCGACAGATAAACCACACGCGTGCGCTCTGTCGCACAACCACGGCGCTCGGCGTCACGGCGTGCCTCGGCGATGGCGGGTCGCAACGTGTCGACCTTCATCAGCATGCCGGGGCCACCGCCATAAGGCCGGTCGTCCACCGTGCGGTGCTTATCCGTGGCGTAATCCCGGGGATTCCAGAAATCCACCGCTAGCAATCCCTGGTCGACGGCGCGCCCCGTTACACCGTAACGGGTAATCGCCTCGAACATCTCCGGGAACAGGGAGACAACACCAATCCACACGGCTTCATCACTCGGCCAGCGACACCGACGATACGGCGTCAGAATTCAGGATCCCAATCCACTGTCATACGCCCGGCACCGAGATCCACCTCGCGGATCACGCCGTCGGGCAGAAACGGTATCAACCGCTCCCGGTCATCGAGACTCGCCTCGTTGGGCTGGATCACCAACACATCGTTGGCGCCCGTCTCGAAGAGATAATTCACTTGCCCCAGACATTCACCAGACAGCGTCTCGACCCGCAGGCCTTCGAGCTGATACCAGTAATAATCGCCCGGCGCGAGCGCCGGCAACGCCTGCTTGGGCAGGAGAATATCCGCGCCGGCCCAACGTTCGGCCAGTTCGCGGCTCGAGATACCTTCAAGGCTGGCGACCAGCCCTTTTCCATGGGGGCGTCCCTGGCTCAGCTTGCACTCAAAGTGCTTGCCGCGCAGTGACAACACCCATTCGGCATGCTCGAAGATGCCCTCGATGGGGCTAGTGTACGAATACACCTTCAGCCACCCTTTCACGCCGTAAGGACTGGTCAGGCGGCCAAGCACCACGTGCTCGTCGTCTTGCGCCGCAGCGGCGCGACCGGTCTCGTGCGACATAGCGGGCAGTGCACTCACGCTTGCTGCTTGCGAGCTTCTTTCAGCAACTCGGCGACGCGATCAGAGAGCTGCGCACCCAGACCCTGCCAATGCTCGGCACGCTCTAGATCGACGCGCAGACGCTCTTCCTGACCACGGGCTACCGGGTTGAAGAAGCCGATACGCTCGATGAAGCGGCCGTCGCGAGACTTACGCGAGTCGCTGACAGTGAGGTGATAAAAGGGACGCTTCTTGGCGCCACCACGGGCCAAACGGATGGTAACCATGCGCTATAATCCTACGGTTGAAGTTTTACGTTACGCCACGGACTGTCGCGGCGGGCAAGACCCACCTGCGAAGACGCAGCATTCTACGGAAAAAGGCACGTATTGGAAACCTTTTTCCTTGACAAGGAAAGGCGTTATCAACGGCGCGGGAAGCCGCCGCGGCCACCGCCCATGCCAGGGCCACCCATGCCACCAGGGCCACCCATACCACCTGGGCCACCCATGCCACCTGGGCCACCCATGCCACCGCCCATGTCTCGCATCATTTTCTGCATGCCGCCTTTCTTGCCGGCCTTTTTCATCATCTTCTGCATCTGCTTGTGCTGCTTGAGCAAACGGTTGAGATCGGGCACCTGCAAGCCAGCACCCGCCGCGATACGACGCTTGCGAGAGCCACTGATGATTTCCGGCTTGCGGCGCTCCTTCGGCGTCATCGAGTTGATCAACGACTCGAGTTTGCCTAGTTCCTTCTCGGCCCCCGGCCCCTGCGCAGCCTCGGCCATCTGCCCCATGCCAGGCAGCTTGCCCATCAAGCCGCCCATGCCGCCCATCTTCTTGAGCTGCTGGAGCTGCTCGCGGAAGTCTTCGAGATCGAAACCGTTGCCTTTCTTGACCTTCTTGGCCAGCTTCTCCGCCTTGCCCTGGTCGACGTTACGCTCGGCTTCCTCGATGAGCGACAGCATGTCGCCCATGCCGAGAATCCGCGATGCGACGCGATCCGGGTGAAACGGCTCGAGAGCATCGACCTTCTCGCCCATGCCCATGAACTTGATCGGCTTGCCGGTGACATGGCGCACCGAGAGCGCTGCACCGCCACGGGCGTCACCGTCCGCCTTGGTGAGAATCACCCCGGTCAGCGGCAACGCTTCATGGAACACCTGCGCGGTATTGGCGGCATCCTGGCCAGTCATGGCATCGACCACGAACAGCGTCTCGTCCGGCGACACCGCCCCATGCAAGGCCTGTATTTCTTCCATCATCGCCTGATCGACGGACAGTCGCCCGGCGGTATCAACGATCACCACGTCGTGGAACTGGATCTTGGCATGCTTGATCGCCGCCTGGGCGATGTCCACCGGCTGTTGGGCGCTATTCGAGGGAAAGAAGTCGACCTCTACCTCTTTGGCCAGCGTCTCGAGCTGGTCGATGGCGGCCGGACGATAGACGTCGGCGGAGACCACCAGTACTTTTTTCTTTTCCCGCTCGCGCAGGAAGCGCGCCAACTTGGCAACCGAGGTCGTTTTACCCGCGCCCTGCAGGCCGGCCATCAAGACCACCGAGGGCGAGCTCTTGAGCGACAGCGCCTCGTTGGCCTCGCCCATGATCGCCTCCAGCTCCTGCTGGACGATCTTGACGAACTGCTGGCCCGGGGACAGGCTGCGCGAGACTTCTTGGCCCACGGCGCGCTCGCGCACCCGATCGACGAACGCCTTGACCACCGGCAGGGCCACATCGGCCTCCAGCAGCGCACGACGCACCTCGCGCAGCGTGTCCTTGATGTTGTCCTCGGTCAGCTTGGCCTGACCGGTGATCGACTTCAGCGTGCCCGACAGGCGATCGGTCAAACTTTCAAACATGGCGCTCTCCGGCAGGAATTGCCTAGGCATGAAAAGGCGATTATACGCGTTCGTGGCGACTGTCTCCATGCACCCGTCGCAATGCGCAAGCGGCGGGGGGATTCGCTACGGCGTGGGGATTCGCTATAGTAACGCTCCCGAGTCCGCGTGACATGCTCACGTGATATTGACACTTCATTTTCTTCGACGCCGACCGGCGCAGGGATTGTCCACTGATGCAGACGCTGCCTTTTGCGATTCTCGCCATTGTCTGTTATCTCGCCGCGGGCGCCTGGCAGGCGCTCGCGCTTGCCAGGCGCGTCCCGCCCAGGACTATCTTGGTGCGTTCACTGGGCTTGCTCGCGGTCAGCGCCCACACCGTGGTCGTGGCGCACAGTGTGTTTCTCGGTCGTGGCCTGCATCTGGGGCTTTTCGAAAGCGCCTCACTCTTCACTTGGTTGATCGCCGCTTTGTTGATCGCAGTCAGTCTGGTCAAGCCATTGTTGAATGTCGGTGTCGGCCTCTTCCCACTGGCCGCGCTGACGCTGGTTGCATTGATGCTTTATCCCAGCCACATGGTCGAAGCCAACGTCTCGCCCGGCATCGTCTTTCACATCGTGACCTCCAGCGTGGCTTCGGCACTGCTCAGCATCGCCGCAGTACAAGCCGTGCTGGTGGCATTTCAAAACCACGCCCTCAAACACCGTCATACACGCGGAATCATCCAAGTGTTGCCCGCGTTGACGAGTATGGAGCGCTTGCTGTTCGAGCTCATCGGCGCCGGCTTGCTATTACTGACGGCGGCCATCATCAGCGGTTTCATCTTCATCGACAATCTCTTTGCCCAGCACCTCGTTCACAAGACGGTATTCTCTCTCGCCGCTTGGCTGGTCTTCACGGGGCTGCTCATCGGCCGACACTGGCTGGGCTGGCGCGGCGCGCGTGCGATGCGCTGGACCCTGGGCGGCTGCCTGCTCCTGGTGCTCGGCTACTTCGGCACCAAGGTCGCACTGCAATTGATCTTTCACGATATCTAGACGAAAACGCAGCAACTTGACACTTCCAAGGGGAAACCCTACAAACGATGTTGGCTTTTCAGCGAGGACCTCTCCACCTTGAGCGATGACCTACCCTTAGGGCTGCTGTTAACGCTGCTGCTCGTGCTCATTTGCTTATCCGCCTTCTTCTCCAGCTCGGAAACCGGGATGATGTCGATCAACCGCTACCGCCTGTCGCACCAGGCCAATAGCGGAGAGCGCACCGCCAAGCGGGTCTTGCGGCTGCTGAGCCGACCTGACCGACTGATCGGCGTCATCCTCATCGGCAACAACTTCGTCAACAACCTCGCTGCTTCCATCGCCACGATCATTGCCATCCATTTCTTTGGCGATGTCTCTGGACCGGCCATCTCGACCGCTGTGCTGACCATCGTGATTCTGATCTTCGCCGAGGTCACGCCCAAGACGTTCGCCGCGGTCAAGCCCGAACGCATCGCCTATCCCGCGTCTTTGGCGTTAGAACCTCTACTCAAGCTCTTCTATCCGCTGGTATGGCTCGTCAATGCGATTTCCAATGGACTGCTACGACTCCTGGGCGTCAAGGATATCGACGGCAGCGCCGACAACCTGACGCGTGATGAGTTGCGCACGGTCGTGCACGAAGCCGGCACCATGATCCCTCGGCGTCACCAATCCATGCTGCTGTCGATCCTCGATTTGGAAAACGTGACCGTCAACGACATCATGGTGCCGCGCCAGGAAATCGCTGGCATCGATCTCGACGACGACCTCGAGGCCATTCTCGCCCAGATCCGCTCCAGTCAGCACACGCGCGTGCCGGTCTACAAGGGGGATATCAACAACATCATCGGCATTCTGCACCTGCGTAACGCCGCACGCTTCCTATCGAAGCCCGAGGTGACCAAGGCCGCCATCGTCCAGGAAGCCCGCGAACCTTATTTCATTCCCGAGTCGACACCGCTTCACACCCAGCTGCTCAATTTCCAGCAACAGAAACGCCGTATCGGCATCGTGGTCGATGAATATGGCGATGTGGAAGGGCTGGCGACACTGGAAGACATCCTCGAGGAGATCGTCGGCGAGTTCACCACCGACGAAGCGGCTACGCACCGAGAGATTCACCCTCAGGAAGACGGTAGCTATATCATCGAGGGCACTACCAACATCCGCGACATCAACAAAGTACTCGCCTGGCAGTTGCCTACCGATGGTCCCAAGACGCTCAACGGGTTGATGCTCGAGCACCTTGAGGCCTTTCCCGACGCGCCCGCCTGCCTGCAGCTGGGAGCTATTCGTATGGAAATACTGCAGATCAAGGACAACCTGATCACCTCGGCGCGCTGCTGGCAATCGGCACGTCGCGCCCGGGTGTTGGGTTAATCTGAAGTCACTCCGATCTCGGCTTCGGCCTTGCGCTTGAGTTCGCTCACGCGCCGTTCCATGTCGGCGCGTTTTGCCTTGCCCACCGGAATAGGGTCACCGAAGTGGAGCGCCACCCGGGCCCGAAAACGCCGTGGCCACTTGGTCAACGCCTTGCCGCCACGATTCGATGTCCAAGATCCCCACAGTCCGGCCAATCCGGCAGGCACCACCGGCACCGGATCTCGCGCCAGAATGATATCCACGCCACGCCGAAAACGCTGCATTTCACCATCGGGCGTCAAGCGTCCCTCGGGGAACAACATCACCACCTCTCCCTGACGCAGGGCATGGCTCACTTCGTCCAAGGCCCGCCGCACGCCGCCGGGATCGCAACGCTCGGAATCTACCGGGATGGCGCCGGCAATGCGAAAGAACCAATTGAGCCACCGGGACTCATAGATAGGGCGATCCATCAAGAAACGCAACGGGCGCGGACACCCACCGCCCAGAATCAAGGCATCCATAAAGCTGACGTGATTGCATACTACCAGTGCCGCGCCACGTGCGGGCACAGATTGACGGCCGCGAAAACGTAGCCGGTAGAGCACACGAATCAGCACGAAAATCGACAGGCGCAATGCCGGGCGCGGCACCATGCAAAGGATGATCGCCGCTAGCGTCAGGGACACCGCCGACAAAGTCAGCATGAAAGCATTGAGCGAGGCATCGAGCACACTCAGCACGACCACGCCAAAGCCCGCCGCCAGAACCATGAACAGTGCATTGAGGATATTATTGGCGGCGATCATGCGAGCACGATTGTCATCATCGCTTTCGAGTTGAATCAGCGTGTACAGCGGCACGATGTACACGCCGCCGCCCAAGCCGATCACCGCAAAATCGAGTAGCTGGCGCCAGAACCCCGGTGACAGGCTCAATGCCGCCAGCCCGGTACTGCTTCCCGCCAATGGCTGACTCAGCCCCAGATCGAGACCGGCCAAGCCGAAGAGCACGGCGCCGGCCGGTATCAGCCCGACTTCCAGACGCCCCGCCGACAAGCGCGCGCACAACAGCGCGCCAGCACCAACGCCCAGCGCAAACGCGCCCAGCAAGGCACTAACCACGGATTCATTGCCATGCACGACATCACGCGTCCAGGCCGGTAGTTGAGTCAGGTAGCAGGCACCTAGAAACCAGAACAAGCTGATGCCCAGCAAGGCACGAAATACCCGTGGTTGGCGCCACGCGTCGCGCATCACTTCACGCCCGCCACGCCAGGGCCGCCATGGCGTGGCGCCCATCTGGCTGGGCGGTGCGCTAGGCACCCATAGGCTAGCGACGAGCCCCAAGAGCGCCAGCACCACCAAGGTGGCGGCAATGCTTCCCCGCGCCCAGGCACCGCCAAGCGATGCCAGCACACCAGCCAGCAGCGTTCCCAGCAGAATCGAAAGAAAGGTGCCCAGACTGATCCAGGCATTACCCTTGACGAGCTCGGTCGGCGACAGATGTTGCGGCAAAATGGCGTACTTCACCGGCCCGAAAAGCGCCGACTGGGTACCCATCATGAACAACAATGCCAGTAGCACGGCATAGGCCTCATACCAGACGGCGGCCGCTGCCATGCTCATGGTCACGAGTTCCAGCACCTTGAGACGCCTGACCAGGCGACGCTTGTCGAGACGGTCGGCCAACAAGCCGCCCCATGCCGAAAACAACAGGAAAGGCAGGATGAAAAGCCCTGCCGCAAGATTGTTGAGCAGCCCCGTATCCCAGCCATAGCGCGGTACGGCAACGAAGGTCAGTAGCAACAGCAGGACATTCTTGAACACGTTGTCGTTGAACGCGCCCAAGGCTTGTGTCCAGAAGAAGGGAGCGAATCGACGCTGGGTTAGCAATCGGGGAATCACGGCTCTCTCGGACCGTACTTGAGTCCCATCAGCGTGGTGGTCAGCAATTGATCGAGCAACTCGGTCACTTCCAGCGATTGACCCTGCCAAACGCCCAGGCGTTCGTTGAGCCCCAACTGGACCAGACCATGCACACTGCCCCATAGAGTGCGGGCCATGCGTCTTGCTTCGAGCTCACCCATCAGCGGCTGATACTCGGCAAGCGCCGCCTCGACACGCACGAACAGACCTTCAATCATGTCGTTCTGGCGTTGGTCCAACTCTCCTTCTTGGGCCAGCGGGTAATCGAACAACATCTGCCAGCGATAGGGCTCATGCTGCGCAAACAGCCAATAAGCCGTCGCCAATGCCTTGAGGCGCGGTTCGGGATCGGCACCCTCGAGCCCCTCCACGGCAACCCGTAGGCGCCCCAGGGTCTCGACGTTGACGTATTGCAACAGGTTGCCAAAACTGCCGTAGAGTTTCAGCAGCGTGCTGGGCGCACATCCCACCTCGCGCGCCAACGAGCGCAGCGACAGCGTATGCACAGGATTATCGCGTAGCCAGGCGTCACACGCAGCCATTACCTGACCATGCAGCACCTCGGGTGCATGCTGTCTGGGACGAGCCATCGGATTCCTCGTGATGAGCATGCGCGGCGTCTTCTTACCAAGCCGCGCGTGGTCGAACAGCGTTTCCCCCAGCATATCGGGAACGCACGCAAACGCAAGTGGCAAGCCCTGCGATAAATCAAAAGCAGCGCTGGTAAGCGCCCGCCGGCGTGGCTTACCCTGTCGCGTCGAACCGCGAGGAGAGAGCATGGCCGGCCGTCTTTACATCAAGCCCTGGACAACGCCGCCGCTCGACGCGCTTCGCCAGGACAGTCAGCCGATCGTCGGCCCCAACCTGGCACCGCGCCGCCCTATTTCGATCATTCGTCAGGACGCGGGCGAAGCGCAGTGGGCCACGGCATTCTGGGGATTGACCCCGCCCTGGCTCAAGGTGCTGGACCATGCCCCGCATTGCGCCCGCGCCGAGTCGCTCGAGCAGCGCCCGATGTTTCGCGAGGCCTTCCACGCGCGGCGCTGCCTGATACCGGTCGCCGGAGTCTACGTATGGAAGCCGCAGCCACGCATGAAGCAGCCGTTTCTGGTCACCCGCGTCGACCGGGCGCCGCTTCTGCTGGCCGGGGTCTGGTGCCGCTATCACACCACGTTGACTGAGTTTAACGACTCCACGGCCTTGATCACGGTGCCCAGCAATGCATTGCTGACACCGCTCAGCGACCGCTTTCCGGCCGTCATCGAGGCGAGCGATGCACCCGAGTGGCTGGCGCCAACCACCTCGGACGAGCGTTCCCATGAGATGCTGACCCCCGCCCCCTTGGAACTGTTGGGCGCTTTTCCTGTATCAAGACGTGTCAACGATCCAAAGCATCAAGACTGGGCCTGCGGACATCCCACCGGCCCGATGACCTACTGGCATCAATGAACAAGGAGTCTTTACCGTGTTTTCGCCCCCTCCCCTTGCATGCCGCTGGCTGCTCGGTGCGCTCATCCTTCTCGTCGTCGGTTACCAGACGGCGCGCGCCAGCGACCCGGTGGCCGAGGTCGTCGAGCCAACCGTCAGCCCCAACGATACCCGCGACTACCGCGCCCTGACGCTCGACAATGGCCTCGAGATCTTGCTGGTCAGCGATCCGCAGGCCGACAAGGCTGCCGCCGCCATGAACGTGGACGTCGGTAGCGCCGACGACCCCGACGCCACCCCCGGTTTGGCACATTTCCTCGAACACATGTTGTTCCTGGGCACCGACCGCTACCCGGAAGCCGACGCCTACCAGAATTTCATTTCCTCCCACGGCGGTGATCACAACGCCTTCACCGCCTCACGCGACACCAACTACTTCTTCGACATCGAGCCGCAGGCATTACCCGAAGCCCTGGATCGCTTCAGCCGCTTCTTCGTTGCCCCGCGCTTCAATGCCGAGTACGTCGACCGCGAGCGTAACGCCGTCAACTCGGAGTACCAGGCACGCCTGCGCGACGATAGCCGGCGTCTTCAAGAGGCCATCGATCAGGCCCTCAACCCCGAACACCCAATGACCCGCTTCTCGGTCGGTAGCCTGGAGACACTCAGGGACGGAGATACGTCATCGCTCCGCGAACGTCTGGTCGATTTCTACAAGGCGCACTACGGCGCTAATGTCATGCATCTAACGGTCATCGGTCCACAATCGCTCAATGAGCTTGAAGCCATGATTCGCGACCGCTTCGCCCAGGTGCCCGATCGTCATTTATCGCGCAGCGAGATCGACACTCCCTTGGTTACCGACGACGAGCTCCCCGCACGCCTGAAGGTCAAGAGCCTATCGCAGGACAAGCAGGTGCGCTTCCTGTTTCCGATTCCCGATCCGCAGGGTGACTATCGCACCAAACCGGCCGACTATCTCGCCAACCTGTTGGGCCATGAAGGGGAAGGAAGTCTGCTGGCGGCATTGCGTCACAAGGGATGGGCCGATGGTCTCTCGGCAGGCACCATGAACGGCGATGGACAGCACGCGCTCTTCGCCGTCTCGGTCAGCCTCACGCCGGAAGGCGCGCAACACATCGATCGCATTCAGGCTAGCTTGTTCGATCAGATAGCACGGATTCGCGAGGACGGGCTGCAGGCGTGGCGCTACGACGAGCAAGCTCGCCTCAACCAACAAGCGTTTCGTTTTCAGCAACCGGGCGAGCCCATCGATCAAGTCAGCCAATTGGCCATGAATCTGGCCGATTATCCGCTTGAGGATGTGCAATACGCGCCGTACCGCATGGACGGTTTCGATGCCGCACGTATTCGAGATTATCTCGCCGACATGACCCCGTCGCACTTATTGCGCGTCTATAGCGGCCCGGACGTCGACGGCAATGATACCTCGCCCTACTTCGACGCACCCTATACGCTGACGCGCCTCTCGGACTGGCCGGAGGCCGCGCCGCTCGATGAACTCGGCCTGCCGCCGCATAACCCCTTCATCGCCAGCGATTTAGAAGTTCACGACGCCAGTGGCGATGAACCACAGGCCATCGTCGAGGCGCCCAGCGTAGAGCTCTGGCACCTCGCCAACGATCGCTTCGGTACACCGCGCGTGGAGTGGCGCTTCAGCCTGCAGAACCCCGACGCCTCCGACAGCGCCAGCCATGCCGCATTGACGCGTCTACTCGCCGGCTGGATCACCGACAGTCTCAATGAGCGCTTCTATCCAGCCCGGCTGGCCGGACAATCCTTCGATGCCTACGCCCACGCCCGCGGTATCACGCTCACCTTCTCCGGTTGGCGCGACCGTCAGGCACGGCTGATGGGAGACGTCGTCGCACGTTTAAAGGAAGGTGACATCAGCGAAGAAAGCTTCTCGCGCGTCAAGTACCGTCTCTCGCAGCAATGGCAAAACGCGCCCCAAGCGCCGCTGCATCAGCAGATGTATCGCACGCTCGGTGAGTCGCTATTGCGCCCTCAGTGGACGACATCCGCGATGCTCGAGGCGCTGCATACGCTGAGCGTCGGCGACCTGCGTGACTATCGCGACGCCTTCCTCGGGAATCTTTATCTGCAAGCCATGGCGGTAGGCAACCTGGATGCCGACTTGGCACGCCGTGAGGGCTTGCAAGTCGCCAATGCACTCACACCCCGGCTCGAGTCCTCGGACATCCCAGCTCTGTCACCGCTGGCGGTTCCAGAGACGCCGCCGACCCTGCATCCGCGCAGTACCCGCAACGACGCTGCCGTATTGCGCTATCTGCAAGGCCCGGACCGCAGTCTCGACAGTCAAGCCCGTCTGGCAGTACTCGGCAAGATGCTCGAATCGCCGTTCTACAACCAGCTACGCACCGAGGAGCAACTCGGCTATATCGTCACGGCCGGTTATTCGCCCGTACTCGATGCACCGGGCCTGGCGATGCTGGTGCAATCTCCGGATACGCCCAGCAAGCGCATCGCCGCACGCATGGATGCCTTCCTGAATGACTTCGACACACGCCTTCAAGCACTCGACGATAGCGAGCTGGCACCTTATCGCGACGCGGTCAGCAGTCGCTTGAGGGAGCGCGACAACAGCCTGGGCGAGCTGACCAACCGCCTCTGGCAGACGCTGGCCTACGCCGAGCCTGACTTCTCACGGCGTGAGAAACTCGCGGATCGCGTCGACGCCATGGATGCCTCGGCCATTCGCCAGGCATGGCGCTCGCTGCGGCACACAAAGCCACTCACGGTGAGCTACGACGCCGATACCCAGCCCAGCGATGTCATGGGGCTGACGCACGACTTCCGGCCACTCCCCGCCAGCGACTGAGCGCGGTCGCTGACGATACCCACCATGCAAAACGCCCGGGCTCATGGCCCGGGCGTGTCGTATCTGGTCAGCGCGTATCGCATGTCAATCGAACGCCTGCGGCGGCATCATCGCTTCGACGTGCATGACCAGCTCCTCGAGCACCTGGCGCTGTTCCGGATCCAGCGAGGCCTGGTTGAGGCGTTCGATCTCGCGTGCAAACCCCGTCAGCGTCAGACTCGACACCTCGGCATCGTTCATGCGCGCCCAACGGTAGGTTTCCCATTGCGCCTGTTCGTCGCCACTCAGCGTATCGGGATAATTACGCGCCCGCAGACGGAACAGCATTTCCTCCAGGCGCGGATCCTGAAAGGCGAAACGCGCATCAGCCAGATCCCAGGGCGCCATTTCACGGGCACGCTGCATTTCGCGACGATCCGCTGGCGAGAAGAAACCTCCCGAATACAACATCAAGTCCGGGTCGCTGGGCGGCGCTCCGGGGCCATCGGCAAATACCTCGGCGGCCTTGGTTGCGACATCCGGCGCGGCCTGAAGCTGCTTCCAATGTTTCCGACAGGCCTCCATGTCCAGCCCCAGCCGGGCCACGATGTCGCCATATTCGCCCTGACGGGGGCCGCTGGTGTCCTTGAGCGAGGTGGCCGGCATGATCACCGGACTCTTGTTGATTTGAATCACCTTGAGCGGAATGCGTGCCTCGCCCTCGGACAACTCATCGGCACTGGCGAATACCCGCTCGCGAATCTGTGCGGCACTCAATGACAGCAGCGGCGTCGGGTCTACCGACAAATCATAGACGATCACCCCATTGGGATTGCTCGGATGCTCGGCCAGCGGCACCACCAGCGCACTACAGCCTCGACTGGCAGGATAGCGCCGCGAGATATGGAGCATCGGCTTGCGCGCCTGGATGTCCAGCATCTTGGCGACCGTGCGCTTGTCGCGCAGCTTGAGCAGATACTCGAACAGTTGAGAATTGCGCGACTTGAGAAGACGCGCCAAATCGATGGTCGCCCGTACATCGGCCAGGGCGTCGTGGGCCCCGGCGTGGTCGATGCCGTTGGCGGCGGTCAAATCCTCGAGGCGAAAACTCGGCGCACCGTCGTCACGCGTCGGCCACTCGATGCCTTCCGGACGCAGGGCATGGTAAGTACGCACCACATCGATCAAGTCCCAGCGTGAATTGCCGTTCTGCCACTCGCGGGAATACGGATCGATGAAGTTGCGGTAGAAGAGATGACGACTGACTTCATCGTCGAAGCGCAGCGTGTTGTAGCCCAGCGAACAGGTACCGGGCACGCTCATTTCGTCATGAATGCGCGCGGCGAACTCGATCTCGGCAAGACCTCGACGACGCGCGGCTTGTGGTGTGATACCGGTAATCAGACAGGCCTGGGGATGTGGCAGGAAATCATCCGCCGGCTTGCAATAGAACGTCAGCGGCTCGCCGATCGGGTTGAAATCGAGATCGGTGCGGATCGCGGCGAACTGCGCAGGGCGGTCGCGCCGAGGATCGGCACCGAAAGTTTCATAGTCATGCCAAAGAAAGGTCGGCTCGCTCTTGCCCTGCGCCATGACCGCAGTCTCCCCACTGCCAAAAGCGATCAGCCTAGCATACCCGGCCAACCGACTCAGCCGGAATGCGCCTACTCGTCACGCGGCAGCGTGACGTTAAGCTCGAGCACCGAACAGTCATTGTCGCTATCGAGACTGATATTGATCGCATCCTGGTCCACTTGCACGTAACGCCTGATTACCTCGAGCAACTCTTTTTCCAGCATCGGCATGTAGTCAGGCTGGTCACGCTGACCGCGCTGGTGCGCCACGATGATCTGTAGGCGCTCCTTGGCCACCGACGCCGACTTCTTGCGTTCGCGCTTGAGAAATTCGAGTAGTTTCACCGGCGACCTCCTCCGAACATACGGGAGAGCAGCCCTTTCTTCTGGTACTCATGAAAACGTAGCGGTACGTCCTCGCCCAGCAGGCGCGAAACGGTATCGGCATAAGCCTGACCGGCGTCGCTATCCATGTCATGCACGACCGGCACGCCCTGGTTCGAGGCGCGTAGCACCGCTTCCGACTCGGGGATCAGCCCCACCAGGTTGATGGCCAGAATCTCGCGTACGTCCTCGAGCGTCAGCATATCGCCAGAAGTTACCCGGTTGGGATCATAGCGCGTGATCAGCAGGTGCTCTCTGACCGGCGGTTCACTGCGCTCGGCGCGACGTGTCTTGGACGCCAATAGCCCGAGAATGCGGTCGGAATCGCGGACCGACGATACTTCGGGATTGGTCACCACAATCGCTTCGTCGGCGAAATACATCGCCAACTGTGCGCCGTGCTCGATGCCCGCTGGCGAATCGCAGACGATGAAGTCGTACTCCTGGGAAAGCGTCTCAAGCACCTTCTCCACCCCTTCAGGGGTCAACGCCTCCTTATCGCGTGTCTGCGAGGCTGGCAAGATATGCAGGTTTTCGGTCCGCTTGTCACGGATCAGCGCCTGATTGAGGCCAGCCTCGCCCTGAATGACGTTGATCAGGTCATACACCACGCGCCGCTCACACCCCATGATCAAATCGAGGTTACGCAAGCCCACGTCGAAATCGATCACCACGGTCTTGTTGCCACGCAACGCCAAGCCCGTGGCGATAGCCGCGGCGCTGGTCGTCTTGCCAACTCCGCCCTTGCCGGAGGTCACTACAATGATCTTGGCCAAGATGAGCTTCCTGTTGCTATTGAGTCGTTCGTACTAGCCATCCACATTGGCGCAACATGGCGCCCTGACATCCCGACTAGCCGAGCGATGAAATGTTCAATTGGTCATCGCGCAGTTGAACCTGTACAGGCTGGTTCAGCAAGCGCGGGTCGATATCTTCCAGCCGTTTGTAATTGCCGGCCAGCGACAACAACTCGGCATGCAATTCCTTACAGAAGATGCCCGCCTGGCGATCCCCATGAATGCCGCCCAACGCACGACCACGCAGCGGGCCATAAACGTGCACGCTGCCCGCCGCCAGGACCTCGGCACCCGGGTTGACCGCACCGACCACGACCAGATCGCCCTCAGGCGCAGTGACCTGCTGACCCGAGCGCACTGTACCGCGGTAGATACGTCCCACGGCCGGTGCGGGCGAGGCCTCGCCCTCGGGTTGCGGCTCGGCGGCGAGCGGTGCCTCTTCCACGGCACGCGGACGCGCCTCTTGCGGCGGGAACCAGCCCAGCCCCAACGCCCAAGCGGATTGCTTCACAGGGTCGGTGCCGCCACGCACAGCCACCGGCAGCAGCTTGTGAGCGCGGCACACGGCGCAAATACGCTCCAGCGCCAAGTGCGGTTCATCGAGCTGCTCGACGCTGAGCACCACCGGCGTATGTTGAAAAAACGCCGGCGACTGGCTCACCTTGCCGGCCAACTGAGCCCGTATCTGCTCAGGGTCGGCGCTCGTCAGCTCCATGACCGTCATGGGCAACATGCCACCCTTGAAGGTGAACGCCGATGCTACCCGATCCATGTTGAGGCTCATGGCCACACTCCACAGCTGATGACTGATGTATAAAGGTAAAGCTAAGCGAGGGTCGTGATGGCTGCAACTGATGATAAGACCAGCGTCCCGACTTTGTCAGGTGTCTCCGCGAACCGACGCCCTTGCCATCGTCGCCTTTTCCCGATGCCGGCTCGCATGCTTTGATACGCTATAGCACACACGACACTCAATTACGTGACGCTTTTTGCTAATATCGTGGCCGACGCGAGACGACAGGAACGCCGTCTCGGCGTTATCGCCACGCATTTAATACGCCAAGAACAGGGATGCATGCCCGGTCATGTCTGGATTCTTCCGCCGTTTTTTTGCACCACGCTGGCAACATCGCGACCCTCGCGTCCGTCATGCTGCCATTGCGCAACTCGATATTCACAAATCGGCCGACCGCCACGCCCTCGAGCGCCTAACGCACGATGCGGATGCCAGCGTAAGGCGCGAGGCTCTCGCCCAGTTCGAGGACCCCTCGACGCTGCTTGAATGGCTCGGCACGCATGACAGCCCCGAGCTGCGAGCCCGTCTCATGCAGTTGTTGTCCGGCAGCGTGCCCGGGGCACCGCCCTTGACGCAACGCCTCGCTTTGCTCGACACACTGAACGATCGCGACCTGCTCGTGCAACTCGTCGAGACGGGGGACAATCAGGAACTACGCCTGACCGCGCTAGCCAAGCTCGATGACGAGGCAACGCTGATCCAGCAGGCACGCGACAATGGCATTGCCGTGGTTCGCCACGCCGCGGCTGAGCGCGTCTCGAGCACCGAAGGCCTGCAACGCTTGGCGCGCGAAGCGAGGCGCGACAAAATCGTCACGCGCAAGGCTCGCGAGCGCCTACAACGCCAACGTGCCGATGCCGCCGAAACGCAAGCCCAACAGGCCACTCGAAAACGCCTTCTGGAGGCCCTCGAAGCGCATGCCTTGCATGCCTGGGAACCTCTCTACGGTGCGCGTTATCGCCATCTTGTCCGCGAGTGGGAAGCACTGACCGACACCCCTAGCGACGACCAGGAGCGGCGTTTTCAGGAAGCTAGCCAGCGCTGTCACAAGACGCTCTCCGATCATGAGACCGAAGGTCATGCCCAGCATCAGGCGATACAACGTCAGGACGAAGCAGCACGCACCCGCGAGGCGCTCGTCGAAGCACTTGAGGATGCCGTCGCGAGCCTCAAGCAGGCCTCGCAACTGACCCACCAGGACATCGACAGCCTGCGCGCCCAACAACGCCTGCACGGCGAACGCTGGCTGGCTCTTTCCGATCACTACCCACCGGAAGAGGACATCCAGGCACGCTATGCTGAAGCGCAAGCCGCTTGCCAGCATATCGGCGACGCTTGGGATCGTGCCTCGACGCAGGCCCAGTCACTCGAAGCCGCCTTGCGCGACGACCATGCCGCCATCGACGACTGCCTGACGAGGATCGATTGGCCACACGACCTGCCACCCACGCCGCTGATTCACGAAGCCCGGCAACTACGTAACGCCGAAGCGGCCAATGCAAGCACGCCCGTCGACCTCTCGGCACTGCGTACGGACCTCGATAAACTCGAAAGCCAGCTCGATCGTGGCACTCTCAAGACCGCCAGCCGTCTACATCGGCAGCTGCGCCAGCGTATCGATGCCTTGCCCCGCGCCTCGCGCGGCGACCTGGAAGCCCACCTCAAGCGTCTCGGTGCTCGGCTGGCCGAGTTGCGCGACTGGCGCGGCTTCGTTGCAGGCCCCAAGCGCACGCAACTCATCGAAAGCATCGAAGCGCTGGCCGAGGATGACGAATCTCCCGATGCCGAGCGTGACCGCCGTCATCGTCAATTGGTCAAGGAATGGGCAGCGTTGGGCGATGCCGCTGCCACAGCAGAGCTTTCGCAGCGTTTTCGCAGTGCTTCGCAGCGCATTCACGCAGCCCTGAACGACTGGTACCAGCAACGCGATGCCGCGCGAACCCGTAACCTCGAGGCACGCGAAGCACTGTGCGAACAACTCGAGGAACTCATCACGCACCCGGATGCCCAGGCTGACCCTGATGTGCTACGTCAGATTCGCGACCGTGCACGTGAGCAATGGCAGCAATTCTCGCCAGTCCCTCGCGAGCACGCCAAGCCGCTCGGCCAACGCTTCGGCCACATCCGCCATGAACTGCAGGCATTAATCGACCGTCGGGCCAATGAAATCGGCGAGGCCAAACGCGGTTTGATCGCCGAGGCCGAAGCCCTGATGGAAGCCGACATGCCCTCCTCGCAACGCACCGAAGCGGCCAAGACGCTCCAGTCCCGCTGGCGGGAACTGGGGCGTGCCGCCAAGGGCGAAGAGCAGATGCTATGGCGCCATTTCCGGGGACTTTGCGATCGTATCTTCGCCGCCCGTGAAGCTGAGCGGGAAAATCGTGCCCAAAAAGCCCAGGCACGCCTGGACGACATGCAAGCCCTGATCGACCGCTTCGATGCCTGGCAACCCCAACGCGCCGACGACAGCGAGACGCTGGAACGTGCCGTGCGTGACGCCGAAGCCCTAGAGCCCTTACCCGGCGGCCGTCGTAGCGAAGGCATGCGCCGTCGTTGGCAAGGGATCGTACGTGCCCGTCGCGAGCGTCTCGCGCAACTGATCCTCGCTGAGCAAGCCGAACGCTGGACGCGCCTACGCCCTCTGCTCGACTCTCATGTCGCCGCGGATGACGCATCCTTGCGAGACGGCCAAACAGCGGATGTCGCGCTTCCCGAGGGCATGCCTCAGGACCTACAGGATGCCCATACGGCACGTAATGCGGCTCGCCGAGAGGGCGACAGCGAAACGGCGAATCACGAACTGAGCCGACTGGTGGTTCAAGTGGCGCTGCTTGCCGACGAGCCGGTGGCTGCACAGGAAGAGCCGCTGCGCCTGGAGGTGCAAGTCGCACGGCTCAATAATGGCCTGGGCCAGGCACCGCAACCCGACCAGGAACTGGCCGACGTCTTGCGTCAATTGTTGGAAACCGGCCCTGTCGCGTCCGATGTCTGGGCCTCCCGCGTCACGCGCTTCGATGCCTTGTTCGATGTTATCGCCCAACGCGTAGCCTGAGGATGCTTGCGATGAGCGCTCCGCCAACCTGCTTTAGCGGAGCGCTACCATGGCCGATTCAGCCCATGAACTGCCCACCGTTGATGTCCAGGTTGGCACCGGTAATGAACCCCGATTCGCGGTCGGCCAAGAACACCACCGCTCGCGCCACTTCCTCCGGCTCGCCAAACCGCTTGACCGGAATGCCCTCGCGGATCGATTCGCGAATCTTCTCGGGAATCAGCATGATCATGTCGGTGGCGATATAGCCTGGCGAGACGGTATTGACGGTAATACCCTTGGTCGCGGTTTCTTGCGCCAATGACATGGTCAGACCATGCATCCCCGCCTTGGCCGCCGCATAATTGGCCTGACCGAACTGCCCTTTACGTCCGTTGATCGAGGCGATGTTGACGATGCGCCCGTAGCCAGCCTCGAGCATGTCCTCGACCACACAACGGCAGGTGTTGAACACACTGTTGAGATTGCAATCAATCACCTCACGCCATTGCTGAGGTGACATCTTCTTGAGCGTACTGTCACGTGTAATGCCGGCACAGTTGACCAGCAGCTCAACCGGACCGTATTCGCGGCGAATGTCATCTACACCAGCGTGGCAAGCATCGAAGTCAGTAAGATTGATGCCTGCCAATGCCACATTGTCGATGCCCTCGGCGCGACGATCCGCAAGCCAGGCCTGAGCTTTCTCGCGGTTATGGTAACTCGCCACGACGAAATATCCCGCCTTGGCCAGCGCCAGGCATATTGCAGTCCCTATGCCCCCGGTGCCCCCGGTGACCCAGGCAATGGGTGCTGTTTGCGTGGTCATGTCCATCCCCCCGTGATGTCGTGATGTGGCGCTTCTAGCGGGAAGTGCCACCTTGACTCGCCTCCATGGCGTCTTACCTCACTTCAGTATGATCGAGTTTGAGCGGGCTGCACGCTAGATGAATCCATTCTTGACTTAGGCCTCAAAAACAGTAGAATACGTCCCAGTCGATGCGGGGTGGAGCAGCTTGGTAGCTCGTCGGGCTCATAACCCGAAGGTCATCGGTTCAAATCCGGTCCCCGCTACCAAACAGATAAAAAAGCGGCGTCCTTAAGGACGCCGCTTTTTTTATGCTTCCTGACCAGGCGTCGCACCTCACTCAGCCTCGCCAACCCCTTTCGTATGCTCGGATGACGCCATGCCCAGTCGTCCGATGCCCGGCAACTTGAGCGCTGGCCGCGTGATATCCACGCCCAGCGTCAGGCCCAGCAACTGCCACTCGATACCCTCGTCATAGGCCACGGTCAGGCCCAACAATCCGCCCAGAGATACCTGGTAGCCAGTCCCGCTAGGCGCCTCGGCCACGATGGAATTCAGCAGGTAATCCTTGCCCACGGCGGTCGGCGGAAAGTCGACACGCAATCCCGGAACCCGACGTACCACCCAGGCCACGAAGGTGTTGCTATTGGGCCCCGGCCACACGCGATAGCGGTCGGTCACTGGATACGCTGCCACGGCCTCGCGAATCTCGGGAATCGCACGCTCGGCCGCCTTACCTCGCAGCTCGGTCAGCAAGGTCGGGGCGCTTCCATACCAAGCCCGATCGGGCACGCCGCGACGCGAGGACACCGTGGGCCGCCGCCAGCCGAGAACCTGATGGACTTGGTAATGCGTCGCGTCGGCTGGCTTGGTGGCGATCCATGTATGCACGCCGAACGCTCCTCGCCAATCGAAGGCGCGGGCCGCGTATACCTGCACCAGGGCCTCGGGATGGGCACTCGGCGCGGGCGCCAGTTCCGCCGACGAACGGTCCGCCTGCGACCAGACGCCACCCAGCTCGATACGCTGACTCGCCAGCATATAGGCCGGGCCAGCCAGCAACAGGACCAGCACAACGGCCAGACTCACCGTCAGCCATAAGCTTTTCTTGATCGCTCGATGCATGCGGCTGTCTCCAGGCGTCGTGATGCACTCGCTCCATACCATTACTCGCCAGCGCCGGGGGCTTGAATCCACGCCTCGTGACCCGCATAACGAGAGGCAGTTCAACAGCGTCTTTACGCTTTACGTTCACACGATACTATCGAAAGGCCATTGCCATGCCGATCATCGACCCACGTACCGGCGAACCTCTTACGTCTCCTCAAAACGGAGACACTAGCGCCTCTCAAACCAATGCCGGCACTCAGGATGTCTCTCAGTACATCGTCGATGTCGACATGTCCAACTTCCAGCAAGTCGTGCTCGAAGGCTCGATGCAGGGGCCGGTATTGCTCGACAGTTGGGCGTCCTGGTGCGAGCCGTGCAAGAACCTCATGCCGGTGCTCGAAAAGCTGGCCCGCGAATACGGCGGCGCTTTTACCCTGGCCAAGCTGAACATCGAGGACAATCAGGAAATCGCCACGCAACTCGGCATCCGCTCGGTGCCCGACGTCAAGCTAATCGTGCAGGGTCAGCTTTACGATCAGTTTCAGGGCGCACTGCCGGAGTCGCAGATCCGCGAATGGTTGTCGCAGTATCTCAAGGCGCCCGAGGCTGCCGAGGCCACCCCCGAGGAGCAAGCCCAACAGGCTCTCGAAGCGGGCGATGCCGCCACCGCACGCGGTATCTACGAAACGCTGGTCAAGGAGTGGCCCGAGCACTATGACTATCAGATCGAGCTCGCTAGCGCGTTAGCCGCAGAAGGCAATGCGGCGGATGCCCGATCGCTGCTCGACAACCTGCCACCGGAGCATCGGGATACGCCCAAGGCACGCGGCGTCCGCGCACGCCTAGACTTTGGTGAGGAAGCCCCAAGTGCCGAGGAAGTAGCCGAGTTGGGCGAGCGCGACGATAGCGAGGCGCAATTCAAGCGCGCCCTGCGCCAAGTCGCCGATGGCCAATACGAAGCCGGTCTCGATGCGCTACTCGCATTGATGAAGGCTGATCGTGCTTATGGCGACGATGTGGCTCGCAAGACCTTGCTGCGCGTCTTCGACGCCCTCGGCGCCGACCATCCGTTGACGGTGGCCTATCGCCGCAAGATGTTCGCGCTGCTCTACTAAGCCCTGCCACAGGGGATGCCTCACGTCAGGACATCCCCTGCGCCTCGCACCCCCGGAACATCGCTATCCGGAATGACAAAGCCGTGTATCGAGTCGTTCCAGCGCCTCTTCGAGTAGATGGGTGGGCGTGCCGAAGTTAAGCCGCACGAAGCCGGGGCACCCGAAATCGGCGCCATCTGACAAGGCGACGCGCGTCGAGTCCAGTAGGGTTTGCTGTGGCGAGGCGCCAAGCCCCGCCTCGCGCATGTCGAGCCACGCCAGATAAGTCGCCTCGGGCGACGCCATCGTGACGCCAGGCCACCGGTTTACATGATCGCGCAACCTCTGCAGATTGGTGTTAAGCGTCGCCAGCAATTCACGGCGCCAGGCGTCGCCGTGAGCATACGCCGCCTGAGAGGCGGTCAATCCCAGGATGTTGACCTCGGGAAGTAACCCCGCTGCCGCCTCGCGAAAACGCCGCCGTAGCTCGGGGTCGGGAATCACCGCGCAGGCGCTCGACAGCCCAGCGATATTGAAGGTCTTGGAAGGCGCCCAGAGGGTGATCGTGCGTTGGGCCAGGGCCGGCGATAAAGACGCCAACGGACGATGCTGGCGCGTCGTGTCGAGTATCAGATCGCAATGCAGCTCGTCGGAGACGATCAACAGGTCGTGGCGCTCGGCAATTTCGCCCAGGGTATGTAGTTCGTGCTCGTCCCAGACGCGTCCCGTGGGATTGTGCGGATGGCACCATAGCAGCAGGCGTGTCTGCGGCGTGATCGAGGCTTCCAGCGCTTCGAGATCGAGACGCCAAGGCGCGCCCGGCGCCTCGGGCTCGGCCAGCATCACGCGCTCGGCGATGCGGCCGCTGCGTTCGGCCACACGTAGAAAAGGCGGATAGATCGGCGTCGCTGTCAGCACCGCCTGGCCAGGACTGCAGAAAGTCTGGGCGGCCAGATGTAGCGCCGGCACCACGCCGGGGATCCATACCTGCCAGTCAGGTTCGATCGACCAGCCGTAATGCTCGGCGCTCCACGCGCAGAGCGTCTCGCGAAGCGTATCGGTCAATCTGCCATAACCGAAGACCCCATGGGACACGCGTTCCTCGAGCGCCGAGACGATCACCGGGGGCGACACGAAATCCATGTCCGCGACCCATAGCGGCAGGACATCGTCAGCATAACGCTGCCATTTCTGTGAAGGATACTGTCGCCGATCCAACGGCGTGGCAAAATCGTATTGCATGCTAAGACTCATCGACTCGAACGGAAGACTCTCGAACATGCCTGAAACCTCGTTCTATGCCAAGGCCATGCGAGGCACGCCACGTCTGGTGAGACGCTGGCTGATGCTGGGCCAGGCCGCCCCCGATCGTCTGGCGATGATTCTCGCCGATACCTCGCGCCTGGCCGGGCTCGGCGAACCGCAAGTCGAACCCGATGGGCGCTGTCTGCGTGAATGGAGCAGCGACTGCCAACCGCCTCTGTGGGCGGCACGTACCGCCGTCTTTCTGTTAATCCAGATGCCGGCACGCCCAACGCCTGACGACGAGGAGGAAGCCTGTGCCTGGGCCTACTGCTGGCTGCGCAACCGCGATTTTCAGTCCCTCGACGCCGCCCACGCGGCTCTACCGGACCACTTGCGCACACCGCTTGCCGATGCCCTGGACGCCGCCTGGGTCGACCAGGATGCCTTGCGTCTTATCTGAGGACCACTAGCCAAGGGCTACGTATAGACTTGACCACATACCATCAGCAGCCGATGCTAGTTAGCGTGCAAAACACCTTTTTCGATGGCGGCGACCCGAGGAAATGACATGTTCACACGCCGCGTGGAGCCGGCTTTCTACGACACCGATGCCCTCGGGCACATCAACAACACGCGCTTGCCGGCCTGGTTCGAGCTGGCACGCAACGATCTTTTTCGTCTGTTCGTGCCCGATCTTGATCCCCGTAAGTGGCCGTTAATCATGGCCAAACTGGACGTAGAGTTCCGCGCCGAGCTGTTCTATGGGCAGGATGTCGAGATTCGCACCTGGATTTCGCGGCTGGGCAACAGCTCCTTCACCGTGGCCCAGGAGGCCTGGCAGGCAGGTCGCCTGGGCGCTCGAGGCCATGTGGTGCTGGTGCATTACGATCACACCGAGGGCTCGGCGGTAGCGTTGACCGGCGACCTTCGTGAGGCACTCGCCGCGCACCTGATCGACGAGGAGCCCGCCCCCGCATGACGCCTGCCATTCGACTTCTGAAGCGCGAGGCCATCCCGCACGAGGTGCTGCAATACACGCACGATCCCAAGGTCGCCGCCTACGGCGAGGAAGCCGTAAAGGCGCTGGGGCTGGCACCGGATAGCGTGTTCAAGACCTTGCTCGCCCAACTCGATGACGGGCGGCTCGTCGTCGCCCTGGTGCCCGTCATGGCCACACTCGACCTCAAGGGACTCGCCAAGGCTGCCGGCGCACGAAAAGCCAAGATGGCCGACCCCATGCTGGCCGAGCGCACCACGGGCTACGTCGTGGGTGGCATCAGCCCGCTAGGGCAGCGCAAGCGCCTGCCTACCTTCGTGGACGACAGCGCCCATGCCTTGTCGTCGCTCCACGTCAGTGGCGGTCGGCGCGGCCTGGAAATATGCCTGGCGCCGATGGCATTGATCGATCTGCTCGAGGCGACCACGGCCCCGCTGACGCGGGCATGACACACTTTCGATAGGTGGGAAGGCTCGCATGGCGATTCGCTACGATCTATGGCTCACGCCCGACGACAAGCCCCGACACCGCCGGGTCGAGCAAGCGTTGGAGCGCTTCTTCGTGGCACGCTTCGCCGACTATCCTCACCTGCGGTTGCCCGGCGCTGATCCCTACGATTATGATGCTCCATTCAACCGCCTGTATGACGCCTTACTCGCACGAGCACGCGACTACTGCGAGCGTGAATGGCACTACGTGCCAACGCCCGCGCAGCTCAATACGGCATTCTTCCGGGCCGTGGCCCACTCGCCGAAATTCGTACTGGACCCCCGCGATGGTGATTCGCCCTGAAACGGCGCCCGATGAGCGCCAACTGGCCCTCATTACTCAACAACTGGGCCGCGCGCCGCGTGGCATCCAAACCGTGGCTGCGGCCACGCAAGACGGCACCCCGCTGGTGCTGCGCATGCATGCCATCGTCGACGACAAACCGTTCCCGACGCATTTCTGGCTATGCTCCGACCACTTGAAAGTCGCCATCTCGCGCATCGAGGCCCAAGGCGTTATCAAGGCTCTCGAGTCACGCCTTCAGGAAGAGACCGACTTCATGGCCGCGTATCGGCGTAGTCACGAGGATTACGTGGCCCAGCGCTGGCAGACCATGAGCGACGCGGAGCGCGACATCGTCGACCGCCAAGGCTATCGCGACCTCTTCACGCGGCGCGGCATCGGCGGCATCGCCAACTGGGATCAAGTGCGCTGTCTGCATATGCAATACGCCCATCATCTATGCGGCGACAACGCCATCGGCCGCTGGATGGATGCCGAGTACGATGTGCTCGCCTGTCTGCGTTAGCGTTCTGTGACACCTGGCAGTTCATCGTGCAAGACAAGGATGTCGAGACAAGTCTATCGATCTGATAAGGGGGAATCGTGCGCATCTGTATTTATATGGGATCGCGTGAAGGACGCGATGCCGGCTTTCGTCACGCCGCCGAGACGCTGGGTCGGTGCATCGCGCAACGCGGCTGGGGACTGGTCTACGGTGGTGCCCGCGTCGGCCTGATGGGGGCCGTGGCCGATGCCGCACTCCACGAAGGCGGCGAGGTCATTGGCGTCATTCCCCATCATCTGGTCGAGCGCGAGCTGGCGCACGAGGGACTGACGCATCTGCTGCGTGTCGACGATATGCATGCGCGCAAGTCTGCCATGGCTGAGCACGCCGATGCCTTCATCGCCCTGCCCGGCGGCATCGGCACCCTGGAAGAGTTATTCGAGACGTGGACCTGGCAATACTTGGGACTTCACGACAAGCCTATCGGTGTACTCGACGTCAGCGGCTTCTATCGCCCATTATTGGAATTCTTGGATCACACCGTCGCGCAAGGCTTTCTCAATCCCGAGACACGCGCGAGACTCGTCGCCGCCGCTGACCCCGATCACTTGCTCGACCGTTTGATGGCGGCGCAACACGCATAACCACCTCGTGAGCGCCCGTCTCACGGGCGGCGGACAGCTGATCCCAGTTTCAAGGAGGAAAGGTCGATGTACGCTATCGCCATCAACGATCAGACGCTGATCTGGCAAGCCCATGACACGCCGCGCGACATTGCCGCTGACGAAGTCCGCATCGATGTCGCCTGGGCAGGGATGAACCGCGCCGACGTGATGCAACGTGCGGGGCAATACCCGCCTCCGCCCGGCGAAAGCGAGATTCCCGGGCTCGAAGTCAGTGGCACCATCGCCGAGGTGGGCCGCAGCGTGGAGCGCTTCAAGCCCGGCGACAAAGTCTGCGCGCTGCTGGCCGGTGGCGGTTACGCCGAGCAGGTGGTGGTCGCCGAGGCCCAGGTACTGCCCATTCCCCAAGGCCTCGGCCTGCGTGACGCCGCCGCGCTGCCAGAAGTGTTCGCCACCGCATGGCTCAACCTGTATATGGAAGGCGCCGCCAAACGCGACGAACGCATCGTGTTACATGCCGGTGCCAGTGGCGTAGGCACGGCCGCCATTCAATTGTGCCGTGCCTTCGGCAACCCATGCTTCGTGACCGTCGGCAGCCAGGAAAAGCTGGAGGCCTGTAAGCGGCTCGGTGCCGATGCCGGCTGGAACCGGCACGAAGGTAGCTTCGTCACGCCGATCAAAGACTGGGGCGGTGCGGACATGATTCTCGACCCAGTGGGCGGCGACTATATAGCTCAGGATCTACAGGTGCTCAACCCCGATGGGCGGGTGGTATTGATCGGCTTGATGGGAGGGCGTGACGCCCAGATCGACCTAGGTCATATGCTGATGAAGCGCCAGCGTCTCATCGGCTCGACGCTGCGCTCGCGCTCTCCCCGCGCCAAAGGCGCTATTCTCGATGCGCTGCATGCCCATGTTTGGCCCAAACTGGCCAATGGGGAAATCAAGCCGCTAATCGACAAGGCATGGCCGATTCAGGATGCCGATACCGCGATGCAGCACATGATCGACAATGCCAACACAGGCAAGGTGCTGTTGAGCGTCAGCGGGGAAGGGTAACGACGATCGAAAGCCAACTACCGCGGGGCGGGTGACTGGAAAACGGTCTAGAAGGCTCTACAAAGGCTTTCTAGGCAAGCCCTGCGGCATCACGCGTACGCTGATAAGTCAGTTGCAACAGGCGTGCATCGTCACCGGCTCGGTGGCGCTGAATGCCTCGCTCGCGGATGATGACCTCTTTCATCGCTCCCCACCGCTCGAGTTGCGATTCATCCAGCAGACGCCGCAATGCCTCGAGGCGAAAGCGCGGCAGCATACCCGCGTGGTGGAACAATAGCGACAGCCAGGTATTGTCGTATCCCCAGCTATCACTATAGGCGATGCCGTCAGCCGCTAGCTCATCGTTGAGCCATCGCGCGACTTCTATGACGGGATAGCCTTCGCGATGCAGCCGGCCACGCGAGATGCCATGCAAAAGTTCGGCCTTGGGATCCCAGTGGGTCCACTCTTCCAACGGTTGAATAAGGAAGGCACAGGTACTGCCATCAGCCCGCGCGATGCCCACCTCTATCGGATAGCTGCCACGCCCGAAACCGGACGCTTCGATATCGAGCAGTATCGGCAACACGTGGCAGCATTCCTCTTCAAAGCGATATCACGAACGTGGCGTGGGCCCATGATGTCCACCGGGGCCACGCCAATCAGACTACGTGAACGGGAAGCACGATGCGAGCCCCCACGGCACTACCTCAGTACGTCTCAGTGCGTCAGTGACGCGATCGGCTCGCCGGCTTCGCTGCGTTGCGCGCGTTCGGCAAGTGCCGACCATTGCGCGGCACGCCGGGAATCGACGGGAAGCCCCAGGTGGGCATGACGGTAGGCCTCGGCCATACGCTCGGCGGCCAGGCCATGGCCAGCTTCGGCGGCACGCGCATACCATGTCACCGCTTTTTCTTCGCGACGGGCGTACTGCGCACAGCCGAACTCGTAAATGCGCCCCGCTTGGTATTGCGCATGCACATCGCCCGCGTAGGCGGCCTGAAAGACGTAGCGCGCGCCCTTGGCCTTATCCTGTGGGGAATTGCCACGATGAAACAGCATATGGCCATAGAACGAAAGCGCGGCGGTGTGGCCGGCTTCGGCACAGCGCTGAAAAAGTCGCATCGTCAAACGATGCTTGCCGGGAGAGCGTGTCATCCAGCGGGCATGTAACAGTTGGGCTGCGAGACGGTATTCGAGCCGAATCCGCAGTGAGGATACCTGTTGCATAACCATCGACCCTGAAGTCGTCGTGACCGAAAAGGTACGTAAACGATTGCGTCGGCTCGGGCTCTCCCTGCACGCGCCAACACCCCGGATAAAACCACTGTCACCGTTGCCTGACACACCACTTTAGTGCCCTTATCCCCGGCAACGGGGCGCCAAGCATACGCCTACCCTCAGACGGACTCAACCCCCGTTTGCCGCGCACTCGAGGCACCGCTACCATGCCGTTTCCATCCCTTTTTCGATACCCGCGTGGAGCCCCAAATGCAGACACGTCCCCTCGGTCAGACCGGTATTAATGTCACCCGTTTGTGCCTAGGCACTATGACCTTCGGCGAACAGAACACCGAAGCCGATGCGCATGCGCAACTCGATCGCGCCACTGCCGCAGGCATCAACTTCATCGATACCGCCGAGATGTACCCCGTCCCGCCCAAGGGCGAGACCCAAGGACGCACCGAGGCCTATATCGGCAGTTGGCTCAAGGCACGCGGCAAACGCGACGACCTGGTCATCGCCACCAAGGCGGCCGGCCCTGGCCTCGAGCATATACGCGGTGGCCCGCGTCTAACCCCTGAACATTTGCAGCGTGCCGTCGACGCTAGCCTGACCCGCCTCAACACCGACTACATCGATCTTTACCAGCTCCACTGGCCCGACCGTAGCGCCAATTTTTTCGGCAAGTTGGGCTATCAGCACGATGCGGACGAAGATGCTACGCCGTTGGCCGAAACGCTCACGGCCCTCAAGGAGCTAGTCGATGCCGGCAAGATTCGCGCCATCGGGCTATCCAATGAGACGCCGTGGGGCGTGATGCAAAGCCTGCGCCTCGCCGACTCACTAGACGTGCCACGTGTGGCCAGCGTGCAGAATCCCTATAACCTGCTCAATCGCAGCTTCGAGGTCGGGCTCGCCGAGATCGCCCATCGCGAAGATGTCGGCCTATTGGCTTACTCGCCCCTGGCCTTCGGCGCACTCACCGGTAAATACCTCGATGGCGCGCGTCCGCCCCAAGGCCGCTTGACCTTGTTCGAGCGCTTCAAGCGCTATACGTCAGATCTTGCCGAGGATGCGGTTCGCGCCTACGTCGGGATCGCACGCGAACACGGGCTGGACCCTGCCCAGATGGCCTTGGCCTACGTCAACTCACGCTCGTTTTTGACCAGCAACATCATCGGTGCAACCACGCTCAAGCAGCTCGACACTAACCTGGCCAGCGAGGACCTGACGCTGGACGATAACGTGCTCGAGGCCATCGAAAACGTACATCGTCAGCATCCCAACCCCTGCCCCTGACGATGATGGCGTGCCTATCACCACGATAGGTACGCCATCATCGGACCACCCTGGTGCGCTTGTTATACTGACGGTAATAAATCTTCCGATCCCGAACGCGAGGACTGCGCATGCTAAGCGTCATTTCACCGGCCAAGACACTGGATTTCGAAACATCTCCGACGACTGCGACCTACACCCAACCGGAGTACCTTGAGCAAAGCGCCGAA
This sequence comes from Chromohalobacter beijerinckii, assembly GCF_023061185.1. Taxonomy (GTDB): domain Bacteria; phylum Pseudomonadota; class Gammaproteobacteria; order Pseudomonadales; family Halomonadaceae; genus Chromohalobacter; species Chromohalobacter beijerinckii. Next base: position 143,482 of record NZ_JAKGAK010000007.1, read on the forward strand.
CTGATCGAGATCCTGCGCGATTATTCTCCCCAACGGCTTTCCGAGTTGATGGGCATCAGTGACAAGCTGGCAGGACTCAATGCCGCGCGATTTGCCGAATGGGCACCGCCATTCTCTCCAGAGAACGCCAAGCCGGCCGTGCAGGCGTTCCAGGGCGACGTTTACATGGGGCTGGACGCACCTTCGTTCAGCGAGCGGGATAATCAGGAAGCACAACAGCGCCTGCGCATCCTCTCAGGGCTTTATGGACTACTACGCCCTCTCGACCTAATTCAGCCTTATCGTCTGGAGATGGGGACCAAGCTGGCCAATCCGGCGGGCAAGGACCTCTACGCCTTCTGGCGAGAGCGGCTCACCCAGGATATTACCCGAGCCGTGGAAGAAAGCGGTTCACCGGTACTGGTCAACCTCGCCTCCAACGAGTACTTCAAAGCCATTGATGCCAAACGCTTGACGTGTCGTGTCATCACTCCGGTCTTCAAGGATGAGAAAAACGGTCAATTCAAGATCATCAGCTTTTATGCCAAGAAAGCCCGGGGCTTGATGGCCGCTTGGATGATTCGTCAGCGTGTCGACGCCCCCGAAGACTTGAAACACTTCGATGTCGGCGGCTATCGCTTCAATAACAGCCTGTCTGACGGCGATACATGGGTTTTCACACGTAATGAAAGTGAAGCAGCCACTGCCTGAGCACGTGGATGGCCGGCATTGCGTCGGCGCCTAGCAATACAGATATCTTCAACGTTGAATCCCCGCTAGAATCGAGAATCCGGTTTCACCCTCTTTCTCATTCTGCGGGAGATGCGCATGCGCAACCTTTTCGTAATGCTCGTGGTCGGCTTGCTTGGCTTTGGCTTGGCAGTCGACCATGCCGATGCTAGACGGCTCGGCGGTGGCAAGAGCTTTGGCAGTTATTCGCGCTCCGCGGATAGTCCCGCCGCCACGAGTCGCACGAATGCGGCAACCACTCAACGCCAGCCCAGCGCAGGATTATCGCGTTTCGCCGGCCCCTTTGCCGGCTTGCTCGCTGGAGGGTTGCTGGCCTCGCTGTTCTTCGGCGGCGCCTTCGACGGCATCCGCTTCCTCGATATCCTGCTGGTAGCGCTTATTGCTTGGTTCGCGTTCCGCTTGTTGAGAGCCCGCCGTATGGTGACCAGCGAGGGGCCGCAGCATCAGACACGCCAGCCGCATCAAGAAGCGACTCACAACTCGACGCCTTACTCCACCACTGGCACGTCCATGCCGGGCGACCGCACTACACCCGAGTGGTTCGACAAAGAGCGCTTTCTCGGCGGCGCCAAAGAACATTTCATGACCTTGCAACGCGCCTGGGACAATAACGATCTGGCGCAGATCCAGGAATACGTCACTCCGGCGCTTTACAACTTGCTACGCGAAGAACGCGCGCAGCAGCCCGCGAACAACCGTACAGAAATCGTACGTCTTTTCGCCGAGCTGGGAGATGTCAGGGAAATCGGACAACAAGCCGAAGCCAGCGTCCTGTTCCACGGCATTCTCGATGAAAACGGCGAGCAAACCGAATTCAACGAGACTTGGCATTTGATCCGCGACTTACGTGATGGGGCGCCTTGGTATGTGCAGGGCATTGAGCAGAATCCCAGCGTTTGATGCCAGTAAACATACGTCACGTTGGCGGCGCTTTACTCTATAAGAAACATGCAAAAGGCCGGGCAAATGCCCGGCCTTCAGGAATACAAAACGATCAACGCAAAGCCTTAGTCCTGCGCGTCCTCGGCTGCATTTTGAATATCCTCGCCCGCTTCTTCCATGCTATCTCCCGCATCGTCCATGGCGTTGTCCACGGACTCTCCAGCCTCTTCTGCCGGCCCCTCATCATCACACGCCACGACACCGACTGCCGTCATGCCAATGATCAGTGCCAAGGCCATTTTGCGAAGCCATTCACTACGCAGCATACTATTCTCCTTAATAGTTACGTACTCCATGTACAACGCTCACTAAAGCATAGGGCACAACAACAGGCAAATAGTACGACGCCATGGCATCCGCATACCCATAAAAAAACCCCAGCC
>NZ_JAKGAK010000008.1 GCF_023061185.1 Chromohalobacter beijerinckii
GCATGGCGCTCAAGCAGGCGATGCTCGATGCCGCCAAGCCTTATTTGATGCGCATCGTCGGGCCCAATTGCCTGGGTATCCTGGCGCCGCACATGGGCATCAACGCCAGTTTCGCGCATCTCACGCCTGCCAAGGGCGATGTCGCCTTCGTGACCCAGTCCGGCGCGGTGGCGACGTCCATTCTCGACTGGGCCTCGGCGCGCGGCATCGGCTTTTCGCACGTCGTCTCGCTGGGGGCGATGAGCGATGTCGATTTCGGCGACATGCTCGACTACCTGGCCCTGGACCCCAAGACCCGCTCGATCCTGCTCTACGTCGAGGCGGTGACCGAGGTGCGCAAGTTTCTCTCGGCGGCGCGCATGGCCTCGCGCAACAAGCCCGTGGTGGTGGTCAAGGCCGGTCGCAGCGCGGCGGGGGCCAAGGCGGCGCTGTCGCACACCGGGGCGTTGGCCGGGGCGGATGCCGTCTACGACGCGGCGTTCCGGCGCGCGGGGATGCTCCGGGTGGCGACGCTGGACGAGCTGTTCCAGGCCGCTGGCACCCTGGCGACCGGCATCCGCGTGAAGGGCGACCGGCTGGCGATTCTCACCAATGGCGGCGGCATCGGCGTGCTGGCGGTGGACGCGCTGGCCGCCGCGAACGGTCACCTGGCCGAACTCTCCGAGACGACGCTGGCACGCCTGAACGAGGCGCTGCCCGAGGCGTGGTCGCATGCCAATCCCGTGGACATTCTGGGCGATGCGCCGGGGAGGCGCTACGCGCTCGCTCTCGAGGCGCTGCTCGATGAGCGCGGCGCGGATGCGATTCTGATCATGAACTGTCCGGCGGCGGTCGCCGATAGCCTGGACGCGGCCCGGGCGGTGGTCGAGACGCTCGGCACGCGGCAGGCGGCGGTGCTGACCTGCTGGCTGGGCGAGGGCGCGCCCGACGAGGCGCGGCATCTGTTCGCCGCGCAGCGCCTGCCCACCTACGAGACGCCGGAGCAGGCCATCCGGGCCTTCTCGCACCTGTTCAGCTACCGGCGCAACCAGCAGGCACTGATGGAAACGCCCCCGGCGCTGGCCGAAGCCGTCACTCTTGACCCCGCCAAGGCGGAGGCGGTCATCGACGGCGTGATCGCGGCTGGGCGTCGCGTGCTGACCGAGCCGGAGGCGGTGGCGGTGCTCGCGGCCTATGACATCCCCACGGTGCCCGCCATCGTGGCGCGGACCCCGGCGGAGGCCAGCCAAGCGGCGCAGCGGCTGGGCTTTCCGGTGGTGCTGAAGATCCTTTCGCCGGATATCTCGCATAAATCGGATGTGGGTGGGGTGCAGTTGAATCTGGCCTCGCCCGGCGCCGTGACGCAGGCCGCCGAGGACATGCTCGCGGCGGTACGGCGTGCCCAGCCCGAGGCCCGCGTGGAGGGCTTCAACGTGCAGCCGATGATCCGCCGGCCGGGGGCGCATGAGCTGATCGTGGGCGTCGCCGAAGACAGCCTCTTCGGGCCGGTGATCGTGTTCGGCCAGGGCGGCACGGCGGTCGAGGTCATCGGCGACCGGGTGGTGGGGCTGCCGCCGCTCAATCCACTGTTGGCGCGGGACATGATCGCCTCGACGCGCGTGGCGCGGTTGTTGCGCGGCTATCGGGACCGCCCGGCGGCCGATCTCGAGGCCGTGACCGCGACGCTCATCAAGGTCTCGCAACTGGTCAGCGACCTGACGCGCGTGGTCGAGCTCGACATCAATCCGCTGCTGACGGATGCCAGCGGGGTGATCGCCCTGGATGCGCGCATCGTGGTCCGCGCCGAGGGCGACCAGCGCAAGCCCCTGGCGATTCGGCCGTATCCGCAGCAGCTGGAGGAAGAGATCGAGACGCGGGCCGGGCAGCGTTACTGCCTGCGGCCCATTCGCCCCGAGGACGAGGGCGCGCTGGTCGAGATGCTGCGCAATTCCACGCCCGAGGATGTGCGGATGCGTTTCTTCGCGGCCATCAAGCCTTTCGATCATGCCTTCGCCGCGCGCCTGACGCAGATCGACTACGACCGCGAGATGGCCTTCGTGGCGACCTCGCCGGGGGAGTCGGCCATCGTCGGCGTGGTGCGGCTCTCCGCCGACCCCGACAAGGAAAAAGCCGAGTTCGCGATCATGGTCCGCAGCGACAAGAAGGGCACCGGCCTCGGCTATCGCCTGATGCAGCGGCTGCTCGCGTATGCCCGCGAGAACGGCATTCGCCAGGTCTTCGCCGATGTCCTGCGCGACAACCACCCCATGCGGCAGATGGCGGCGGCGCTGGGGTTCGTGACACAGCCCGCCGGCGACACCGTGGATGTCGTGACGCTGAGTCTCGATCTGACACGCTCCGGGCCGTAAAAGCACGATCCGAAGCCTTGTTCTCTGATAGGTATGAAGTCACGGGCAGGTAGGAAGTCACGGGCAGGTATGAAGTCACGGGCAGGGTATGAATTCATGAGTAGGACACGAAAAAAGGGGCCCGCAGGCCCCTTCCGTCTCTCGGCATGCCGGATGACGTTTACTGCGCGGTGATGGTCTCGGTTACCAGCTTGCCGTCCATCTTGATGGGGCCGTCTTCCTTGGCGCCGAGGGTGTACTCGAACACGCCGGGCTCCATGCCGCCTTCTTCGCTGTGGACCATCAACATCAGGTGATCGCCGGCACTGACGTCTTCGGTCAGCAACGCGGTGACGTCCATGTTCTCGCCTTCCTTGAGCGGGGCGTGACCGACCACGGGGCCGGGCTTCATGCTCTCGTCGGTGCGGTGGACCACCAGCCAGCCGTTGCTGTCCGCCGTGACCTTTTCCGCGGTGACCGTGCCGCCGGTGACGGATTGATCGTCGGCCCAGACCTGCGGATGCATGTCACCGTGCATTTCCGCCTGGGCCAGGGAGGCGCCGGCGAGCAGGGTGGCGGATACGAATGCACTTGCCATGAGCTTGGTCATCATTCTCTCCTTGAGTTCCGAGCACGCCCCATCTTGGGAAGTGGTTGAGATGGGCGTGCTCTTAGTTACGCAAGGAGCCCGGGTAAGGTTTCACCTCGACGCGAAAAAAATTCACAAATGCTGTGATACCGCGTCCCGGTCGGTGGGATATAGATAGCCGTGAATCGCGGAGCCCGTCGGCTGGCCGGTGGGGGAACCGCCTGGCGGCTCGATGCTGATGCCGAAGGTGGCCCGCTTGAGCAACTCGGAATCGTAGTCGCTCAGGGCGTCGGCCGGCAGGCTCAAGTCGTCGTTCAGCACGCCCACCGAGCGGGGCTTGGGCCCTAGTGCATCCGCCTTGATCCATAGCTGGTAGCTGCGGTCCGGCAGCGGCTTGGCGGTCACCGGGCGTACGTTGAGCCGGCGGCTGTCGAGGTCGACGGAAAGCATGAAGGCCGGCTGCTGGTCGTCCTGCTGGAACACGGCCACGAAGGGCGGTGCATCCGGCGTGTCGTCGAATGGCGCGATCATCACCACGGCGAGTATCAGCGCCGCGGCCGTGGCCAGGCCGGTACACCCGCGCCAGAAACCGAGGCGGCGGCGTAGCGCGATCACCTGGGTCGCGCCGTGGGTGTCGTCTTCCGACTTGGATTTTGTCTGAAAAGTCGCCTCGAGTTCGTCGATGCGACGCTCGATTCTTTCCAGCAGATCCGGCCCCGGGGCGATGGCCTCGACCTCGTTGCCGAGCGGGGCGAGACGCGCCTCCCAGGCGAGAATGCGCGCTTCCATGTCGGCGTCGTGCTGCCGGCGCTGGGCTACCTCGGCGCGTTCCTCGGCGTCGAGAGTGCCCAGTACGTACTCGGCGGCCAGCATGTCGATGTCGTCGTGGTCGGTCATGGTGCCAGGCACCCCTTGAGTTGCTTCAAGGCCCGATGGAGCCAGGTCTTGACGGTGTTCACCGGCTGCTCGAAATGCGTGGCCAGATCGGCGCGCGACCAGCCATCCAGGTACGCGAGGCGGACCATGTCCCGGCGCTCGGCCTCGAGCGCTTCCAGGCACGCATGCAGCCGCTTGGCGTCCTGCTCGTGCTCCAGGTGCTCACGGGCGCTGGGCTCATCGGCGGGCGTGTGGGCCAGCGCCTCTTCCGGCTCGTGCGGGGCCCGGGGCTGGCGACGCAGTTCGTCGATGGCGGCATGGCGGGCGATGGCGACCATCCAGGCAATGGGCGAGGCACGCGCGGCATCGAACTGCGCCGCCTTTTGCCAGATCGTGACGTAGGCCTCCTGAACCACGTCGTCGGCCCGGCCCCGCTCCTTCAAGATACGCAGTACCGTGCCATAGAGTTTCGCCGACGTGGCCGCGTACAACTGCGCGAAGGCACGTCGATCACGTCGGGTCACGCGCCGAAGTAGATCGTGCAGGTGGTCACTGGAGGTGGGGGACGTAGGCGAGGTATCGCCCAGGTGCGTCGAGGAGTGTCTTGAGGCATCGGACATACCGCGTTCCCTGTTGTCGTTATTGGGGCATCCTGCCAATGGCGCGTCTTGCCTCGGCGCCAACGCAAGGCAGTTTGCAAAACCCCAAGTGTCATTACAAGCAGGGCATGTGCGCCTATTGCTCGCGGTGGTGGCCAGCGAGGTGCGCCAGCTCGCCACACGCAGCGCCGACGCCGCCCGTGAGATCAAGTCGCTGATCGACAACGCCTCGAGCAAGATCCAGAGCGGCGCCGAGCTGGCGCGCAACGCGGGCACGGCGATGAACGAGATCGTCGATGGCGTGACACGCGTCACGGATGTGCTCAACGAGATCAGCGCCGCGACCAGTGAGCAGCGTGACGGCATCGGCCAGGTCAACGTAGCGGTGACCGATCTTGACAACATGACGCAGCAGAATGCCGCCATGGTCGAGGAAAGTGCCACTGCAGCCGCCGAGCTCAAGGCCCAGTCGCAGCGACTCGCCGAAACCGTTGGTGCCTTCACCCTGCGTGAGCGTCGCGATAGTGAAAGCCAGCCGGCTGCGTTGCCGAGTGCCTCTCGCACGAGTTGACGCGCGGGGAAAGAGAACCGGCCTGAGGCGGTTGTCCGGAATCTTTACCCAGGAAACACGATACAGTCCGGCCATGTGCCGGCCTTTTTGCTTCCAACATATTGTGGGTGAAAGTTTTGACCTCGCCCATGTGCGGGAGGTGTCCGAACGCCGGTGAGCCAAGCGAAAGCGTCAGCCCCCGTAGGTCGGATAAGCCGAAGGCGAATCCGACGCGATCAGGGCGTCGAGGCCAGACATCCCGCCTGAGTCGGGTGGGGCGCTGGCGTTATCGCCCCTACGCTTTCGGGGCTCGTCACGGCCGGGATCAATAGGGATCCATCGGTAGGCGGACCCGCTCGAGGTGCCGCGCTGGGCGGCACCTCGGTCTCCTGGGGAGCCTGCCCGGTGACCATTGAAGCATGGAAGTGGCTGACTTCCGTCCCGTGTTTCGAGGCTGTGGCCTGCGACAGCTGAAGATGCCGGTTCCGGGTGCTGATGGTCGAACCGCGTGCTTTCATTCTGCACAAGTGCTTCGCCACCTGGAGCGATGTTCGGGAGCGGGGCAAACGAGCTCGCGATGAGGATCAAGCTCGACTGGTAGCCACACTGCTAGCCAACGAACTGAACGACTTGCTGACGCGCGGGCCTGAAGGCCCTCGTCACGAAATGCCGCCGGACGTGTGTCCGGCGGTTTTTTGGTTCATCGCACTTTGCCGGGAAATGCGGCACAGATCATCGCGAACAAGTTCGCTCCCACAGCCCCTGTCAGTTAGCTTGTCCTTGTGGGAGGGAATTTATTCCCGATAGCGGTGAGCATGGTGGGGCCTTACCATTTCACGCTGATCTGCGAAGAACTTTTTGCTCGTGTCGTGCGTCGCAGTGGGGCTTCGAGCGCGAGCGACGAGTGTTACAGGGTCTGCCAGGGCGACGACGGTGCTTCCGAGAGTGCCTCGTTGATGAGTGATAGTGCTTTTTCTAGTGAGGCACGATTCTCGGGCGGTCCCAGACACAGTCGCAGTGCCTGTGGGGCCGGTTCGCTGCCCATGCAGAAGGGCTCGGGCGTGGAAACCTTGACGCCGCGCCTTGCGAGTAGCGTCTGCAATTCACTGCTGCGCCGTCCTGTCGGTAGTGGCAGCCATACTATCGACGAGCCCTCACGACTCATCGGCCCGTAGTCAGATAGGCGTGCCAGCGCCAGAGTGCGGCGGGCGGCAAGCTCATCGATCTGCCAGTGCAGTAGTTCTTGGCTTTCGGGATTCTCCATCCATCGGCAGGCTGTCTCGACCATCAGCGGTGCCACCATCCAGCTTTGGGTGCGGATTGCCGTTCCCAGACGCTCCAGTAGATGCGCCGGTACCGTGAGGCTGCCAATGCGTAGCCCGCCGGCCAGTACCTTGGAAGTGCTGAAGATATGCAGGGTGCGTTCTGGTGCCAGCGCGACCAGTGGCGTGCCACGCTCGGCCTCCGGGAGGTACTGCACGGCGTCCTCGATCAGCCAGATGTCGTGCTCGCTTGCCAGGTCCACCAGTCGCTCGCGACGTGCTTCGTCGAGCTGCGCACCGGTGGGATTGTTGAGGTCGGGAGTGGTGTAGAGCACGCGCGGCGGTTGGCGAGCGCATAGCCGGGCCAGAGCATCGACTTCCATGCCGTAGGCATCCATGGGTACTGCCAACGGACGTAAGTGGGCCTGCTGGGCGGCGGAGATGAAACCCGGGTAGGTAAGGGCATCACCCGCCACTAGGTCACCTGGCTGGCAGAGGACCTGCAATGCGAGCTGGATGCCGTGCTGCCCGCCTTGCGTAATCACCATGCGGCTCGGGTCGTCGGGTAGGCCGAGGCTACTTTGCCAGGCCGCGATGCGCGCTCGCTGGATCTCGTCGCCGGCTTCCGGCTGATACTCCGTGGCCGCCTGCAGGGACTGGGGGGAAGCGGTAATGCTCTCGAGTGCGTTTTGAAGACCTTTAGCGCGTAACGGATGGGGCGGCGGCAGGCTCATTCCCATATCGATCATGCCCTGATCGATAGGTTGCCCGGCACGAAAACTGGTGGGCGCTTCTCCGATGGCTTGGCGTACATAGGTACCGCTGCCCACTCGAGAGTCGACCCAGCCCTGGTGATGGGCCGTGGCGTAGGCGCGGGTGATGGTGCCGATAGTGACGCCTAGTCGATCGGCCAGGCGGCGTTGGGGCGGTAGCTTGTCGCCGGGTGCTAGGTCGCCGCTTTCTACGGCCTTGGCGATGGCCTCGGCGATGCGCCGGTAGCGTGGGCCGCCCTCGGGCAGTTCGGGTGTCCAAATTGTCATGGTAACAATAAAACCTTTGACGCTCTTATTGTACTCATTATGCTCACAAAATATGGCGATAATAAACCAATTTCAAAAAAATTGTGAGGGTACAATTTAAGATGAATACTCTGTCCGCTTTCGGGCCCGCCGCACTGTTCATGATCTCCATGACCATCACGCCAGGCCCCAATAACATGATGCTCACTGCCTCCGGGGCCAATTACGGATTCCGACGTACCTTGCCGCATCTATTGGGCATCATCGGTGGCTGCTTTGTGTTGTTTTCGTCGTTGGCCCTGGGGTTGGGTGTCGTGTTCGAGCGTTTCCCGCTGGTGCAAACGTCGCTGCGTGTCATCGGCAGTCTCTACCTGCTGTATCTGGCCTGGGGCATCGCAACGGCGCCACCGCCGTACTTCGACGCGAGTGAAGGACGACCACTGAGCTTTTGGCAAGCAGCCGCCTTCCAGTTCGCCAATCCCAAAGTCTGGGTGATGGGGTTGACGCTGATGGCGAGCTTTCTGCCCGAGAATGGCAACACCGTCGTCAACGCTCTCGTGCTGGCGGGGGTGGCCGAGCTCGTGGGGTTTCCCTGCATCGCGCTTTGGGCGGGATTCGGCACCGCTATCGGGCGCTGGCTCAAGGGCCCTCGCGCTTGGCGAGTGTTCAACGGGACCATGGGGGCGCTCACTGCGGCCTGCGTGATCTTTATCCTCGGCTGAGGAGCGCTTGCTCGCATTGCCACGCGACTCGCTCTTGCGACGGCGGCCTCTTATCACATGACGATTGCGTTGATGTGACGCATGGCGGAACTTCGCTCTTTGAACTAAAGTCGTATAAGTAGCCGTGAGTTACACACAACAAGCGAGACAGCAAATGTATCGGGAGGTTGGGAAATGATCACTCAGGAGGATGTCGAGTTGGCACGCAAGGCGCCATGGTTGGAAACGCCGCGTGTGGATGACACTACCCCTGAAAACAGCGCCTTGTTCACGATTGGCACCATCGTAGAGGCACGTGTACGCGAGGCGTCGCGACCGCTGCGTGAGGTCGTCGATGAGATGGCGCGACGTTTCGCGCCGTGGGGGCTTGATTCGCGCCTGGCGGAAACGGCCTATCGCTACGTGTATTGCTGGGGCTGATATTCCTTGTGGGCGCGGACGCCGATAAGCGTTGCATTAAGCGGCACCGCGCCCCACAATGCCGCGCTAGCGGAAGGGGAGTATTCCCGATGCGGGCCGCCTGGCCCGTAGCTTCGCGCTGTCATCGTCAGCACGGGCGCAACGCCCCGGTGATAGCGGCTCGGCATTAATGTCGAGTGGGAGAGACCTTCGGCAACGTTGACCGTTGACCGGAGGTAGACCTATGCACGTCCCCCTGTGGGTATGGCTGGCCACTGTGGCTGGCATCATCGCGCTGTTCGTTTTCGATTTCGTCTTCCACGTTCGCAAGCCGCATGAGCCGAGCTTCAAGGAAGCGGCGGCATGGTCGTGCGTATTCATCGCCATTGCCATTGCATTCGGTGCCGGGCTCTGGTGGGTATGGGGACCGCAGCGCGGCGCCGAGTACTTCGCCGGCTTTATCACCGAGAAGAGCCTCTCGGTAGATAATCTGTTCGTGTTCGTGATCATCATGGCCAAGTTCGCGGTGCCACGGGTGCATCAGCAGAAAGCGCTGTTGATCGGCATCGTCATCGCCTTGATCATGCGCGGCATCTTCATCGCCGTGGGCGCGGCGGCGATCCATCAATTCAGTTGGGTATTCTATATCTTCGGCGCCTTCCTGCTGTGGACGGCCTACAAGCTGGGTAAGGAAAGCTTCGAAGACAGCGACGAAGAAGAGGAATATCGCCCCAACCTGGTCGTGCGCCTGGCGCAGCGCTGGTTGCCCGTCACCAATGAATATCACGGTAAGCAGTTGCTGGCGAAAGTCGACGGCAAGCGTGTGGTGACGCCGCTTTTCATGGTGATCGTGGCACTGGGCTTTACCGATCTCTTGTTCGCCCTGGATTCCATCCCGGCCATCTATGGGCTGACGCGTGAGCCGTATATCGTCTTTACGACTAACGCCTTCGCCCTGTTGGGGCTGCTACAGCTTTATTTTCTACTCGGTGGCTTGCTGTCACGCCTGGTCTATCTGGGCCTGGGGCTATCGGTGATCCTGGCCTTCATCGGCGTCAAACTGGTGTTGGAAGCGTTGCACGAGAATACCCTGCCGTTCATCAACGGCGGGCATCCCATCGAGTCGATTCCCGAAATTCCCATCTGGCTATCGATGACCATCATCATTGGCGCGCTGATGGTCACTGGCGTGGCGAGCTTGATCAAGGATCGCCGCAACCGGGCGCGTGCCTGACGGTTCCCCAGGCCGCGTATGGCGGGGCGACGTCAGGAGGCGTCGCCCCCATACAGCCTGTGCAGCAAGTCGCGTAGATCGGCCATCGAGCGCGCGGGCTTGTCGTGGGACGGTTGCATTCCGCGCTGGAAGCCGTGCTTGAGTAGTGGCGCGATCAGGTCGGGGTCGCCACTAATGACGTGAATCGGCACCTCTTTGTTGGGCGTGGTACCGAGCATGCCCGGCGCGGCCTGATGATCGCCAAGCAGGATCAGCAGGGTCTCGTCGTCCACGTAACGCTCGGCGTATTCCCCGGCGACTGCCAGCGAATAAGCCAGCGCAGGGCCGTAGCGTTGTCGCATACCGGCGTTGTCCCCCCAGAGTTCGAGGAAGTTGCTGCCTTCGCCTTCCCAGCGCGCGAAGGCTTCGCCGTTGTCGAGCTCGTCCCAGGGCAGCGGTTCGAGTACCGGCACCCAAGGCGCATGGCTGCTGATCAGAGCCAGCTCGGCGAACAGCGGTTCGCGATGTTCGTGGCGTACCTGGTGCAGGCGATGCCAGACGAACTGATCGGGGATCGTCACCCAGCCCAGGCGCGGGCCGCGATAGTCGAGCCGCGCATCGTCGTGGATCTCGTCATAGCCCAGTCGTCGCCCCGCCGGCCAATCCCGGTAGATCGCCGGCATCATGGCGACGCTGGTATGCCCTGTGCGCTTGAAGTCGTCGATCAAGGTGACGCGCGGACTCTCGAGCAAGCGCGCGTAGCGTAGCGGTGAACTTACCCATAAGCCGCTGAGCACGCTGGCATGCGCCAGGCGTGACTGCCCGCCGAGTGTGGGCGAGGCAACCCGGCCACTGGCCACGCTGAGCCCGGCTTGTGCAAAGGCTTCGGCCATGGCGTCGAGGCGTGCGTTCACTGGGCCGGCGAAGGGGGCACGCTCGAGCGCGGCCATGCCGTAGGATTCCACGAACGCCAGAATGACATCGGTCTTGGCGAAGCCGGGCAAGGGCTGACCGCCCGGCGCATCGAGCGGAGATTTATGCGTCGACAGGCGTTCATCGAAATCGCGCAGCGACGCACGAGTCTCATAGGCGCGGGTGACCTGCTCGGTGAGCATCGTCATGCCGGGCGTGCCGAAGGTCGTCGTATCTCGCCATAGGCCGAGAAGCGCCAGCCCCACGCCGAACACCAGCGTGCCCCAGGCGCAGCGGCGAGGTGCGCCGTGGCGTGGCAGGCTCACCAGTAGGCGTCCCAAACCGAGCCCGATGACCAGCAGCGCCAGGAGCGTCGCGGCCACCAGTGCGATACTCACCGGTAGGCCCAGATTGTCGCGCAACAACTCCAGCAGGATCGGTACCTGCGAGGCATCGAGATAGAGATTGAGCGGCCGGCCCTGGATCTCCTGGGTGATCGCATCGCCCAACGCGCAAGCCAGCGCCAGCACGATCAGCACGGCACTGCCGTACGACAATAGCCGGCGCGCCAGGCGCTGCCGGGGCCATAGGCTTAGCGCACCGACCAGGATAAGGCCCTCCAACGCCAGCCAGGGCATGGCGGCGACGCCTAAGCGGGGGATTGCCGTAGCGATGAGCGCGGCATTGACGAGTAGCAGTGTCAGCCACCAGCGAACCATGGGCTTTCCTTGTCTGTATAGATCAAAAAGTATCTAAGGCCATTCCCACAAATAACTTCCTGGAATATTCGCGGTTCGTCACAATGCGGGCATCGTATCTTTTGTTAGGACACTGGCGGTATGCCATTCGATGCTTGGCTGACGCTGGCCATTGTGGCGGCGTCTTTTCTGTTGATGGCGACGAGTCGCCTCGGCCCAGATGTTATTCTCATGGGCGCGGTGATCGCGCTGTTCGGTGCTGGCGTCATCAATGCCGACGAGGCGCTGGCCGGCTTTTCCAACACGGGCCTTTTCACCGTGGCCTTCATGTACATCCTCGTGGCCAGCATACGCGAGACGGGCGGTATCGACTTGCTCATCCGCTACGTGCTGGGGCGTCCGCGCCACGAGCTGGGCGCTCAGGCGCGATTGCTGCTCCCTGTCTCGGCGACCAGCGCCTTTCTCAACAACACGCCGGTGGTGGCGACGTTTCTGCCGGCGGTGCTGAGTTGGAGTCGGCGTCTGCGCTTGCCAGCACATCGCTTGCTGATGCCGTTGAGTTTTGCCTCGATCCTCGGCGGTACCTGTTCGTTGCTCGGTACCAGCACCAATCTGGTGGTCGATGGCTTGCTCCGTGAGCGCTATCCCGAGCGTGCCTTGCATCTGTTCGATATCGCCTGGGTTGGCGTGCCCGTGGCGCTGGTGGGGCTGACGTATTTGATGTTGGTGGGGCGCTTTTTGTTGCCCAAGCGTCGCACGGCGACGGATGTCTTCGAGAATCCGCGCGAGTACACCATCGAGATGCAGGTCGATCCGCAAGGCCCCATCGTCGACAAGAGCGTCGAGGAGGCCGGGCTGCGTCATCTCGAGGGATTGTTTCTGGTCGAGATCGAGCGCGAGGGTAATGTCGTCTCGGTGGTGGGGCGCGGCGAGCGTCTCAAGGCCAATGACCGGTTGGTGTTCGCCGGGACTACGGAGGCGGCGGTGGAGCTGCAGCAGATTCGTGGTCTGCGACCCACCGGGCAGGGGCAGTCGAGCCTCAAGAAATCCTTCGCCGAGCGGCGCCTGGTCGAAGCGGTGGTCTCCGAACAGTGCCAGTTTTTGGGGCGACGTCTGCGCGAGGGGCATTTTCGTACCTTCTACGGTGCCTCGGTGCTGGCGGTGTGTCGCCATGGGGAGCGAGTATCCGGCAATCTGGGGCAGATCCAGCTACAACCGGCGGACGTGTTGCTCATGGAAGTACGCCCGGCGTTCATCGAGCGCCACCGCCAGTCGCGGGATTTTTTGTTGATCAGCGAACTCAACGGTCAGGCGCGCCCGCACCATGAACGGGCCTGGGTGGCGTGGAGCATCATGCTGGGCGTGGTCGCCCTGGCGGCGTTCGGCGTGTTGAGCCTGCTCAAGGCGGCAATGCTCGGCGCTGCCCTGGCGCTAATGACGGGCTGCTGCACGATTAGCGCGGCGCGGCGGGGGCTGGATACGCAAGTATTGCTGACCATCGCCGCTGCATTCGGTCTGGGGGCGGCGATGGAGAGTTCCGGCGCCGCCTCGGCCTTGGCCCAGGTCGCTTTGGCGCTCGCCGATGGCAACCCGTATTTGTTGCTGATCGGGACCTATCTGGTGGTGGCGCTTTTGACCGAGATCGTCACCAATAACGCGGCGGCGGTGATTAGCTTTCCCATCGTCACCGGCGCCGCGCAGCAACTGGGCGTGGATATCATGCCGTTCGTGATCGTGGTGATGTTCGCCGCCTCGGCTAGCTTTTTGACTCCTATCGGCTATCAGACCAACTTGATGGTTTATGGGCCCGGTGGGTATCGGTTCAGCGATTATCTGCGTGTCGGCGGCGGGCTAAGTGTGCTGGTCGGCGTGATGACGCTGGTACTGACCCCGATGGTCTGGCCGTTCTAGGTACTGTTCAGACGCGGTCTAGGCCGTGACGGCTAAACATCGTCGCCGGCATGGACAGCGCTGTGCGTTTTGCACATCCTGAGTCTTTGTGTCTTCGAATGCCTTTCAAGGAGCCGAGCCGATGGCCGATTCTTCGCCCCTGATCATCG
The DNA here is from genome assembly GCF_023061185.1 of Chromohalobacter beijerinckii. Classification (GTDB taxonomy): domain Bacteria; phylum Pseudomonadota; class Gammaproteobacteria; order Pseudomonadales; family Halomonadaceae; genus Chromohalobacter; species Chromohalobacter beijerinckii. The sequence continues at coordinate 13,227 of NZ_JAKGAK010000008.1, forward strand.
AACCCCAGCACCGCACCGCCGATGCGACAGTGATTCTGTTGCATGGGCTGGGTGCCGATGGCCATGATTTCGAGCCGCTGGTGCCGGCATTGCCACTGGACGACTCGCTGGCGGTGCGCTTCATCCTGCCGCACGCGCCACGCCTGGCGGTGACAGTGAACGGCGGCATGGAGATGCCGGCGTGGTATGACATCCTCGACATGAACCTTGGCCGACGCATCGACGAAGCGCAGCTCAAGGCCTCGGCGGACAGAGTGCATGCGCTGATCGATGCCGAAATCGCCAAGGGTATCGATAGCCGCCGCATCGTCGTGGCCGGGTTCTCGCAGGGCGGGGCGGTGGCCTACCACGCGGCGTTGACGTATCCCCAGCCGCTGGCGGGCCTGTTGGCACTTTCGACCTATTTCGCCACGGCCGAGTCGATTCAGCCCAGCGAGGCCAATCGCGCGCTGCCCATCGAGGTACATCACGGTAGCTTCGATCCGGTGGTGCCCGAAACCTTGGGCCATGAGGGCGCCGAGCGGGCTGAGGCGCTGGGCTACGCGGTGAATTACCGTACCTACCCCATGCAGCATGCGCTGTGCCCCGAACAGATCGGTGATATCGGCCCCTGGCTGAATGCTCGTCTGGGCGCGAAGGAGGCATGATGCAGAGCATGGAAACGCCCGACCATGGCGACGGTATGCGTCTTTCCACGCCCGCCGCGAAGCGTAATCGCGAGCCTATTCTGGCGCTACTGCGCGAGGTGTTGCCGACCTCGGGTCGTGTCCTCGAGATTGCCAGCGGTAGTGGCGAGCATGGCGTGTATTTCGCGACGCACCTCCCTGCGCTCACTTGGCAGCCCAGTGACCCGAGCGAACGCGCCCGGCGCTCCATCGACGCCTGGCGGCGTCACGTGGGGCTGACGAACCTCGAGGCGCCGCTCGCGCTGGACGTCACCGAGCCTTGGCCCGATGAAGTCGGCGAGCCGTCGGCCATGCTCTGCATCAACATGTTGCATATTTCGCCATGGTCGGCGACTCAGGCGCTCTTGCGTGAGGCAGGGCGTCGCTTGCCGTTGGACGCTGTGTTGATCGTTTACGGCCCCTTTATGCGTGACGGTGAACATACTGCTGCGAGTAACGCGGCCTTCGATGCCGACCTGCGCCAGCGCGACTCAGCCTGGGGCATTCGTGCTCTGGAAGATGTCGAGGCCGAAGCCCGGCTAAACGGGCTTGCCTTGCAACGCGTCGACGAGTTGCCAGCGAACAACTTGGGCGTGGTCTTTCTGCGGCGCTAACGTTGCTTGGGCGCTAACGTTGCATAAGAAGTACCTGCGCTTGATTTCTCCGCTCTGGCCCCAAACACTGGGGATAGGCACATGGATAAATAGACACATGGATTGCGAGGGTCGCGGTGCGGCGCTCGTTCCGCCACGGCAGGATCATGGAGGAAAGGCGATGAACGAAGATTTTTCCGTCGAGTTGCGTTTGCCCAAGGGGTGCCCGAATTGCGGCAGTCACAAGGTGACGGTCTCCCAGGCGCAACAACCCGACGATATCGTGTTCTGCAGCTCGTGCAATACCGAGATCTGCGATTACCAGGCCGCCAAGAAAATGCTCGACGAGGTGCCGCGCAGCGAGAACGAGCAGCTCATCGAGGACGTGGTCAATAACCGCAAGCCCTCTTCTACCGAAGAGTAGCCTCACCACCGACATGGCGTGACCCTACGGTTACCACCAAGACGGTTATAAAGATCGTCTTAAGATGTAAAGTGATCGTCGTAAGCTCAAGAATGGTGTGAAGCGCGCGCCCCGGTCTTTTGACCGGGGCGCTCTGCGTTGAGAGGGATGAAAAGGAGGTTGCGTTATCGACGCGGTATCAGAGCAGTTCCTCGGCAGCGAGGGCGAGGCGTGAGCGTTCGACGCTTTTCAGCGTCACGTGGCCGGCATGCGGCCAGTCGCGGAAACGTTCCACGGCGTAGGCCATACCGCAGGTATTGGCGGTAAGGTAGGGCGTGTCGATCTGGCCAACGTTGCCCAGCAGTACCAGCTTGGTATTGCGCCCCGCCCGCGTAATCAGTGCCTTGAGCTGCTTGGGGGTGAAGTTCTGCGCCTCATCGATGATCAGGAAGGTGTCGCTTAGCGTGCGTCCGCGCATGAAGCTCGGCGAGCGGATTTGCACGCGGGAGCCGATCAACTGGCGGGTGGCGCCGTCGCTCCAGCTTGAGCTGCCGTGTTGTTCGTCGCGCAGCAGGTTGTCCATGTTGTCGTGGAAGGCGCCCATCCAGGGCGACATCTTTTCTTCCTCGGTGCCGGGGAGAAAGCCGATATCCTCGCCCATGGGGATCGGTGCGCGGGTGAAGACGATACGCTCGAAGTGTTTGCTATCGAGGGTTTGCTGGAAGGCCGCCGCCAGCGTCATGTAGGTCTTACCGGTCCCGGCGTTGCCGGCGATGGTGACCAGGTCGATCTCGGGGTCCATCAGCAGGTTGAGGGTGAAGTTCTGTCGGCTGTCGTGGGCATGCACGCCCCATACGCCGTCGTGATGGCGGTAGTTGGTCAGTAGTTGCAGCGTGGCGCGGTGCGGTGCGGTGCGAACGAGCGTACGATGGCCTCGAAATCGGCGCCATTGTCGCTGTCCGATACCAGCATGCCGACGTGCCAGTCCTTGGGCAGCTCGCCAGCAAGGTGATAGAAGGTGCCGTCTTCCGTGCGCTCGACATCGACCTCGACATCGAGCCGGTCCCACAGCCCTCGGCCTTCCACGCCGGCCTCGGCGTAGACTTTGGCGCCCTCGATCATGGCGTCGAGATCGTCGAAGGCGCGGTCGTTGAGGTAATCCTCCACCGGAACGTTCAGTGCCGCCGCCTTGACGCGCAGATTGATGTCCTTGGTGACCAGAATCACCGAAGCATCGGGACGTTCGTCACGCAGGCGGCAGGTTTCGGCGAGCAGACGGTTATCGGGGGAGTCGACCAACGGGTCGAGCGTCTTGAGGTCGGTGTAGCACAGGAAACGCAGGCGGCCGCTAGGGCCGTTGCTCACGGGTAATGGGATGCCCTCTTGAATTTGCTCGGGGGTGAAACGAGACGTCAGGTCGGAAAGCGTGCGGCTGATTTGCCGCGCGGTCTGGGCGATTTCACGAATCCCATTCTTGTGCTTATCGAGTTCCTCCAGCACCGTCATAGGGATGACGACATCATGTTCCTCGAAGTGGTACAGGGCTGCGGGGTCATGGATCAGGACATTGGTATCCAGCACGTAGAGCCGGGTCACTTTCTTGTCGAGTCTCACCATCGGGGGAAGCACTCCTTGGTTAACGGCTTCTCCGACCCTGACAGAATGGTGTTGCGCCCATGTGGCGCGCGACTCAAGTCTGTCAGCGTCGCCTGCGAAACAGTCCGGTCGAGGTGGGGTGTCGGGCATTCTCCTTTCGCGTGTCGTATGACGTAAGCATGGCCGAGCGACAAAAAATTGCAATTTTTGGCTGGTGTCGCCGCCATACGTGTCTAAACGAGGTCGCGCGGGATCTCTTCATCCCAGCTCTTGGCGAAGACTCGGCTATCGTTCTCGTAGGCGTCCAGGGTGGCACGCACGCGGAAGCTTTCCGCGCTGGAGGTCATCAAGGTGCGCGTCACGCTGCGCACTTCCCAGTCGCCACGCCGGAAACAACGCTCCCATTGCGTCCAGCCGCTGATGCTGTCGTAGTTGCTGTAGGCGTAGGTGTAGCGTTCGGTGATACGCACCGAGAGTTCAAGATCGATGTCATCAAGGCGGAAGGTGCCCTCGTCGTTGATGACTTCGAGCGTGGTCTGGTCATTGGCGAGATCGCGTATCACCCGCCACGTTTCCTGGCTGGGTTGTACCAGCGTCTTGGCGAGCGGCGGGGCGGCCTCTGGTGGCGCAAATGCGGGCAGCGCGGCTTCTTCTTGGGGCTGAGGCGAGCGACACGGCAATAGCAATCGGCTGCTGGCGGGATGAATCGTCAGCTTGACGGGCGCTGGTGCGGGCCAAGCTAGCGGCCAGTAGCTGCTCGAGATCGATAGCCGAATGGCGTTGCCTGCGGGGAACTGCTGGGCGATATGCTTGAGTAGCACGCGCACGTGATAGCGCTCGCCCGGTTCCAGTGGCTGAGGATGTTCGTCGCTGTCACGGTGGGTCAGGTTGAGCAGGCCATAGGAAATTCGCGTGGCTTTGTCGTCCTCGGCGATGTCGCTGAGGCGTATGGCGACCATCGCCACCGGTTGGTCGGCCTCAATCTCGAGTTCGACCACGGGCTGCCCGCAGATCTCGATGTCCTGGTCGAGCCGTGCCGTCTGGAAAACCAGCGCGCCGCCGTCTTCGTCGCGTTGGTCGTGCGGTAGATCCGGCGGTGCGTTGTAGGAGCACCACTTGCCCGCAAAAAGTCCCACCGATAGCGGTGAGCGTATCGTCAGCGGCGTCTCGTCGTGGTTCTCGGGCAGAGTGGATGCCGTCGTCATCGGCAGCAGGTCGTGGCCGCTGGTCAGGCGAAAGGGCTGCATATCGATGCGCGGTGACGGCCAACTGGGCTCTGATACCCAGCGCCCGGGGCGTGTCTCGTAGCGGGCCGAGGGCGGCACCGACTCCTGCATCCAGACGCGCAGCATAGGCTCGTCCATGATCCCGGTGTCTTTGTCCTTCAGCCAGTGATCCCACCAGCGCAGCGATTCCTGTAGAAAGCCGATGGCGGGGCCCGGTACGCCGAGATGGGGATACTTGTGCGACCAGGGGCCCACTAGGCCTTTGCGGGGGACCTCGAGCCCCGCGAGTAGGCGAAACACGGCGTTGCAGTAGCCATCGGCCCAGCCGCTGACAGCGTAGACGGGGCAGCGAATGCGCGAGAAGTCCTCGCACACCGAGCCATGTTTCCAATAGTCGTCACGACGTTGATGCTTAAGCCATTTTGCCAGCCACAAGCCGCTGCCCTCGAGGCGCTCCTGCCACATCTCGCGCCAGCGCTCGCCGACGAGCATTGGATCGGGTGGACATGTATTGGCATCGAACATGGTCGAGGCCCATGACAAGTTGTCGCCGAGCAGACAGCCGCCCATGTGATGGACGTCGTCGGCGTAGCGGTCATCGGTCGAGCACAGGGTGATGACCGCCTTGAGCTCAGGGGGCTGCAATGCCGCGATTTGCAGGCCGTTGAAGCCGCCCCAGGAAATGCCGATCATGCCGACATCTCCGGTACACCACGTTTGTTGCCCCAGCCACTTCAGAATTTCGACGCCATCGTCGAGCTCTTGCTGTAGGTATTCATCACGCAGCACGCCATCCGATTCACCACTACCGCGAATGTCGACGCGCACCCCGGCGTATCCGTGGCCGGCCCAGTAGGCATGCGACTGAGCGTCGCGCATCGCCGTCAGGTCGCGCTTGCGGTAAGGCAGATACTCGAGTATCGCCGGTACGGGCTCGCGTTCGGCATCCATTGGGCGCCAGATACGCACGGCCAGCCGGCAACCATCGGCGAGCGTGATCCAGTCTTCCTCCTCGTGAATCTGGCGGGGAAAATGGCGAACGATGTGCATGCAGTGCTCCCGTGAGTGAGGTTTAGGACGACGGTAAGAACGCTAGCCGATGATCTCTTCGAACTCGAAATGTAGCTGCTCGGCGAGCCGCGCGTAGTTTTCTTCCAGTGAAGTATCGTCGTCCGCGCCCATCCATATATAAGCTAGGGCGAAACTGTAGCTATCTTGCTCGGGAAGGGAGGACAGGCGCGTGCCGATCTCGGCTTGCAGTGTGATGACGGTACCGGGAAATGCTTGCTCCAAGGTATCTATTTCTTCTTCCGTCGGCACGCGGCTAATAGTGGCATCGACGAAGAACACCCGATAGAAGAATTTCGCCGCGACTTTGAAATCTCCTTTCCGATAAGGCATATCGGGTAGTTGGCCTAGTGCCAGGTCGACCGTTATCTGTTGGTGACTGACCCCGTCGACCTTTTCGAAAAGATCGCAATGCGATTGCGCGATACGCGTATTGATCTCCAATAGCCAGATGCGATCTTGTACTTCATCCCAGAAATACTCGATGTTGAAGGCGGCGTTGTCATAGCCGATATGTTTCATTACTTGGCGAGTGAGTTCTCGCATTTTTTCTTGAATATGATCGGGAAGGCGTGATGGGTATCGATAATAGAAGAAGCTTAATACCTGGGGATAGCGAATCGAGTCGACGACGCCGTAGGGAATGACTTCGCCCTGAAAGACATACCCTTCCACCGTGCATTGCCAGCCCCCGATGATCTCTTCAGCCATGCAATGGCCACCATCGATGGCGCGCACATCATCGGGTAGTTTGGCGTGATCTAGTACAAAGTTGAAAGGCTCGGAAATCGTCCCGATGTCTTCACAAAGTCGTGAGATGGCCTGTTCGAAATCTTCAGGGCTCTCGATACGAAATCCCAGGCGTGAGCCCGATGACTTGATCGGCTTGACGAAGAAAGGGAAGTAAAGACCCTCTTCACCTATTTTGTGTAGCGCCTCAGAGTCGAAGGGATCAAATGCGGTAAAGCGGGGAATGTAGTCGCCGATGACCTCGCGTTGTACGCATCGGCTCCAATATTTGTGCTCACATTTGAGCAAGCTTTCCAGGCTGGTGGAGCGCGTACCAAAACGCTCGCAGAGTAAGGGCAGCATGGTCGACACGGGGAAGTCCATGTAGCCGACGATGGCGTCGATCGAATCATGGAATTCATTCAGCTGCGTCTCGGCCCGGGACAGCATATCTTCGATGGGGAAGATCTCCGTGTCGTAAACCTCCGATGGTTCGATCACACCATGGAACCGGTAGTTTTCGGCACCGCGCAGATGTTCAAGGCGCTTCCTATTGAGTTCATCCAACCCGACAACGAACACGTTCTTGTCGCTCATAATCGCCTCCTGGCGCAAGCTCGGCTGCTGGTGTCCTTGTAGCCGAAGCGCAATGGTTCGTACCGCTCTTGGTTGTCCTGCCCTTTTAGGCTGGGAATGGGAGGTGCCAATGTCTGAAGAATAGCGTGTTGTGACGAATGCGCTGGACCAATATGGGGGTAAACGGGAATCTCATTGTTTTACGGGAAAAGAATAGTCCGTGCCGGCGGGGTGTCATTAATCTGGTGGGGATGAGGTAAGGCTGTTATAAGTGAAGAACCGGGTTCGATTGTCACGCGATACGACATTACCTGTATAAGAGGTAATGGTTCAGTATTTCCTAAAAAGCGTTGCGAGGCGACGAGAGGAATATGACGTCACGACCCCCTGCCGTATGTGGCCACATCGTGGCCATTGGTGGTGCCGAGGACAGGTCTTCGGAACTTGCCATTCTCAAGCGCGTTTTCGAGCTAGCGCCCGAGGATAATCACGAAGTTGCCGTCATCGCGACGGCCAGCAGTATTCCCGAGCAGGTTCTTCCCAGCTATGAAGCCGCCTTCGAGCGCTTGGGCGCGACCCAGGTCCATGCGCTGGATATTCAGGATCGCCAGCAAGCTGCCGATGCCGACAATGCCCAGTTGATCAAACGTAGTGGGGTGATCTTCTTCACCGGGGGCGACCAACTGCGCCTGACCACCGTGCTGGGAGGCTCCGCCACGTTGCGTGCCATCCGCGAGCGCTTGCGAGCGGGCGCCGTAGTGGCGGGTACCAGTGCCGGGGCGGCGGCGATGCCCAGCACCATGATCTACAACGGATCGGCCTCGGATGCGCTGCGCAAGGGCGCGGTGAACATGACCTTCGGCCTTGGTTTCGTGCGCGGCATGGTCATCGACAGCCATTTTCTCGAACGTGGGCGATTCACGCGCCTCATGGAGGTAGGCGCCAGCAATCCCGAGCAGTTGGGGGTCGGCCTGGGCGAAGACGCCGCCGTCATCATCTATCCCAATCGTATCCTCGAAACCATCGGACCCGGGCATGTGATCATCATCGATAGCCGGGATCTGGCGAGTTCCAACATTGCGGAACTGGAAATGGGCGAGCCGGTCGCCATCGAGAACATGATCCTGCACGCCATGGTCAGCGGCCACGGCTACGATCTCGATGCGCGGCGCTATCTGGTGGCCGAGGAACTGAAAGCGGTATTGGCAGGGAGGCACCAAGAATGAAGATTCTCGAGCATCGTGCATTGCGAGGACCGAACTACTACAGCCGTTATCCGGCGATTTTCATGCGTCTGGATATCGAGGAACTCGAGGCGCGGCCAAGCGATACCGTGCCCGGTATCGTCGAACGCATCACCCAGCTGTTGCCGACACTGGAGGAACATCGTTGCTCGGTGGGGCGTCCAGGGGGCTTTCTAGAACGACTAACGCGTGGTACCTGGGCCGGCCATGTCGTCGAGCATGTGGCGATCGAGTTGCAGAACCTGATCGGCTTCTCGGTCGGGTATGGCAAGACGGTCGATTCCTACGAGACGGGGATCTATAACGTCGTCTATCGCTACCGCGACGAGGCATGTGGACTGGCGGCTGGGGTCGAGGCGGTGGAGATCGTCACTCGGCTTTTCGCCGGTGAAGATAGCGATATCGATGCGATCATCGCCCGCCTCAAGGATGTACGTGACGCACACATGCTGGGGCCATCGACCGCTTCGATCGTGGCGGCCGCGCAGCGCCGTGGAATTCCCTATGCGCGCCTCGACGAAGACACCAGTTACGTACAATTAGGGCATGGTTATCGCCAACAACACTTTCAGGCGACGGTGACCTGTCGCACGAACCTGCTCGGCCATGGCATCGCCCACGACAAGGATTGGACCAAACGGATTCTTGGCGAGGCGGGTATCCCTGTACCGCGTGGACACGTTTGCCATTCACGCGACGAGGCGCTCGAAACCGCACATGAAATCGGCTATCCAGTCGTCGTTAAACCGTTGATCGGCAATCACGGTCGCGGTGTCAGCACGGACATCGAGGATGACCAGTCCTTGGAGAATGCGTTTGCGGTCGCGTCCGGTCACAACGCGGCAGTCATCATCGAGCAGTATATACGGGGAGAAGATCACCGGCTGCTGGTGATCGACGGCAAGCTCGTGGCGGCGGCCAGGCGGCGTCCGGCCCATGTGGTCGGCGATGGCAAGAGCACGCTGCGGACCTTGATCGATAACGAGAACCACGACCCGCGCCGAGGCATCGGCCATGAAAACCTGCTGACGCAGATCGATGTCGATGCACAGACGCTTCGGCTACTGGCGCAGCAGAACCTGACGCTGGAAAGCGTCATCTCAAGCGACGAAATCGTCTATCTCAAGCCCACCGCGAATCTGAGCACCGGTGGCACGGCGACGGATGTCACCGAAGACGTCCATCCCGATGTGATCTACACGGCGGAGCGCATCGCGCGCCTGGTGGGCCTCGATATCATCGGCATCGACCTGCTTGCCGAGACGTTGACGCGTCCGCTGGAGGAACAATCGGCGGCCGTGGTCGAGGTCAACGCCGGACCGGGCTTTCGCATGCACCTGTCGCCGACCCATGGCACCGGTCGCGATGTCGGTGCACATGTGGTCGATATGCTATTCCCGGATAGCGAGGATAACGGCCGTATTCCCATCGTGGCGGTCACCGGCACCAACGGCAAGACGACCACGGTGCGCCTGATTTCGCATTTATTGCGCCAGGCGGGGCGCAGTGTCGGTACGGCGTGCACCGGGGCCATCGAGATCGACAATCACGTCATCATGCGCGGCGACTACAGCGGCCCGCAGGCCGCCACGACGGTTCTGCGCGAACCCACCGTCGAGTATGCCGTGCTCGAGGTCGCCCGTGGCGGCATCATGCGCCGGGGGCTGGGGTTCGATGAATGCCAGGTCGGCGTGCTGCTGAACATCGCCAGCGACCACTTGGGCGAGAGCGACATCCATACCTTGGACGAGTTGGCGCGTTGCAAGAGCGTGGTGATCGATGCGGTCGGTGAGTCCGGCACGGCGGTGCTCAATGCGGATGATCCGCGCGTTCTGGCGAGTGGTGAATGGGCGCGTGGCGATATCATCTATTTCGCGCTGGATCCCGACTCGCCGGTCGTGCGCGAACATGTGCGTGAGCATGGCGTCGCTTTCACGGTGCATCACGGCCATATCGTGATGCTGCAAGGCCAGGTGGTGGCTGAGGTACTTCCCGTGGCGAACGCGCCGATCACCTTCGATGGGTTCGCGCGCTTCAATATCGCCAACGCCCTGGCGGCGAGTGCTGCCGCGCATGCACTGGGGCTTAGTATCGCCGATATACAGTTGGGCTTGCAGACCTTCCATCCGACGCCGGGGCAGAATCCAGGGCGCACCAACCTGATCGATGCCGGGGGCGTGAAGGTGTTGATCGACTATGGCCACAACGTGCCGGCACTCGAGGCCTTGAGCGAGTTGGTGAGCCGTATCCCGGCCCAGCGCCGCATCGGCGTGGCCAGCGCGCCGGGCAATCGGCGTGACGAGGATATCTTCGAGCTGGGCGTGCGCCTCGCCAACATGCATGACATCGTCTTCCTCTGCGATACCGTGCCGCGCGGTCGCCCGGTGGGCGAGACCGTCGATTTGCTGTATGCCGGCGCCACCTCGGTGCCCGGCGCCTGCCGGGTCGAGAAGGTGCTGCAGGAAGAGGAGGCCGTTACCCAGGCCCTCAACGAAGCCGCCGAAGGCGATCTACTGGTGTTGTTGGTGGATGATGTCGATGCCGTCACCGAACGTTTGCGTGGGCAGCGTTTCGAGACGCCAGCATCCTCAAACGGTGGTGAAGGAGCCCGTCCATGAGGTCTCACAAGACACGTCCTGCCGATACGCTGACCCTGTTGCATGTCGGCGAGGCGTTCACTCCCGAGCGATGCGAGGCGACGGATATTCTCATGGCCGGCGGGAAAATCGTGGCGCTGGGACAGGGGCTCGAGATTCCCGGTAACTGGCCCATCCGCGAGGTGGATGCACGCCATCTGATCGCTGTGCCCGCCTTCATCGACCAGCACGTGCACGTCACCGGCGGTGGAGGCGAGGGCGGTTGCGGTACGCGCTGCCCGCCGATCAGCGCCCATGACATTGCGTCGATGGGTATCGGTACGGTGGTGGGCGTGCTGGGTACCGACAGTATCAGCCGTTCGCCGGCCGACTTGCTGGCCGCGGTACGGGGGCTGGCGGCTGATGGGCTGTCCACCTACATGTATACGGGCGCGTATCGCGTGCCGCCGCCGACGCTCACCGGCGATATCCAGCGCGATCTGGCCTGGATTCCCGAGGTCATCGGAGTAGGGGAAATCGCCATTTCGGATCACCGCTCGAGCCAGCCACGCCAGGACGAGCTCGAACGGCTGGTGAGCGACGCGCGAGTCGGCGCCATGCTGGCCGGCAAGCGGGGCATCTGCCATTTCCATCTCGGCGATGGCAAGCGAGACCTGGCGCCTCTGCGGCGCTTGCTTGAAGAGACCGAGATTCCTCCCGATCAGATCATCCCGACCCATGTGAATCGCCGTCCTGAGCTGCTCGAGGACGCGGCGGATTATGCGCTGGCGTTTGGTGCCAGCGTGGATGTCACCGCCTTCGAAGACGCGGGCGACGGGCTATCCGCCTTCGACGCGGTGTCGCGTCTCCTGGCGTGTGGCGTTCCGCCATCGCGCATTACCCTGAGTTCGGACTGCAATGGCAGCCTGCCGGAGTTCGACGCCGATGGCGCCTACGTGGGCATGCAGGTGGCGCGCAATACGGCGCTGATCGCGGACTGGCAACGGCTCGTGCATGACGAGGTATTGCCACTCGAAGCGGCGCTGGGGCTGCTGACCGCTAACGTTGCCCGCGTGCTGGGCCTGCATGCTCACAAGGGGCGCCTGATGCTGGGCTTCGACGCCGATATCACACTGCTCGACAAGGCCCTGCGTCCCCAGCGTACGTTCGTCGCGGGGCGCTGCGTATACGGCGATGTCGACGCCTAGATGATCGGCAGACGTCATGCCTTGATCATGACGTCATCGTCTTCCATCTTGACCTCCCAGGTGCGCAGATGGACGCTTTCGTCCTCGACGCAGACGCCATCGTTCAAGCGGAAGTGCTGCTTGTAGAGTGGCGAGGCGATGACCGGCTCGCCCTTTATGTCGCCGACGATGCCGCGGGCGATCACGTTGGCGTTGGAAAACGGATCGTGGTTGTCCACGGCGTAGACCTCGGGCGTCTGGCCGGGAAGGTACAGAAGCGCGACTTGCGTGTCGGTGCCGTCCAGCCGGGCGGCCACGCCGGAATGAGCCACTAGATCGGTCTTTGAGCACAGCGTCTGCCAGGTCACGTCGTTATCGATTGCCGTTGCCGCGTTCATGGTCGTTACCTCATCAAGTTGCCGTATTCGTTGATCCCGATCGAAATGTCGTGGGAGCGAATTCATTCGCGATGTAGTTGGCTGGGAGCTGCCATCGTCGGGAACAAGTTCCCTCCCACAAAAATCCTTTCCTGTACTTTTGACAATTCCAGGGTTGTTGAGTCGGCCGTTCAGGCGGGCCTTAGCTGGCCGCGCTCCTCGGTAGCAATGATGTCCGGATCGGGGCTGTCATCATTGACGAAGGTGCGAAAGCGCTTGAGTTTCTCCGGGTCGGATAGGGTGTTGGCCCATTCGCATTCGTAGGTGTCGATGATGTGCTGCATCTGGGTTTCGAGTTCGTCACCGAGTCCGAGGCTATCGTCGAGCACGACGTCCTTGAGGTAGTCGAGTCCACCCTCGAGGTTCTCGCGCCACACCGAGGTGCGCTGCAGGCGGTCGGCGGTGCGGATGTAGAACATCAAGAAGCGGTCGATGGTGCGAATCAACTGCTCGTCGTCGAGATCGGTGGCGAAGAGTTCGCCGTGGCGTGGGCGCATGCCGCCGTTGCCGCAGACATAGAGATTCCAGCCGTTTTCGGTGGCGATCATGCCGACGTCCTTGCTCTGCGCTTCGGCGCATTCGCGAGTGCAACCTGAGACGGCGAACTTGAGCTTGTGGGGCGAGCGCAGCCCCTTGTAGCGCTCCTCGAGATGGATCGCCATACCCACGCTGTCTTGCACGCCGTAGCGGCACCAGGTGCTGCCCACGCAGGATTTCACCGTGCGCGTGGCCTTGCCGTAGGCGTGGCCGGTCTCGAAGCCAGCCTCGATCAGTTCGCCCCAGATATCGGGGAGTTGATGGAGTTGGGCGCCGAACAGGTCGACGCGCTGCCCGCCGGTGATCTTGGTGTAGAGCCCGTACTTCTTGCCGACTTCGCCCAGCACGATCAGCTTCTCGGGCGTGACTTCGCCGCCGGGTATGCGCGGAACGACCGAATAGGTGCCGTTCTTCTGCATGTTGGCCATGAAGGTGTCGTTGGTGTCCTGCAACGGCACGTGGGCAGCATCGGTGATCGGTTCGTTGAAGCAGGCGGCGAGGATCGAGGTCACCGCGGGCTTGCAGATATCGCAGCCAAGCCTCGGGGCTGATGAAGAGCCAAGCTTCGGGGCTGATGAAGAGCCGAGACCGTGACCGGCGGCCGTGCCGTGCTTTTCGATCAGTTCGCTGAAGGTCTTGATGCCTTCCACGCGAACCAGGGAGTAGAGCTCCTGGCGGGTATACGCGAAGTGCTCGCAGATCGACTGGTCGACCTCGACCCCACGGGCCGCCAGCTCGTGGTCGACGACACTCTTGAGCAGCGCCGCGCAGCCGCCACAGCCGGTGCTGGCCTTGGTCTCGCCTTTGATACTGGCCAGATCCAGGGCGCCGGCGTCGAGCGTGGCACAGACGTCCCCCTTGGTGACGTTGTGGCACGAGCACAGGGTGGCGGTGTCCGGCAGGGCATCCGGCCCCAGCGTCGGCGCGCCCTCGCTGGATGGCAGGATCAGCGAGGCCGGGTCCTGGGGCAACGCCAGCCCGTTGGCGTAGTACTGCATCAGGGTGTCGTAGGTGGCGTTGTCGCCCACTAGCATGGCACCCAGCAGCTTCTTGCCGTCGCTGGAGACCACTAGCTTGCGGTACTCCTGCTTGATCTCGTCCAGGTAGCGGAAGGTGCGCGCGCCCGGCGTGCGCTCGCCATGTGCATCGCCGATGGCGCCGACATCCACGCCCAGCAGCTTGAGCTTGGTACTCATGTCGGCGCCGGTGAAGGTCGCGTCGCCCTCGGTCAGCGTGGCGGCGGCGACTTTTGCCATCTGGTAGCCCGGCGCGACCAGCCCGAAGATGCTTTCCTGCCACAGAGCGACTTCACCGACGGCGAGGATCGACGGGTCGCTGGTCAGGCAGCGGTCGTCGATGACCACGCCGCCGCGTTCGCCGATTTCCAGGGCGCAGTCACGCGCCAGTTGATCGCGCGGCCGGATACCGGCGGAGAACACGATAAGATCGGTTTCCAGCATCTTGTCGTCCTGGAAGACCATGCGGTGAAAGCTCGTCTCACCCGCCTCGATGTGCTGTGTGGCACGGCCGGTGAGTACCTGCACGCCGAGCGCTTCGATCTTCTCGCGCAGCAACGTGCCCCCTTCGGCGTCCACCTGCATGGGCATCAAGCGGGGCGCGAACTCGACCACGGCGGTATCCAGGTTCAGGCCGCGCAGGGCGTTGGCAGCCTCCAGGCCCAGCAGGCCACCGCCGACGACCACGCCGGTGGTGGCATCCTCGGCGGCCTCGCGAATGGCGTCGAGGTCGTCCAGGGTGCGATAGACCAGGCATTTCTCGCGGTCGTTGCCGGGAATCGGCGGCACGAACGGATAGGAGCCGGTCGCCAGGACCAGGCGATCATAAGGATGACGTCCGGACTCGGTGACGACCTCGTTGGCATCGCGGTCGATGGCGGTCACCGTGTCGTGCAGGCGCAGGTCGATGCCGTGCGCGGCGTAGTCGTCGGCGCTGGCAAGCGCCAGCGAGTCGGCATCGCGCCCGCTGAAGTACTCGGACAGGTGGACCCGGTCATAGGCGATGTGACGTTCCTCGCCGAACACGGTGATGGCGTAGTCGCGGGGCGCACCGCATGCGATGAGCTGTTCGATCAGATGGTGGCCGACCATGCCGTTGCCGATCACGATCAAGCGCGGTGCGTTGGGGGATGTGGGCATGCTCATGCGGCTTCCTCCGATAGAGTGTCGTGCTTATCGAGTAACGGTTGCGCGTCGCTGGCGCCGAACAACAGGGCCTGGCGGCAGGCGCTCAGATCCTCGCCGGTCAGGGCGCACTGGAAATACCAGGGGCCGTCGCCGGTGTCGCCGTACAGCACCGCACCGTCGATGACCCCGTCACGCAGCAGCAGTCGGCGGTAGTCGCCGTGCTGCGGATCGTGGTAGGTCAGCACCTCGTGCGCCGGCGTGGGCGTGATCGGGCCGAAGGCGTACAACGAGATACCGCTGACCTTGAGCTTGGTGGCGCAGGGGCGTTCGCGATAAGGCGCGGGCGTTTCGCCGCATAGCCGGGCGGCGAGGATCTCGGCCTGGCGCCAGATGGGTTCGACGAGACCGTAGGTGGTGCCCTCGAACTCGCAGCATTCGCCGAGCGCCGAAATGTGCGGATCGGACGTGGTCATGAAGGCATCGACCTGGATGCCGCGCGCGGTCGCCAGACCGGCGCGTTCGGCGAGAGAGGTGTTGGGCACGATGCCGATCGCCGCGACGACGCAGTCGGCTGCGAGCGTGGTCCCGTCGCTCAGGACGATGCCGGTGACGCGTTGGCCGTCGGCATCCGGGGCATAGGCCTCGAGGTCGGCGCCGGTGTGGATCTCGAGGCCGCGAGCGCGCAGCTCGGTGGCGAGCATGTCGGCGGCGGTGAGGTCGAGTTGGCGATTCATCAGCTGCGTTGCGCGGTGCACGACGCTGACCGTCATGCCGCGCTTGCGCATACCTTCGGCGGCCTCCAGGCCGAGCAGACCGCCACCGATGACCACGGCGCGGCCGCCCGCGTCGGCCAGGCTGGCCAGACGCTCGCCGTCCTCGAGATCACGAAAGGCGTGGATGCCGTCGAGGTCGCTGCCCGTCACCGCGGGGCGTGCGGCACGCGATCCGGTGGCGAGCACCAGCCGGTCGTAGGCGAGTCGGCGTCCCTGGTCGGTGGTCAGGGTGCGCGCCTGTCGGTCGATGGCGGTGACGCGCTCGCCGGCGATCAGGGTCACGCCTTGCGCTGTGTACCAGTCGCGCTCGCGCAGCGTCAGTGCCGAACGGTCCATGTCGCCGGCTAGCCAGGGCGAGAGCAGGATACGGTTGTAGGCCGTTGCCTGCTCGTCGCCGAGAATCGTGATATGGCGCGGGCGGTGAGGGTGCGCCAGCACGGTCTCGAGCAACCGGTGCCCGGCCATGCCGTTGCCGACGATCACCAGATGTTCGTCGTATGTACTCATTTCCCCTTTCCTCTTTGTAAACACCCGCTGAAAATGTGGAGCAGAAACGCAAAAGCGCCTGACACCCGGCGGGGAAACCGGATGCCAGGCGCCTTTGCCTGAAGAGAATCGTGTTGTCATGAGCCGTGTGTCGGCTCCGGCCGGCGCGAGACATGTGTGCGTCTCACGCCCAAGGGGTCGACGTTGACCCGCCTTGCCATGATTTATGCCAGAGGCATGCCAATCGTCCGCTAAGGCTTTCTTTTCAGTCGTTTGGGCGGTTTCGGTAGCACGCGTCGATGGCGATGGATGGCGAGACGTGCGCACTGGCTGTGCGAATGGTGCGCGGATTGCACCAGGCTGGTGCCTTTGGGTATGGGTAGGTGCGTGATGGACAGCCAGGAGCCAGCCCAAGTGATTGTTTAAACGGAATTAGATCCAAGATGGCGCTGGATTTGCAGGCATGGTGTACGTCATCTTTTCGGCCACGGTGCGCCGAAAACGCCAACGGCGGCGAGACGCAATTCATCATTGGCGGGCGGCCTGCACGGTCGTCCTACCAGGCAAAGAGGCCTGATCCTGCTGCGGTGGGGTCGGGCCTCTTGCGTTTGCAGGTGGAGGGCGAAACAGCATGCAGCATCACACGACCTGCCCCTATTGCGGCGTCGGTTGCGGCGTCACGGCAACTATCGAGGAAGGCGTCATGACCGGCGTCGAAGGCGATCCAGATCACCCCGCCAATTACGGCCGGCTATGCGTGAAGGGTTCGGCGTTGCATGAAACGCTGGGCGATCACGGACGTCTGCTCGCGCCCCGCGTCGATGGGCGCGAGGTGAGCTGGGACGATGCGCTCGACCAGGTGGCGACACGCCTGGCGGCGGTGCGCGATGAACATGGCGGCCAGGCGATTGCCGGCTATCTCTCCGGCCAGTTGCTCACCGAGGACTATTACGCCGCCAACAAGCTATTCAAGGGCTTTTTGGGCTCACCGCATCTGGATACCAACTCGCGGCTCTGCATGGCGTCCGCGGTGGCGGGCTACAAGCGCGCCTTCGGTGCCGATGCCGTGCCGTGCAATTACGAGGACCTGGAAGAGGCCGAGCTGGTGGTGCTGGTGGGCAGCAACCTGGCCTGGAACCATCCGGTGCTCTTCCAGCGCTTGCGCACCGCCAAGCAGCGCAACCCGTTGATGCGCGTGGTGGTGATCGACCCGCGTGTGACCGACACCTGCGAGATCGCCGACCTGTATCTGCCCATCGCTCCTGGCAGCGACGCGCGGCTCTTCAATGGACTGCTGGCTTTCATGGCCGACAAGGACAAGCTGGATGCGGTCTATCTGGAACGCCATACCCAAGGGCTAGACGATGCCTTGGCGGCGGCCCGTGACGAAGCGACGACGCTGGCGGGTATCGCCGACGATTGCGAATTGGATGCCGAGGCGCTGGAAACCTTCTATTACTGGTTCGCTTCGCAATTGCACGTGGTGACGCTGTATTCCCAGGGCGTCAATCAGTCCACCAGTGGCACCGACAAGTGCAATGCCATCATCAATTGCCATCTGGCAGGCGGCAAGCTGGGGCTGCCGGGTGCGGGGCCGTTCTCGATTACCGGCCAACCCAATGCCATGGGCGGTCGCGAGGTCGGCGGTTTGGCCAATCAGCTGGCGGCGCACATGGACTACCACACGCCGGGGGCCCAAGCGCTGGTCACGGAATTTTGGCATGCTCCCCATCTGCCGGAAGGTCCGGGGCTCAAAGCCGTCGAGCTATTCGAGGCCATCGAGCGTGGCGAGATCCAGGCGCTGTGGATCATGGCCA
This sequence comes from Chromohalobacter beijerinckii, assembly GCF_023061185.1. GTDB lineage: Bacteria > Pseudomonadota > Gammaproteobacteria > Pseudomonadales > Halomonadaceae > Chromohalobacter > Chromohalobacter beijerinckii. Next base: position 31,284 of record NZ_JAKGAK010000008.1, read on the forward strand.
CCAATCCCGTGGTCAGTCTGCCGGATGCCGACCAAGCCAAGCGCGCCCTGGCAAAATGCCCCCTGGTGATCGTCTCCGAATGCATGGCGGATACCGACACCCTGGCCTATGCCGACATCGTGCTGCCGGCCACCTCCTGGTCGGAAAAGGACGGTACCGTGACCAATTCCGAGCGGCGTATCTCACGGCAGCGCGGCATGCTGCCGCCGCCCGGTGAGGCGCGCCACGACTGGTGGATCATCACCCAGGTCGCCAAGTCCCTGGGGCATGGCGAGGCATTCGACTATCGGCATCCGCGAGATCTGTTCGTGGAGCATGCGCGACTCTCGGGGTATGGCAATCATGCCGGCGGAATACCGCGTCTGTTCGATATTTCCGCCCTGAGTGACCTGGACCGTAACGCCTATGACGCGCTGGTGCCGCTGCAGTGGCCGGTGATCGCCGAGGCGCCGCGTGGCACCGCCCGGTTATTCGAGACGGGGCGCTTCGCCACCCCGGACGGCCTGGCACGCTTGGTGCCGGTGCGTCCGGTGCCGCCCGAGCAGGCGTTGGAGGCTTGCTACCCGCTACGCCTCAACAGCGGTCGCGTGCGCGATCAATGGCATACCATGACGCGTACCGCGCGAGCGCCGCGCCTGCTCAATCATCGCGCCGAACCCTATGTCGATATCCACCCGCAGGATGCCCGTGCGTACGCCGTCGTCGACGGGGGGCTGGCGAGAGTCTTCAATCGCCAGGGTGAAGCACGGGTACGGGTACGTATCACCACGTCGCAGCGGCGTGGCGACGTCTTCATTCCCATCCACTGGAACGCCCAGTTCACCGGGGCCGGGCGTGTCGGCACGCTGTTCGCGCCGCTGACCGATCCGCTCTCGGGGCAGCCGGAGACCAAGCATGGCGCGGTGGCCTGTGAGCCGCTCGACGTGGCCGAGGAGGCGACGCTGCTGGTCGCGAACGATAGTGGCGGGTTGTCCGAACGTACGTCGCTCGCTTATTGGGCGCGCATGCCATTGCATCATGCCGAGCGCTGGCAACTGGCCAGCGATGCGGGCGCGTCATCGCATGACTGGCCGGCCTGGTGCGCCGAACAGTTCGGGGTGGCGGCGACGCTGTGGTGCGAGGACGCGACCAGCGGCCGCCTGCGCGCCGCGGGGCTTCGCGATGGGCGCCTGGTGTGGTGGCTGATGGTGGGGCCACCCAGCGAATTGCCGGGCTTGGCCTGGCTCGACGCGCGCTTCGGCGACGCCGCGCTGACCGACGAACAGCGTCGCCGCGTTCTGGCGGGCAGCACCTCGGGGCAGGCCGATACGGGCCCGGTGGTGTGCAGTTGTCATCAGGTTGGCGCCACGGCGATCCGTGAGGCGATTCGCGGTGGCGATACCGATGTCGATGCGCTCGGCGCGCGTCTGGCCTGCGGGACGCAGTGCGGCTCCTGCATTCCCGAACTCAAGTCATTGCTCGAAGAGGAGGTGACGCATGCTGGGACTGATGAAGCGTTGGAAACGGCCTGATACATCTATCGCAAGCGTGAGTGCCTTGCTGGCGAGTTGGTGGCCCGGTATGCGGGAAGATCGCAGCGGGGCATCGCTCGCTCGCACACCAGCGGTGGGTCGTGCCACGCGGCCCGGTCATGTCTATCTGGTGGGAGCAGGGGCGGGCAGTGCGGACCTGCTGACCCTGCGTGCCTGGCGTCTTCTTACGCAAGTCGATGCCATCGTCTATGACCGCCTGATCGGCGATGACATCCTGGCGATGATCCCACCCCAGCGTGAGCGTTACGATGTCGGCAAGGCCCGCGGGCATCACAGCGTGCCACAGGCCGAGATCGGCGCCTTGCTGACACGGCTGGCGCGCGAAGGCAAGTCGGTGGTGCGGCTCAAGGGCGGCGATCCGGGTATCTTCGGCCGTATGGGCGAAGAGCTCGCCGTGCTGGCCAAAGCGGGGCTGCCTACCGAGGTCGTCCCCGGTATTACCGCCGCCTCCGCCACGGCTGCCAGTCTGGGCATGCCGCTCACCGACCGCGCCCACGCACAGCAGTTACGGCTGGTCACCGCCCAGCATTGCCGCGCCAGTGGCGAGCCAGACTGGTCCGCACTGGCGCGCCGCGACGAGACGCTGGTGTTCTACATGGGGCTTTCCAAGGTTGGCGCGATCTGTCGCGGGTTGCGCGACGCCGGCCTGCCCGACGACTGGCCGATCATGCTCGCCGCCAATGCCTCGCTGCCCGAACAGCAAACCCTGCTCGGCACCCTTGACGACATGCCGGGCAGGCTCGCCGCCACGCCGTTGCCCTCACCGTGCCTGATCGTCGTGGGCAGCGTGGTCACGATGGCCGACGCGACCCACCACGCAGGCCGCCTCGTTACGCAGGCATGACGCTGGAATTGGCGTGTCAGCCAATGCTGCCGTCTCGAAACCTGGCCGCTTCGTCGAGCAACCAGTCGATGAAGTGCTGGATCGCGGGAGGGGCTTGACCGGTGTCGGGGAGGATCAAGTCGTAGGTGAACGGTGAGTCGATCACGTGGCGATCCCCGAAGGGGCGTACCAATACGCCGCTGGCGAGGCGATCGGCGACGATGGCAGGGTTGGCGAGCATCACGCCGCGGCCGGCGATCGCTTGGTCCAGGGCCAGGCCGTAGAGGGAATATCGCTGCTGGATCGGCAGGGTCTTGCCCGGTAGTCCGGCGGCGTCGAACCAGTCTCGCCAGCCGGGGAAGTCGACGTTCTGTCGCGATTGCCAGACCACCTCGAGCAAGGGGTGGGCAAGCAGGTCGACGGGGGTGTCGATGGGGGATCGTTCCAATAGGGCGGGAGAGCAGACGGGGAATAATGAGTCCTCGAGCAGCCGCTCGCTGTGAACGCCGGGCCAGGGGCCGCGTCCGTAGCGCAGGGCGAGCCGTGCGCCGTTGCCGTGCCATATTGGGTCGCTCAGGTCCTGGTCTGCGTCCAGGGAGATCTCGACGTGGCTTTCCAGCGCCTCGAAGTCTGCCAGGCGTGGGAGTAGCCAGAATTGAGTGAATGAGGGCGGGGCGCTGAGGGTCAGCGTGGTAGCCGCATGGGCGCGCTCATGAACGGCTTGTACGCCGTTGGCGATGCGCGACAGACCGGCATCGACATCCTCGGCCAGCAGGTGGCCGGCATCGGTGACGTGCACGCCGTTGGCATGACGCTCGAACAGCGCCACGCCTAGCCGTTCTTCGAGCTGCTTGATTTGTCGGCTAACTGCGCCGGGTGTCACGGCCAAATGCTCCGCCGCTGTTTTGAAGCTTCCCGCTCGTGCGGCTTCCGAGAAGGCGCGCAGCGCGTTGAGGGGCAATCGCTCTATCTTCATGAGTTGAGTTTTCCTGAGCCTGAGGCTGCAGATTAATCGTTTGGATCGCAGCGCGGCAAATGCTCCACTGAGTCTCGATTCAATGGAGGGTGCGATCATGACGGAGTCGACTTCGGAGGCTGTCGTGGGAAGGTCGGGGGAGGCGTCGCCTCGATTGCGCCGCGGCCTGGATATGCCTGCCGGCATCGCGATGACCGGGTTTTGTCTGGTGTTGGGACTGCAGCAGGTGGCCATCAAGGCCGTGGCTGACGATATCACGCCCTTGAGCCAGATCGCGTTGCGCTCGCTGCTGGCGGGGGTAATGGTGCTGATCGTCGCGCGTATTCAGGGCATCGGCCTGGCGGCGTTTCGTGGCCGACTGGGCGCGGGCATTCTCGTCGGCCTGGGCTTTGCGGGGGAGTTCGGTTTCGTCGCCTGGGGGCTCAACTACACCCTGGCGTCGCACATGTCGGTGTTTCTGTACACGGCGCCGGTGTTCGCTGCCCTGGGACTGCATCTTTGGGTGCCGGGCGAACAGCTGGCGCGGCACCAATGGTGGGGAATCGGCGTGGCATTCGCGGGCATGCTGGTTGCCATGGCACCCTCGGCCGCGCCCGGTGCGCCGGCCGGCGACATCCTCCTGGGCGACGCCCTGGGATTGCTGGCGGGACTTTCATGGGCCGCCACCACGCTGGTGGTGCGCCGTTCCTCGCTTTCCGAGGCGCCCCCCGTACAGACGCTGACGTACCAACTCCTGACCGCAGGCGCGCTGTTGTTGCCCATCACCCTATGGCTGGGCGATTGGCAGCAGGCCACGTCCAGCGGCATGGCCGTGGCCAGCATGACCTTCCAGACGCTGGTCATCTCGTTCGGTGCTTTGCTGTTGTGGTTCGCCCTGCTGCGCCGTTACTGGGCCTCGCAGCTGGGTGTGTTTTCGTTCCTGTCACCGATCTTTGGGGTGCTCTTCGGCGCCGCCTTGCTGGACGAGCCCTTGAGCTGGAACTTCCTGCTCGGCGGGGCGGCGATTCTGCTGGGGATCGTGCTGGTCAGTCGCCAGGCGTGATGGCAGAGGCCCGGGTCAGGCGACCCAGTTCCTCGAGGTAGCTTTCCACGACCAGGTTGGGCGGTGCGCCCTTGCGAGTGATGGCGCTGTAGTGGGTCAGGTAATGCCAGCGTTCGGGGTTCAAGGCACGCATGCGGCCGTCGCGCACCCAGCGCTCGGCATAGTGGGTCGGCAAGTAGCCGATATAGCGGCCGGACAGGATCAAGAAGGCGATGCCTTCGCGGTCGGTCGCCGAGGCGGCGGCCTTGAGCGGAGCATGGCACGCCTTGACCTCCGGCGTCTGGGCGTAGGCGGGCACCACGGCGTCATGTACCGCGAGCCGCTCCTCGTCCACGTCTTTGACGTCGAAGAGCGGATGGTCGGCGGCGCAGTAGAGCCGCGACGCTTCCTCGTAGAGCGGCAGATACGCAAGCCCGGGCAATGTCTTGAGCGCCGGGATCACGCCGGTATGCAAGCGACCGTCCAGCACGCCCAGCTCGATGTCGCTGGGCGGAATCATGCGGATATTGATGCGTACCTCCGGCCCCCGCGCCTTGAGCGCGCTGAGGGCATCGGTGATATACATCTCGGGCATGGTCACCAGGTTATCCGTGATGCCGATACTGAGCTCGCCCTTGAGACGGGCATGCAGGCCATTGACGCGGGTTCGGAATCCCGCCACGGCCGTCTGCAGCTGGAGGGTGGCATCGTAGACCTCCGCGCCCTCGTCGGTGAGGGCGAAGCCGCCGCGTCCTCGCTGGCAGAGCCGCAGGCCGAGCCGTGTCTCCAGGTCGTTCATCGCCATGCTGATCGCCGCACGGCTGATGTTGAGTTCCACTTCGGCGGCGGAGAACCCGCCGCACTCCACGACCTTGCGGTAGATCCTCAGCAGACGCAGGTCGGCATCGCTCGGCTGCCCCATCAGGGTCTCGCTGCGGGAAGGCATGGCGGGATTCCTCATCTCGACGACGGACACCTGCGAGGATAGCCCTGCCAGCCAATAAAGTTAACCAGTGACTTGAATGAGATTCAGTATTTCTGGATTTAACTTATCCGCCGCCCCGCCTAGATTTTCGGTAGCACCATTCATCACCGCCTATCGGCAGGAGAAGACATGTCGGATCGCGAGTTTCCCCCCATGGCGGGTTTGAGCCCGGAGCAGCTGGACGCCTACTGGATGCCGTATACCGGCAATCGGCAATTCAAGCGCGACCCACGCCTCATCGTGGGCGCCAAGGGCAGCTATCTTACCGATGCCCAGGGTCGCCAAGTCTTCGATGCGCTCTCGGGGCTGTGGACCTGCGGCGCGGGGCATTGCCGCCCCGAAATCACCGAGGCGGTCAGTCGCCAACTCGGCGAGCTGGATTACTCGCCGGCCTTCCAGTACGGCCACCCCAAGGCCTTCGAGCTGGCGCATCGCCTGCGGGAATTGACGCCTCAGGGCCTCGATCATGTGTTCTTCACCGGCTCAGGCTCGGAGAGTGCCGATACCTCGCTGAAGATAGCGCGTGCTTACTGGCGCAAGAAGGGCAAGCCGAGCAAGACCAAGCTGATCGGGCGTTCCAAGGGGTATCACGGCGTCAACTTCGGCGGTTTCAGCCTGGGTGGCATCGGCGCCAATCGCACCATGTTTGGCCAGGGCGTGGATGCCGATCACCTGCCGCACACGCTACTCCCGGAGAACGCCTTCACCCAGGGCATGCCCGAGCGGGGGGCCGAGCGCGCCGATGAGTTGCTGGAACTGATCGCGCTGCATGATGCCTCCAACATCGCGGCGGTGATCGTCGAGCCGCTGGCCGGCTCCGCGGGAGTGATTCCGCCGCCCAAAGGCTATCTCAAGCGCCTGCGCGAGATCTGCGACCAGCACGACATCCTGCTAATCTTTGACGAGGTCATCACCGGCTTCGGGCGCATGGGGTCGATGACGGGGGCCGAGGAGTTCGGCGTGGTGCCGGACCTGCTCAATGTCGCCAAGCAGTTGACCAATGGGGCGGTACCCATGGGAGCGGTGGTCGTGCAAGGCGAGATCTATCGGACCTTCATGGAGCAGGGCGGCCCCGATTACATGCTCGAGCTGCCCCACGGCTATACCTATTCGGGACACCCGGTGGCTTGTGCCGCCGCCTTAGCCGCACTGGATGTGCTCGAGAACGACCGCCTGATCGAGCGAGTCAAGGAAATGGCGCCGACCTTCGAAAATGCGCTGCATTCTCTCAAGGGGACGCGCTACATCAGCGACATCCGCAATTACGGCCTCGCCGGCGCCCTGCAGATCGAACCGTATCCCGGCGAGCCGGGGCGGCGTCCTTTCGAGATCGCCATGAAGTGCTGGGAAAAGGGCTTCTACGTGCGCTATGGCGGCGACACCATCCAGCTAGGCCTGCCGTTCATCGTCGAGCGCGAGGAGATCGACCGCCTCGTCAATGTGCTGGGCGACGTCATCGGCGAACTGGAATAAATCAGGCAGCGCCCTCGCGAAGACTTGTCCACGGAAAGCGCATCGGAACACCGGCACTCAAGCATTTCTCTTACGGTTACATTCAAGAGGTGACACATGACCACACTCGGCCATCTGATCAACGGCTCACGCGTCGCCGGAGAAGGACGCACCCAGGATATCTTCAATCCCTCCACCGGTGAGGTCGGCGGCCAGGTGAGCCTGGCCAGCAAGGCCACCGTCGAGGACGCCATCGCCGCCGCCCAGGCCGCCTATCCGGCCTGGCGCGATACGCCGCCCGCCAAGCGGGCGCGGGTGATGTTCAACTTCAAGCAGTTGCTGGAGCAGAACGCCGACGAGATCGCCCGTCTGATCGGCCAGGAGCACGGCAAGATCGTCCATGACGCCAAGGGCGAGCTGCAGCGCGGCATCGAGAACGTGGAATATGCCTGCGGCGTGCCGGAGCTGCTCAAGGGCGAGCACAGCAAGAACACCGGGCCCGGCATCGACTCCTGGAGCGAATTCCAGCCGCTGGGCGTGGTGGCTGGCATCACGCCGTTCAACTTCCCGGCCATGGTGCCGCTGTGGATGTATCCTATGGCCATCGCCTGCGGCAACACCTTCGTGCTCAAGCCCTCCGAGCGCGACCCGACCTCGGCGCTCTACATCGCCGAGCTGGCCCTTGAAGCGGGCCTGCCCGCCGGTGTGCTAAACGTGGTCAACGGCGACAAGGAGGCGGTCGATACCCTGCTCGACGACGATCGCGTGAAGGCCGTGAGCTTCGTCGGTTCCACGCCGATCGCCGAAACCATCTACCAGCGTGCCAGTGCCAACGGCAAGCGCTGCCAGGCCCTCGGCGGCGCCAAGAACCACGCCATCGTGATGCCCGACGCCGACATGGACAACGTGGTCAACTCCCTGAACGGGGCTGCTTTCGGTTCCTCGGGGGAGCGCTGCATGGCGCTGTCGGTGGCGGTAGCCGTGGGCGACGAGACCGCCGACGCGTTGATCGGCAAGATGCAGACGCAGATGAAGACCCTGAAGGTCGGGCCCTTCCATGATGCCGAGAACGACTTCGGCCCGGTGATCACCAAGGCCCACCAGGAGAAGGTCTGCGGCTACATCGACAGCGCCGAGCAGCAGGGCGCTAATATCGTGGTCGACGGTCGCGGTGCCCAGGTGGCGGGGCACGAGCACGGCTTTTATGTCGGCGGGACGCTGATCGACCGCGTCACGCCCGACATGACGTGCTATCTCGAGGAGATTTTCGGGCCGGTGCTGCTCGTGGTGCGTGTCGGCACAATGGAAGAGGCCATGCGGCTGATCGACGATCACGAATATGGCAACGGCACCTGCATCTACACCCGTGACGGCGAGGCGGCGCGTTACTTCAGCGATCATATCCAGGTGGGCATGGTCGGCATCAACGTGCCGTTGCCGGTGCCGGTTTCCTATCACAGCTTCGGTGGCTGGAAGCGCTCGCTGTTCGGCGACCTGGCCGCCTACGGGCCGGACGCCGTGCGCTTTTACACCAAGCGCAAGACCGTGACCCAGCGCTGGCCGTCGGCCGGCGTCCGCGAGGGCGCGCAGTTCTCCTTTCCTTCCTGAGGCTCGATGGCCCCGTTTGTACGGGGCCATTGCTTTCCCTAGCTTTCAGCGCTTCCTTCGAATTGCGCGAAGACCTCATCGCCGGTCAGGCGGGGAGTGTCGTTGGCGAAATCGTAGAAGCTCGGCTTTTCATCGATGAATATCTGTTGGTCGATGGTCCAGGGTTCGCCGGTATCCAGCAGGCCCACGGGAAAGGCGTAGTGCTGGCCATTGGCGAGCCGGTAGAAGAGGTGCGTGCCGCACTGTCGGCAGAAGCCGCGTTCGGCCCAGTCCGAGGAAGCGTAAACGCTGACGCTTTCCTCGCCCTCGAGGGTCATGGGCGCGTCGCTTTCGACGGCGAACATCGGGCCGCCGCCCCAAGTCTGACACATGCGACAGTGGCAAATGCTCACGGCGTGGGTGGCAAGTGAAACGCGAAGGCTGACGGCGCCGCACAGGCAGGTGCCTTGGCTTTCTTGGGATGCTGACATGGTGGGCTCCTTCGAGTGAGAGATAATAAAGACCGGCAATGTCGTCAGGAATGGGGGAGTCAGTCAATGGCCTCGATGGCATCGGCGACGGCCGCCTTGACGCGATTCAAGTAATCGCTGCCGTTGGAGGGTGGCGTGGGGTCGCTGGTCATGACAAGGGTGGCGTCATGCTCCGGCACCACGAAAAGCAATTGCCCACCATATCCCCAGCCATAATAGACCGGCGTATCGGCAAGCTGGGTGATGAACCACCCGTAGCCGTAGTCGTCCTGATTGAAGTGCGAGCGGGTACGCGGCTGCCAGGAACGCGCGATCCACGAGGCGGGAAGCACACGTTCACCGTCGTACATGCCTTTTTGACGATATAGCTCGCCGATCTTCAACAAGGCGCGTGGCGTAAGCCCCATTTCGTTCCCCCCGAAATAGATGCCTTGCGGGTCACGCGTCCAGGGCGGTATCTCGATCCCCAGGGGCGCCCCCAGCCATTCGCGCATCAAAGTGAGCGTATCGCGGCCACTGGCGTCGGTCAGCGCGGCCGACAGCAGATGGCTGTTGCCGGTCGAATACAGCATACGACCGCCGGGATCGGCGACGAAGGGGCGCGACAAGGCATTGCCGACCCAGTCGTCGCTGGCCACCCAGCCACCGTAGTTGGCGCCGGAGGTGCGCTCGAGCCCAGCCTGCATCGACAGCAGGTGGCCGATCTTGATGTCGTGGACACGAGGATCGGCGTCACGAGGCACTCGCTCGCCTAGCAATTCAGCGATCGGTTGGTCGACGCCCTGGATGACATCACGTGCGATAGCGGCGCCCACCAGGGCCGAGATGAGTGTCTTGGAGAGCGACTTGATATTGGTGATGTCATCGGGGGAGTGGCCGCGCCAGCCACGGGCGACGAGAGTCTCGCCGTCGACGGCGATGAGCAGGGTATGCGTGCGTGGCAAGTCGCCGATGCGTTGTGCGGCTTGCTCGAGTGCCGGGCGATCAATGGCCGCCATGGCGGGCAGTGCCATGCTGGCGAGCGTGATGGTCAGTAGCGATAAGCGCCAGGGGCAACGTCGTAAGGGCAACATGCGGTACGCATTCCATTGCAGGGAAAGGATGAGTGTGGCTGATGGTGGGAGAGATCCCAAAAGATGACGCGCAAAAAAAAAGTCCCCAAGAAGGGGACTAGGGGAGCACGCCAGCTCACTCGGTTCATCGTTGCTGGGCAACGACGCTAAAAAGGGGAAGAAGGCGCCGGATTCGATGGTTGGCGTTCTTCGTGTCTTATAGATAGCGAAATGCGTGCCGTTTTTTATAAAAACAATGTAAAGCAATGACTTAGAAATTTAGGGTGTCGATGTAGAATGCCGCAGGGTGGGGTGCTGCGGCGAGGGATGCGCCAAGACGGAGAATTGCATGGGATTGGCGCACCATGAGTGAGCAGCAATTACCCGCCGATGCCCAACACCGGATAGAGCGAGGCTACGAGTAATGCGGCCATGGCGATATTGAACGCGCGGCGACGCCGGGCGCTTGAGAGCCACTGGCGAACCACCGTGCCCAGCCAGGCCCAAATGGAAATCGCCGGGAAGCAGACCAGGGCGAAGGCAGCCGCCACCAGCATGATGGATAGTAGCGAGCGGTCGGGCGCGTAAAGCGTGATCGCCGACAGGCCCATCGCCCACGCCTTGGGATTCACCCATTGAAAGGCCGCGGCTTGCCAGAAGGTCATTGGTTGACCACCGGCCGCCGTGTCTTTCAGCGGCGCGGCCGTGGCGACTTTCCAGGCCAGCCAGAGCAGATAACCGATGGAGATGACTTCCAGAACGTTACGCAGGAGGGGAAAAGCGTCAAACAGCGCCATCAGCCCGATACCAGCCATCAAGGTCAATACGGTCAAGCCACCGACGATGCCGATCATGTGCGGCACTGTTCTGCGAAACCCGAAGTTGGCACCGGAAGCCATGAGCATGAGGTTGTTGGGCCCCGGGGTCGCGGTGGTGACCAACGCGAAGCCCAGCAGCGCGGCGAGTGTGGGGAAATTCATGGACGATCCTCTCTTTGCACGTGGCGTGAAATTTTAAGAGAATCGTGACGCAATATTGGCCCTTATATCGTCGTTTTTGCGCGTTTTATGCAATGAAGGAATGAAATGGATGCTGTAGACCGCAGGATATTGCAAGAGCTTACGCAGGATGGTCGTATCAGCAACGTGCAGCTGGCCGAGCGTGTCGCATTATCGCCTTCGGCATGCCTGCGTCGTGTCCAGGAGCTTGAGCGCACGGGCGTGATTCGCGGCTATCGTGCGGTGACCGATCCCCAGCACATGGGGCGCGGGTTCGTGGCCTATGTCACGGTGGGACTGTCATCGCACACCAAGGCCGCTCAGGAAAGCTTCGAGCGTGCCATGTATGTCGCCTCCGACGTGATCGAATGTCACAACATCGCCGGCACGTTCGAGTATCTCTTGCGGGTCGAAAGCCAGGATCTAGCGAGCTACAAACGCTTTCACACCGAAATGCTGGGGACGCAGCCCCATGTCAGCGCGATCACGACGCATATCGTGATGAGTTCACCGAAAGACGAGCGGCGTTAATCGGTCGGCCGGTGCCCGATGCACCGGCCGAGGAAGGAAGCAGTAGCGAGCATCGGCAGGACGCCGATGCATAGCCTTATAGATTGGCGAGGATGGTTTCGGCGCTGCTCTTCTCGACGCCCTTCTCATCGACGCCTAAGTAGCTCACCACGCCATCGTCGACGATCATGGCGTAACGCTGGCTGCGGGTGCCCATGCCAGCGCCGCTGGCGTCCTTTTCCATGCCGATGGCGCGAGTGAAGTCGGCGTGGCCGTCGGCAAGCATGGTGATCGCCTGGGCGTTTTGATCCTGCTGCCAGGCGCCGAGCACGAAAGCGTCGTTGACGGCCAGGCAGGCGATGGTATCCACCCCCTTGGCGAGAATGTCGTCAGCATTGATCACGAAGCCCGGCATATGGGTGTTGGAGCATCCCGGCGTGAACGCGCCGGGCACCGCGAACAGCACCACACGCTTGCCGGCGAACAGTTCGCCGGTATCGAGGTCTTCGGGGCCGTTGGCACCGTTGGTCTTGAGGGTGACGCTGGGCAGCTTGTCGCCTTGCACGATGGTCATGGTCAACTCCTTTAGATGATCGATCCTGATCATTCACAGTGCGCTAATCATGGCGGATGCCGCAACCCCTTGATGTGGTGTGGTGAGCGTCACCATGGCACCTACCACCGCCCAAGGGCGGTGGCTTTTTTCGTGAGCCAATAAGAAGATGCGGTTTAACGCACCGCAATGGCATCGACGGGGGTTGCGTTGTCTGCGGCGGCGTTGTGATAGGCGGCGTCTTCTTCGGCAAGAACCTGCGGCGAGAAGCGGACGAGCAGGGTGCAAAAGGAGGCGAGTATCACCGCGACGCCCAGGAAGAAGAGGCCTTGCTGATAAGAAAGCGATTCGCTGCGGAACAGAAAACCGGCACCGACGGCGCCCGCGTTGCCACCGGCCCCCACGATACCGGCGACAGCGCCGAGGGCTTTCTTGTTGATGAAGGGCACGACCCCGAAGGTGGCACCTTCAGCCATTTGAGTGAACAGGCTAAAGACCAGCATGATGCTGATGGCGAGCGCCAGCGTCTGCATCTGGGCGAAGCCCATCAGAGCAATCCCTTCACAAAGCATGGCGATGAACAGCCAGCGCACGCGCCCCTTTAGGCCACCGTGGCGGGCGAAGAGATCCGAGAAGATGCCGCCGAGAGTGCGGGCGAACAGATTCATCAAGCCGAACAGACCGGCGATGAGCCCGGCGGTCGCCAGGTCGAGCTCGAAGTTATCGAAGAAGTAAATGGCAGCGATGTTGTTGATGGTCAATTCGACGCCGAAGCAGGCTGCGTAGACGATGAACAGCGCCCAGACGCGTATATCCTTCATAGCGGCGCCAAAGCTTTGCGTCATGCCGTGTTCCTTCTCGGCATAGGGGAGCTCACCGCGCGTCCGCAGCGCGTCGAAGTTGCCGTTCGGTGCGTCTTGCGTAAAGAAGTAGTAAGCGATACCAGTCGCGAACAGGACGATGCCGGGCACGACCATGGCTAGGCGCCAGCCAAGTGCCTCGTTGACGCCCAGCATCAGGATGCCGGAAAAGACCAGCGGCATCAGGATTTGCGTGGTGCCGCCACCCAGGTTGCCCCAGCCCGCCGTGGTGGCGTTGGCGGTGCCGACCACGTTAGGCGCGAACATGATAGAGGAGTGGTACTGGGTGATGACGAAGGAAGCGCCGATCGCGCCGATGGCCAGCCGTGCCACCAGGAAGGTTTCAAAGTTGTCGGCGAGGCCGATCAACATTACCGGCAAGGAACCGAGGCACAAAAGCCAAGTGTAAGCCCTGCGGGGGCCGATCTTGTCGCAGAGAACCCCAATCACCAGACGTACCAAGACGGTAATGGCCACCGAGGCGATGATGGTGTTGCCGATCTGGGCTTTGCTCAGGTCGAGATCTTCACGCACCACGGCCATCAAGGGGGCGATACCGAACCAACCGAAGAAGCAGACGTGGAACGCGAACCACGACATGTGGAAGGCACGCATCTGCGGTGTCTTGAGGCTGAAAAGCCGTATCTTATTGGCTTTGTTGCGGATTTCCATGGCTCATCCTCTAATGTTGGAGTAGCGGAGGTCGAACGCGCCGTCGGCGACCTTCGTCATGAAGGGCCGGGGTCTTGGGTTCGACGCACTCGTACTCACTTGGCGAGCCTGGTCCACGTCTTGCTGTCCTATAAAAAAGCAAAAGACATGCCAATGGGGCAGGGCGATGATGAGTACCCGGCTGATCTGCTCAAAGCGGTCCATTGGCATGCTTTTGGTGCGTCTTGAGGCGCTATTGCACCGTTGTAATGCATCGATGGCGCACTGCTGGTGTGCAGGGGCCGTTTGGCATGGGCTGCCGCAGGGCATGGCCTGGCATGTAACCTGCATTACAAATCGACAAGCACCCAGGGGGAGTAAGCGCATGACCGTGAAGGTGCTGATCGTGGATGCGCGTCCGGAACGTTCGCGAGCACTCGAACATGCGTTGCGTGACGCGGGATTCGATGTCGTGACGCGTGCCGACGAGCATGACGATCTCTACGCCATCATGACGCGCGTCAAACCGGATGCGGTGATCATCGATGCGGCGCTGCCCAGTCGCGATACCTTGGAGCACATGGGGCAACTGGGTCGCCGCTTCCCGAAGCCGATGATCATGCTTGCCGAGGAAGAAACGCCGGACTTGACGCGCGAAGCGACGAGTGCAGGCGTCAGCGCCTACGTGGTCGAGGACGTGCAACCGGCGCTGGTGCGTTCGATGGTTAACGTGGCGATTGCGAGCTTCGAAGCGCATCGCGCTCTCAAGGGCGAATTGACCAAGACGCAGACCACGCTCTCTCAGCGACGCACCATTGAGCGCGCCAAGAGCCAATTGATGGAAATGCACGCGTTCAGTGAAGACGCCGCCTATCAATGGCTACGCAAACGCGCCATGAATCGTCGGCTGACCATTCACGAGGTGGCTCAGGCCGTCCTGGCCAGCGATGACGTCGAGTCGTAGGAGACAATGATGAATGAGCCCCAAACGCCTCGAAGCGAGTGGCCCTTGCCCGAGCGCGATACATTGACCCTGGGCATGTTGCCGCTCAACGATGCTGCGCCACTGGTGGTGGCGCTAGAACGCGGCTTCTTCGCGACGCATGGGCTAGATGTGTCGCTGCACGTCGAGTCGTCGTGGGCGGGCTTGCGCGATGGTATGCAGCTCGGACTCCTCGATGGCGCGCAGATGCTGCCCTTGATGCCGCTGGCCTCGACATTGGGACTCGATGGACGCTCTACACCGATGCTTTCGGCGCTGACGCTGAACCTCGGGGGTAATGCCATCACTGTGTCCAATGCGTTGTATGCCAGCATGCAGGCAGCCGATCCTGAGGCCATGGCGCAGTCACCGATCTCCGCCCGTGCATTGGCAGCGGTGGTGCGCCAACGACGGGCCGCCGGCGAGTCGGCGTTGCGTTTCGCTAGCGTGTATCCATTTTCTTCGCACCGCTATCAGCTACGCTATTGGCTGGCGGAAGGCGGTGTCGACCCCGATCGTGATCTCGAGTTACGCGTGGTGCCCCCGCCCTTGGTAGCGGAGCAACTCGAGGCTGGATGGCTGGATGGCTACTGTGTCGGCGAACCCTGGAATACGCTCGCGGCACGTCGTGAAAGTGGTCGTGTGCTGATTGGTAGTCACGCCATTTGGCAGCATGGGCAGGAAAAAGTCTTTGCGGTACGCGAGGCATGGGCCGATGCCTATCCGGCAACGCACCGCGCGGTGCTACGCGCGCTACTCGAGGCTTGCGCCTGGCTGGACGGTTCGGCGCAGCGTGTCGAGGCGGCACGCTTGATGTGCGAAAAGGGCTACCTGGACGTGCCCCCCACCGTGGTGGAGGAAAGCATGGCGGGGGAAGGTACGCCGGCGCCGCATGGCGTGAGTGTGTTCCATCGTCATGCCGCGAACTTCCCGTGGCGGTCTCATCTACGCTGGTACACTGAACAGATGCGACGTTGGGAGCATCTGGATGTCGCCGAGCCTGTGCTCGAGGACTGCCTGACACGTTGCGTGCGGCCGGACCTTTTCCGCGAAGCGGCCGATGATCTTGGCTTCAATTACCCGCTGGTCGATGTTAAAAGCGAAGGCGAACATGCGTCGCAATGGGCGCTGGAAGGGCGTCGTGGGGACATCGCCATGGGGGGTGATCAACTGTTGGGCGGCGTGCGTTTTACGGGACGAGGCTGAGAGCGAGGCTGAAGAAGCCCTGAACGCAAACCGCCTCACCGGAATGGTGAGGCGATTCGTGAAGGGTGGCGCTTGGCTAAGCGTTTCTTAGCCTTCGTCGCCCGATTTCTCGTCGAGATGCACGCTGGCGATGGCCGGTGCATCGCTGTCGCTTTCCAGCTTGGCGAGCAATGGCTTGGACTCCTTCTGGAATGCCGCTAATGCCTTGCCTTCCAAACTTTGGTTCTCGGGAAGTTTGACGCGCATCGCGTCGACGGAGCGATCGTTGACCATGACTTCGTAATGCAGGTGTGGACCCGTACTACCTCCGGTGTTGCCGGACAAGGCGATCTCCTGACCCATCTCGACACGATCACCTTCAGAGACGAGGCGCTTAGAGAGGTGCATGTAGCGCGTCTTGTAGCCGTTGTCGTGGCGAATGACGAGGTAGTTGCCGGCCCCATTGGCCTGAAAGGCGGATTTCACGACGCGACCGGCCGCCGGCGAGTCGACGGCGGTGCCGGTACGCATGGCGAAGTCAGTGCCCCGGTGCGGGCTGATGCGTCCGGTTATGGGGTGCTTGCGCCGTAGGTTGAACGGTGAGCTGATGCGATAATGTCCTTCGAACGGATACCGGTTGAAGGCGGGATCGAGGCTCTGACCGTCGGGCGTGTAAAACTGATCGTCGGCGCTATTGCGCACGACGGTCAGGTCCATGCGCTCACCCTGATATTGAGCGGCAAGAATGCGCGAGTCGACGCTTTCGCCTTCCAGCATATCGGATTCGACGAGCACCTGGAAATGATCGCCAGCACGCGTGTTTCGCCGAAAATCCAGCTTCTTCGCAAGCAGTGTCGTTAACTGGGCGACCTCTGAGCGGGAAAGCCCTGTGGATTCCGCCGAGAGGGTGAAGCTTCCGTTGACCGTACCGGCAAAGAGACGTTGAGACGGCTCGGTGGCCTTGAGGATATTGGAGACGTCGAAATCGTCTTGGGGGGACTTACGCTCGATCAAGTAGCCCTCACGTGCATTTTTCATGACACGCAGTGCGAGCAGGTCGCCTTCCTGGTCGAGCTTGTAATCGAACGAGCGCCCGACACGCCAGCGGGTCAAAGCGCTCTTGTCGGGAATGCTGTCCAGAATGTGCATGACATCGCTGTATCCCAAGCCCAGGGTACGCTCCGCCGTCAAGGCGAACGTATCCCCTTTCTGTACCGTATAGGTTTCCCATTCCGGGACGAATTCCTGCCGTGTGGCGATTTCGCGCTCAAGATCGGGGGGGCCGTCCTCGTCGTGCAACTCCGTCGGGTCGATGGAAAAGTCTTCGTAGGATGTTCCGCCCAAGGCGTCATCGTCGAGCTCGCCCTCCGAAAGAAGCCCAGGTAACTGAATGGCTGCGTGAAGAGCCTCGGCGGCAAGGTAAGGAGGGGCTGCTTGAGCCTCGAAAGCTGATGCATCGGATACGGTGTCATCAGCCGCATGCGCCTTGTCGATGACATCGACATCGACGATTTCCTGGGCCTTGAGTTCACTCAGCGGCATATCGCGAGTGGTGATGGTTTCCAGAGTGTCGAGGGCACTGCCCGCAAGCGAGGGAGACGACGACCGAGAATCGTCGACGTCTTGAGTAATTTGGTGAGTGGCTGAATGGCCACCATTGCCGTCGATAACGGTAATGATTTTGTGCGCGCCCAGCACGGTCACCATGGTGGCGACCGGTAACAAAATTAATTTATGTGTGCGGGGCAGCGAATGAAGAATCCGCAACATGATAAATAGAAGCCGTATACGTGAACGTTAGTTAAATAGATAAAAGGCATCGAAACGATAACTCATGCTAAATGAAATGCCTATCCTGTTCATGCATACAGCATAGGCAAGCTGATATCCTCGGCTTGCCTATAAAGTGGCTATGTTGGTAGTCCCTTACCGGTGCCACGAGATGTACCGTAGCGCCATGATTTTAGTCGGTCAAGCTGCCGTCTCGGTAGGCCTGCATGGCGGCCTCGAGCTCGCTGCGTGAGTTCATCACGAAAGGCCCGTAGTGAGCGATAGGCTCGCGGTGCGGTGTGCCACGCAAGAGCAGGGCGCCGGCCTTGCCGTTTGACTCCAGGGTGAGCGCATCGCCTGCCTCGAGTACTGCGAGGTGACCAGCCTTTACCGCTTGGTTACCAATCTTCACCGTGCCTAGATAGGCATATACGAGCAAGGTCTCGTCACTGAGTTGCGTTAGCGACAAGGTGCCCGAGTCGAGCCGCACATCGGCAACGCCAGCATCTCCGGCCAGGGCATCGAGAGGACCGTCGATGCTGGCCGTGGCGTTTTGCCAGCGACCGCCGAGAGCGACCAAGTGAGCGGCTTGCCCTTCGAGGCGTGGCATGTCTTGCGCGCGTATATCGCGATAAGTGGCCGTGCTCAGTTTGTCGCGTGCCGGTAGGTTGATCCACAACTGAAAGGCGTGAAGTCCTTGGCTGTCGGTCAGCGGCATCTCGGAATGGATCATCCCGCGCCCGGTGTGCATCCATTGCGCATCACCAGCATGGATGGTGCTGCTGTGGCCGAGGTGATCCTCGTGCGTCAGCCCCCCGTTAATGACATAAGTGAGTGTCTGCATGCCCCGGTGCGGGTGTGGTGGAAAGCCCCCGATATAATCATCGGGCCGATCCGACCCAAGCTCGTCGAGCATGAGAAATGGATCGAGCCCTCCTTCGAAGTCATGTAGGCGCTTGATCTTGACGCCATCGCCATCCTGGCTTGGGTGGCTGGAGCGGATATGTTTGATCTGGCGGTCAGCCTGCATCGTATGTGCCATGATGAATCCTCTTGATGACTATGACTGGCATTTTAGTTCGTATTTTTCGAAAATTAATCGCATATTTTTGCTTTTAACCTTCGGGATAATCGAATGGTCAATGTCACGTTAGCGCAATGGCGAATGCTCGCCGCCGTGGTCGATCATGGCGGTTTCGCGCGTGCCGCCGAGGCCGTGCACAAGAGTCCTTCCACGCTCAATCACGCGGTTCATAAGCTCGAAGAGCAGTTAGGTGTCCAGGTACTGGAACCCGTGGGGCGCCAGGTGCGATTGACCGAGGCGGGCGATATGTTGCTACGCCGCGCCCGGCAGTTGCTGGAAAGCGCCGAGGCTCTGGAAGATGTCGCCGGGCGCTTGGGCGAGGGACTCGAAGCCGAGGTGGTGATCGCCGTCGATCAGATCTTTCCGCCGGATGCCTTGGCGCATGCGTTGGACAGTGTCTCGCGTCACTATCCCCATGTTCGCGTGCAATTGCATGAAACCGTGCTCAATGGCGGTGTCGAGATGCTCTACGATGGACGAGCCGATCTAGTGGTGTCTGGCATCGCCGCCCAAGGTTTTCTGGGTGAGCCATTGGTCAATGTGGAGTTTTTGGCTGTTTCGCATCCCGAGCATCCCTTGCAGCACCTGGGGCGTGAGCTCGACCTGCGCGACCTGGAACAACATCGTCAATTGGTGGTGCGAGATTCGGCGCTACGTCAGTCGATGGATGCGGGATGGCTCAAGGCCGAGCAACGTTGGACGCTTAGTCATTTGGTGACATCGGTCGACATGCTGTGCCGTGGCCTGGGGTTTGCCTGGATGCCGACGACCCGTATCCGCGAGGCATTGCGAATGGGAGCGCTTGCCCCGTTGCCCCTGGCGCTGGGGGGACGTCGCGAAGCGCCTATGCAGTTGATCTTTCGTGACCGGGACCGTGCTGGGCCAGCCACACGGGCGCTCGCGGCGGCCCTGCACGAAGCGGTAGCGAATTGCTGCGATGAGCATTCGATAGAAACGAACGGTTAGGCCGCTTTAATGCGCTTGAGCGTCGACTCAATCGTTCTATGCTGGGCGGCATCGAGGGTGGCCAAGCGCCTGCCACCCGTTCAATAAGCATCAAGACTGGTGTGGGAGAACAGAGATGGGACTGTTGATCGACGGCCGTTGGCACGACCAGTGGTACGACACCAAGAAGCACGGCGGTGAATTCGTTCGCGAGTCCGCCCAGTTGCGTGACTGGGTGACGCCGGACGGTGCGCCAGGGCCGCAAGGCCAGCCGGGCATCGCGGCCGAGAAGGGACGCTTCCATCTATATGTCTCGCTAGCCTGTCCGTGGGCGCATCGCACCTTGATCATGCGCAAGCTCAAAGGGCTCGAGGACTTGGTCGGGGTCTCATATACCAGTCCACTGATGCTGGAGCAGGGCTGGTCCTACGCCACCGATGAAGGCTCGAGTGGCGATCCACTCAATGGCGTCGACTACCATCATCAGCTCTATACGCTGACCGAGGCGCATTATACCGGGCGTGTGACGGTGCCGGCGCTGTGGGACAAGCGTGAAGGGCGTATCGTCAACAACGAGTCCGCCGATCTGGTGCGCATGTTGGGCGGGGCATTCGATGACTTGACCGGTAACCGGCGGGATCTTTACCCGGTAGATCTCCGCGAGACCATCGATGCCGTCAACGCCGATGTCTATGACCACATCAACAATGGTGTTTACAAGGCCGGCTTCGCCACGCAGCAGGCGGTCTACGAGAAACACGTCACGGCATTGTTCGACGCGCTCGAGCGGCTCGAGTCACGGCTCGACACCCAGCGTTATCTTGCTGGTGAGTGGCTGACCGAGGCGGACATCCGGCTGTTCACCACTTTGATTCGCTTCGATGCCGTCTATCACGGACACTTCAAATGCAATCTCCGGCGTATCGAAGACTATCCGAATCTGTCGAATTATCTGCGCGAAATCTACCAATGGCCAGGCATTGCCGAGACGGTGAATTTCGATCATATCAAGCGCCATTACTATTATAGCCATGACATCATCAATCCGACGCGCATCGTTCCCAAGGGGCCGGTACTGGCGCTGGAACGTCCCCATGACCGCGAGCGGTTGCCGGGGCGGGGCATTCGTGGCGCTTAGATCGATGTCTCAGCGCCGCTGCTGAGCACGTGTCAGCCAGCGATCGAGCGCATTGGCGAAGGTCCGTCGTTCGACGTCGCCATAGGGTTTAGGTCCGCCTGTATGCTCGCCGCTGGCGCGCAGGGTTTCCATGAAGTCACGCATCTGTACTTGGGCGCGAATGCTGTCGCGGGTCAGTGCTTCGCCACGATTGGTGATGACCTCGGCCTCGCGCGCCAACGCGGCTTCCGCCAAAGGTAGGTCGGCAGTGACAACGAGATCGCCTGGCGCCACTCGGTCGACGATGGCGTCGTCGGCGGCATCGAAGCCGCCGGGTACTGCCAGCGCGCTGACCCAGGCCGAGGGCGGCAAAGGCAAGCGGTGATTGGCGACGAAGTGCGTCGGAGTCTGGGTGCGCTCGGCGGCACGCACGATGACTTCGCGGGCATGGCGCGGACACGCGTCGGCGTCGATCCACAACGTTGGCATGGGGAAACTTCCTCGATAAGCGAGTAGGGCTTGGTAAACGAATAAAATTGGGCAAAGCCATTGGTCAATGGTAGTATGCCATCTCCTCGCATGTGTTGACCCCTCCATCCTGTATTCGTCCCTGTGCGATGTGCCTTCCACCCAACGTGGATAGAGCCTAAAGGACGTTTCTGCGCAAGGCGCATTGCCCGCTCGCTTCGAGCTGGCCGTGAGAGCGCTTGCCGCATCGATGGCGCGCCACGACGCGTAAGGTCGCCACAGCTGCCGCGTATGCGGCAGGACGCAGGTGCTGCGACCGGCGCCTTTTGTTTCGATGCCCCAGGCCGAGCGGCCGATGGGCAATGAAGGCGCCTTGAATTTTTCCGCCGGTTCGCTCCGGCTATCCAAGGTGTGACATGACCACGACTCCCGCTGCCTCGCCGACTTTCGCCGAGCTTTCGCTGCCGTCTGTTCTTCTTTCTACGCTCGAATCATTGGGATATGAGACGCCCTCACTGATTCAGGCTAAAACCATTCCCGCGCTGCTTGAAGGGCGCGATGTGCTGGGCCAGGCCCAGACCGGTACGGGCAAGACCGCTGCCTTTGCCTTGCCGCTGTTGTCGCGTCTCGATCTCAAGCGTCGTGAACCGCAAGTGCTGGTGCTTGCGCCGACGCGTGAGCTGGCACAGCAGGTTGCCGCTTCTTTCGTCCAGTACGGCCGTGATCTCAAGGGGCTTGAGGTTCTCAGCCTGTGTGGTGGTCAAGAGTATCGCGAACAACTCAGCGGGTTGCGCCGTGGCGCCCAGGTCATCGTGGGCACGCCGGGACGCGTGATCGACCACCTCAACCGTGGCAGCCTCAAACTCGACGGCCTCAATGCGTTGGTGCTCGACGAAGCCGACGAAATGCTGCGCATGGGCTTCATCGATGACGTCAAGCGTGTGGTCTCTGACACGCCGAAAGAGGCACAGCGCGTATTTTTCTCCGCGACCTTGCCCAATGAAATCTCGCGCATCGTCGATCATTACCTGGTCGATCCGCTCAGGATCATGATCGAAACCAAGACCAAGACGGCTGAAGGCATCGAGCAGCGCTTGGTGCGTATCGAAGGTGGCGCCAAGCTGGAGGCGCTATCGCGCTTGCTCGAGGTAGAACCGGTGGACGCCGCTATCGCCTTCGTGCGTACACGTGCCGCCTGCACCACGCTGGTCGAGCAATTGTTGGCGCGCGGCGTGAACGCGGCGGCGCTGTCCGGCGATCTGGATCAAAGCCTGCGCGAGCGGACCGTCGATCGCCTCAAGCGTGGCAAGGTCGATGTCCTCATCGCCACCGACGTCGCCGCACGCGGTCTCGACGTGCCGCGTATCACGCACGTTTTCAACTACGACCTGCCGCAAGACGGCGAGGCGTATACCCACCGCATCGGGCGCACGGGGCGCGCTGGACGCAAAGGCGTGGCGATCACCTTCGCCGGTGGCCGCGAGCAGCGCCGCGTACGTGATATGGAACGTGTGACCGGTCAACCGATGCAGGAAGTCGAGCTGCCCGATGAGTCTGTCATCCGTGCCCATCGCGACAAGCTTTTCCGTGAGCGCGTGCTGAAGACGTTGGAACAAGGCACCGACTATCAGCGCGAGCTGATCGAAGGCTTGGCCGACGACGGTTATGATCCCGTGGACCTGGCGTGTGCCATGGCCAGCATGGCGCGTTCTGGCGAGGCTCCCATCGGTCGCTTGCCGAAGCCTGGCGAGCGTCGCCCCGCTCGCCAGGGAGGTGGTCGCGACGAAAAACCCAATCGTCGTGATCGTGGCCCAAGCGCTGGTATGACGCGTTACCGCGTGTCGGTGGGTCATAAGGATGGCGTCAAGCCCGGCCAATTGGTGGGTGCATTGGCCAATGAAGGCGGCATCGACGGTGGCAAAATCGGCCGTATCGACATCCGCAATGCCTTCTCTGTGGTCGAATTGCCGAGTACGCTGCCGACCGCTGTGCTGTCGCGTATCGGCCAAGCGCGTGTCGCCGGCCGCCCGCTGGAGATTGCCGAAGATCACGGCTCGACGGAGCGTGCCCCGCGGCGTCAACGTGAAAACGGAGACGCTCCTCAGCGGAAGCGCTCGCAAGCGTGATCTAGCCGCTAGCGGCTCACGCGCGCCGCTCGTCAGGTGACGAGCGGCCATGAAAAACGCCCCATGGCAATGTTGCTGCCATGGGGCGTTTTGCGTTGCTGATGGCCCTTGTCCGGAAGGGCTCAGGCACATCAGGAGGGAACGTTTATCCCTCGCGCTTGCCGTCGACGAGACGCTTCAGGCCGAGGCTGTTCGCTTCCTTGAGTGCCTCGGGAAGCAGCGCATCAGAAAGGTTCTGATAGCACACCGGACGCAGGAAGCGGTAGATCGCGGCACTGCCCACAGAGGTGGTGCGTGAATCGGTCGTGGCAGGGAAGGGACCACCATGAACCATGGCATGGCATACCTCTACACCGGTCGGCCAGCCATTGGCCATGATGCGGCCCGCTTTGCGTTCCAGTGTGGGCAGCAGACTTGCGACGGTGTCGGTATCGCCCTCGTCCATCTGCAAGGTGGCGGTCAACTGGCCTTCCAGTGCTTCGGCCACACGCTTCATCTCGTCCATGTCGCTGCAGATCACGACCAGAGAAGTGGCACCAAAGACTTCTTCCTGCAGCGATTCATCGGCCAGCACATCGGCGCCTTGTGTGGTGAAGAGGCCGGCCTGGCACTGGTTCTCGCCTTCGCCGGTAAGGCCGCGACTGACTTCGTTCACCTTGGCGTTGCCCGCCAGCTTGGCGACGCTTTGCTCGTAGGCTGAATGAATCCCAGGCGTCAGCATGGTATTCGCAGGCGTGTCCTTGAGCGCCTTGCCGGCTTCCTCGATGAAGCTATCCAGTGCCGGGCTCTTGAGACCGATGACCAGGCCCGGGTTAGTGCAGAACTGACCCGCTCCCATGGAAAGAGATCCAACGAAGGCTTGGGCGAGGTCGGTGCCGCGTGCCTCAAGCGCTTTGGGCATCAAGAATACGGGGTTGATGCTGCTCATCTCGGCATAGACCGGGATCGGCTCGGGGCGCGATTGCGCGGCTTGTTGCAGCGCCAGGCCACCCTTGCGCGAGCCGGTGAAACCGACTGCCTTGATGTTGGGATGCTTGACCAGCGAGGTACCTACTTCGTAACCGGCATCGAAGAGCATGGAGAACACGCCTTCAGGCATGTTGCACTTCTTGGCGGCGCTTTGGATGGCGCGTGCCACCAGCTCGGAGGTGCCGGGGTGCGCTGAGTGAGCCTTGACGATTACCGGGCAGCCCGATGCCAATGCGGATGCGGTATCACCACCGGCCACGGAGAAGGCTAACGGGAAGTTGCTGGCGCCGAAGACCGCGACCGGTCCCAGCGGAATGTGGCGCTGGCGCAAGTCGGGGCGCGGCATCGGCGTACGCTCGGGCAATGCCGGATCGACGCGTACATCGAGCCATTCACCGGCACGCACCACATTGGCAAAGAGGCGCAGTTGGTTGCAGGTACGTCCACGCTCGCCTTCGAGACGTGCGACCGGGAGGCCACTTTCGCTCATGGCACGTTCGATCAGGCCACCGCCCAAGTGTTCGATTTCCTCGGCGATGGTTTCCAGAAACTTGGCCCGTTCCTCCAGTGAGGTTTCCCGATACGCATCGAAGGCGTCCCAGGCGAGCTGACAGGCGCGCTCGACCTGCTTGCCATCGGCACTGGGAAACTCGGGTGGCAGAGTCTCACCATTAGCGGGATCGACCGCCTGGAAACTAGTGCCGGGTCCGGCTGCGATGTCTTGTCCGATGATCTGTTTGCCTTCCAATATCATGCTTGCCTCCTGGCATTGATGGGCATATATGAGACATGGCGACGCTGAGCGCTAGAGTCAAGGGGCGTTAAGTCGCACCGATGTTGCGGCGTGACCCCGTGGCGTCGCGTGCGCCTCCCATGTCATCGAGAGTACTGTTTTGAGTGGATGTCATGGCCAGGCGCAAAGTTTCAGTGGCAGGCCATGTTGGTGTTGAAAAGCCGACCGTCAAGCGCCGGGACGCTGTCGTACGAGATAATTCAGCAGAGCGCCGCTACCGAACTGCCAAGGTCGAATGCGGTCGCTGGTGTCGACGCGATTGACCAGCGCCCCGAGTGTGGGGGTGGCGATGGTCACCACATCTTCGAGGTGGTGAGTGAAGCCGCTACCTTGGGTATCACGATCCTGGGTCGGGGCGAATAATGTCCCCAGGAACAGCATGAAGCCGTCCGGGTACTGGTGATGCGTCCCCAGTGTTTGGTCGACGAGATCGAGCGGGTCGCGACTGATTTGATTCATCGAGCTCACCGCATCTAGGTGAAAACCATCCTCGCCGCGGACATCCAGGGTGACTTCCAGGGCGCGGACACTGTCGATGTCGAAGTCGTCATCGAACAGGCGCACGAAGGGCCCGATGGCGCAAGAGGCGTTGTTGTCCTTGGCCTTGCCTAGCAACAGGGCACTACGTCCTTCGACATCGCGCAGGTTGACATCATTGCCGAGCGTGGCGCCACGTACTTGGCCGCGCGAGTCCACCGCCAGTACGACCTCGGGCTCGGGATTGTTCCACTTCGAGGCCGGGTGAATGCCGACCCGGTGTCCTAGACCCACCGCCGACATGGGCTGCGATTTGGTGAACACTTCGGCGTCGGGCCCGATGCCGACTTCCAAGTATTGCGACCAGACGTCGAGCTCCACCAGCTTGGTCTTGAGGGCCTCGGCCTCGGCAGAACCCGGCGTCAGCCGGGAAAGGTCGTCGCCGATCAGCGAGGTGACGGTCTCGCGCAATGTCGCGGCCTTCTGGCTATCGCCGCGCGCCTGCTCCTCGATCACCCGCTCCAGCATCGATGACGCGAACGTTACCCCGCAGGCCTTGATCGCCTGCAGATCGCACGGCGCCAGAAGATGCCAGGTGGCGGGGTCGCCCTCGGCGTCGAGCGAGGCCTCCAGGCAATTGCTAACCGTGAGGAGAGGGGCATCCGGTGCTTGGGCGATGCGTGTTGCTAGATCGTCGAACTCCAGCAGGGCGCTGAAGGTGGGGGCCAGCGCGCTGATATCGTGCAGCATGCCGTCACGCACGGTGACTAGGCGAGGACCTTGCGCATCGGGGTCCCACACGCGGCCGATCAAGCGATCGTTGCCGGCATCTTGGGGGAGAAACGGGTGAAATTCATTCATGGGAGCGCCCTTGGGTTCGTCGCATCAGGCGGTAAATGTTGAACATAGTGCTTACATGTTCAACATAGACTTTGGTATACCCCCTGCAATCTGCCCCAGGCGCCCGAGCTATTGGGATGGGGGGTGATCGATGCTGTCATCTCGCCGTTCATGAGATAAAAATGCATTTTAATCAGTGTCCTGACGTCTCATTTTGGTATTGCACCTAAGTCGCGATGCCTGGTGCTGGAAGGGGTGGCAAAAGATAGATATTATTTTTGATACTTTTTTTTATATCAAAGAAGGTCGTTTTTGACATTATTCGGTTATTGAAGGGGGCGTTTATGGTGTTGGCAACGCTAATGCGAATGCCACGAGAAGGAGCCCTTGATGAGCCAGTCCCCCCGCCGACTGCGCAGTGCCGAGTGGTTCGGTACTGCCGACAAAAACGGATTCATGTATCGCAGCTGGATGAAGAACCAGGGCATTCCCGACCATGAATTCCAGGGCAAGCCGATCATCGGCATCTGCAATACCTGGTCGGAGCTCACCCCCTGCAACGCACATTTCCGCAAGCTCGCCGAACACGTCAAAAAAGGGGTGCTCGAGGCGGGCGGTTATCCAGTTGAGTTTCCGGTGTTCTCCAATGGCGAGTCCAATCTGCGACCCACCGCGATGTTCACCCGCAACCTGGCGAGCATGGATGTCGAGGAAGCCATTCGCGGCAACCCGCTCGATGCCGTGATCTTGCTGGTGGGCTGCGACAAGACCACGCCGGCGTTGCTGATGGGCGCGGCGAGCTGCGACATTCCCACGCTCGTGGTCACTGGCGGCCCGATGCTCAACGGCAAGCACGAAGGCAAGGACATCGGCTCGGGAACCGTCGTTTGGAAGCTCTCCGAGGAAGTGAAGGCTGGCAAAATCTCGCTACACGATTTCATGGCCGCCGAGGCGGGCATGTCGCGCTCCGCGGGTACCTGCAACACCATGGGTACTGCCTCGACCATGGCCTGTATGGCCGAATCACTGGGCACCTCGTTGCCGCACAATGCGGCGATTCCGGCGGTCGATTCGCGCCGTTATGTACTGGCTCATCTGTCTGGCAATCGCATCGTCGAGATGGTCCACGAGGATCTCAAACTCTCCAAGGTGCTGACCAAGCAGGCCTTCGAGAACGCCATTCGCACTAACGCGGCCATCGGTGGTTCGACCAATGCGGTCATTCACTTGCAAGCCATCGCCGGACGCATCGGGGTCGACCTGACGCTGGATGACTGGACGCGCATCGGACGCGGCACGCCGACCATCGTCGACCTGCAGCCCTCGGGTCGCTATCTGATGGAAGAGTTCTACTATGCCGGCGGCTTGCCAGCCGTGTTGCGGCGTCTTGGCGAGGCCGACCGGCTGCCGCACAAGGATGCTCTGACCATCAACGGCAAGACGCTGTGGGAGAACGTCCAGGACGCGCCGCTTTACAACGACGCCGTGATTCGCCCCCTCGACACGCCATTGCGCGAGGACGGCGGCATGTGCGTGATGCGCGGTAATCTCGCGCCCAACGGTGCTGTCCTCAAGCCTTCCGCGGCGACGCCGGAATTGATGACGCACCGCGGCTGTGCCGTGGTTTTCGAGAATTTCGATGACTATAAGGCGCGCATCAACGATCCCGATCTCGATGTCACCGCTGACGACATTCTGGTGATGAAGAACTGCGGGCCGCGCGGTTATCACGGCATGGCCGAGGTCGGCAACATGGGGCTGCCGTCCAAGCTGCTCGAGCAGGGTGTCACCGACATGGTGCGGATCTCCGATGCGCGCATGAGCGGCACGGCGTATGGCACCGTGGTACTGCACGTGGCGCCGGAAGCCGCGGCGGGCGGGCCGCTGGCCGCGGTTCGCAATGGCGATTTGATTGCCCTCGATGCCTATGCCGGCACGTTGCATCTGGAGGTCGACGATGCCGAGCTTGCTGCACGCCTGGCTGAGGCGGACCCCACCGCCGAGTCGACGCGCATCGCCAGTACCGGCGGATACCGCCAGCTCTACATCGAACACGTGCTCCAGGCAGATCAAGGCTGCGACTTCGACTTCTTGGTCGGCTGTCGTGGTGCAGAGGTACCGCGGCACTCGCACTGAGGGCTTGGACTAACGAAAAAGAGCGTACGCAAAACGAGAAGGCGGCCATCGGGCCGCCTTCTTGCGTTGGGGTGTTGCTCGGCGTGTGTCAGCGAAAGATCTACGCCTATCGGAGTATGTTGAACATACTCGCAATATGTTTGACTTACATAGGAGCCGATTGTTCTTTCGAGAGGAGATAACCCGATGTCCGCCGACAATCGCCGCATGACCCCCGATCAACTGCGTTCGCGCTGGTGGTTCGACAACCCCGAGCATCCGGGAACCACCGCGCTGTGCATCGAGCGCTACATGAATTACGGCTTGACGCTGGAGGAGCTCAAGAGCGGCAAGCCGATCATCGGCATCGCGCAGTCGGGCTCCGACTTGACGCCTTGCAATCGTCATCACATCGATCTGGTGAAACGCGTCAAGGATGGCATCCGCGCCGCCGGGGGCGTGCCGTTCGAGTTTCCCCTGCATCCCATCCATGAAAACGTGCGTCGGCCGACGGCAGCGCTGGATCGCAACCTCGCGTACCTAGGGCTGGTGGAGGTCCTTCATGGTTACCCGCTAGACGGTGTGGTGCTAACCACCGGCTGTGATAAGACGACACCCGCCTGCCTGATGGCGGCGGCGACGGCCAACATTCCGGCGATCGTGCTCTCCGGCGGCCCCATGCTCAATGGCTGGCGCGGCACCCAGGAACGCGTGGGCTCGGGTACCATCATCTGGGAACTCCGCAAGCGTCTCGCGGCGGGGGATATCGGCTACGAGGAATTCCTGTCCCGCGCCACCGATTCGGCGCCTTCCGTTGGTCACTGCAACACCATGGGCACCGCTTCGACGATGAATTCCATGGCCGAGGCGTTGGGCATGAGCCTGCCCGGTTCGGCGATGATCCCGGCGCCCTACAAGGAGCGCTCGATGGTCGCTTACCAGACCGGGACGCGCATCGTCGACATGGTGTGGGAAGATCTGCGCCCGCTGGATATCATCACTCGCGAGGCCTGCGAAAATGCCATCGTGGTGTGTTCGGCGCTAGGCGGTTCTTCCAACGCGCCGGTGCATATCAACGCCATCGCCCGTCACGCGGGGATCGAGCTGACCAACGACGATTGGCAACGCCTTGGGCACGAGATTCCACTGCTTGCCAACGTGATGCCGGCGGGAATCTATCTTTCCGAGGAGTTCCACCGGGCCGGTGGCGTGCCCGCGGTGCTCAGCGAGTTGATCAAAGCGGGACGTCTGCATGGCGATGTGCCGACGGTCAATGGCAAGACATTGGCGGAGAATACGGCCGGGCGTGAAACCCTGGACGACGATATCATTCGCCGCTATGACAACCCGCTGGTGGAAGAGGCCGGCTTCATCAATCTCAAGGGCAACCTGTTCGATTCGGCGTTAATGAAGACCAGCGTGATCGCCAGCGACTTCCGGCAGCGTTTCCTGAGTCAGGCCGATGATCTGGACGCCTTCGAAGGCAAGGTGGCGGTATTCGACGGCTCCGAGGATTATCATGCACGCATCGACGATCCGTCGCTCGAGATTGATGAAAACACCATCCTGATCATGCGCGGTGCCGGACCAATCGGCCATCCGGGCAGTGCCGAGGTCGTCAATATGCAGCCGCCAGAGGCGTTGATACGTCAAGGTATCGAATCGCTGCCGTGCATCGGTGACGGTCGTCAGTCGGGGACCTCGGGCTCGCCCTCGATCCTCAATGCGGCACCTGAAGCTGCCGTGGGCGGCGGCTTGGCACTACTGGAAACGGGGGATCGAATTCGTATCGACCTCAAGCGCGGCGAAGCCAATCTGCTGGTCGATGATGCCGAATTGTCACGCCGTCGCCAGGCGCTGGAGTCGCGTGGCGGTTATATCTACCCGGTGGACCAGACGCCTTGGCAGGAAATTCAACGCGGCATGGTCGAGCAGCTCGATCGTGGCATGACGCTAGGCCCTGCCACCAAGTACCGCGACGTCGCGCGTAAGAGCCCGCCCCGCGACAATCACTGAGTACTTGATGCTAAGCACTTGACCAGACAAACCGGGCGTCGCCATGCGACGCCCGGTTTGTCTGTCGAGTGTCAGAGGTAGCGCTTGTCAGCTTTCGGACAACAGCTCGGCGCTATGCCCAAGAGGCGTGTCGGGGATTTCCAACCCCAAGGCGCTGGCGGTGCCAGCGAGTACGGCCTGTGAGGCGCGAAAGGCATCGCGTGGTCGGCGTGCGCGAATGCTTTCCATCAGCAACCGGTGGCGCTCCAGGCTCTCCGCCGGGTCGCTGGCGCTGACGTTCGAGGTCTCGATCAATAGCAATATCGAGGGACGCAGAATGTGCGAGAGCTGTGACCAGACGATATTGTGCGTGGCCTTGAAGATAGCCACATGGAAGGCGATGTCATAGTCGCTATGCAAGCGGCCGTCACGGTTGGAGGAGGGGTCGTCGAGGTCACTGCCCATGCCGTTGAAGGCCTCCTCGATGGCGACCAAGTCATGCGCCGTCGCGTGCTTGGCGGCGGTCATGGCGACATAGGGCTCCACGTCCAGACGAAAGGCCAGGATCTCGCGCTGCACGCCGGGATTGGGCGCGGCGTAGCGCGTCATCCACTCGGTGACTTGAGCATCGAGAATGTTCCACTCCGGATACTCGCGGACCTTCGAACCGTGTCCGGAAATGCGTTCGATGATTCCGGCGTCGACCAACTGGCGTAGATCGCTGCGCACCGCCGAGCGATTGAGAGCGAAGCGCGCGCATAGATCGATCTCGCGGGGCACGAAATCCCCGGGTTGGTATTCGCCGGAGAAGATCTCCTTTGCCAGCGCCTCGGCGACGCTGGGACGTTTTCGGGATGAGGGTTGTTTGCTCTTCACGTGACATCGTTCCGAATCATTTCGGCTACGCTGGCATATGTCGAACATTTCGACAAGGCGCCGATGGTAGAGGTCCTCTTGCAGAAGATGTCGCGATGCTAGTCGGCGCTTGCCATGCGCTCCCCAAGCGCCGCCATGAAGGCATCCGCCGCGTTGAGTTGTGCCATTTCCAGGTATTCGTCGGGTTGATGTGCCTGAGCGATGCTGCCGGGGCCGCAAATCACTGTGGGCAGGCCGGCGCGTTGGAATTGCCCCGCTTCGGTGGCATAGGCCACGGCTTCGTTGTCGGTGGTGCCCAGCAATGACTGGCATAGCGTTACCGCAGCCTGATTGTCGCGGTCGGCTAGGGCAGGCACGGTTTCGGTGAGGTGGTCGGTGTGGATGGCGATCTGCGGCGCGCGTGGGCGCAAGTCGTGTACCAATGACTCGGCGTAGTGCTGGAAACGCTCGAACAAGGCCTCGAAGCCGTCCGTCGGCAGGTGGCGGATCTCCCAGTCGAAATGGCACTCGCGCGCCATGATGTTGATCGCCGTACCGCCCTGGATCTTGCCCACGTGGAGACTGGAGTGGGGAACGTTGAAGAGCGGATCGACACGCCCCTCGCTGACAAGTTCCGCCATGATGTCTTCGATGCGGGTCACCAGGCGGGCGGCCACGTGGACGGCGGATACACCCTGGCGCACCTGGCTTGAATGCGCTTCGCGACCGGTCACCGTGGTGCGCAGGTTGGTGATGCCCTTCTGGGCCACCACCGGCGCCATCAGCGTGGGCTCGCCGACGATGACCGCCGCTGGCGTCGGTGCATCGGCCATTAAGCGTTCGATCAAGCGCGGCGCGCCCAGGCAACCGACTTCCTCGTCGTAGGAAAACGCCAGGTAGATGGGTCGCTGCAAGTCGAGCGTTTGCCACTGCGGTACTTGTGCCAGTGCGCTGGCGATGAATCCCTTCATGTCGCAACTGCCACGTCCGTAGAGGCGGCCGTCGTCTTTTTCGATCAGCGTGAAAGGGTCGCTGCTCCAGGGCTGACCGTCCACCGGTACCACGTCGGTATGCCCGGACAGCACCACGCCGCCCGCGACCTCAGGGCCGATGCGGGCCAGTAGGTTGGCCTTGCTGCCGTCATCGTTGTCGATGCGGGTACAGGGCACGTCGTACTCGGCGAGGTAACGCTCGATGAAGGCGACCAATTCCAGGTTGGAGTGACGCGAGACGGTATCGAAGCCAACCAGGCGTTCGAGCAGGGCAATGGTGTCGGACACGGCGGCCTCCCACAGGGATGTTTTGCGCCAGCCTAGCATGCCCGTGCTTTGACGCCATCAGCGCTTTGCCCCATCTTGAAAGGGTTCATTCACCCAGTTGGAGAGCACTCACGTGAGCAAGGTTCTGGTTCTATACTATTCCAGTTACGGGCATGTCGAAACGCTGGCCAATGCCGTCGCCGAAGGCGCACGCGGCATCGCCGGCACTCAGGTGGATCTGTACCGCGTGGCGGAACTCGTGCCTGACGAGGTGGCCGTCAAGTCGGGCTACAAGGAAGACTCCACCGCCGCTGTACTGGACGATCCCAGCGTGTTGGCCGAGTACGACGCGATTCTCGTCGGCACGCCCACACGCTTCGGCAACATGGCCTCACAGATGCGCAACTTCTGGGACAAGACGGGCGGTCTCTGGGCGCAGGGCAAATTGATCGGCAAGCTGGGCGGCGCCTTCACCTCCACCGCCAGCCAGCACGGCGGACAGGAAACCACGCTGACCTCGATTCATACCACCCTGCTGCATCATGGTATGGCGGTCGTCGGCGTACCGTACTCCTGCCCGGCGCTGAGCGAGCTCAATGACGTCTCCGGCGGCACGCCCTACGGCGCGACGACCATCGCCGGTGGTGATGGCAGTCGCCAACCCAGCGAGAATGAGCTGACCATCGCCCGTTTCCAGGGTCAGCACATCGCCGAAATGGCCGCCAAACTCGCTGGCTGAGCGCCGTCCGAAGCGTTTCGAAAGACACTAAAACGCCGTGCCTTCGGGCGCGGCGTTTTAGTGTCGCGACCTGGATATGAAATGTTAGGCTTGTTGACAAGTGTCACGTGACAAAATACATTCCGGTGTATGATCAAAACCTTCGCAGATAAACGTACCCAAGAGCTTTATTCCAAAGGGAGGTCAAAGAAGTTCCCCTCGGATGTAGCTGCAAGAGCTTCCCGGAAGCTGGAATACGTAAATCTGGCGGAGCAACTAGATGATTTGAAAGTGCCGCCTGGCAACCGTCTCCATTCACTTTCTGGCGATAGGCAGGGTCAGTACGCGATTTCAATCAATGCTCAATGGCGTATCTGCTTCTATTTTGAAGATGGTGACGCATACGATGTTGAGGTATGCGATTACCACTGAGTGAGGTCACAACTATGGCTATTTCTAACACCGACGAAATGCAGCGCAAGCCGACGCATCCAGGCGAAATGCTGAGGGAGGACTTTGTCCCGGACTATGACTTGACCGTTGCGGGGTTGGCCGAGTCTTTGGGCGTGTCTCGACAATCCGTCAATGAGCTGTTACGTGAAAAACGTTCTGTCAGCCCTGAAATGGCGCTTAGGCTTGGTCGTTTGTTTGGTAACTCTCCGGAGTTTTGGCTGAATGCGCAGCGAACCATCGATTTATGGATGGCAGCGCAATCGGTCAAGGACGAGGTCGCCCGCATCAAGCCATTGAACGCAGCATGAACATCCCACCTTATCTGTCAGTCACCCTCTGCCCGTTCAGCGCCTGGATGGCAGCGACGGCGGCATCGATGGCGTCGGGGTCGAGTATCAGGCCGATATGGTCGATGTCGGGGAGTTGATCGATCGCCACGTCGCTGCCGGCGTTTTGAAACACAGTAGCGAACTGACCGGCACGAAAGATTTGGTCATCCTCGCCCACCAGTACACGCATCGGGTGATTCGTCGCGCGTAGGGCGGCTCGGTAATCGGCTTTCGGCCGGTAATTCTGGGCCAGGTCGTACGAGTAGGCTGGTGTCAGGTCGGCACTTTCGTCGACGGCATAGCGCACCACAGGCAGATGATTGAAGGCGTCGATACCGAGACGATTCAATAACATGATGGCGATGTAACGCGGTAATCCGACGCGGGTCCAACCGCCGCTATCGGCCCGATACGTCGATG
Source organism: Chromohalobacter beijerinckii (assembly GCF_023061185.1). Lineage (GTDB taxonomy): Bacteria > Pseudomonadota > Gammaproteobacteria > Pseudomonadales > Halomonadaceae > Chromohalobacter > Chromohalobacter beijerinckii. Next base: position 65,675 of record NZ_JAKGAK010000008.1, read on the forward strand.
CCTCCTGACTGATGAACGGCGACAGTAGCAGGTAGTTGGAAAACAGCTGCTGGCGTTGACCACCGGCCACCCTGAGCGCGAATCCACCACCGGAAGAGAAACCCACGAGCGTGCAGGGTGCGACCGGCTCAATGGTCTGCATGAAATCTTCCAGATCATCCTCGAGTTGTCCCACGTAGGCGATGTCGCCGTTGGTGCCGGAGGCGCCGTGTCCCCGTATGTCCAGCGCATATGTCGTGTAGCCTGCCGAAGCAAAGGCCTGGGCTAGTGGGTGCATGCTGCGGCTGTCAGCGGCGGAGCCGTGGAGCAGCACCACACTGCCGTGTGATGTGTCTGCAGAAGATGCGTAACGGCGAAACGCGAGAGGCGTGCCATCTCGCGCCTGGTAGGTGCTGAGTGCTGGTAAGTCGCTATTGTCGAGTGCCCTGAATGGCGCATTGATGCCTTCCAGGGTCGGCGGCCGGGATGGGCCGCCGAAGATCAGCGCCAAGGCGGTAGCGCCCACCAGCCCCACGCTGATCAGCAAGAGTAAGCCTATGGCGAATTTCATGGGAACCTCGTGTCAGGTTTTCCGGGCTTTTTATATCACCACGCATTGCGTCATCACCAGCGTGGGCGATTCGCGGATAGGATATCGATCAGCTCAGTGACGCGGATACCGTCTTCGTTGGCGGCAGGGTCGTTGATGGCAAAATAGTACGCAATGCCTGGCTACCGAGGGATGGCCTCTCAATGGCACTCTATGGGAAGCAAGTTGATATGTTCACGGCATCGACACATGTTGAGGGCATGTACACGGAACGCGATTTTTTCGACATGCCCTCACTACAAGGAGATATATGCCCAGTTTCCATACTCGCTCGTTGTGCGAAGCGCTGTTGGGTATTGCGGGGATCTGGTTGCTGGTCAGGACGCTCTCAAACCAGGCCACGTCTCTTTATATTGTCTGGTCCAGTTCGTCGGTAGCTCAAGAGGCGGAGGCACCGAATATGCTCGCCATCCAGGGTGTGCATTTCTTCGTCAGTGTGCTGCTTGGAGCGGGGCTTCTCCTGGCGCGTAAGCCGATCAGTCGATGGTTAACATCCTCTGAGGAGGAAGTCTCAGCCTCGTCGGCGACTCTGATGGCCGTGGGGACTGCCTTGATTGGCATCGGTTATCTGGCGTCGGGTCTGGTCACGCTGGGCACGCATTATGCGCGACTGGAAACGCTGGGCGCCGCCAGTCCAGACAGTCTCTGGCGTGGTGGTCTTTCCGCGAGTATCGGGATCATACTGTTCGCCAGCTCCGTCGGTATCGGCCGTCTTTGGCGGCGGCTTCGGGCGTTATGATACTGAGCCGAGGACGGCGGAGGTAGCCGTCCTTTATTTATTGAGAATTCATATTTCCTAGTTACTCAATATTGCCTAGGTGCTCACCAACCTCGCTCGACTCGTGCCATTGCCCAGCGGTTCGACCCGGATCTGCACCGGGATGCGTTCGTGCATTTCCTGTACATGCGAGATCACGCCGACGCGGCGCCCCAGCGCTTGGAGACCATCGAGAGCGTCCATGGCCAGCGCCAGGGATTGCGGGTCGAGACTGCCGAAGCCTTCGTCGATGAACAGCGATTCTATGACGAGTTCGCCGGAGGCCATGGAGGCGAGCCCCAGCGCCAGGGCCAGCGAGACGAGGAAGGTTTCGCCGCCGGAGAGCGAATGTACCGAGCGACGCTCGTCGCCCATGTCGCGGTCCTCCACCAGAAGCCCCAGCTCGCTGCCGCCGCGAATCAGCTTGTAACGGCGACTCAGCCCTGTCAGATGCGCGTTGGCGTGCTCCAGCAGTTGCTCCAGATTGTAGGCCTGCGCGATGCGCCGAAAGACCTTGCCGTCGGCGGAGCCGATCAGCTCGCTGATGCGGCCCCAGCGGTGATACTCGGCGCGCGCGGCGTCGAGCTCGGCTTGCCCCTCGCGTTGGCGCTGACGCTTGCGATCATCATCGCGCAGGGCGTGTAGGGCGTCGTCGCGACGTGTCTGGGCGGCATCGTGTTGGGGCGCCAGGGCGTCACGCTTGGTGTCGAGCGCCTCCCGGCGCTGGTCGATCCGGGCGGCGACCGCCTCGCTCAAGAGGGCGTCTGCGTTAGCGTCATGCTCGGCCAAGGCTTGGTCGCGGCGGTGCGCGATGAGCGTTTGGCGGCGTTCGGCGAGGGCGGCAGCGGTCTGCTGGCGGGCCTGCTCAGCCTGAGTCAGTTCCCGTTCCCGACGTTCGGTGGCGTCGTCGGTTTCGGCGAGTAACCGCTGCAGGGTGGCGTCGTCCAGCTCAGGGTGGGCTTGGCGCCAGGCATTCAGCTCACGGGCGAGGGTATCGAGTTCCTGCTTGAGCCCGGCGAGTTGCTCGGCCTCGTAGTGCGACTGCTGGGCAAGCCGCTGGGTTTCCCGCTCACTGTCATGGCATTTGGCAAGCGCCGTATCCCGCGCCTGGCGCGCGGAAGCCTGGCGCGTATCGAGATGCTGCTGCCAAGCATCCGGCGAGGCATGCCCGCCGAGCAGGGCCTTGAGCCGAGCGGCGATGTCGTCGCGCTCGCGGCGTAACGGAGGCAGGCGCGCATCGAGTTCTGTGAGTTCCTTGTCGAGGCGGATGCGCTGGGTATCGAGTTGCGCCAGTGTCAGCTCGCTCTGGCGCAGTGCCTCGTCGAGCGGTGCCAGCTCGGCCTCGGCGCGGGCAAGGGCCTGAAGCGTCTCCTCGTGTTGCGCGCGCTGGGCGTCGCTTGTCTGGCGTTGCTCGGTCAGCCAGGCGTCGCGCCGGTCGTGATCGATGCCGGCAAGCTCGGCGTGTAGCGGATGTTCGTCGAGCGCCTGGTGCGCCTCTTGGTGGCGCTTATCGGCATCCGCACCGTCCTGACGTTGTTGCGTGAGCGAGGCCTCCAGCGCGCGGTATTGGCCCAGCAGTTCGTCGCGTTGTTGCTGGGCGTGGTCGCGTTGTCGCTGAGCGTCCGTCAACTGACGATCTTCTTCTGCTTGCTGCGCCGCAAGCTGAGCGGCTTCGGGTGTCTGGGGCGGCTGGTGGCGCCAAGGGTGCTCAAGCCCGCCGCACACCGGGCAGGGCTGGCCTTCCTCGAGGGCGTCGCGCAGGTGCGTGACACTCTCGCTGCGTACCGCGCGACCGCGTTCGACGAATTCCAGCACGCTGCGATAGTGGCGCTCGCGGTCATCGAGGTGCTGGCGCGCGGTCTGGCCTTGGGTGATTAACGCCTCGAGGCGCTTTTCATCCTGCGCCAGGCGCTCATTGAGCGTGCGCCGGGTGTGGTCGGCACGACAGGCGGTCTGCCAGCGGCTTTGCAGCTCACCGAGGGCCAGATGACGACGGGCGGCGTGATCATGCGCGCGCTGAACTTCCTGGCGGGCGTCCTCCACGCGGGCATGCTCGCCCATCAATTGGCGCAGAGTGGCTTGCCAGTCATCACGTTGGCGGCGCTGGCGCTGCTGTGTCGCGTGAGCTGCCTGATGGCGCGTGGTCAGCGCTTGCGCTTCGCGATGATGCGCGGCGTGCGTGTTGTCGAGCTCGGCCAACTGATGATCGTACGTCGCCAGTTGCTGTGCCTGCTCGCGGGCGCGGTGCAGCTGAGGCTCGGCCGTACGGCGTGCCGTGTCGGCGTCCTGAAGGGCCTGTTCGGCCGTTGCGTGGGTTTGTTTGGTCTGCTGCTGTGTGGTCTCGGCCTGTGCCAGGGCCTCACGCGTGTCGGCATGAGCCGTCTCGAGCCTCGATATCTCGCCGGGCAGTTCAGCCTGACGTGCCAGGCGATGGCGTTGCGGTGCGATCAGGCGCTGCCAGTCACGATCGGCGCGGGCCGGGGCCAGCGTTTGCCAATGCGTCTCGGCATCGTGGTGCTCGCGTTGTCCTTGGGCGTGAGCATCGCGAAGCTTGGCATCCGTGGCGTGCCACTGCGCCTGTGTTTCCAGGCGCTTGGCATGGCGTTGCACGGTGTCGAGCTCGGCTTGAGCGGTCTCGGCGGTCTTTTCGAGCGCGGCGCGAGCCTCGGCCTCGGCGGGCAGGTCGTCGGCGAGCTTGGCATTCAGCGCATCGACGGCGTGCTTCGCCTGGTTGGCGCGGCGATAGGCAGCGACCGAAATCTCGGAGTACTCGGCGGTACCGGTGAGGCGCTCGAGCAGGTCGCTACGCTCGTTGTCATCGGCCTTGAGAAAGGCGGCGAACTCGCTCTGGGCCAGCAGGACGGCCCGGGTGAATTGCTCGAAGCTCAGCCCCAGGCGCTCGGGCAGCAGGCGGTCGAACTCGCGTTTCTGGGTGGTCAGCAGGCGGTCGCTATCCAAGTCGGTGAGCGACTGCTCGATCTTCTGCAATTTGCCATCGGCCTTCTCGCGGGCGCGGCGCACGGCCCAGCGGGCGCGATAGCGGCGGCCGTCGCGGCCCAGGAAATCGACCTCGGCATGGCCGCTGGCAGTGCCTCGGCGCAATAGCGTACGCGGGTCGGCGGTATTGAGAGTGGTGTCGCCCACGTCGGGCAGCGGGGCGTTCTGGCCCGGCGCCTGGCGCAGCCGGGGTGTACTGCCGTAGAGCGCTAGACACAGGGCGTCGAGCAAGGTGCTCTTACCGGCACCGGTGGGCCCGGTGATGGCGAACAAGCCGGCCTCCGCGAGCGGCGCGGCGGTGAAGTCGAGTTCCAGTGGGCCGGGGATCGAGGCCAGGTTGGCTAGGCGCAGGGCGAGGATCTTCATGTCGCTGTTTCCTCGTCGTCGAGCACGTCCTGGCGTAGCCGGTCGAAGTCGGCGAGCACGTCGTCGGCGGGCGGTTCGCCCCAGCGTGCTTGCCAGGTGCGCTCGAAAAGCTTGCGCGGGCCGAGCGCCGCCAGGTCGATGCGGGCGGGTGCGTCCTCGGCGGCGACTCTCGGCAGGCGACGTTCCAGGCGCAGCAGGCGCAGTGTCTTGCCGTCGAGCGCCGCGTCCACCCGGGCGCGCAGGTCGGGCATCGGCGCCTCGAGCTCGATGCGTACCTCCAACCAGGGCCAGCGTTCGCGTGGCAGGTCGGGCGTATCTTCCAGGGCGTCCAGCTCGGCGAGTACGTCATCCAGTGGCGCCGGGCCGAGGCGATGCATGGCCACCGGGCGTGGCACGGGCAGGCTCTCGACATCGCGCAAGGCTTCGCCGTCGAGCGTGACTTCGACGACCTGATGGGGATAGGCCACTTCGCTGAAATCCAGCGGAAGGGGGCTGCCGCTGTAGCGGATGCGTTCCTCGCCGACCTGCTGGGCCCGATGCAGGTGGCCCAGGGCGACATAGGCGATGTCATCGGGGAACAACGAGGCCGGAATCGACTCCTCGCCGCCGATGACGATGGGCCGCTCGCTGGCTTCGGAAACTGCGGCGCCGTGCAGATGGGCGTGACTCATGGCGATGAGCGCCTGACCGGGAGCGCGACGTTCGCGCGCGGCGTCGATGAGCTGTTGGTGAACGCGCGTGATGCCCGTGACATAAGTATTGCGCGAGGCGTCGTCGGTTTCGTCACCGCTCGGCGCTGTGCCGCCGGTGACCTCGGCGGGCCTCAAGAAGGGCAGCGCCAGGCACCAGGCGCGAACCTCGCCGTCGGCATCGGTCAGCGGTACCAGCAGGCGTTCGGCATCGAGCCAGCTGTCATCGAGCCAACTTACCCGGCCCAGGGCATGGGTATTGAGGCGCTGCATCAACGGCGCGGGCAGCTCGATGCGGTTGCCGCTGTCGTGGTTGCCGGCGATCATGACGATGGTCAGTTGCGGCAAACGTTGATGCGCCTCGACGATGAAGTCGTAGAGCATCTCCTGGGCGCGCAACGATGGATTGACGACATCGAAGATATCACCTGCGATGAGCAGGGCATCCGGGCGACGCGCTTCGAGAGTCGCCAACAGCCAGTCGAGAAACGCGCGTTGCTCGGCGTGGCGCTCTTGCCCGTGGAAGGTCTGGCCGAGATGCCAGTCCGCTGTGTGGATGAGTTTCACGCAGATCTCCTATACCGGAGTGCCAGTCTACCGGTTGCGGGAGGGTGGCCCAATGGGGGCACTGACAAGGAGAAGGAAGGACAAGGAGGCGGTATGACACATCATGAAGACCTGCATGCTTGGACGCTGACCCCCGAGGAGGCCGTGGCACTGCAGCGTCGCTTGGCACCGCGCGTGGTCAGGCACGGAAAGCCGGACGCGGTGAGCTGCATCGCGGGCGTGGATATCGGCTTCGAGGATGGCGGTGAGACGACGCGTGCGGCGGTGGTGGTGCTCGACTGGCCGTCGCTTGCGGTACGCGAGTCGGTGGTCCACCGCGAACCCACGCGCATGCCCTACATTCCCGGCTTGCTATCGTTTCGCGAGATTCCCGCCGCGCTGGGCGCCTTCGCACGGTTGGAAGCACATCCCGACCTGGTCATGGTCGACGGCCAGGGCATCGCGCATCCACGGCGTCTCGGCGTGGCCTCGCACCTAGGGCTTTGGCTCGACCTTCCGACGATCGGCGTGGCCAAGAAGGTGCTTTGCGGTCGTCATGGCGAAGTACCCGCCACGCGCGGTGAATGGGCGCCGCTCACCGACCGGCGCCGCACCGAGGATCCCGCTGACGTCGAGGTCGATGCCGAAGGTCGCGTGGTCATCGGCGCGATGCTGCGCTCGCGCGTGAACGTCAAACCGGTGATCGTCTCGCCGGGGCATCGGCTGGATCAGGCCTCGGCGCTGGAATGGGCGATTGCCTGCCTGGGCAAGACCAAGCTACCCGAACCGACCCGGCTGGCGGATCGGCTGGCCTCGCGGAGAGGCTAGGCCGTCAGTGTCAACCAGGTCTCGCTGAGCCAACGTCCGGCACGCTCGATCTCGGCTTCTGGAGCACCTGCGTAGCCTAGGACCAGTCCCGGTTGGCTGGGCGATTGCAAATAAAAGCCGGAAAGCGGGGAGAGCCGCAGGCCCGCCTGTTTGCCCCGGTGGACCAGCTCGCGTTCCAGTGCATGGCTTTGTAGGTACGCGATCAGATGCATCCCCGCGTGGCCAGACGATAGCTCGAGTCCACGCGCTACCGCCGGGGCCAGAGCCTGGCGCAGCGCGGCCTGGCGGTGTCGGTAGCATCTGCGCATGCGCGCTACGTGACGGGAGAAATGACCCGCATCGATGAAGTCGGCTAGCGCCGCCTGAGTGACATATTGCCCCTCCCGGTGCAGTCGGGCGTTGATGCGTTGGAAGTTCGCCACCAGCGAGGGCGGCAGCACCAGATACCCCAGCCGCAGCCCCGGATAAAGGACCTTGCTGAAGGTGCCGACATAGATCACCGGAGCGTTATCCATCAATCCCTGAAGCGAGGCTATCGGCGCGCTGGTATAGCGGAATTCGCTGTCGTAGTCGTCTTCGATGATCCAGGCGCTATGCTGCTGGGCGAGCCCCAGCAGCGCCGTGCGACGTGACAGCGACAGGGTCGCGCCGCTGGGGTACTGGTGCGATGGCGTCACGTAGATCAGCTTGGGGGGTGGCGTACCGGCGGGAAGCAAGGCGACGTTCAAGCCGTCACCGTCGACCGGTACCGGCTGCAGGGCCAGTCCAGCCGAGGCGAAGCAGGCCTGCGCGCCGCCATAGCCGGGCTCTTCCATCCAGACACTATCTCCGACGTCGGCGAGCAGCCGTGCGATCAGCTCGAAGCCCTGCTGCGCACCCTGGGTGATCAGGATTTGCTCCGGCCGGCAGCGCACCGAGCGCGATAAGCTCAGGTAGTCGCACAGTGCCTCGCGCAGTGCGTTCACGCCACCTTCATTCTGGTAATCGAACCAGTCGATGGGGGCCCGCTGCTGATGACGACGCAGCAAGCGTTGCCAGCGTTCGCGAGGGAAGCGGTCCAGCGCCGGTACGCCGGGTGCGAAGGCGGTATGGCGTTCGCTCGAGGGCGCCGTGAAGTCGAGCAGGTGTTCGCCGCGTTGCGAGAGCGCCACGGGTAGCGGTACTGGCGCCTCGAGGCGTTGCTGTGTTTCCCACTGCCAATCGGCAACGAAAACCCCGGCCCCTGGACGCGATACCAGAAAGCCCTCGGCGATGAGACGGTCGACCGCGCTCAGCACGGTGTTGCGGCCCATACCCAGGCTGGCGGCCAATTGCCGGGACGAGGGCAGGGCGCTCCCGTGGGGCAGCTGGCCCTGCTGAATGCCGCTGCGCAGGGCATCATAAAGACGCTGGCTGAGCGTGCGCTCGTCCGGCTCGGCGAGTTGAAGGTTCAGCGCCTCCTGAATCCAGAGACGGTGGGCAGTCGGATCGGCCACTGGTTCCTCGCATATCGGCAATATTGGTTCTTCTTGGGGAACCGTTATGTCGCCAGACTAATGCTTCATCATATCCGAACGCGAGTCTTGCCATGATTACGATTACCCATGCGACACGCGAAAAGCTCGATGACCTGGTGCCCTTGGTCGACGGCTACCGCCAGTTCTATCGCCAACCCAGCGATCTCGACGGTGCCCGGCGTTTTATGTGTGAGCGCTTCGAAAAGGGCGATGCCCATGTGCTGCTGGCCTTCGATGACGACAACCATGCGATCGGCTTTGCGCAACTCTTCCCGATACCTTCCACGACCAGCTTGGCGTCGCGGTGGATCCTCAACGACCTGTTTGTCATGCCCGGCGCGCGTCGCCAGGGAGCCGGGAGTGCCTTGTTGGATGCGGCTCACGAGCTGGCTAGCCACCATGGCGTGCCGCAATTGATGTTGCGCACTCAAGCCGACAACGAGACGGCCAAAGCTCGTTATAGAGCGCTCGGTTGGCGGCGCGACGAAGACTTCGATACCTACTTGCTAACGGTTTGAGGGGAATGTCTCATGACTCAGGTCTATAACGTATTCGGACAGCCGGTCGGCCCTGCTCTCGCTCACTGGCAACCGCGGCCAGCGCCTGATAGCGAGCCTCTGGCGGGACGGTTCTGCCGACTGGAACCGCTGGATGCCGACCGTCACGCCGAGGCACTGTGGCAGGCGTGGCAGGTGCCGGCCTCGGAGATCGATAACGACACAGAGGGACGCGCCCGCTGGACCTATCTGGGCGGTCGCCCCTTCGACGACGAGGCTGGTTGCCGGGCCTGGCTGGCGCGCATGGGCGCGGACAGCGAGTTGCTTTGCTATGCCGTGGTCGACCTCGCCGATGGGAAGGCGGTGGGCATGGCGGCTTATCTCAATATCGTGCCGGTCGATGGTCGCATCGAGATCGGCCATATCAGCTTCTCGCCCCGTATGGCGCGCACGCCGATATCCAGCGAGGCACTGATGCTGATGATGGCGCACGCCTTCGATATGGGATATCGGCGTCTCGAATGGAAGTGCGATGCCCTGAACACGCCCTCGCGCCGCGCCGCCGAGCGGCTCGGTTTCCGCTTCGAGGGTGTCTTTCGCCAGCACCGGGTCGTGGCCGGGCGCAATCGTGACACGGCATGGTTCTCGGTCTTGGATGGTGAGTGGCCGGCGATTCGCGAGTGCCACCGCCGCTGGCTGGCACCCGAGAACTTTGATGCCATGGGCCGCCAGCATCGTTCGCTCACGTCGATGACGGCCGCCTTGTGTCACGATCTTTCCCCATCCTGAGAGTCGAGCCATGTATCAGCCGCCCCAGTTTCTCATCGACGGTCGTGCCGAATGCCAGCGGATCATCGAGGCTGCCCCCTTCGCCACGCTGGTGACCCGTGATGCATCCGGCGAGCTAAGCGCCGATCACTTGCCGCTGTTGCTGGCACCGGCGGGGGACGCGAGCTCGTCGGATACCCTGATTGGCCATATCGCGCGTGCCAACCCGCTTGCTAGGAGAATCGAAAGCCCCTTGGGGAGCATCGAAGCACTGGCGATATTTCATGGTCCTCAGGCCTATATCACGCCGAGTTGGTACCCGGCCAAGCGTGAACACGGCAAGGTGGTGCCGACCTGGAATTATCAGGTGGTGCACGTGCATGGCCGGCTACGCCTGATCGACGATCCACACTGGCTGCGCGAGATGGTCACCACCCTCACCGAGCGCTTCGAAAGCGAGCGGGAGAGGCCTTGGCGGGTCAGCGATGCCCCTGACGATTATATCGCCGCGATGTGCCGCGCCATCGTCGGGATCGAGATCACCGTCGACCGCCTCGAAGGCAAGCGCAAGGCGAGCCAGCACAAGTCGCTCGACGAACGCCGAGCCATTCATCAGGGGTTGCAAGATGAATATGGCTACGGGGAGCAAGAGGCCGCCTGCCTTGGCGGTGTCACACCCGAGGATTGAGCGTCGGTATGGCGCCGTCAACGCCTAGACGATATCCAGGGGCGGCTTGCGCGACGGCGCGGGAAAGGTGGCGTCCAGCCTTGCGAGACTGGCGTCGTCCAACGCGAGCCGCATGGCGGCGGCATTGGCTTCGACGTGTGCGGGCTGTACGGCCTTGGGGATGGCGATGACATCGCGTTGCCCGTCGGGCGCGGGGCGGGTCGCCCAGGCCAGCAGCACCTGGGCAGGGCTGACGCCGAGCGCGTCGGCGATAGCGCGAACCTCTGGGTGGGCGAGTTCTCGACCGCCCTGGGCCAAGGGGCAGTAGGCCATGGCCGGCAGGCCGCGTTCACGCTGCCAGGGCAGCAGACTGTGCTCGATGCCGCGCGAGCCGAGATGGTAGAGCACCTGGTTGACGGTGCAGCGGTCGCCACCGGGAACGGCCTGCAGGGCTTGCATCTCGTCGACGTCGAAGTTGGAGACGCCGTAGCGACGTATCTTGCCTTGGGCTTGCAGGTGCTCGAACGCTTCCAGCGTTTCTTCCAAGGGCACGTTGCCGGGCCAATGCAGCAGATACATATCCAGATAGTCGGTGCCCAGGCGTTGCAGGCTGCGCTCGCAGGCGGCGACGGCGTCGTGACGGCCGGCGTTCCACGGGTAGACCTTGGAGACCACGAAGGCCTCGTCGCGACGCCCGCGCAGGGCCTCGCCGACGATTTCCTCGGCGCCACCGTCGGCGTACATCTCGGCGGTGTCGATCAGTGTCATCCCTAGATCGAGGCCGTATTGCAGGGCATGGATCTCGTCGCGGCGCGGGGCACGGTTCTCGCCCATGTGCCAACTGCCCTGGCCGATGGCGGGCAGGGCGACGGCGGGTTCACGCTCGGTGGCGTCAAGCGTGACGCGGGGAATGTCGTTGGCGGGGGACGTGGTCATGGGGGAGCCTCCCTGGCAAGTCCGGCATGGATGTGGGCTAGCCTTCAGGGTGCGCCGATACGGCGGGATGCGACAAGTCCGTTATACTGGCAGCTCTTTCTCGTTTCAGGATCGATTCATATGTCCGAGCGTCCCCTGGATGCCGATGTCATCGCCATGACCCGCGCCTGGGTGGCGAACTTCGTCGTGGCGCACGACGTTTGTCCCTTTGCTGGCCGCGAGGTGCGCCGTGACAGCCTGCGTTATGTCGTGGCGAACGATGATGACCCCGAACATCTTCTGCATACCTTGATCGAGGAATGTCATCGTCTGGATGCTGAGCCGGCCATCGAGACCACGCTGATGATCCTGCCGGAAGGGGTGGCCGACTTCGACGATTATCTGGATCTGCTAGGTGTCGCCGATGCGTTGCTCGAGGCGGAGGGCTATATGGGGGTTTACCAGTTGGCGAGCTTTCATCCCGACTATGTCTTTGAGGGCGTAGCGGCCGACGATCCTGCCAATTACACCAATCGGTCGCCGTGGCCGATGTGGCATCTGCTGCGCGAGTCCAGCGTCGAGGCGGCCGTGGCGGCATACCCGGACCCCGAGTCGATTCCCGAGATCAATGTCGCGGCCTTGCGTGAAATCGGCAGTGCCGCGCTGGCCGAGCAGTGGGCGGCGTGTCGTCGTGTGCGGGCGAGAGACTAATCACTGGCCCCTTGAAGTCCACGACATCACCCATATGGACTATGGTGTAGGGGCATGACGCCCACTCACGAAAGGAGGCACGAATGAGTATCGAGAAAACCGGTTCCGCCCATTGGCAAGGCAGTCTCAAGCGTGGCAAGGGGACGGTCTCTACCCAAAGCGGTGCACTCAAGGACAATCCCTATGGTTTCAACACGCGCTTCGAAGGCGAGCCGGGCACCAACCCCGAGGAATTGATCGCGGCGTCCCACGCCAGTTGTTATTCGATGGCGCTGTCGATGATCTTGGGAGAAGCTGGCCATGATCCTGACGATGTGCGTACCGAGGCAACTGTGACGCTGGATCAGGACGACAGCGGTTTCAAGATCACCAAGGTGCATCTCGTCACCCGCGCCAAGGTGCCGGGCATCGATCAGTCGAGCTTCGACGACGCCGCCCAGAAAGCCAAGGAAGGTTGCCCGATCTCGCGTGTGCTCAATGCCGAGATCACGCTGGACGCAACGCTGGAAAGCTGATCAGTATCGATTCTCCGGGGCCGGCCTTGTGCCGGCCCTTTACATAGGCCTCTTACCTTAGCGTCGTTGGTGCTTGACAACGTCGCCGATGCAGTCTTTCCGCGAATCTGTTAGCCTCCTATACGCTCGTCGGTCGGTACCTCCCGCCTTGTTTGGGTGCCGCGACGCTGGACGCTGACATAACATAACCAACGATCATTCGACGGAAGATTTCATTCATCATGGCTACTTCGCAAGAGACCGATGCGGCTTCGTCGCGCCCGCTGAATCGCCGCGACGTCAAGGTGCTGTCGCTGTCTGCCCTGGGCGGTGCACTGGAGTTTTACGATTTCATCATCTTCGTGTATTTCGCGACGGTGGTGGGGCAGTTGTTCTTTCCCCCTGAGATGCCCGAATGGCTACGCCAGATTCAGACGTTCGGGATCTTCGCCGCCGGCTATCTGGCTCGCCCACTGGGTGGCATCATCATGGCGCACTTCGGCGACTTGCTGGGGCGCAAGAAGATGTTCACCTTGTCGATCTTCCTGATGGCGTTGCCGACGCTGCTGATCGGTGTGATGCCGACCTACGACACCTTGGGCTATGCGGCGCCCCTGCTGCTGGTGGCGCTGCGTATCCTGCAGGGCGCCGCGGTGGGCGGGGAAGTTCCTGGCGCCTGGGTCTTCGTCACTGAGCACGTCAAGCGTCGTCACGTGGGCTTTGCCTGCGGCACACTATCCGCTGGCCTGGTATCGGGCATTCTCATCGGTTCGCTGATGTCGGCGTTCATCAAGACCACCTACAGTGATGCGGAGTTGGCCGCGTACGCCTGGCGGATTCCGTTTCTGATCGGTGGCGTGTTCGGGTTGGTGGCCGTGTACCTGCGGCGCTGGTTGCACGAGACGCCGGTGTTCGCCGAGATGCAGGAGAAGAAGGCGCTGGCCGAAGAGCTACCGGTCAAGAGCGTGCTTCGCAATCATTTGCCGAGCGTAGTGCTGTCGATGGGCGTGACCTGGATTCTGACTGCCGCCGTCGTGGTGGTCATCCTGATGACACCGAGCCTTCTGCAAAGCCGCTACGGACTGGATGCCTCGCTGGCCAATGTTTATGCCATCCTCGGCGTGCTGGTCGGATGCCTAGCCTCGGGATGGAGCGCGGACCGCTTCGGTAGCGGCCCCACCATCATGCTCTGGGGATTGCTGCTGGCGATTAGCTACTGGGCGATGATGACCACCGTCGGGACGCATCCCGAGTGGCTGACGCCGCTTTACATCCTGTGCGGCTTTGCGGTGGGCATCGTCGGTGTGGTTCCGACGATTGCCGTCAAGTCGTTCCCGGCTATGGTGCGCTTCACGGGATTGTCGTTCTCGTACAATGTCGCGTACGCGATCTTCGGCGGTTTTACCCCCATCGTGGTGTCAGTGTTGATGACCGTGCATCCCATGTTCCCGGCGGTCTATGTCGCCGTATTGGGGGGATTGGGCATCGTCATCGGGCTCTACCTGATGCGTGCGCCGAGCGGTCGACGGCTGGCCGTCATGGCCTCATGAGCCGCTGAAAAGTACTGAACAAAAACTGCACGAAGGTCACGACGCCCCGCCATCATGCGGGGCGTCGTCGTGTGGGGGGGGGCAACTTGTGTGAAGAGATCAACACTTGCGCGCAGCGTCGACGAGGCCTCGAATCAGGCGCTGCTGGGGGCGATTGAAAACGAGAAATTCGGGGTGCCACTGCACGCCGACCAGATACGGACATTCGGGCGCCTCAATGGCCTGGATCAGGCCATCACGGTCGCGCGCCACCACCTGGAGCGTATCGCCGAGGCGGTCCACTGCCTGGTGATGAAGGCTATTGACGCGACAGCGCGAGACGCCAAGTAGGGTGTGCAAGCGGCTTCCGGTAGCGATATCGACCTGCTTGCGAGGCAGCACGGTGCGCTGACGGCGTACGTGATCGTAGGTGGTGTAAATATCGCCGATCAAGGTGCCGCCGCAGTGCACGTTGATGATCTGAGCGCCTCGGCAGATGCCCAACACGGGCAACTGCTGGGGCAGAAAGCGCTCGAGTAGAGCGAGTTCAAGGCGGTCCCGCGCCGGGTCGACGCGTACGTCGAGTCGCATTTCTCCGCCATAGAGCTGGGCGCCGATGTCGTCGCCGCCGCCGATCATCAATCCCGCCAGCCCTTCGGGAATCTCTCGCGAGGGCGAGAGCCGCACCGGCTGGCCGCCGGCACGCCACACGGCAAGGCGGTCGCATGCCCACGCCAGAAAGCTCTTGTGATCCGACGTGGTAATGCCGATCAGGGGGCGTGAATTCATTTCTCGACCCAGCGTTTCAGTTTGTCCCGCCATTGCCCCATCGTCGATTGCGTATGGTGGGCACGATAGGCCTGCATCTGGGTGCGTAAACTGTGCGGATCGGCGGCCAGGCGTTCGACCGTTACCCAGCGATTCCACTCCGTGACGCTGCCCCAGTCGAGTGTGTCGAGCTGGGCGTTGGGCAGGCGAAAGTGAAAGGTAGGGCGTGGTTTGACCAGGCTTTCCTGAAGCAAGGGATGCGCGGCCTCGGGCGCGAGATGGGCGAACAAGGGGCACATGTCGAGTTCACGGTTGCGCGTCGGGTTGTCGCGCAGGTAGTCGCTGATCAACTGCGCCTGCGTCGGCTGGTAATCAGGGTCGAGAACCTTCAAGGCATAGGCCTTGGAGAAAGGGTTGGTATGCGGCAGTATCTCGCGCGTGATATCGACCCGGATCTGATCGCGGAGCCAGGCGGCGAGGATAATATAGGCCTGCAGGTGCGCGAGGACGCTCGACGTATCGGTCGCAGGGACTTCGGGGTTGAGATGCAGCCCGAAGCCATAGAAGACGCTGGCATCGGTGCCTTCGGCGCCATGCCGGCGCAAGGCGTCGAAAAGCCGGTCGAACTCGCCGAGCTCCGACCAGGGGATCGGCGGCGAGACGATTTCGGTAGGCACCAGGCCGGCGACCATTTCGCCGAGCCATTCGCGGGAGCGTTGATGGAACTCCACGCGCCATTCGCGTCCTGCTGACGCTGCCTTGCCGGGTGCCATGCCGTTGGCTTTCATGACCGCATCGTCGGGATGGACGTACTTGCTGTCCAGCTCGATGGTGAACTTGCCCCAGGGCGTGCCCTCGACACTCAGGCGGTGGGGGCTCTTGCGCACAATGTCGCCACCGAAGCAGTCGGCGACCAGCCGTGCGGCGGTGTCGGGCATGAGGCCAGCGAATTCGATTTCCACGCCGACCCGCCGTGGGCGTCCCACAGCGGTATTCGGGTAGGGAGGCGGCAATGGCTGCACGGATGACTCCTCGCGGAATTCGCGGTGCCGGTGAATGAAAGGGCACATGAGCCCGATAGGTTAACATCGCCGCCGGGCGAAAACGTAACCCGGCGTCTCGCCGGGGCATGCGGATATTGGGACGGACAACGGCCTCATGCGCTTATGAGGCAGTTTTGCGCTCGAAAAACCAACGTTTCATGGCACCGGTGATGCGTCGTAACTCGTCCCCTGAGGTGATGTAGGCCGGCATGGTGTACAGCCAGCGACCGAAGGGACGCAGCCACACGCCCCGGGATCGAGCAAAGTCGGCCACGCCTTTGAGTGCCTCGGCATCGTGGACCTCGATCACTGCGGTGGCGCCTAGCACCCGCACGTCGGCCACGTCCGGATGGGCGCGCAGCGCCTCGTCATCCATAAGTTCCTCGCGCAGCACGGTGTTGAGCGCCTGAATGCGGCCCAGGTAGTCGTCCTCCTCGAACACTGCCAGGCTCTCCAGCGCGACGCGGCAGGCCAGCGGATTGCCCATGAAGGTCGGGCCATGCATGAAGGCGTGAAGCTCGCTGTCGCCGATGAAGGCATCGTGCACCCGGTCGGTGGCGAGTGTCGCGGCGTGGCCCAGGTAGCCGCCGGTGAGGCCCTTGGAGAGCACCATGATGTCCGGCGTCACGTCGGCGTGGTCGGCGGCGAACATCCTGCCGGTGCGACCGAAGCCGGTAGCCACCTCGTCGAAAACCAGCAGCACGTCGAACTCGTCGCACAGCTTGCGTGCGCCACGCAGGTAGTGGGGCGAGGTCATGTTGAGCCCGCCGGCCGCCTGCAGCAGCGGCTCCATCAGCAGCGCGCCGATCTCGTCATGATGGGCCTCGAGCACGGCGCGCAGGGCATCGAGGTCGGCCTGGACCTCATCCTTGCCGGCCTCGAAACCGGCGGTGGGCGCCGGCGCGAAGTGATGCTGCGGCAGGAAGCCGGCGAACAGCGAATGCATGCCTTCCTCGGGATCGCACACCGCCATGCACCCGGCAGTGTCGCCGTGGTAGGCCTTCATCAGCGTCAGCATGCGGTGCTTGGCCGGCTTGCCGCGCAGGTAGTGGTACTGCACGGCCATCTTCATGGCCACTTCCATGCCCACCGAGCCGCTGTCCGAGAAGAACACATGGTTCAGGTCGGTGGGCGTGACGCGCACCAGTTCGCGGGCCAGGCAGTCAGCCGGCTCGTGGGTCAGTCCGCCGAGCATCACATGGCAGAGTTCATCGGCCTGTTGCTGTATGGCGCGTACCAGGCGGGGATGGCGATAGCCGTGAATCATGCACCACCAGGAACAGGTGGCGTCGAGCAGCGACTCGCCGGTGTCCAGGGTGAAACGCGGACCGTCGCCGCCGACCACCTTGGGGGCGGGGGCTTGGGTCTTGAGATGCGCGTAAGGATGCCAGACGTGAGTCATCGAAGTTCCTCGCATGTGGGCAGTGTCAGGTAGTCGGCGGCGGCAAGTGCGCGTGCGTCCGGCGTGTTGGCGGTCAGGCGCGGCACGATGCCCAGGCACGGCGCCTCCAGGGTGCGCTCGAGCGTCGCCAGGTTGTCGCGGTAACAGGCTTCGTCGGCGGCCTCGTCGAAGGACAGGCCTGGGTCGATCAGGTTGCCCACCCAGCCGGCCAGACGCAGGCCGTCGGCGCGGATCGCCTCGGCGCTGAGCCGGGCGTGGTTCAGGCAACCGAGCTGGAGCCCGACGACCAGGATCACCGGCAGCTCAAGGCGCACCGCCAGGCCGGCGAGGTCCTCGTCGTCGTTGAGGGGCACGCGCCAGCCGCCGGCGCCCTCGACCAGCGTCAGGTCGCGCTTCTCGGCCAGCGATTCGGCGACGTGCGCGGCCAGGGCGTCGAGAGTCGGTTTCGCGCCGGCCCGGCGGGCAGCCAGGTGAGGCGCGATGGCCGGTTCATAGGTGTAAGGGTTGATGGTGACGTAGGGCGTGGTCGGCGTGCTCTGGGCCAGAAGCGTCAGGGCGTCGATGTTGCGCAGCCCTTCGGCGGTGGACTCGCAGCCGGAGGCCACGGGCTTGAGCCCCAGGGTGGTCAGGCCGTGGCGGCGGGCCAGCGCCAGCAGGCCGCTGGCCACGAGGGTCTTGCCGGCGTCGGTGTCGGTGCCGGTCACGAAATAGGCGGTCATGTCAGCATTCCAGATCGAGCGTCAGAAGGTGGTAGGAGACGGGCAGGCCGTCCTCGGTGCGAAGCGTCTCGAAGCGTCGGGTGGCGCAGGCCACGTCGGCGCGCGAGAGCCGCGCCCCGTTGCGGGCTACCTGGGCGCCAACACCCTTGATGGAGGCCATCACCGCGGCGAGGTCGGGATAATGGAAGCGCTCGAGACGCGCCGTGATCTCGACCCGGCGGAAGCCGGCTGCGTGGGCGGCACGGCGGTGGCGGGCCGCATCGCGAAATTCGAGCAGCGCGGGGGGGCGTGCCCAGGCCTGGCCGACCTCATCTAGCGTGCCCGGCGCCAGGGTGTTGATCAGCACGCGGCCGCCCGGCCTCGACACGCGGCGGATCTCAACGAGCACGGCGTCCAGGTCCGGGCACCACTGGATAGCCAGGTTGGAGATCACGAGATCGAGACTTGCACTGGGTAGCGGCAGGTCGGCGGCGTCGCCGCATATCCAGCGGATCGCGCCGGGATGACGTCGCCGTGCTTCGGCGAGCATGCCCGGCGCCAGGTCCAGGCCGCTGACCGTACATTCGGTGCCATAGCGCGTTGCCAGCTCAGCGGTCAGGTCGCCGGGGCCGCAGCCCAGGTCCAGCACGGCGCCGGCGCGTTCGGGCAGCCGCTCGAGCAGGCGCTCGGCCATGACCTGCTGGGCCCGGGCACGCTGCCGGTAGTGCGGCGCGGCACGGGAAAAGGCATGTGCGACCCGGGCGCGCCAGTCGGCTGCCCTGTCATTACTGGGCAGTGTGGGGACAGAAGTGGCGGCATTCATGGCGTTTTACCCGAATGGGCGTCGCAGCCATAGCCGGCGAGCAGTCCCAGACGGTTGTCGTACGCGGCAGTCATGTACGGTCCTCCCGCTGGCAGGCGGCCAACCCGTCGAGCAGGGCGTCCAGGGCATCGTCGCCGTGGGCGGCGGAGAGGGTGATGCGTAGCCGTGCCTCGCCCTTAGGGACCGTGGGCGCGCGGATGGCGCCGACACGCAATCCCGTCCGGGCCAAGCGCTCTGCCCAACGCATGACGCGGGCGTTGTCACCCAGCACGAGGGGCTGAATGGGTGTCCGAGAGCCGGTCAACGGCAAGCCGAGCCTTGCGGCTTCGCGACGGAAATCGTCGATGCGCTCATGGAGCCGGGCGCGGCGCTCGGGTTCGGCCTCGAGGATATCCAGGGCGGCCAGGGTGGCCGCCGCTACGCCGGGCGGCTGGGCGGTGGTGTAGACGTAGGGACGGGCGAACTGGATCAGATGATCGATCAGTGCTTCGTCACCGGCCACGAAGGCCCCGGCACTGCCCAGTGCCTTGCCGAGCGTGCCGACCAGAACCGGCACCTCATGACGATCATGGGCGCGACCCACGCAACCGTCGCCATGATCGCCGAGCACGCCGAGGCCATGGGCGTCGTCGATCATCAGCCAGGCGCCGTGGCGACGGGTGGTCGCGGCAAGCCCTCCCACGTCGGCCACGTCGCCGTCCATGCTGAACACGCCGTCGCTGACCACCAGCGTCGGCGTATCGTCCGGGGCGCGGGTCAGCAGTCGCTCCAGATCCTTGAGGTCGCGATGGTGGAAACGCCGCGAGGGCGCGCCGGCAAGCCTTGCACCATCGATCAGCGAGGCGTGGTTCAGGCGATCCTGAAACACGTGCGTATGGCGGTCGCACAGCGCCTGCAGGACGCCGAGGTTGGCCATGTAGCCGGTGGAGAACAGCAGGGCGCGGGGGCGTCCGGTCAGTTGGGCCAGGCGTCGCTCGAGACGTTCATGGATCTCGAGGTGGCCGGATACCAGGTGCGATGCCTTGGCGCCGGCTCCCAGGCGTCTCGCGGCCTCGGCCTGAGCCTCGGCCAGGCGTGGATCGTCGGTCAGACCCAGATAATCGTTGCCGGCGAAGTCGATGAAGGGCGCGACATCGCTCAGCATGGGGCGTTGCCGCCAGCCATCGTCAGCGCGGCGCTGTTCCGCGGCCTTCGCCAGCCGCGCCGACCAGGGATCCGTATGCGAGCCCATGACTCAGCCCTGGGTGGCGTCGTAGAAAAGGGCGTCGTCACGCTGGCGCTGAATCGCATGGGCCAGCGCGATTTCGGTGTGTTCGTCGTCGCTGTGGGCGTCGCGTGTATCCGAGGCGATGGGTTCGGGATGCAGACCGAGTTTGTCGAACAGCGCCCGGTCGCGCTCCACCTGGGGGTTGCCGGTGGTTAGCAGGGTGTCGCCGTAGAAGATCGAGTTGGCGCCGGCCAGGAAGGCCAGGGCCTGAGTCGACTCGTCCATCTGCTCGCGGCCGGCTGACAGGCGCACGTGGCTTTTGGGCATCAGGATGCGGGCCACGGCGATGGCGCGGATGAATTCGAGTGGGTCCATGTCCTCGACGTTTTCCATCGGGGTGCCCGGCACTTTGACCAGCATGTTGATCGGCACCGACTCGGGATGCGGATCCAGGCGCACCAGCTGCTGGAGCAGGGCGGCGCGATCGCGGGGCGCCTCGCCCATGCCCAGAATGCCGCCGGAGCAGACCTTCATGCCTGCCTCACGCACGTTGGCCAGGGTATCCAGGCGGTCGGCATAGGAGCGGGTGGTGATGATCTCGCCATAGTACTCCGGCGAGGTGTCCAGGTTGTGGTTGTAATAGTCGAGCCCGGCTTCGGCGAGGCGCTTGGCCTGATCGACGTCGACCATGCCCAACGTCATGCAGGTTTCCAGTCCCAGCGCTTTGACCTGGCCGACCATTTCCGTCACCACGCGCAGGTCCTTCTCCTGCGGGCTGCGCCAGGCAGCGCCCATGCAGAAGCGGCTGGCACCGGCCGCCTTGGCGGCACGAGCCTGCTCCACTACCTTCTCGATCTCGAGCAGCTTTTCCTTGCCGAGCCCGGTGTTGTAATGGCCGGACTGCGGGCAGTACTTGCAGTCTTCAGGGCAGGCGCCGGTCTTGATCGACAGCAGGGTCGAGACTTGCACGGCGTTGGGATCGAAATGTGCTCTGTGCACCTGCTGGGCACGGAACAGCAGGTCGTTGAAGGGTAGCGCGAATAGCGCTTCTATCTCCTCCAGGGACCAGTCGTGGCGCGTCGTCGGTCGAGAGGCCGGCGACGAATCGGCCCAAGCATGGTCGCGGGACGGGGCAGACATGACGTTCTCGCTATTAGTTAACTTGTGGGATTTAAAAAGTTGACCAAGAGGGTACGAGGCTGTGCCGATATGTCAACCTATCTATTATTTTAAGTTGACTGTCTGATGGGGTGTGGTGTCTAAAGTGCTGACGCGCCAGACGCGTCGGTGGTCTTCCGTCCGCTCGGGCTCGGGGCTGCCCTCGCGATGGTGTAAGATGCCGCTGGACGCCACCTCGACCGCCGGGAGCCTGCATGTTCAGCGTCATACACGCCAATCACCTCGAGGACCTGGGGACGCTCGCGCTCGATGTCATTCGTCGCCATCGTCAACCGCCGTTGGTGCCGGAAACCTTTCTCGTGCAATCCAACGGTATGGCGCAGTGGTTGCGCTTGACCCTGGCCGAGGCCGACGGCATCGCCGCCTCGGTGGATTTTCCGCTGCCTTCCAGCTTCGTGTGGCGCGCCTATCGCGCAGTGCTGGGTGACGACATTCCCGAGCAGTCGCCGTTCGATAAGACTCCTCTGGCATGGCGGCTGATGGAATTGCTGGAGCGTTGTCTCGATCCCGAGGCGTCTTCCGACGACCCGGCATGTTACGCACCGCTGCGCGACTATCTGCAGGGCGAGATGCTGGGGGCCACTCCCATGCCGGGCGCTGCACATGAGGCGCGCGAGCGTCGCCGTTGGCATCTGGCGGTGCGCCTCGCCGATCTCTTCGATCAGTACCTGATCTATCGTCCCGAATGGATCGAAGCCTGGGAGCGGGGAGAAAATGCGCCCACGGACCTGCCTGACGACCAGCGCTGGCAGCCGGCGTTATGGCGAGCGCTTATCGAAGATGCCCCGGCCGCCGCGCGTGAGCACCATCGCGCGCGTCTGCACCGGCGCTTTCTCGACGCCGCCCGGCAGCTTCGTGAGCGCCCCCGCGATATACCGCCACGACTGTTCGTGTTCGGGATCTCGGCGTTGCCGGCGCAGACCCTCGAGGCCCTGCACGCGCTTTCCGGCGTGGTCGACGTGTTCCTGATGATCGCTAACCCCTGTCGCCATTACTGGGGCGATATCGTCTCCGACCGTGATGCCATCAAACGCGCCGGGCGGTTATCGGCCCGGGCACGCCACGAGCAGGAGTCGCGTCATCCCGAGGCGCCGTGGTTGGCCGAACTCGACGAGGAGGCGTTGCATCTGCATGCCAATCCGCTGCTGGCGGGGTGGGGCACTCAGGGACGCGATTTCATCGTCGGCCTTTATGAGTTCGAGAGCGCACGCGGCTTCGATCTGGAAACCGATGTCTTTCGTGATATGGCCGCCGTGCAGTCATCGACGCTGCTTCAGCAGTTGCAGCAGGACGTTCTCGAGCTGGCGCACCCTGGCGAGCGTGCTCGACAGGAAGGCGGTCCCAGAACGATCGCCGAGGACGACGACTCTCTGGCCCTGGTCAGCGCTCACTCACCGCTGCGCGAGGTGGAGATTCTCCACGACCGCTTGCTGGCGGCCTTCGAGGACGCCGAGGCGGCGGGCGAACCGCTGCGGCCTCGCGACATCGTGGTCATGGTGCCGGAGATCGACCGCTACGCGCCCTGCATCGAGGCGGTCTTCGGCCAGTTGCCGCCGTCGCATCCCCGGCACATCCCCTTCACCATCGCCGACCAGGTAGCCAGCGAGGCGCACCCGTTGATGGTGCTGGCATTGTTGCTGCTCGACTTGCCCGAGCGCCGGCTGACCGTCAGCGAGGTGCTCGATGCCCTGGAAGTGCCCGCCTTTCGTGCGCGCTTCGCCGTCGACGAGGGCGAACTCGAACGGCTTCGCCAATGGCTAGCAGGCAGCGGCGTGCGCTGGGGGCTGAGTGCCGAGCACCGTCAGTCACTGGGATTTCCGGCGCTGGGCGAGAACAGCTGGCGCTTCGGGCTGTCGCGCATGCTGCTCGGTTACGCGGTGGGCGAACCGCCATCAGTCGCACCTCGGGGCGAAAGTGATGACTCACTGGGGCGTACGCCGAGTTGGGACTTTCAGGGCATCGTGCCCTATGCCGAGGTGGGCGGCCTGGAGGCTGACCTCGCCGGGCGCGTGGCGGCGCTGCTCGACACCCTGGAAACACAGTGTGCGGCCTTGAGCGAGCGGTTGCCCCCCGAAGCATGGCTGGGGCGTCTGCAAGCCTTGTTCGTGGCGTGTCTGAGTCCTACCACGGCAGAAGAGCATGATGTCGTGGCACGTCTCGACGCAGCGCTGAGCCGCTGGTCGCAGCAATGTCGGCAGGCCGGTTTCGAGACTGAGGTAGGGCTCGGCGTGGTGCGCGATGCGCTGCGTGCCGAACTCGATGAGGGCGGCCTCGCGCAGCGTTTTCTGGCCGGCAAGGTCAACTTCGCGACCTTGATGCCGATGCGCGCGATTCCCTTCCGTCATGTCTATCTGCTGGGCATGAATGACGGCGACTATCCCCGTGTGCGCCAGCCCCAGGATTTTGATCTGATGGCGACGCGGCCGCGCCCCGGTGATCGTTCGCGGCGTGACGACGACCGTTATCTGATGCTCGAAGCCATGCTGTCGGCGCGCGAACGCCTGACGCTTTCCTGGGTGGGGCGCGATGTACGCGACAATACCTCGCGTCCCCCGTCGGTGCTGATTGGCGAGTTGCTCGATACCATCGAACAAGGCTGGGACGCGCCGACAAGCGATGCTGTCGATCGTGCCACCCGCCTGACGCAGCGCTTGATCGAGACACATCCGTTGCAGCCGTTCTCGCGTCGTTACTTCGAGCGTGACGACCCGCGTTTCACCTATGAGTCGAGCTGGGAGGCGCTGTATATGCCCCCCGAGCGCGACGAAGCTGCACCGTTCAATGCCGCCACGGCGGTCGAGTTGCCCAGTGAACCGCTCGGGTTGGGTGATCTGCAACGCGTGCTACGACGCCCATGGACGGTTTATCTGGGGCGCCTGGGCGTGCATTTCGCCGACGCCCATGTGCCCGACGAGGACAACGAACCGTTCGCTCCGGACGGCCTGGAAGATCACGGTCTCAAGCGCGAGCTGCTCGAGGGTGCCCGCGAGGGTGTGCCGCTGACCGCCGTCGCCGAGCGGCTGCGCATGGCCGGGCGCTTGCCGACGGCCGGTTTCGGCGAGGCCCTGATCGAACCGCGCCTGGCGCGCCTGTCGCGTCAGGTGGAAAGCTGGCGCCGTGAGGTGGCCGAATGCGTCGCGTCGCCGCCGCCGCTGGTGCGTTATGTCGATGGCCATGACAAGGCACTGACGCTCGAAGCGCGTCTCGACGGGCTTTTCGCCGCGCCTGAAGAAGCCACGGCGCCCTGGCGGCTGGTGACGCTGGAGCCGGGACACTACGGGCATCTCAAGGTCGAAGGCGAGGGCCCTTATCGCCATGTCGGCAAGTTGCATCGACTTTATACCGGCTATCTGCGCTGGTTGCTCGCCAATGCCACGCTGGAGGCGCCGTGTGCTTGGACGGCGATCTTCGAGGATCGCTGTCTGCTCCTCCCGGGCCTGGACAAGGCCAGCGCCGCCGGCGAGCTCGATGGCCTGCTGGTGGCTTGGGCGCGTGCCTATCGAGCGCCGAGGCCGGCCATCGATGAGATCGCCAAGGAGGTCTGGAAACGTTTGCCGCGTGCCGAATGGGCACCGTTGGCAGCAGGCGAGGCGCCAGATGCCGGCCTGCGCGAGGCGCTCATCGCGCGCTATGAGACCGATGCCTTCTCCGGGCCGGCGGCGCTGCGTGCCAGTGACGGCGCACTGGGCCAACTGTGGCCCGATTTTGCCACCTTCGAGGCAGCGGGCGGCATTGCCGCCTCGCTTACCCAGTATGCGCCGCTACTGGACATGCTGGCGCGAATTACCCAGCGGGTACACGGAGGTCGTTCATGACGTCGCCCAGCCATGCAACGGCGCCGACCGTTCAGCCCTTGGTGCTCGAGACCCTACCGCTGACCGGCCATCACCTGATCGAGGCGAGTGCGGGTACCGGCAAGACCTTTACCTTGGCGGCACTCTATGTGCGTTTGGTGCTCGGCCCGTTACCCGGGCGCGAAGATCACGATTTCCCGCGCCCGCTGTTGCCGCCGGAAATTCTCGTGGTGACCTTTACCGAAGCCGCTACCGCCGAGCTGCGCGGACGCATTCGAGCGCGTCTCAAGGAGGCCCGCGATTGGTTGCTGGCGCCGCACGAAGCGCGTGATGACAAGGTCCTGGCGGTGCTGCTGGCGCCCTTGGTCGAGGCCGGTGACGAGGCCTTGGCCGGTGCCGCCAAGCGCCTGGATCAGGCCGCTCGGCTGATGGACGAGGCGGCGATTTTCACCATCCATGGCTTTTGCCAGCGCATGCTGACTCGCCATGCCTTCGATGCCGGCGCACGCTTCGGTGCCGAGCTACTGCAGGATGGCTCGGCCTTGCTGACACGGGTCGTGGAGGATTACTGGCGCTGCCATTTCTATCCACTCGCCGCGCACTGGCAGCGCGAGATTCGCCGTCGTTGGGAGGGGCCGGAGGCGCTGAGTCGTGCCTTGATGCCGCTACTCAAGGAAGGCCGGGCACAGCCACTGTGGTGGGATGGCGAGCCTATCCAGGCGCCCGCGTCGCTGCCCGCGCTGTTGGAGAGCACAGAGCGCTCGTTGGCCGCGCGCAGTGAACTGGAAGCCCGGCTGCGACAGACGTGGGATCGTGACGCCATCGCGACCTGCTTGCAAGAGGCCTTCGAGCGCGGCGCCCTCAACAAGCGCAGTTACAAGCCGGAAGAGCTCGAGACACGCCTGGCGGCATTCGAGCAGTGGCTGACGACGCTCGAAGCGGGCGGCGATGACGACACGACCGACAGTCAGGGCCGCTTCTGGCTGAGTCAGGCCAAGCTCGAAGGGGCCACCAAGAAAGGCCACGACACGCCCGCGCATGCGTTTTTCGCGCTGCTCGACGAGCTGGCCGAGTCCGTCACGCCCTTCGATCAGTTGGCGCCGCAAGTGCTGGCCCATGCCCGCGATACGGTGGCGGCGATGTTCGCCGATGAGAAGCATCGCCAAGGATTATGGGAATTCGGCGACCTGCTTTGCGACCTGGATGCCGCGCTCGACCCCGACGCAGCCCCCGAAGCTGCCTTGCGCCTCGCCGGGCGCATTCGCCGGGCGCTGCCAGTGGCGCTGATCGACGAGTTTCAGGACACCGACCCGCTGCAGTACCGCATCTTCTCGCGGATTTACCGGGCACCTGAGGCGGAGACCGCGACCACCTTGTTGATGATTGGCGATCCCAAGCAGGCGATCTATGCCTTTCGCGGCGCCGATATCGATACCTATCTGGCGGCGCGGCGCGAAACCCCGAGTCGCTTCACCCTGGCGCGCAATTTTCGCTCCAGCCAGGCCATGGTCAAGGCGGTCAATACGCTGTTCACGCGCCATCCCGAACCTTTCGGCAGCGACGAGATCCCCTTTGTCGAGGTCAAGGCCCAAGGCAAGTCGACGCGTCTGGTGAATGCCGACGGCCACGATATGGAAGCGCTCGGCGCCTGGTGGCCGAACGAGGAGCGTCACACCAAGGCGGATTACCAGACGCGCATGGCAAGCGCTGCGCGTGCCGAGACGCAGCGCCTGCTTGAGGGGGGCGCGTATTTTGTCGATGACAGCGGTACGCGTTGCCCGGTACGCCCCGCTGACATCGCGATTCTGGTGCGCAAGGGCGCCGAGGCGCTGGCGGTGCGTCGCGCGCTAGCCGAGGGCGGCATTCGCAGCGTCTATCTCAGCGAGCGCTCCAGCGTCTTCGATACCCCGCTGGCCTTCGAGCTGCTGCAGTTGTTCGAGGCGGTGGCGCAGCCGCGCCAGGACGCGCGCCTCAAGGCGGCGCTGGCGACGCGCCTGTTGTGCGATACGCCGGCGATACTGGAAACGCTGCTCGCCGATGAGCTGGCATGGGAGCGCGAAGTCGAGCGTTTCGCCGACTATCATCGCCAGTGGCAGCGGCGTGGCGTGCTGCCCATGCTGCGCGCGGTGATGCGAGACTTCCGGGTCGCCGAACGCCTGGGGCAGCGCGACGATGGCGAGCGTGCGCTGACCGACCTTCTGCACCTGGGAGAGCTGGCGCAGACGGTGTCGGCCCGGCTCGACGGCGAGCATGCGCTGTTGCGCTGGTGGCATCGTGCGCTTCTCGAAGGCGCGGCCGAACTCGATGCCGAGGCCGTCAGTCAGCGCCTGGAAAGCGACGAGGATCTGGTCAAGGTCATCACCATCCACAAGGCCAAGGGCCTCGAATATCCCATCGTGCTGTTGCCGTTCGTGTGCGATTACCGACCGGCGGCACCGGACCGCAGTACTGGCCTGCTCGAATGGCGTGATCCGCAGCAAGGACGTGTCTGGGTGCACGGCGCCGATGACACGCAACTGGCGGCCGCCGAGCAGGCGCGACTGGACGAGGACGTGCGGTTACTCTATGTCGCGCTCACGCGGGCCGCACATGCCTGTCGCCTGGGCGTCGCGCCACTGGGGCGCGGGCGCGGCGCGTCGACCTGCCTGCACGAGACGGCGCTAGGTCGGTTGCTGGGCTGCCAGGTCGATGACGACGGCCATGCTTTGCGCGAACGTCTGGCGGCGGCGCTGAGCGTCGAGGCATTGCCCGAACCGCCCGCGCATCGCCTGCGGCTTGGCGACACTGCGCTGGAAATGACGCCGGCGCGACGTTTCACGGGAGGCATCGACGACGACTGGTGGATCGCCTCGTATTCGGCGTTGATCGTCGCCGCACGTCTCGAGGCCGGCACGGGTGCACAGGCGCTGCCCTGGGATGCCCCGGCGACGCTGGATGTCGAGGTCAGCCGCGAGCGCGATCCGGTGCCACGTCCCGCCGTACGCACGCTGCGCGATTTCCCGCGCGGCCCGCGTCCGGGGACCTTCCTGCACGGTTTGCTGGAAGCGGTGGACTTCGATCGCCTGAGCGAACCGACTTATCGTGATGAATTACAGCGTCTGGTCAGCACGCGCCTGCATCTCGGCGGCTTCGACGACGAGTGGGCGCCGGTGTTGCTCGATTGGTTGTGTCAGGCGTTGCCGGCGCCGTTCGCCGGCCATCAGGG
The DNA here is from genome assembly GCF_023061185.1 of Chromohalobacter beijerinckii. Classification (GTDB taxonomy): domain Bacteria; phylum Pseudomonadota; class Gammaproteobacteria; order Pseudomonadales; family Halomonadaceae; genus Chromohalobacter; species Chromohalobacter beijerinckii. The sequence continues at coordinate 93,643 of NZ_JAKGAK010000008.1, forward strand.
CGCGCCGATTCGTCTCGATGGACTGACCGCCTGGCGTGCCGAGCTGGAATTCTGGTTGCCCGCCGAGGATGCCTGGAGTACGCCGCTCGATGCGCTGGTCTGTGCCTTGGAGCCGTTGCCGACCCCGCGCCCCCGGCTGGCGCCGCGTAAGCTCAACGGCATGCTCAAGGGCTTCATCGACCTGGTGTTCGAGGCTGAGGATGGCCGCTGGTACGTCCTCGACTGGAAGTCGAATCATCTGGGCGACGCGCTGGCCGACTATCACCACGAGGCGCTGGCCGAGGCCATGGTCGCGCATCGCTACGACCTGCAGTACGTGTTGTACGTGCTGGCATTGCACCGCCTGCTGGCGGCGCGTCTCGAGGATTACGATTACGATACTCACATGGGCGGGGCTTGTTACGTGTTCCTGCGCGGCGTCGATGGCACGCCTGGCCATGGCGTCTTCCAGCGGCGTCCTGAGCGGCGCTTGATCGAGGCCTTGGATGCTTGGCTTGCTGGCGACGCGGCGCCCGTGGAGGCGCTGCGTCGCGAATACGGCGTCGCCGCGCCTGAGACTGCCCCGGGAGAGAATGCATGAGCGACGCGCAATATTCCTTGATCCTGGAGGCGACGCCGCCTTCGCGCGAACGGGTGTTCGAGAGTCTGGCGTGGTGGGAGGCGCTGGGCTGGCTGCGCGCCTTGGATGCTCACTTCGTGCGCTTTCTCGCCGAACTCGACCCCGAGGCGCCGGCCGAGGTGCTGCTGGCGGCGGCGCTAGCCAGCCACCAGCTGGGGCGTGGTCATGTGTGCCTGGCGCTATCGCGTGCCTTGGCGGCGCCGCGCGATGTCCTCTCGCTGCCGCCGCTGGAAGAAAGCGCGCCGCAGACCGAGGTGCCGCTTCCCGAGGACTTCCTGCAGGGGCTGGATAGTGCCACCTGGGCCGCGCGATTGGCCGCTTCGCCGTTGGTGGCGCCACCCGGAGCGGGTACCACACCGCTGGTGCTGGCGGGCGAGCGGTTGTATCTACGTCGCTACTGGTCTGCCGAGCGAGCCGTGGCGGTGCATCTCGGCGAGCGTCTGGGGCGGCCCTTGCCGGTGGAGGCGTCGTTGGCCGAACCTCTGGCGCGGCTGTTTGCCGCGAACGCTACGCACGACGACACGCCGGATTGGCAGAAGGTGGCGTGCACGCTGGCGCTGCGCAACCGGCTGACGATCATCTCCGGCGGCCCCGGTACCGGCAAGACCACGACAGTGACGCGGCTTTTGGCATTGCTTCAGACGCAGGCGCTGTCGTCGGCGGAGGCGACTCACGGTCTGCGTATCCAGTTGGCCGCGCCCACCGGCAAGGCGGCGGCGCGCTTGTCCGAGTCGATCGCTGGCGCGGTGAAGGATCTCGACGTCGGCGAGGACGTCAAGGCGGCCTTGCCCCGTGAGGCGTTGACGCTGCATCGTCTGCTGGGTGCGCGGCCGGATACGCGTCGTTTTCGCCATCACGCCGGGCATCCGCTGAGTCTCGACCTGTTGGTGGTGGACGAAGCCTCGATGGTGGATCTGGAGTTGATGGCCGCGCTACTCGAGGCCATGCCGCCCGAGGCGCGTCTGATTCTACTCGGCGACAAGGATCAGCTCGCCTCGGTGGAGGCTGGCTCGGTGCTTGGCGATCTCTGCGCCAATGCCCTGGACCATGGCTATTCGCCGCATGCCTGTGACGTTCTCGAGCGGCTGGCGGGGATCTCGATGACACCCGATGCCGCGTGCTCGCCGTTGGCCGATCACGTGGTCATGTTGCGCAAGAGCTACCGCTTCGATGCGCATAGCGGCATCGGCGCTCTGGCCGCGGCGACCAATGCCGGTGACGTCGCGGCGTTTCGCCGGGCGTGGGACGCGGGGTACGCGGATATCGACTGGCTAGCGGCGGCGCGCGACCAGATGGCCGTCGAGCGTGCCGCGCTGGCCGGCTATCGTGCGCTCTATCGGCGTATCGCGGCAGGCGCCACGGCGACGGAGGCGCTGGAACGGCTAGGGGACTTCCAGGTGCTGTGTGCCCTCAAACGTGGCCCCTGGGGTGTCGAGGGGCTCAACGCGCGTATCGCCACACGCCTGTGGCGGGAAGGTTTCATCGACGATCATCAGGGCTGGTACGCCGGACGCCCGGTGATGGTGACACGCAATGACCCGCAACTGGGGCTGTATAACGGCGACATCGGTATCGTCTTGCCCGACCCCGAGGCGCAGCAGCGTCTGCGGGTGTTCTTCGCGACCGCCGATGGTGCGCGGGCGGTGTTGCCTTCGCGTCTCGAGGCCTGCGAGACGGTGTTCGCGATGACGGTGCATAAATCACAGGGCTCCGAGTTCGCCCACGTGCTGTTCGTCTTGCCCGAGCACGCCAACCCGATTCTAACCCGCGAGCTGGTGTATACCGGCATTACCCGCGCCAAGCGTCGGTTGACGCTGGCCGGCGGCGACGCGCGGGTCATGGACAGCGCCCTGCACCGACGCGTAGTGCGTGACAGCGGCTTCGCCGACTGGGTGGCGGCGCTGGAAGAGGAGGAGACCTCATGAATGCTTCATCGCCTGAAAATGCCGCGATCGGTGGCCTCGACTGGGCGTCGCTGAGCAGCCCCGAGTTGGCTCGGCGCGTAGGCCCGGAGAGCGTGGCGTTGTTGCCGCTAGGGGCTATCGAACAGCATGGCGCACATCTGCCGCTTTCCACCGACGTGGATATCGCCGACGGCCTGGTCGCGGCGATGCGTGAACGTGTCGCGGTGTCGCGGGATTTGCTGATACTGCCCACGGTAGCGGTGGGGTCGAGTCTTGAGCATGGTGACTTCGCGGGCACCTTGAGTCTGACGCCGGAGATCGCCATTGCGCACCTGGTGGATATCGGCGCCAGCGTGGCGCGTGCGGGGATCCGGCGCCTGGTGCTGTTCAATAGCCATGGCGGCAACAAGGCGGTGGTCGATTTAGCGGCACTCAAGTTACGCGAGCGCCATGGCTTGCTGGTAGTCAAGGCGAATTACTTTCGCTTCACGCCGCCCGATGATGCGCTGCCTGCCGAGGAGTTGCGCCATGGGCTGCATGGCGGCGCGCTGGAAACCGCGATGATGATGCATCTGGCGCCGCACAAGGTACGCCAGGCCGAGCTAGGCGAGGCCGTCTCGCTAGGGGCTCACCAGGAACGCGCCGGGCGCACGCTACTCCCCGAGGGCGATGCCGGTTTCGCCTGGATGGCGCAGGATCTGCACCCCAGCGGCGTGGTGGGCAACGCGACCCTGGCCACGCCGGCCATGGGGGAACGGCTGGTTGCTCATTTCGCTGCGCGCCTGGCGAGCGTGATCGAGGAAGCCCACTGCTTCGATCTGGCCCAACTGCGCGAAAGCTCGCCGCAGTGAGCGGTACGTCACGTCATTCGAGCGAGCCCGACGTATCGTGACGCGGGGCGCGTCTGTCGGTGACGCCCGAGGGCTCTAGCACGTCCTCTAGCCAGTGCCCGGCGCGTTCTGCCTTGGCGCTCAGGTAGCGCCGGTTGTGCTCGTTGAGCTTGCCATAGCAGGCCTGGCGGCCGACCACCTCGACACCGCCTCGGCTCATGGCGTCGATCTTGCCGGGATTGTTGGTCAGCAGCTCGATGCGCGTGACGGCAAGGGCCTCGAGCATCTGCAGCGCGACATGATAGCGGCGTTCGTCGTCGCCGAAGCCCAGCACCTGGTCGGCGTCGACGGTATCCAGGCCGTCGTCCTGCAGGTGGTAGGCCCGCAGCTTGTTGGCCAGGCCGATACCGCGCCCTTCCTGGGCGAGATACAACAGGATGCCGCCGCCACGTTCGCGAATAGCCGCCACGCTGGTGCGTAACTGTTCGCCGCAATCGCAGCGCAGGCTACCGAACAAATCGCCCGTCAGGCAGGCCGAGTGCAGGCGCACGGGTACGGGGTCCGCCCATTCGGCGGGGTCGCCGACGAGTACTGCCAGATGCTCGCGCAGACCGTCGCTCTCACGAAACAGCACAAATCGCGTGCGCTCGGCCTCGGCCAGTGGGATCTCCGCTTCGCTGATGCGCTTGAGCGAGGTCATGTCGCCTTCGTCGTAGCGTTGTACGTCTTCGAGTGACACGGCCAATAAGGTGCCGTCGGCGATGAGGGCATCTACCGCCTCGCGGCGCGCCGGGGCCACTGTGGCACTCAAAGCGGCGGGCACCAAAAGTCCACGTCGCATCAAGCCCAGCGCCGCGGTCTCCGCCGGCGTGGCGGGTTGCGACGCCTTTGGTGTGTCGGCCTCGGCCGCCATGGCCCAAGCGATGACATCGCCAGCACGATGGTCCACGCTTAGCGGCAGATGTACGGCGTGGGATGCGCTGGGCATCGACGCGCCGAGGCGGGCATGCCGATGCTCGGTAATCACCAGACCGGGCGCGTGGCCGGCCAGGGTGGCGAGCGATGTTAGGGTGTCGTCGTCGATGCCTTCCAGTGGCTGGACCAAGACGTCGTCTTGTGGAGTGCGCAGCACGACCGGCAAGCCGCGGCGCAAGTCGAAGATCGTACGTTCTACCTGTCTCATGAGCCTCTCCTTGGTTTTTGCGCGTCGTAATGCTTCGATGACGTGTCATGACACTTTCGTTGGCACACGGCACGGGAGACCGTATGAGCCTTGCGATACTCGATGTGGCGCTGGCCTGGCAAGGGATTTGTGAGGCTCGACGCCAGGATTGGGATGCCCACGCGGCGTTGACGCTGGCGAGCGGCCGGCTGCGAATCTGGCGCGGCGGCGCCTGGCAGGCCGAGGACCCGGTCACGGCGGAGGCGACGGCGCTGCTCGATAGCCTGTTGCCGAGCAGTGCCACGTCCGGGCGTTTCGTCATCGCGCAACTCGGGCAGAGCCTCGATGGACGTATCGCCACGGTCAGCGGTGCTTCGCACTACGTCACTGGCGAGGCGAGCCGCGTGCATTTGCATCGCCTGCGCGCACTGGTCGATGCCGTGGTGATCGGAGCGGGGACGGCCTGTGCCGACGATCCGCAGCTCACCGTGCGACATGAGACGGGGGATAACCCGGTACGCGTGATTCTCGATCCCAATGGCCGCGTGCCCGCGACCAGTGGTGTACTCCAGCGCGGCGATGCCCCGACGTTGCATATCACCCGGCATCCGTTGCCGCGCGAAACCCTGGGCGCCCATGTCGAATCGCTGGTACCCGATGGCGCGGCCGACCTGACGCCGTCGGCGCTGCTCGATACCCTGGCGGCACGTGGGCTTCGTCGCGTGCTCATCGAGGGCGGTGGACAGACCGTGTCGCGCTTCTTGGCAGACGGTCAGCTCGATCGCCTGCATGTCGTGGTGGCGCCGTTGTTGATCGGCTCGGGGCGCCCGGCCGTGAGCCTGGCCGAGATCGAGACCCTCGACGCTGCGCTGCGTCCGCCATGTCGTACGTTTGCGATGGGCGACGACACCTTGTTCGATCTGGCACTGCGTAAGTGACGCGATGCGATGCATGGTGACCTCCTCAGGGCTTGCCCGGCAGCGAGTCCGTGGCGGCCGAGGCGTGGTGAGGTGGGCGTCGCACGCCCAGCAGCCAGGCCCCCGGTAGGCTCGAGACCAGCACGATGACGCCGTAGACCATCGAGATGGCCACGCCCTGCGCGGGATCGAGCCCGGCCCCCATCCACACCAAGGCGGCGGCGCTTTCGCGCAGCCCCCAACCGGCCACCGAGAGCGGGATCGCCATGACCATGAGCACTGGCGGGATCAAGGGTAGAAGGGTGCCCAAGGCGATATCTGCGCCGATGGCCCGGGCGGCGATGGCATAAATCGCGATGTAGCTAGCTACCACGCCCAACGAACTGATGCATTGCCAAAGCCACATGCGCGAGGCGACTAGGGCGGCGCCGAGATCGTCCAGCGTATCGCGCAGCCAGGCCGGCGGACGACGATATCCCCAGATCCCCAGGGCGCCCAGTATGGCTATTCCCGCTAACAAGACTCCGGGCGCATTAGCCAGCCGGGCAAAGCCACCGAGCACGCTGTCGCGCAAGGCCGGCGAGGCCAGCAGCGCCGCGATGGCGATCAATGCCAGCATCAGTTGTCCCGAGAGACGTTCGATGATGACGGCGCGCCAGGCCCGTGGGCGGTCGCTGCTCGTCCGGGCATGGCGCCAGGCCCGAGAGGCATCGCCTACGATGCCGCCGGGAAGGACCTGATTGAGGAACGTGGCCGCGTAGTATTCCGCTACGGCGCGCCGTAACGGCAGTGTCAGCCCCATGCGACGGGCGGTCAGTCGCCAGCGCCAGGCGGAGAGCACGACCTGGGGCACGCTGAGGGCCAGTGCCAACAACAGCCAGCCTGGTGCGGGAGCAACGAAGGCGTCACGCAGTGCTTGGGCATCGAGTTGCCAGGCAAGCACTCCGATCAGCACCAGGCTGACGCCCAGGCGTGCGAGGGTTGCGTTAGCGGGACGCATGGGCTGGCTCCGGGGCGGCGAACAGGTCGCGGTGCCCGACGTACAGGTCGAGATGACCCCGGTCGAGGGCCTCCCGGCGGCGTTGCCACCAGCGCTCGATGCGCTGGCGATCATGGGGAGCTTGCTCACGGGCGGCGGCGGCCCAGCCGTCGATGAGGCTCAGCGCCAGGGGGCGCTGAGCTGGCGTCAGGTGCCAGGGACTTTCAGCGTCGGCGATGTGAAAGCCTCTGGTGGTAAAGGCTTGGATCAATGCTTGGGGTGCCGTGGTGCCAAGCGCAGGGCCGAGGCCCTTGTCGCGGCGTTGATGCGCGGCGAGTGTCTCGAAGAGCCAGGCATCTTCAGCATCATTGACCACTACATCATCGGCCTGGAAACGAATGTTGCCGTCCACGCTTAGCGTGATCAGTATCGCGGTGCGATGAGTCGCGCAGGCGTCGGCCAGGGTCTCGACCCAGGTGGCGCTGACCAAATCGCACAGCGCCGAGGCGGTAACGAGGTCGATATCGGCGAACCATGATGCTTCGAGCGCATGCAGGTCGCGCTGGTGTGTGGTCACGTGGATGGGCATGCCCGCGTTATCGCGCAAGGGCTGACAGCGCCCCACGGCATGCCCGAGCAGAGAATCGTCATGATCGACCAGGTGCCAGTGCTGGGGGCCGGGCAAGCGAGGCGCGAGATAGCGCACATTGGCACCACTGCCACTGCCAAGATCGAGTAATTGCCAGGGTGCGTGACCTCTACGTGCGGCAAGCCAGTCGCTGGCGGCCTGCAAGGGGACCGCAGCGCGAGCGTCGTGATCGGCCTGCTCGCGCCTCGCCAGCCAAGACTCGCTGAACGTACCGGCGGCGTTCATGGGGCGCCTCGTTGCAAGGCGGCGGCGAAGGCCGCACCGACCTGCGACCAATCGCGCAGCGAGGCTCGTGCGCGTTCGGCACCTTCGCGCCATGTCTGGCGCGCGTGCGGGTCGCCGAGCATCTCGCGCAGGGCACCAGCGAGCGCGGTGATATCACCGGCTGGCACCTTGAGGCCGGCATCGTCGGGCAGGGTATGTGCTAACGCCCCTCCGGTGGTGGTGACTACGGGAAGGGCATGTGCCAGGGCCTCGCTGACGACCATGCCGTAGCCTTCGTAATGCGAGGGCAACACGAAGATATCACTGGCGTGATAGGCCTCGTCCAGAGCATCGGCGGGTCGCTCGCCGAGCAAGTGGATGCGTTCTTCCAGGCCATGGGCGGCGATACGCGATTTAACGCGCTCTACATGCGCCGGTGCCCGATCCAGACCACCGATGCAGTCGCATGTCCAGGGCAGGTCGGTCAGCATGGCCAGCGCTTCGACGAGCACATCATGCCCCTTGCGCGGAGTGACCGTAGCCACGCACAAAAGGCGAGGCACCTCAGCATTGCCACGTGCCGGTGCGGCGCGCATCACGCCGGGTTCGACCACGTGCAAGCGTTCGGCGGTGACGCCGAAATCGGCGAGGCGGCGAGCGGTGAACGCACTGGTGACGATGACATCGCGCACGGCCGACAGCGCCCGGGTTTCGCTGATCAAGAAGCGCTCGCGTTCGGCGTCGCCAAGACCGGTTTCGTCGGCGAGCGGATGATGAACCAGGGCGGTGAGCGTCAAGCGCTGGGCATGGGCCTCGAGCACGTCGGGCAACCCGCCCATCGCGAGTCCATCGATGATCACATGGGCGCCCTCGGGCCGGGCCGCCAAGGCATTTTCCAGTGCCTTTTTCGCCGCGGTATCGGGCTCGGGAAAACGTCCCTCGAGGCCGATGACCTCGACCGGCCAGCCATGTTCGCGCAGGGCCGTGACGACGCGTGCATCGTAGACGTAGCCGCCGGTCAACTGCGCTGGGTCGCCGGCGACGATCAGTGTTACGGGGTGGCTCATATCGCGCCCTCGTAATTCGCCCAGGCGATATGCGATTCATGCAGCGTGACGCCGAGGGCCGTCAGGCCATGCCCGGTCTCGCCGAGTTCGCCCTGGCGGATGGCGTGGGCGAGGCGCTCGAAAACCACCTTGGCCATGAACTCGGTGGTGGTGTTGTGCCCTTGGAATTCGGGCACATCGTCGAGATTGTTGAAATTGAGCTCACTCAGTACTCGGGAAAGCGTCTGGCTGGCCAGGCCAATATCGACGACGAGATCGTCGCGGTCGAGTTCAGGGCGCTTGAAGGCGACATCGACCACATAGGTGGCACCGTGCAAGCGTTGCGCGGGTCCGAAGATCTCGCCGTTGAAGCTATGCGCGATCATGAAATGGTCTCTAACCGTCAGGGTGAACATCCGTGTGCTCCTTATGTGTATTACCGGCTATGTGTATGACTTGGATTGCCTTCGCATGGCGGTAGCGTCACGAATAGCGTATGCGATGACACAGTGCCGGGCGATCCGCGTCACTCAGTCGTGCCAGAGTGGTGGGCAGATCGAGGAAATCGCTTTCGCCGTCGACCAAGGCATCGAGACGGGCGTCGCGCAGTAGCGTCAGGGCTAGTTGTAGGCGCTGAGCATGGCTGCGTCGCGCGCGTCGTGCCGGGGAGACACCGCCGACCTGGCTGGCACGCAGCGTCAACCGCTGCGAGTGGAAAGCTTCGCCGAGGGGCAATGCAACCTCGTCGCGTCCGAACCAGCTCAGCTCGATGATTTCTGCTTCGTACCCCGCCAGTGCTAGGGCGCTGCGCAGGCCGTGAGGGCTACCGCTGGCGTTGATCACGATATCCTGTTCATCCTCGGCATCGTGCGGGTGGCGAAAGGGCAAACCCAGCACGGCGGCCAATTCGGCTTTACCGGCATCGATGTCGAGCAGTTGCACACGCACACCGGCCGTTTGTTGGCATAACCAGGCGACCAAGCTGCCGACCACGCCGGCGCCGATGACGCTGATTCGGTCGCCGACGCGTGGGGCAGCGTCCCACAAGGCGTTGACGGCGGTTTCCATGTTGGCCGCAAGGACCGCGCGAGTGGCGGGAAGGTCCTCGGGTAGGGGCACGACGGCCTCGATGGGAACGACGTAACGTGTCTGGTGAGGATAGAGACAGAAGATTTCTCGGCCGCGCCAGGCCACCGGTCCTTCCTCGACCACGCCGACATTGGCATAGCCGTACTTGACCGGGCCGGGAAAGTCGCCTTCCTGAAAAGGCGCGCGCATGCGGGTGTATTCGCTCTCCGGGATCTTGCCTTGAAACACCAGGCTTTCAGTGCCGCGGCTGACGGCGCTGTAGCGTGTTCTGACCAACAGCTCATTCGTCTGGCGGGTAGGCAAGGCGTGCTGTCTGATCTCACCGTGCCCCGGTGCCTGTATCCAAAAAGCCTGGGCGTTCGCTGCGTGCATGGCAAACCTCCTTCCTTGCCTTGAGTATCGTCCATGACATCATTCATGTACAGGTATTGTACATGAGGGTGTTTTTGTACCATTTTATTTCAAGTATCGAGTGCTATCAGCGTAGTGAAAATCGCGCTGTTTATTGGGCCTTCTGCCATAGTTAAATGCAGACGTTGGGGAGAAAAGGTCATGCGTGATACATCACGCCACGCCACCGGCCGCAGAGCATCGTGGGTACATGGAATGCCGGCGGTTATAGAGCTACTGTTGGGCTTGTGCCTGGTGGGGCTGCTGGTGGAAACCCTTCAGTGGCACCTGGCAGCGCCCCCCGGGCTTGGCTGGACGGTAGGGGGGGTGTATCTGGCGATGGCGGTCATGATCGTATGGGGTTGGCCAGTAGCATTGCGTTGGCTGGGCTGGGCCAATCGCGTGACCTTGCTGCGGGGGGCGTTGATCGCACTACTGGCCGGCAGCATGGCGTTTCCTACCTTTATGCAACGTCATACGCTGGAAATGGTAGGGCTGGCATTGCTGGCCTTGTGCTTGGATGGCCTCGATGGCTGGGTGGCACGACATACGCATTCCACCACTGCCTTCGGCGCCCGGTTTGACATGGAGCTGGATGCCTTCTTCATAGCAGTGTTGTGCTGCGCACTCGTGGTGCTCGACAAGCTGGGCGGCTGGGTGCTGTTGTGCGGGGCGCTGCGATATGTCTTCGTCGCGGCAGGATATGCATGGACATGGTTGCGGCGGCCGTTGCCGTCGAGTTTACGCCGTAAGGTGATTTGCGTGTGGCAGGTGATCAGCCTGCTGGCGGCGTTACTGCCTTGGGTATCGACCTTCTGGGCCATGTTGAGTGTGGGCCTGGCGCTGATATTGCTGTTGTACTCGTTCATGAGTGATGTCGCGTGGCTATATCGCCGCCGACGCATGTGTGTCTGACATTGAGCTCACGCTCTCGGAGAGGTCAGGGGGCTTAAGCGACGGCTAAATGTCATTATTCAGCTTATATGCTTGATTGGCCCATCTAGTGATGTTCTTCAAGATGATTCAAGTGGTTGATGAATTGCGTGAAGATTTCGGCCTGGGTGGAGGTATTCAATCGTGCATGGATATTCTTGCGGTGCACCTTTACTGTGCCGACGCTGATTTTTAGGTGGTCGGCAATCGCTTGGGAAGAAAAACCCCGCAGGATGAGGTCGGTAATTTCCCGTTCACGCTGAGTCAGCACGCCACTGGCGAAAGTGCGCAGCGCGCGCTTCATGGGGCCGTCGGAACGGCCGTATTGCAGGAACTCGTCGGACTGGGTCTGCCAGAACTGTCGCATGAGCGCACTGATGACCGGGTGGAACTCTTGCAGGGCATTCAACTCGGTGCGCGAAATGCTTTCCAGCGAGGCTTTGCGCCCGAGCGTGATGGCGCAGGTCACTTCGTCATCGAGACGGATCAATAGATTGATCTCATCCACCAGCCCGAAGTTCTGGTAGCAGGTTTGATAGTACTCAGTGTTCTTGAATGAGTCCGGCATGATGTCGGCCAGTCGCACGATGCCGGGGGAGGCAGTGTCCTTGATGGCGTGGAACAGCGGGTCGAGGACATAGGCATGATTGATGTACTGGCGCAGGGTGTCGCTCTGCTCCGCCGGATCGGAAGGATGGACGAGAATCGGTCGCAGCGATTTCTTGTAGGTCAGTAGCAAAATCGTGTCGAAGAAACACAGAGTCGAAAGGAAGGTCTCCAGCATCGCCGGAAAACTGCGCAGTCGCTGATGCTCGATGAGTACGGCCAAGTTTTTCTGCCAACTCTCATTGGTCTGTATCTGAGTGACGCGATCTCTCATCGCTTGTCCTTGCTCTTGTACGCGGCTGCAGGGTGTTATCGTGAATTCCTCCAAGGCTAAGCTAGATGGTGGGCCGGCACCAGCCCGGCGCGCCTTCGGGTCATGCGACAGGCAGACATAAATGACGTCTTCTCCCGACCGGATACCCCTGGGGTGATAGATACACCACTATCTGGATGGGATATCTTGATGCTCTGATTTTCGAAAAGCATTCAAGAGCCACGCGTATGACGACGAATAACAAACAGGACAAGGCCCGCGATCTGGACCTCTTCATCACGGATTTGAACGGGAATTTACGCGGCAAGCGCCTGCCTGCAAGCGGTTTGAAAAAGCTCCACAAGGAAGGGGTCAAACTGCCGCGTTCGGTGGTGGGCTTTGATTTCTGGGGCGCCGATGTTCTGGACAATGGCCTGGTATTCGAGACCGGTGACAGTGATGGTGTCTGCATGCCTGTCAGCCAAGAGCCAAGTCCTGTGCCCTGGTCGGAAGCGCCGCGTGACCAGATGCTGGCGATGATGTTCAATCCCGATGGCACGCCCTTCGAAGCCGATCCTCGGCAGGTGCTAAAGCGCATGGTGGATCGCTTCGCCGAAAAGGGGCTGACACCGGTGATGGCCACCGAGCTTGAGTTCTATCTGATGGATGCCGAGTCGGAAAGCATTCAGCGTCCGATACCGCCGGCACTGGCCGATGGCAAAGGACGCCGTCTCGCCAATGCGGAAGGTTATTCCGTGGAGGAAATGGACGGCTTCGAGGCCTTCTTCGCGGATATCCGTGAGGCCTGCCAGGGGCAGGGGATCGACGCCGACACCATCATTGCCGAGATGGGCCCGGGGCAGTTCGAGGTGAACCTCAACCACGTGTCCGATCCGCTGAATGCGGGCGATCAGGCGATTCTCTTCAAGCGGCTCGTGCGTGGTGTTTCCCGCCGCCACGGCTATTCGGCGACCTTCATGGCCAAGCCTTACGTCGAGGAAAGCGGCAACGGCTTTCACACGCATTTCAGCCTGCTCGACCGCGACGGTCACAATGTGTTCGATGACGGCACCGAGCAGGGCAGTGATCTACTGCGCCACGCCATCGCCGGGCTGGTGCAGTTGATGCCGGAGAGCATGCTGGTGTTCGCGCCGCATCTGAATTCCTATCGTCGCTTCATGTCGGGCGCTCATGCACCGACGCATGCTAGCTGGGGCTACGAGAACAGGACGGTGGCCTTGCGTGTGCCGGAAAGCCCCAACCTTGCACGTCGTATCGAGCACCGAGTGGCGGGGGCCGATGCCAATCCATATCTGGTGCTGGCGTCGGTTCTCGCCGGTGCATTGTATGGTATGGAAAACGCACTCGAGCCGGATGCCCCGGTGGAAGGTGATGCCTACGCCGACGAGAGTCCTCAATATCCGTTGCCTTGCGAGTGGCAGGATGCGATCACTCGCTTCGAGCAGAGCGAGAAACTGAGTGAATACCTGGGCGAAGAGTTCGTGCGTGTCTACGCGCACGCCAAGCGGCAGGAGCGCCGTCGCCTGAACAAGCGCATCTCCGATGTTGAATACGAGGCCTATCTGGGGTTGCTCTGATCCTGGCCAGGCCCTGAATACATGCACGGCGCGGCCGTGAGCGAGGAATCAGTCATGACGCTGAAAATCGGCATACTGGCCACCGGCACGACGCCGGACAACCTGATCGAAACGTATGGTTCCTACGCCGACATGTTCGTTAATTTGTTCGGTCAAGCCGGTTATGACTTTACCTTCACGACCTTCGATGTCCGAGACGATGTTTTTCCCGAATCAGCCGATGCTTGTGATGCCTGGATCATCACCGGCTCGAAGTTCAGTGTCTGCGACAAGACGCCCTGGATGGCACGGTTGAAAGAACTGATTCTGGAAATCTATGACACCGGCCGTCCGATCGTGGGCATTTGCTTCGGCCACCAGATCGTGGCGGAAGCCTTCGGTGCCGACGTCGATCGATATCCGCAAGGCTGGGGCGTGGGACTGCACACCTATCAACTGGAAAAGAGCGTAACGGAACTGAGCGCTCTGGATGGACGATTCACGCTGAATGCCGTGCATCAGGATCAGGTGCTTAGCAAGCCGAAGCAGGCTGAGGTCATCGCTTCTTCGTCGTTCTGCCCGTTTGCGGCCCTCCAGTACGACGACCGCATCCTGACCCTTCAGGCGCACCCAGAGTTCAACGTGGCATTCGAAACGCGGTTGCTTCAGTCACGTCGTGACGCTCCGATTCCGTCGACCGCGACCGACTCAGCGCTGGTCGAACTCAATGAAGCGTCTGCGCAGACGGATTCACTGCAGGTCGCCCACTGGATGGCCGAGTTTCTGCTGCAGGATCGACCTCGTTAGGCGTGCCTACGCGTTGTCTGGAAAATGCCGGTGCTTGCCCATACAGCGCTTGATGTAGCCATTCGAGATCAATCGGGCCATATCGCGATAATAGCCCGATGATCCCGAAAGCCCATGCAACGCTCAGACACGCGGCTGCTGCTGGGTGATGCAGTGGATGTTGCCGCCGCCGAGCAGGATCTCGCGGGCATCGACGGCGACCACCCGGCGGTCTGGAAACAAGTTCTCGAGAATGGCTCGTGCCTCGTCGTCGTAGGCCGGGTCGAGTCTGGGTATCACCACCACCGAATTGCCAATGTAGAAATTGACGTAGGAGGCGGCCATGCGGTCGCCCGGTTGCCGTGGGCGCGAACTGCTCAGCCGGTCGACGCCGCTGGCTTCGGTCTCGGCGATGGTCAACGGGCCGGGCATCGGTAGCTTGTGCACGGTAAGCCGCCGTCCCCTGGCATCGGTGGCCGCCTCGAGAATTCCCAAGGCCTCGCGGGAGATGGCATGTTGCGGGTCGCTATCGTCAGCGGTCCAGGACAACGCCACTTCGCCGGGGGCGACGAAGCAGCATAGATTGTCGACGTGGCCGTCGGTCTCGTCCTGGAAACAGCCCCGCGGCAGCCAGATGATCTTTTCGACACCCAGGTAGGCGCACAACAGTCGTTCGATCTCGGGCTTGTCGAGATCGGGGTTGCGGTTGGGATTGAGCAGGCACTCCTCGGTGGTGATCAGGGTGCCCTCGCCATCGACGTGGATGGCGCCCCCTTCGACCACCAGCGGGGTGATGAAGCGTTCGATACCGAGTACCTCGGCGATCTTCTGGCGGATGCGACGATCCTTGTCCCAGGGAAAGTAGAGGCCACCGTTGAGCCCACCCCAGGCGTTGAATTCCCAGTCGACCATGGCCAAGCGACCATCCGGATGGGTCAGGAAGGTCGGCCCGACATCGCGCATCCAGGCGTCGTTGCTGGAAAGCTCGATCACTCGGATGTGGCTCGGCAACTGGTTGCGGGCGTTCTCGTATTGATCGTCGTTGACGCCGACGAATACCGTCTCGCTCTCGGCGATCGCACGGGCCACGGCGACGAACGCCGCCTGGGCCGGCTTGGCCCCATAGCGCCAGTTGTCGGGACGCTGTGGCCAGAGCATCCAGCAGGCGTCGTGCGGGGCGAACTCGGCGGGCATGCGAAACCCGCGTTCTGCCGGCGTGGCGGTGCGACGCTCAGTCGCGATGTTTGTGTCGTTCATGACGAACCTCAAAGATAGCCTGCTGCCAGAAATACCAGCGTGGCAAGGAAGGCGGCAATAAGCGCATAGGGAAGCTGAGTCAGGGCATGGGCCATGGGCGTGCAGCCGCTACCCTGGGCCGATAGCACCGTGGAGTCGCCGTAGAAACAGGCGTGGCTGCCGAAGGCACTGGCCGAGATCAATGCGCCGATCACCAGTGGCATCTCGGCGTGGACGCTGCTCGCCAGCGGTAGAACGATCGGCATCGCTACGGCGAATAGTCCCCAGAACGAGCCGGTGGCAAAGGCCAGGAACGCCATCGTGACGAAGCTCACTGCCGGCAACAACTGAGCCGTCATCAGCGGTTGCAGCGTCTGGATCACGTATTCGGTGAGTCCCAGACCATCGTTGACTTCCTTGAGCGTGAAGCCGGCGACCAGCGTGCCCAACGGCATGAGCATCGACTTGAAGCCATCGAGCGCGGTATCGAAGGTGGCGTGAAAGCTCATCAGGCGCTGGCTGAAGATCAGTACCAGTGTCACGGCCAGGGCCACGATCACGCCGCGCAGTATGTCGATATCGAAATACCAGGTGAAGAAGATCAGGCTGGCGATGGGCAGCAGAAAATTGAGTAGGTGGGGGCGTCGCTGGCCTTCGTCCTCGACCTCCAAGGCGTTTTCCTCGGCGCCGTCGGGCATCACTTGACCGCCGCTGGCACGCAGTTCGGCCGTCTTCATGGGGCCGATGGCGGGGATCCACCCCATCGCGACCAGCGGGACCACCGCGGCGGCAATCCAGGCGTAGAACATGTAGGGAATCGCCTCGATATAAAGTCCCATGCCACTGCCGGTCACATTGTTTTCCTCGAGCAGTCCGGCGAAGAACACGGCCCAGGTCGAGAAGGGGACCAGGATGCAGATCGGCGCGGCGGTCGAGTCGACGATGTAGGCGAGCATCTCTCGCGAAACCTTGAAGCGGTCGGTGATTTTCTTCATCGAGGCGCTGATCGCCAGGGCGTTGAGGTAGTCGTCGACGAAGATGGCCAGGCCGAGGAGCCAGGTGGTCAGCAGCCCCTGACGCCGGCCATGGATGCGGCGGGTCATGACGTCGCCGAAGGCTAGCACGCCGCCGGTACGCACCAGTAGCGCGATCAGGCTGCCGAATAACCCACAGACCAGGATGATCCAGGTCACGGTGTCGTTGCCGAGCACCGTGAGCAACGTGTCGGAAGCCTGGTTCACCACGCTTGTCGGATCGATCATCAACATGCCAACCAGCGCGCCGGTCATCAGTGATTCGATGGTGCGGCGGGTGACGATGGCCATGATCAGCACAATCAGGGTGGGAAACAGGCTCCAGAGTCCGTAAGTGTCCATGTAGTACTCTTTTGTGATTGTGGTCTCGGGGGTTGGGCCCGTGGATGGACCTCGGATGCTTCCATTGGGCAGATCGAGAAGGCGCTTTTACAGGTAGCCGTCGGCCTGCAGCGTTGCTGTCGTGGCGGTCAGCGCGGCGTCGAGGATCGCCACCACCTCGTCGACCACTTCGCGGGTCCAGATCAGCGGCGGCGAGACGATGTTGAGGTGCCCAACCGGACGGATGATCAGGCCACGCTGCTGGGCCTCGAAGGCGATACGATCGCCAACCCGCGCCTCTATTGGAAAGAGCGCCTTGGTGTTTTTGTCGGCGACGTTCTCGAGACACATCATGAAATGGCTACCGCGCACGTCGCCCACCGTGGCGTGATGCGACAACGAGGCCAGGCGTTCCTCGAGATAGGGACCCACCTCGCGGACGTTTTCGCAGATCCCCTCGCGCGCGATGATCTCGATGTTCTTGAGCGCCGCCGCGCAGCTCACCGGATGCCCGGAATAGGTGAAGCCGGTGCTCAGCACGCCGCCCGGTCCCTGCGGGGTGGACAGCACGTCGTAGAGCTCATCGGAGATTAGCGTCGCGCCCAGCGGTGCATAGCCGGACGACAGCCCCTTGGCGCAGTTGATGATATCGGGTTGGGTCTCGTACACCGCCTCGGAGGCGAAGAAGTGCCCCAGGCGACCGAAACCGGTCACGACCTCGTCGGCGATGTAAAGGATGTCGTTGGCGCGACACACCGCCTGCATGCGCTTGTGATAGTCCTTCGGCGCCACCAGCACGCCGCCGGCGCCCATGATCGGCTCGGCGATGAAGGCGGCGATGTTGTCGGCGCCGATCTCGGCGACGGTGTCCTCGAACTCCCGAACCAGGTGATCGCAGTAGTCGGCCTCGCTCATCCCCTCGGGGCGCCGGTAGCAGTTGGCCTCGCTCAAATGAGTGACCAGATGATCGAGGGTGTCGAAGTCCCAATTGTTGCTGGCGATACCGGTCAGGGTGGAGGCGAGGTAGGTGGTGCCGTGATAGGCATTGTTGCGTGAAATGATGCGCTTCTTGGCCGGCTTGCCCAAGCGGTTGAAGTAGTAATGCACCAAACGAATGGTGGCATCGTTGGCCGTCGAGCCGCCGCAGCTGTAGAAGACGTGGTTGAGGTGCGCGGGGGCGAGCTCGGCCAGCTTGGCGGAAAGCTCGGCAGCCGGGGCGTTGGACAGGTTGTTGAAGGTCGAGAAGTAGGCCATGCGGGTGGCCTGGTCGGCCATCGCCTCGCCGATCTCGCGACGGCCATGGCCGACGTTGACGCACCACAGCCCGGCGATGCCGTCGATGAAGCGGTTGCCGTGGGCATCCTGGACGTAGATGCCGTCGCTGTCGGTGATCAGGTCGCAGCCTTCCTCATGAAAGGTGCTGAAGTCGGTGAATGGGTGGATGAAGTGATCCTTGTCTTTCTGCCACAGCGCTTGGGCATCGTGGATACGGGTCTCGGTGTTCATGGTGTCGTCTCGCCAGTTAAAAGCGGTCATTGCCGTAATGGGTGGCCGCGATGCGTCGATATGATGCGTCGTTGCCTTCGCAAAGAGCCTAGCGAGGAAAGGGAGGGTGGGAATATATCCTGATAGGGGTATATCGCGGCGACCGGGGAGCCGCCTAATGTGTTCAATGATGCAAATACCTAACAAGCACAAAGGGGGTACCTCATGGCGGTTTCCATTGATGGCCAACGGTTATGGGACAGCCTGATGGCGATGGCCGAGATAGGCCCCACCGAGCACGGTGGCAGTTGTCGCCTGGCCTTGACCCCGGAGGATGCCGCCGGACGACGCTTACTGCTCGACTGGTGCGAGTCGTTGGGCTGTACCTGGCGGGTCGATCGCGTCGGCAATCTCTTCATTCGCCGCGCCGGCCAGCGCGACGATCTCGAGCCGGTGGCCATGGGGAGTCATCTGGACACCCAGCCCAAGGGCGGTCGCTTCGACGGTATTCTCGGCGTTCTGGCCGGGCTCGAAGTGTTCCGTACGCTCGCGGATCAGGGCATCGTCACCGAGCGGCCGCTGGTACTGGTGGTCTGGACCAACGAGGAAGGCAGCCGCTTCGCGCCAGCCATGGTCGCTTCCGGTACCTACGCCGGTGCGTTCAGCGTCGAGTCGACTTTGGCCCGTGAGGACCGCGATGGCGTGACGTTCGGCGAGGCTCTCGAGGCCTGCGGTTATGCCGGCGAATCGCCGGTCGGCGAACCGCGCCTGGACAGCTTCTTCGAGTTGCACATCGAACAGGGCCCGGTGCTCGAGGAAGAAGGCGAGACCATCGGCGTGGTGACCGGTGTCCAGGGTATGCGCTGGTTCGATGTGACGCTTGCAGGCCAATCGGCCCATGCCGGCCCTACCCCCATGCGCTACCGACGCGATGCCCTGGCCGCGGCGGCGCGCCTGATCGACCGGCTGCAGGCCCATGCCTTGGGCGACGAAAGCGGTGACACCAAGGTGACCTGCGGCTGCCTGGATATCGACTCGGCGTCACGCAATGTGGTGCCGGGTGACGTCAAACTCACCATCGACCTGCGCCATGTGGTAGAGAACGAACTCGACGCATTGCAGACGTATTTCGAAGGACTGCTCAGCGAAGTGGGCGAGACCTGCGGCGTCACGGTGTCCCAGGAGCGGATCTGGGCCTCGCCGGTGGTCGAGTTTGCCCCCGAGTGCGTCGCGGCGGTGGAACGCGGCGCTCGCGAGCAGGGGCTGAAATACCGTCGCATGATGAGCGGTGCCGGCCACGACGCCGTCTATGTGTCGCGGGTGGCGCCGACGGCCATGATCTTCGTGCCCTGCCGCGACGGCATCAGCCACAACGAGGCTGAATACGCCACGCCGGAAGACTGTGCCGCAGGCACGCAAGTGCTTTGCGATGCGATCCTTGAACGCGCCAACCGCGTGTACTGACATAAGGAGAACAACATGACTCAATCCATAACATCGATTCCCGAAACTCATGCCGATTGGCGGGCGCTGGCCGAGCGCCTGAGTGTCGAAAAGGGCCTCGAGGCGTGTGCCTATATCGATGACACCTTCGTCGATGCCGTCGATGGCGCGACCTTCACCACGCTCAATCCGGCCACCGGCGAGACGCTCGCCGAAGTGGCCAGCTGCGACGCCACCGATGCCGAGGCTGCGGTGGCCGTGGCCCGGCGCGCCTTCGAAGGTGGCGAGTGGTCACGGCAGGCACCGGGCGAGCGCAAGGCCGTGCTGCTGCGTCTGGCCGACCTGATGGAAGAGCATCAGCACGAGTTGGCGCTGCTCGACAGCCTGGACATGGGCAAGCCGGTGTCGAGTGCCATGGGGGATATGGCCGGCGCCATTGGCTGCATTCGTCATCATGCCGAATCCATCGACAAGCTCTACGGCGAGATCGCACCCACTGGTGAGGACAGTCTGGGCCTGGTGATGCGCGAGCCGCTCGGTGTGGTGGCGTCGATCGTGCCCTGGAATTTTCCGCTGATGATGACGGCCTGGAAGATCGGCCCGGCGCTGGCCGCCGGCAACAGTGTCATTCTCAAGCCCTCGGAAAAGTCGCCGCTGTCGGCGTTGCGTCTGGCGAAGCTGACCCGGGAAGCCGGTTTACCGCGTGGCGTCTTTCAGGTGCTGCCCGGTTTTGGCCATACCGTGGGCAAGGCCCTGGCGCTGTCCATGGACGTCGACTGTCTGGCCTTTACTGGCTCCACCGGGGTCGGCAAGCAACTGATGCAGTACGCCGGACAGTCGAACCTCAAGAAGGTCTTTCTGGAGTGCGGGGGCAAGAGCCCGAACGTGATTTTCGCCGACTGCAAGGACCTGGACCGGGTGGCCGAGCATGCCGCTGGGGCGATCTTCCACAACCAGGGCGAGGTGTGCATCGCCGGCTCGCGGCTGCTGGTCGAGAACGCGATCCGTGAGGTCTTCGTCGACAAGGTGCTGGCAGCCGCCGAACGCATGCAGCCCGGCGATCCGTTGGATCCGGCGAGCTTCATGGGCGCAATGGTCGATCAGACCCAGTATCAACGTGTACTCGATTATATCCGCCAGGGTGTCGAAGAGGGTGCTACGCTACGTGCCGGCGGCCAGGCCCTGAATGTCGAAGGGATCAATGGCCAGGGTCTCTTCATCGGTCCGACAGTGTTCGATGGCGTCACCGACGCCATGGCCATCGGTCGGGAGGAAATATTCGGCCCGGTATTGGCGGTGTTCGGCTTCGACATCGAGGAGGAGGCCGTGCGGCTGGCCAATGACAGCGACTACGGCCTGGCGGCGGGCCTGTGGAGTCAGGACATCGATCGCATCATGCGCGTCACCCGTCGGCTGCGCTCGGGGCAGGTCTTCGTCAACAACTGGGCGGACATGGACCAGACGGTGCCCTTCGGTGGGGTCAAGCAGTCCGGCAACGGCCGTGACAAGTCCCACCATTCGCTGGAGGAATATTCCGATCTCAAGACCGTTTGGATATCGCTGACGCCTTCGACTTGAACGACGTCACGAGGTCAGTGATGTTCCACGACTCCAGAGGGCGCCGAGGTCTACTGCTCCACGTGGCGCCGCGAGACCAGCGCCACGTGGTCGAGGAAAAGCCGAAAGAGCTGTGACTGGCTGGAAACCTCGAGGCGTTGGTAGAGGTGCTTGCGGTGGACCTTGACGGTGCCGTCGCTGATGCCCAGTTCGCGGGCCGCTGATTTGGTGGAGTGGCCCGCCAGCAGCAGGCGCACGATCTCTCGTTCGCGTGCCGTCAGGCGCTCCCGCCCGAAGCTATCGAAGGCTTCTTCCACGGGTTCTCGCTCGGCTAGGCATTGGTGGAAGCGATGTTCCTGCCACTTCCAGTATTCTCCGAGCAGAGCTTCCAGTACCGGCGAGATATGGCGTAACGCCAGCATATCCCGGCGGGTGATCCGTGGGGCATCGTCACGGAAGCCCAGTGACACCACCATAACGACGTCCGTATCGACCCTGGCGAACAAGCCGATCTCGTCGGTGAGCCCCAAGGCTCGATAATAGTGATGATAGTAGTCGCTGCTCTCGAAACGAT
>NZ_JAKGAK010000009.1 GCF_023061185.1 Chromohalobacter beijerinckii
GAACCAGCTCTCGGGAGCCTGCGATGCGTAACGCCAAGCTCAGCGTGATGGAGAAGATAGGTTTCGGCATGGGTGACGCCGGCAACAACATGACCTTTGCCGCCGTGGTCATGTATCTCTCCTACTTCTATACCGATGTCTACGGCATCTCGCCGGCCATCGTGGGGACCATCTTCATTTCCATGCGCTTCGTGGATGCCATCACCGACCCCCTCATGGGGGCACTAGCCGACCGCACACGCAGCCGCTGGGGGCGATTCCGCCCCTACATCCTGTTTGTTCCCGTGCCCTTGGCCGCTTCCTGCGTGCTGATGTTCACCACCCCCGACTGGTCGGAGTCGGCCAAGATCGGCTACGCCTTCGCCACTTATTTCGCGATGTCGCTCCTCTACACGGCGGTGAACATTCCCTACTGCGCGCTGGGCGGTGTGATCACCGACGATCACCGTGAGCGAGTATCGTTTCAGTCCTGGCGCTTTATCCTCGTCGGCGTGGCCTACCTGATTCTCAACAGCAGCTTGATGCCGCTGGTCGAATTACTCGGCGGCGGCGATGAGACTCAGGGTTTTCAATACACCATGGCCATCATGTCCGTGATCGCGCTTGCGATGTTCGGCTTCTGCTTCGCCACGGTAAGAGAGCGCATCCAGCCGCCACCCAAGCAGCAGGAAAAGCTGACGGCCACGCTCAAGGCGTTGGCCAAGAACGAGAAATGGCGAATTATCCTGGGCATCACCTTTCTGCAAGCATTGCAGTTCTTCCTCCGCCAAGGCGCAGCCATCTACTTCGCCACCTATGTGCTGGGTTTGGGGGCTACCGGCATTTCCGTTTTCGTGACTTCCGGTGTCGTCGGAAAGATCGCGGGTACCGCCATTTCCAGCTGGTGTAGCAACCGCATCAGCAAGCGCAGCGTTTTTCTAGCAAGTACCTGTGCTCTCATTTTCGCCTCGGTGATGCTCTACCTAGTGCCAGGAAGTTGGGTGCTTATGGCGACCGTACTGTTCGTGATCGTCAACTTCTTACATGGCATTGGCACGCCGATTTCCTGGGCGCTGATGGCCGATGCCGAAGACTACGGCGAGTGGAAAACCGGTACCCGCAATACCGGGGTTTCCTTCGCTGGCAACCTGTTCTTTCTCAAGCTTGGCCTCGCTTTTTCCGGCGGCATGATCGGCTACCTGCTTGCCTGGGGGGGATACCAAGCCGGTGCTGAACAGCAAAGCGCCGACGCCCTCAACGCCATCAGCCTGTTGCTGACATTGATACCCGCCGCCATAAGCGCTGTGCTGGCCATCGCCATCTGGTTCTTCGGTCTCGACGATCGCACCATGGATGCCATTCGCCGTGATCTGGATATCCGCAAGCGCGACAACGACGCCACCGATACCGACGCCAAGACATCCCCGGCCACTGGCTCCGCCTTTTCCTGACTTCAAGCCAAGGAGATCATCATGCACACCCGCGTCACCCTGCACCGCGACTTCGTCATCAGCGAGATCGACGAGCGCCTCTACGGCGCCTTCCTCGAGCACATGGGCCGGGCCATCTATAGCGGCATCTACGAACCCGGCCACCCCGAGGCGAACGACGACGGTTTCCGTCGCGACGTGCTGGACATGGTCAAGGAGCTCGCGCCGCCCATCGTGCGCTACCCGGGCGGCAACTTCGTCTCCGCCTACAACTGGGAAGATGGCATCGGCCCCCGCGAGGAGCGCCCGGTACGCCTCGATCTAGCCTGGCACAGTCGCGAATCCAACCAGGTGGGCATTCACGAATTCGCCGACTGGTGCGAGCTGGCCGGCATCGACATGATGCTGGCGGTCAATCTCGGCTCGCGCGGTATCGACGCTGCCCGCAACTTCCTCGAATACGTCAACCATCCCGAGGGCAGCGCTTGGAGCGACCTGCGGATCCGCAACGGCCGCCAGGCACCCTGGAACGTCAAGCTGTGGTGCCTGGGTAACGAAATGGACGGCCCCTGGCAGGTCGGTCACAAGAACGCCGACGAATACGGCCACCTCGCCAACGAAACCGGCAAGGCGCTGAAGGCCTACGACAGCAGCCTCGAACTGGTCGCCTGCGGCTCCTCCAACCCTGACATGGCCAGCTACCCCGAGTGGGAAGCCACCGTGCTCGACCACTGCTACGAGACGGTCGACTACATCTCACTGCACATGTACTTCACCAACTACGCCGACGACCTGGGTAGCTATCTGGCGCTCAGCGAAAAGCTCGACCGTTACATCGGCTCGATCGCCGGCGTGATCGACTACATCAAGGCCAAGAAGCGCTCCACCAAAGACGTGCACATCTGCTTCGACGAGTGGAATGTCTGGTATCACAGCACCGAGCGCGACAAACGCATCCTGCAGGGCAACGACTGGCCCTTCGCACCGGCGATACTCGAGGACGCCTACAACGTCGAGGATGCGCTACTGATCGGCTGCGTGCTCAACACCTTCATTCGCCGCTCCGATCGCGTGCGCATCGCCTGCATCGCGCAGTTGGTCAACGTCATCGCACCGATCATGACCGAAAGTGGCGGCAGCGCCTGGCGTCAGACAATCTTCTACCCGCTGTATTTCGCTTCCCGCTTTGGCCGTGGCAAGGCCCTGCGACTGGCCGTCGACAGCCCGACCTATCCAGTGAATGAACTCGGTGACGTCCCCTATCTGGATGTTTCAGCCGTGCACGACGAAGCCCAGGGCACCATCGCCCTGTTCATCGTCAACCGTCATCCCAGCGATTCGCTCGAGTTCGATGTCGACCTGGGCGGCTTCACATCCTGCCGGCTCATAGAGCATCAAAGCATCGACTATCCCGACATGAAAGCGGCCAATACCGCCGAGCAGCCCGGCCATATTCAGCCCACGCCCGGCCAAGGGCTCACCGTCGACGGCTCCGCGCTCAAGGGCGCGCTCACACCGTTGAGTTATCACATGGTGCGGCTGGAAGTGGCCGAGTGAGATATCCGCTCCCCAAGCCCTACTGCAGACACATTAAGATGGAAGAGCATAAACAGAAGGAGATTGTTGACATTCACACCTATACTGTGCTTATCCACTGACGAAATGCCAATCATGGGATCACTGTGAGGCATAAGGCTAATCGCCAGACTGGTCGTATTCCTCTCCCCCGCCCGGGGCTGCCTTTGGTGTGTGCCCCGTGGCATACGTAACGGTGGTTGCTATGAGCCAGTTTTCACAGACCCAACTAAAGGAGTTCAAGACCAATGTCGCGGGAAGCGTGATTCTCCCCGACGATCCGCAATACGACGAAGTTCGCCAAATCTGGAATGCCATGATTGATCGCAGGCCTTCCATGATTGTCCGCTGCATTTCAGCTGCAGATGTGGTCCATTCCTTACGCTTCATTCACCAGCACGACTTGTCCTTCTCCATACGCGGCGGTGGTCACAACATCGCAGGCAACGCTGTCTGCGATGCTGGACTGATGATCGACCTCTCACTGATGAAGGGAGTGCACATCGACCCAGAGCGTCAACACGGATTCGTCGAGCCAGGCTGTACCCTCGCTGATTTCGACGCCGCCGCCCAAGCGTACGGCCTCGCCACACCGTTAGGTATCAACTCCACCACGGGAGTGGCCGGTCTAACTCTGGGCGGGGGCTTCGGTTGGCTCAGCCGAAAGTACGGCATGACCATAGATAACCTACTCTCTATGGAGGTGATTACAGCCGATGGTCAAGAATTACACGCCAGTGAATCGGAAAACGCCGACCTTTTCTGGGGACTGCGCGGCGGAGGCGGTAATTTTGGTATCGTGACCCGTTTCGAGTACCAACTGCATCCGGTGGGACCCAACGTACTATGCGGTCTTATCGTTTTCCCCTTCGACCAAGCGAAAGCGGTCATCACACAGTTTGCCCGTTTCACCGAAACGATGCCGGACGAACTCAACGTGTGGATGATCACTCGCCAGGCCCCTCCCTTGCCCTTTCTGCCTGAGGAAGTTCACGGCAAAGAGATCGTCGCCCTCGCCATGTGCTACGCCGGCGACCCCGCCGAAGGCGAGACACACATCGCGCCGCTGCGCGAATTCGGCACCGCCTACGGCGAGCACATTGGTATACAGCCATATACCGACTGGCAACAGGCTTTCGACCCACTGTTGACCCCAGGTGCCCGCAACTACTGGAAAACACATAATTTCTCGACCCTCGACGAAGGGCCGATCGATGCCATCATCGAATACGCCAGTGCATTACCGTCTTCGCAATGCGAGATATTCATCGCCACGATCGGAGGCCAGACACGCCGAGCACTTCCCGAAGCAATGGCCTACTCAAACCGTGATGCCAACTACGTATTGAACGTGCATGCGCGATGGGAAACGGCCGCCGAGGACGTACACTGCATTGCCTGGGCACGTGAATTCTTTGCTCGCTCACAACCCTTCGCCAGCAGTGGCGCCTATATCAACTTCCTGACCGGGGATGAGAGCGATCGCGTCGCTTTCGCCTACGGTACGAGCTACGAGCGATTGGCAAAACTCAAGAAGAAGTTCGATCCGGCAAACATTTTCCGTGTCAACCAGAACATCCGTCCGGCTTAAATGCCCTTATACCCAAGCCATGAGGGTTGTCATCATCTCGAACTGAGGGACTCAAACGGCATCTGTATTGCCACGCCTATTCAGGAGGGGGAATAGAGAAAAGAAAAAGCCCGCGAGATGACTCGCGGGCTTTTAGATATTCTTGGCCCGCCCTGAAGGATTCGAACCTTCGACCTTTGCCTCCGGAGGGCAACGCTCTATCCAGCTGAGCTAAGGGCGGAACGCGGCATATCCTACTGTGTCAGGACAGGTGTTGTCCACCGCGAACACCCGCCTCGTGCTTGGCGAGGATGCCCCGGGCGCGGCTGACGACCGGCGCATCGACCATCTGGCCCGCGACGCTGAATGCGCCGGCTTCACGGTCGGCGCCGTCGATCACTTGCCTGGCCCAGGCCACATCGGCCTCGCTGGGAGAAAACGCCCGGTTGACGGCGGTCAACTGCCGAGGGTGGATGCATAGCATGCCGGCGAAGCCCATCTCCTTGGTATGAACGGCCGTCCGCGCCACGGCGTCCGTGTCGTCGATGGCGGGATGCGGGCTCTCGAGCGGCGCGGCCAGGCCCGCCGCGCGCGAGTGGACCACCAGTTGGTAGCGCCCCTGGTCGAGCATTTGGCGCGCACCCGGCGTCTCGGGTGTCAGTCCCAGCTCGGTGATCAGG
Organism: Chromohalobacter beijerinckii; assembly: GCF_023061185.1. GTDB lineage: Bacteria > Pseudomonadota > Gammaproteobacteria > Pseudomonadales > Halomonadaceae > Chromohalobacter > Chromohalobacter beijerinckii. Next base: position 5,235 of record NZ_JAKGAK010000009.1, read on the forward strand.
TCCAGGGCCCCGAAGCTCAGCCGCTCGACGCCGGCCATGCCCGCCAGGCCGGGCAACGCCAGCAGCCCTGTCGCGGTTTCGATCTGCAGCCACAGCGGCTTGCCGCAGGCGGTGGCCTGCTCCAGCGCTGGGACGGATTCGGCCTTGGGCACGAGCAGGTGCGTGACGGCCGTATGACGCGCGCACAGCGCCAGATCGAGCGTATGATGCGGGGAATCGGATGCGTTCACGCGCACCACGAGCGAGGCCTGAGGGTTGTCCGCCAGGAAGGCCGCGAGGGCATTCCGGGCCTTAGCCTTGTCGCCGTCGGCCACGGCGTCTTCCAGATCGACGATCACTGCATCCGCCGGGCTGGCCAGGGCCTTGGCGATGCGGTCCGGTCGGGTGGCCGGCACAAACAGAAGAGAGCGCAGGGCATGTGGGTTCATAAAAGGCTCCGTCGAATGACACTGTTAGCATTCAGGCAATGGCGCACTATCCCAGCAACGAGCGCAGCCCGGCAATGGCGTCCTTGCCGCGCGCCTGCTTCTTCTCGGGGTCTTCCTTGTCGGCGCGGCCTTCCCATTCGAGGTCGTCGGGCGGGAGCTCCTCGAGGAAGCGACTGGGCGTGCAGTCCAGCAGCTCGCCGTAGGCCTTGCGCTGGCGGGCCAGGGTCAGCGTCAGCGTGCGCCGCGCCCGGGTGATACCGACGTAGGCGAGACGCCGTTCCTCCTCGATGGTACCGGCTTCGACCGCGTTACGGTGCGGCAGCAACTCTTCCTCCAGCCCCATCAGGTAGACATGCGGGAACTCCAGCCCCTTCGAGGCATGCATGGTGAGCAGTTGCACCCGGTCGGAGTCGTCTTCCTCGGCCTGTTGCTCGAGAATGTCACGCAGCACTAAGCGTGATATCGCCGACTGTACGTCATCGGTCTCCTCGGATGCATCGCCATCTTCGTCATCGCGGTGCATCGACTTTTCGAGCTGGTCGACCAGCGTCCACACATTGGCCATGCGCCGCTCGGCGATGGTCGGGGCGCTGGCGTTTTGGAACAGCCAAGCCTCGTAATCCATCTCGCGCAGCATGTCGCGAATCGCCGCAATGGCATCGCCCTGATCCATGCGCCGGCGCACGCCGTCGATGAAGTGCGTGAAGCGGGACAGGCGCTCCACCGCACGCGTGGGCAGAACCTGCTCGAGGCCGATTTCGTGGCATGCGGCGAACAGCGACACCTGCCGCTCGGTGGCGTAGTTGGCGAGCTTCTCCAGCGTCCCCGGGCCAACCTCGCGACGCGGCACGTTGACGATGCGCAGGAAGGCATTGTCGTCGCCGGGATTGATCAACAGGCGCAGGTACGCCATGGCATCCTTGATCTCGTTGCGCGAGAAGAACGACGTGCCACCGGAGAGCTTGTAGGGAATCTGGTAATGCTGAAGCTTAAGCTCCAATAACCGCGCCTGGAAGTTGCCTCGGTAAAGGACCGCGAAATCGCGCCATTCGGCACGTTCCTTGATGCGCCGGGTGAGGATCTCGCTGGCCACGCGCTCGGCCTCAGCCTCTTCGTGGCGGTTGACGATGACACGAATGGCATCGCCCTGGCCCATCTCCGACCACAAGGTCTTCTCGTAGACGTGGGGATTGTTGCCGATCAGGGTATTGGCCGCGCGCAGAATGGTACCGGTGGAGCGGTAGTTCTGTTCGAGCTTGATGACATTCAGACGCGGGAAGTCCTCGCCCAGAGTGACCAGATTTTCGGGGCGCGCGCCACGCCAGGCGTAGATCGACTGGTCGTCGTCGCCGACCACGGTGAAGGTGGCGCGCTCGGCCATCAGCAGCTTGACCAGCTGATACTGGCTGACGTTGGTGTCCTGATACTCGTCGACCAGCATGTACTGGATCTTGCGCTGCCAGCGGGCCAACGCATCAGGATTGTCGCGCAGCAGCACCACTGGCAGCAGGATCAGATCGTCGAAGTCGACCGCGTTGTAGGCCTTGAGATGCCGACTGTAGGCTTCGTACACCCGCGCCGCGTATTGCGCGTCTTCATCCGCGGCATGCGAGATCGCCTGTCCCGGCAGCACCAGGTCGTTTTTCCACTGGGAAATCTGCCCCTGCACCGCGTTGATCTGCTCGGCGTCGGTATCCGCTTCCTTCTGCATCAAGTCGCGCAGCAGTGCCTTGGCGTCCTCGGGGTCGAACAGCGAGAAGCCCGGCTTGTAGCCCAGCGTCTTCAGCTCGCCGCGAATGATGTTGAGCCCCAGGGTGTGGAAGGTCGAGACCGTCAGACCGTAGCCCTCGCGTCCCTGGAGCATCTCCCCCACGCGCTCCTTCATCTCGCGCGCCGCCTTGTTGGTGAAGGTTACCGCCGCGATCTTGCGCGCGCTCATCCCGCATTCCTGGATCAGGTAGGCGATCTTGGTGGTGATCACGCTGGTCTTGCCGGATCCGGCACCGGCCAGCACCAGGCAAGGGCCGTCGATATAGCGCGCGGCTTCCTGCTGACGGGGGTTGAGCTTGGCGAGGCGCTGGCGAATCGAGGGCGTAGTGCTCATGACGTCGGTGCCGTACTCGCATCGGCGATCCCCGCCCCGGCGAACTCGAGCTGTCGCCAGGCTTCGAAGACCAGGATCGCGCAGGCATTAGAAAGGTTCAGACTGCGGCTGTCGGGCAGCATGGGAATGCGCAGCCGCTGCGCCGGCGGCAAGGCGTCGAGCATGGTCTGTGGAAGCCCGCGAGTCTCGGGACCGAAGACCAGGGCGTCGCCTTCCCGATAGGCAACCTCGTGATAACCGGTGCGCCCTCGCGTGGACACCGCCAGCACACGCGTCGGCTGGACGCTTTCCACGAAGGCGCTCCAGTCAGCATGTACCTTGACCCGCGCCCACTCGTGGTAATCGAGCCCCGCGCGGCGCAGACGCTTGTCGTCGAGCGCGAAGCCCAGCGGCTCGATCAGATGCAGGCGGAAGCCGGTATTGGCGCACAAACGGATGAGATTGCCCGTGTTGGGTGGAATTTCGGGCTCAAAGAGTACGATATCGAGCATGAGGATCACTGTGCCATGGCGGCGATGAGCCCCCATGATACGCAATCGGCGCCCCGAATGGGACGCCGATCGGTGCTTTCTACAGCGCCCTGGAACCAACGCCAACGCCCGTAGCCCGTAGCCCGTAGCCCGTAGCCCGTAGCTATAGATTATGCGTTGGACCTTTCTTCCAGCTTAAAGCTTTCAGCTCCCGGCGCAGCCGGGCGCCCTCAGAAGCCGACGCTGACGCCTACTACCGGCCCACTGTCGAGGGTATGCTCGCCGCTCTCGTCGAAGTCGGTGCGGTAATAGCGATACCCGCCATAGAGATAGGTCTGCGAGACGACATTGACTCGCGCCTGGGCGCCGTATTCGTAGCTCTTCTCGATGTCACCGTGGCTCAGGCCATCCGGCGTGTAAAAGCCGTAGCCACCCACCGAGGTCAGCGGAATCGGCGTATCGACGTAGGCCGAACCGCCGAGCCCAACGCCGCCACCGTCACCGAAGTGCGTGTCCTGGTATTGATAGCGCGCGCCCACCGAGAGGTCGACCAGCGGCAGATAGGGCGAGAACATCAACGACCCGGAATAAGCGTCGGCGTCATGACCGCTATCGTCCGAGGAAAAGTAGCCGACACTGGCGCGCAGGGTCGGGAAGATGCTCTGGCTCGCTTCGATCCCATGCGAGTCGGCACCCGCGTTGGCGGAAACGCTGAGCGCCATGGCCTGCTGGCTGGCCAGCAGGAGGCCGGCAGAGGTGAGCGCAAAACCGAGTGACTTGATCATGGGAGACTCCCGCAAAAGATGGTGAACACTGCCACCACTATGGCATAATCGCATCAGTTTAGAAACGCCGTTTTCAAACCTTATCCGTCGAGACGCACACCGTAACGATCGCGATACGCACGAATAGCCTCGGCATGAGGCTTGAGGTCGTTACCGGCATGAGTTTCGAGATAGGCAAGCACCTGGTCGAGCGTGACGATACTCACGACCGGCATGGCATAGCGTGCCTCGACCTCCTGGATGGCGCTGTGGCGCTGGGTGCCATCTTCGGCCTGGCCGCACTCCTGACGATCGAGGGCGATGACCACGCCCACCGCCTGGGCATCGGCGGCATCGATCAGGTCCATGACCTCGCGGATCGCGGTGCCCGCGGTAATGACGTCGTCGATGATCAGCACCCGCCCGGCGAGCGCCGCGCCGACGATGTTGCCGCCTTCGCCGTGAGCCTTGGCTTCCTTGCGGTTGAACGCGAACGGCAAGTCACGGTCATGATGATCGGCCAGTGCCACGGCTGTGGTGGTGGCAAGCGGGATGCCCTTGTAGGCAGGGCCGAACAGCACGTCCGCCTCGAGCCCGCTATGCGCGATGGCCTGGGCATAGAATCGGCCCAGACGTGCCAGGGCACGGCCGCTCTTGAAAAGGCCGGCGTTGAAGAAATAAGGGCTGACCCGCCCGGACTTGAGGGTGAATTCCCCGAAGGAGAGTACGCCTTCTTCGATGGCGAATTCGATGAACTCCTGCTGATATGGTTGCAGCTGCGCGGTCACGCCGGACTCCCTATCACCCTGATCGCTATTACACATTTACCTAAACGTCGAAAGCTCAGGTATCATACACGCGCGACGAAAAAGGGACCATGTATGAAAATCGCCAGCATCAATGTCAACGGAATCCGCGAAGCGGTCGGGAGGGGGTTTCTCGACTGGCTGGCCAATCAGGACGCCGACGTCGTCTGCGTCCAGAACCTTAAGGCCAAAAGCTTCGAACTCGACGACAGCATTCTTTTCCCCGAGGGATACGAAGGCTATTTCCTGGATGCCGAGGAAGACGGTTTCTCGGGTGTAGGACTCTATTGCCGCAAGATTCCCAAGGCCATCATGTACGGGCTGGGCTTCCCCCAGTGCGATAACGAAGCACGCTTCCTGCAGGCCGATTACGATCGCTTCAGCATCGCCAGCTTCCTGATGCCCGACGGTAGCGACATGGAGGCCAAGCAGTCCTTCATGAATCAGTACCAGGAATATCTCAGCAAGATGGTGAAAAAACGCCGCGAGTACATCATCTGCGGCACCTGGCACATCGCGCATAAGACCATCGATCTTGCCAACTGGGCCGATAACCAGACCACGCCGGGCTTTCGCCCCGAAGAGCGCGCGTGGATGGATCAGGTCTTCGGGCCGATGGGCTATATCGACACCTTCCGCGAGGTTAATCGCGATGCCAGCCAGTATACCTGGTGGCCCAAGCTCGATCAGGACGTGCCTCGCATGCGTCAGGAAGGCTGGCGCCTCGACTACCAGATCGTTGGCCCCGAGTTCCGCCGCCACGTGGTGGATGCCTGGATCGACCGCGACGCGACCTTCTCTGAATTTGCGCCGCTTATCGTCGAGTACGATCTCGAGCTGTAACGTCGCTGGTCCCGCGCAAATGACAACGCCGGCCCTAGGCCGGCGTCGTGCGTTCTTGCCGTATGGTATCGTCTGCGATCAGTCGCGAAAGCCCAGCGCCTCGCGTTGATGATCGAACAGCTGACGCCCAGCACCCTCGGCCAGATCGAGCATCGCATTGAGCTCCTGGCGGGTGAACGTCGCCGTCTCGGCGGTACCCTGCACCTCGATCAAGCCGCCATCCTCGGCCATCACCACGTTCATGTCGGTGCCTGCCGTGCTGTCCTCGGGGTAGTCGAGATCCACCACCGGCTGGCCCTTGAAGATGCCCACCGACACCGAGCTCACCAACTGCTTGAAGGGATCCTTCTTGAGCAGCTTCTCGCGTTGCAAGTGATGGATCGCATCCACCAGCGCCACACAGCCACCGGTGATCGACGCCGTGCGTGTGCCGCCATCGGCCTGGATCACGTCGCAATCTACGGTGATCGTGAATTCACCCAGCTTCTTGAGATCCACCACCGTGCGCAGCGAACGGCCAATCAGGCGCTGGATCTCCAGCGTGCGTCCGCCTTGTTTGCCACGCGTGGCCTCGCGTCCGCCACGCGTGTGCGTCGCGCGCGGCAGCATGCCATATTCCGCGGTGATCCACCCCTGTTGTTTGCCACGCAACCAGCGCGGCACGCCAGCTTCCACGCTGGCGTTACACAACACCTTGGTATCGCCGAAGCTCACCAGTACGGACCCCTCCGCATGGCGCGTATAGCCCCGTTCCAGGGTGATCTCGCGGGGTTCATCGGGCTGTCGTCCACTCGGGCGCATACCACCTCTCTGCATCGTCGATCGAAACACTCACTTCGGAAGACCCGGATCGCAAGACCCCGGGCCGAAACGTCCAGTCGCGGCCATGCCACGACGATCCGCGCATTCTACACCCAAGCGGGCCTCACGCGGACCGTGAATCGGTTAGACTGCAGAATTGAATGATTGGCCACGTACCGCGCAGGAGAATCGCATGGCGTACAGTATGACCGCCTTCACCCGGCAGACGCAGGACGCCGACTGGGGCAGCTTGCAACTCGAGTTGCGCTCGGTAAATCAGCGCTACCTGGAACCCCATTTCCGCCTGCCGGATAACCTGCGCGATCTCGAGCCGCATTATCGCGATGCATTGCGCAAGCGCCTCTCACGCGGCAAGGTCGAATGCACGCTGCGTTTCGACCCGGCCCACGACAACACCACGCTCAGCGTCAACGAAACGCGCCTGGCCACCCTGGCCCAAGCGCTGGAAACAGTACGCGCACAGGTGCCCGACGCCGCCATGCCGAATGCCCTGGCGCTGCTCGATCACCCCGGCGTGCTGGAAAGCGACGGTGTCGACCTCGAACGCGTCCAACAGGCCGCCCAGGCACTGTTCGAAACCGCGCTGGACGACCTGACCGTCGGCCGCGCCCGCGAAGGCGAGCGTCTCGCGGCGTTGATCCGCGAGCGGCTCGAGGGTATTCGCGACTTGGTCGCCGAGGTTCGCGCGCACCTGCCCGCCATTCTGGACAACCAGCGCCAACAGCTGACCGACCGACTGAACGCCTTCAAGGCCGAACTCGACCCACAACGCCTCGAGACCGAAATCGCCCTGCTTGCCCAAAAGGCCGACGTCGCCGAAGAACTCGACCGTCTCGAGACCCACGTGGCCGAGGTCGAACGTCAGCTCACGCAAAAAGGTCCCATCGGCCGCCGCCTCGACTTCCTGATGCAGGAACTCAACCGCGAAGCCAACACCCTCTCCTCGAAATCCATCGTCGCCGACACTACCCGCTGCGCGGTGGAGTTGAAGGTGTTGATCGAACAGATGCGCGAGCAGATCCAGAATTTGGAGTGAGATCCACGCGAACCCACGCCAATCTACAAGCTCATGCCTGGGTTCGCCGAAAAACGGCTATGGGGTGTAGCCGTGGCGATCGAACGCGGACCGGGGACTCCCTTCCAACGGTTGGGCCTACTGTCCCATCCTTGATACGACGCACAACAATTACATGATGGAGACGCTCCATGTCCTTTGGCCTGTTTTCCCTGTTCCCTCCATTGCTCGCGATTATACTGGCGCTGGTGACTCGCAACGTGATTCCCGCGTTATTCTGTGGGGTGTGGCTGGGGGCGACAATGCTCAGTGGTGGCAACCCAGCAGCCGGGCTCTACGATAGTTTCGCGGATTTCATCATCCCCAGCGTAGGCGATGAGTGGAGCGCCACCGTTCTCATCTACTGCGGCCTGTTCGGGGTACTGATCACCGTGCTGCAGCGAACCGGCGGTGCCCATGCCATCGCCCGCGCCATTTCCTCCAAGGTGGCCTCGCCGCGCGGAGCCCAGAGCGCCACACTGGGGTTCGGGGTGCTGATCTTCTTCGAGGACTATTTCAATGCATTGACGGTGGGAAGCGTCATGCGGCCGATCACCGACCGCATGCGCGTCTCGCGAGAAAAACTCGCCTACATCGTCGATTCGACCTCGGCGCCCATGTGCCTGTTGGGGCCCGTATCCACCTGGGTGGTGTTCGTCATGGGACTGATCGGCACCCAGCTTGGCGAGATGGACATGACGGGCTCCGAGTATCTGATATATCTGTCGTCGATTCCGCTCAATTTCTATGCCTGGCTGGCGCTGCTGTTGATTCTGGTGATCGTCGTTACCCAATCGGATTTCGGCCCCATGGCCAAGGCCGAGCAGCGCGCACGGGTGAGTGGCAAGCTGCTGGCAGATGACGCCCAGCCGCCGTCCGATCGCGAAGCGACCGAGATGCTGGGCGTTGCCGAAGAGAGCTCGCGCAAGCGCAACATGCTCGTGCCGATCCTGGTGCTGGTGGGAATGATTCCGCCCCTGTTCCTGTGGACCGGCAACTTCCCCGAGAACGACCTGATCACGGCGATGGGAGAAGCCGAGGGCGGCCTATCGATCCTGATCGCGACCTTCCTGGCGGTCAGCGTAGCGCTGGGCATGGGACTGCAACAGCGGCTATTCGATTTTCGCGAAGCGATGGATCTGGTGGTCACCGGCATCAAGAGCATGACGCTGGTTTACATCATTCTCACCCTGGCCTGGTCGATCGGTAGCGTGACCTCGCAGCTGGGCACTGCAGATTATCTGGTCACGCTGGCCCAGGCCGGCATCGCGCCGAGCCTGATTCCCGTCTTGCTGTTCTTGATCGGCTCGCTCGTCGCCTTCACCACCGGCACCTCCTATGGCACCTTCGCGATCATGATCCCCATCGCCATGCCGGTGGCTGCTGCAATGGACATGTCGTTATCGTTGGCCATTGCCGCTGTGCTCAGCGGCGGTATCTTCGGCGATCATTGCTCGCCGATTTCGGATACCACCATCCTCTCCTCGGCCGGCTCTTCGTGTGACCACATCGACCACGTACGGACCCAATTACCCTATGCAATGAGCGCAGGAACATCCGGGATCATCGCCTTCTTCGTCGCCGGACTGACAGATTCGGCCTGGATAGGGGGACTCAGCGGGGTGGCCGCACTGTTTACGGTGGTGCTTGTATTGCGTTGGGCATGGGGCCCGAAAGCATCTGCAGAGTACGACTCGGCTAGCTGACCATAACCCAGCAGGCGGGGACTCTCCCCCGCCTCGCAGGCCATCGGACACAGGAGCGCCACGGAACCGTACCGGCGTTTCCTGCCCTGTATGGCGACGATCTTCACGCTAGGTGCGCAGCACAGCTCGCTACCGGGGCAGCGTTTTGTCCCTATTCGCGATCTGATCACCAACGCCACCCTCTGCGCTATGGAGGCGAAGGTGTTGAGCGGATAGATGCAGCATTTCGACGAGTAAAAGGAAGGCTAACGAACACCTTCAGGCGCGCCCCTGAATGCCCTTAAGCCATTGCCAATAATCGTGCAATCCTTCTCGGATATCGGTGAACTTTGGGGCAAAGCCTATTTCTCGCTCCGCCAACGAGATATCCAGCGGTGCGCCACGGCCCACGAATACGCCAGGTCCAAGCTGGACGTTGGATGTCTTTCCGATCAGATCGGCGACATGCTTGATGATGTCGGTGTGTGCCACCGTCACGCCGCTGGAGATATTGAAGTTGCGGTGAGTAACGCTTTCCTTTTCGAACAGCTGCACGATGCCGGTCGCCGTGTCATGCACGTGGGTCCAGTCCAAAGCCTGTTCCGAGCCATTGGGAGCTAGAATGTTATCCAGCCCTTCCAAGGGACCAAACATGGCTTGATAGACTTGGTGCATGTCCGAAGGACGCTTGCCAGGGCCGTAGACAAAGAACAACCGGGCATTTCTTACGTCCATGCCGAAAGTATCTGTGTACTGCAAACCGAACAATTCGCCCGCGATCTTGGTGGCTCCATACAGATCGGTCGCCTTGTAGGGTGTCGCCTCGCTCTGTGGGCCCGACGCATCGCCATACACGGCACCAGAGCTCATATTGACCACTTTTTTGATACCCAAGATACGACAAGTCTCAAGCACATTAAGAGTGCCATTGGTGTTGATAGTGGTGTGCTTGTACGGCCGTGTTTGAAAATTCGGCCCAGCGATCACCGAGACACCATGAATCACTCCCTCTAAGTCTCCTCGATGTCGCAGCATGACTTCGAACAAGCTGTGATAGTCCAACACATCGATACTTTCCAGAATCAGCTTGTCGCGAACCGTTTCCAGATAGTCAAGCCCTAAATTCTCGAAACGGCCTGCTGCCATATCGCAGATAATGACTTGCTTGCCCTGCTTGGCTAATTGGTAGGCCACCCAGGAGCCGACGTGGCCGAGCCCACCTGTAATCAATACGGACATGGAAAACTCTCCTTATTTTACATTATTACTAATTTTTGCTGGTCAACCAAGAATCAAACTGGGCAAAAACATGACGATCGATGGAAAACACGTAATGATCAGAAGCACCACGAACAAAGGGATATAGAAAGGTATGGTCTCCCGTACCAATCCTACGAATGACATCCCGGTTATTTTTTGTATGGTGAATAGGACCGTACCCACCGGTGGCGTGATCAAACCGATCATCAAGGTAAAGATCATGACCACACCAAAGTGCACGGGGTCGATGCCATATTGAGTCACTACCGGTACCAACAGGGGGGTCAAGAGAAACAAAGCCGGTACCGAGTCGATAAACAACCCGATCAGCAGGATGAACACGACCAACAACAACATCAGGCCGAGCGGATCGGTCACAGTAGCCAACAGAAAATCCGCTACTAACGCTGTGACTTGGTAACGCGCCAGCACCCAGCTATAAAGAGCGCTTCCAGCAATGATGAAAAGCAGTGCGGCAGTATCGATGGCAGTGGCTCGGAGAATCCCCAGAAACTCCCTAAAGGTGATCGAGCGATAAACCAGGAACGAGATGATCATGCAATACAACAGGGCAATCACCGAAGCTTCTGTAGGCGTAAACACGCCTGAGAGAATCCCCACGATGATGATCAACGGGGTCAACATAGGTAACAGCCCACGCGAAAGCGCCCGCAAGACATCGTTGAGGCGTGCCCGAGTTCGTGTAGGGAATCCACGGCGATGTGAAATGATAGCCACCATGAGCATCAGTCCCAGCCCCATGAACAAACCGGGAATGATCGACGCGAGGAAGATAGAAGCAATTGAAGCATTCGCCAAAGCCCCGTAAATAACGGCGGGAATACTGGGTGGAATGATCGGACCGATAGTGGCTGAACTGGCGGTGACAGCAGCACTGAACCCCGTTGGATATCCATCATCCTCCATGGCTTTTATTTCCAACGCTCCAAGGCCACCGGCATCAGCGACTGCCGACCCCGACATACCTGCAAACAGCATGCTAGCTACCACGTTGACGTGGCCCAACCCCCCTTTGAAATGGCCAACCATGGTACGTGCCACGTCGAAAACGCGGTCCGATATGCCTGCCGAATTCATCAAGCGGCCAATGAAGAGAAAAGCAGGAATAGCCAACAAGGTAAAACTGTTGACTCCATAAAGAGTGCGCTGAGAGATCATTTCTATGGGAATGGCATCGAAGCCCCGCGTATAGCCCAATACGAGGGCAGAAGACGCGATCATGGCAAACGCGACGGGGACGCCCAGCATTAGCAGGACGATCAACCCAATGAACATGATGGTGAATACTTCCATAGTCATAGACTCCGGCGTTGATCGCTAACGGGCAGACAGATAGACACGATTCGTCGGTACAAATTGACAAGTAAGATGCCCATCATCAGGAGAGCGGAGATCATCTGGACCAAATAGATATAGGAAAAACTCATATCGAATGTGCTAGCCATGACACCCGCCGTGCGCTCCATCATGTTCCAGGCACCACCTATCAACATCAGCAGCACCAACATGCAAGCAATATCTGCCAAGATACCTGCCAGATGACGCAGGGGACGCGGTAGCATATCGGTCACGACAGTAATCCGAATGTGTTCCTGCAAGCGCAGCGCTAATACGGAGCCCAAGAAAATTTCAGCGAGGAACAGGTAGCGCGAGGCTTCATCGGTCCAGGGAACTGCCATGCCCAGGGCATAGCGCGAGATGACCTGGATCGCCATGATGATCAGCATCAGAGCGAAAGCCGTCATGACGATGGCGGTCAAAAGCTTCCAAAACAGATCGACCATATAGGTGATACGTTCCGCGTTTTTCACAGGGAGACCTCCGTGCAGAGGTAGGTCGTAAAGGATAGCGAAGGCGGCCCGGCAACTCCGATGAGCGCTGGACCGCCCAGCCACTTACTCGATCAGCGACAATACGTAGTCGCGTACCTGTGGGTTATAGCCTGAGGCGATCTCACGAATGGCGGGTTTCGCCGCTTCACGGAAGGCGGCAACGTCCGGTTCCACGACCTCCATTCCCTCTTCTTTAAGCTCGGCGTACGTTTCCTCCTGCCCATTGGCTACCATATCGTCGCCCCATGCGGTGGCTTCTTCGATGGCGCCGAGAATGATCTCGCGGTTCTCATCGGAGAGCCCCTCATAGAAATCCTCGTTCATCAGCCAATGGAAGAACGAATACACATGCTCGGTCCGATTGACGTAATCCTGTACCTCATAAAGCTTACCGGCCTGAATCAAATCGACCGGATTTTCCTGCATCTCGATCACCCCGGTCTGCAGCGATGTATAGACTTCAGGCCAGGCGATGGGGCTCGGTAGCGCTCCGATCTGCTTCCAGATTTTGATCCAAGGCGCAATCTCTGGCACCCGCATACGCACCCCCTGGATATCGTCGGGAGTTTTAACCGGGAAGTTAGAGGTCAGGTTCCGCGGATTACGTGCCGAGAGTCCCACCAGCCTGAGATTGCCATTGGCCACCAATTGCTCGTTGAGCAATTTTCCACTCTCGCCGCGATAAACCTCACGAGCTTCATCGCTGGAACTGTAAACAAAGGGTAGGTCGGCCGCGGCAAACTTCTCCGCGTATAGCGTCATGGGCATCGACCCCCCCAGAGCGATGTCATATTCACCGTAACTCGCCCCTTCCAACTGGTCGCGTTCTCCTCCGACTTCGGTACCCAGCAGGGTCACCGAGTATTCACCGTCGGTTTGCGACTCGATACGTTGCTTGATCCTCTCCCCGATCTTGAACATGGGGTGTGAAGGTTCCACGTGCAGAGCAATGGCCATTTCCTCGGCCGAAGCGTTCGTTGTAGCTCCCAGAGTGATGAGACCGGCGAGCACGATGCCGCTAGCTTTTATTGTCTTCATGTCGGCTTCTCCTTGGCGGATTGAGCTTGGTTGGCGTAATCGCTGCTTCATCCTGAAAACGGGCTGCGAAAAGCCCGCAACGCGACCGCAAGGTCGGGTTCCTGCTTGGCGTGATCCTCCAGGGAGACGCCAATGGACGCGGCCTCCCATGCGGCACGTATGCTGCGACACCCGGCGGCGACGCCATCGGGGTGAGCCATGATGCCTCCCCCGCAGGTGTAGATCAGATCGGTCGACTGCAACTGTTGGAAGGTGGGGCGTGCTTGATGAACGGTTTGCGCCGAAGAAAATACCGGCATGGCACGGTCATCGCGCTCCGCTCTCTCAAGCAATGGCGTAAGGCAGGCGCGAGCGGAGTCCATGACCGAGGCATCCTCTTCAGCGAACTTGCTGGCGAGACCGTTGACATGTAGGTGATCGGCTCCCGCCAGTCGCAACAAAGCCTGATAAGCGCGATAGCTAATACCGAGCTTTGGATGACGATAGAACGTGCCCCAGCCATTGCGGTGGCCGTGAATTGCCAATTGCGAGTGGCGCCGCAGCGCAGCCAGTGCTCCCAGGCCAATCCAGTTGACACTAGCCATGACGCACGTCCCCCCATGATCGCGGACCAGATCGTGACGATGGCGCATCTCGTCGGTATCGCCCGTGATATTGAAGGCATACATCGGCTTACGCCCGGTCCGCTGAGCATGCTCGTTGATGACCTGCATGATCGCAGGCACCCGCTCGCTCAGCGGCGAATAGGGAGGATCGGCAATCAACTCATCATCCTTGATGAAGTCGATGCCCCCTTCGATGAGCCGTTTGACCAGTGCCGCCGTTTCCTCTGGGGTAAGCCCGACGCTCGGCTTGATGATGGTGCCGACCAAAGGGCCTTGCTCGGTACCGGAAAGCCGTCGGGTGCCTTCGATGGAGAATTGCGGGCCTGGAAATGCTTCGATAAAGCAGGCCGGCATGACCAGATCCGTTAGGCGTATGCCAGAGAGCTCACGGAGCTCGGTGAGATTGCCAAATACCGTGGCCAATAAGTTAGGCAGACTTGTCCCGATGTTTTCGAGTGGCCATGACAGAACCACATCGGCAGATGTGTAGGTGTCTCCGGGTAGAGCCCCCGGCAAGGAGGGCGTGGCGCCGACCTCCAGACAGGTCACCGACTCGACCCGGGCAGCATGGCGCTCACGCAGCGCCTCAGTCTCTCCAGCCAGCTTGAGGAACGTGCCGGAGGATTGTTCGCCGGCCATCGCCTCGGCAGCCCGTTCGGGGTCACACGGGGTCTCGATACGGTAGCGGGCAGTGATCCGTGGCAATTGCCCTTCATGCCGGGATAACTCCATTGGCGTGCTCCTGCCGACCAGAACCGGTCGTTTGTCGTTGTTATCAAACAAGCTAGCATGGGCTTTTTGGTAGCGCTACCAAAAGCAAGGACATTTGACTTAGACTTATTGGTAGCGCTACCAGATCATTCCCATCAGAATGGGATAGTAGGAATACAATCTGTACAGCACGAGGACACCTTTCATGGCAAAAGAGAAGCCATCACCGCGGGGCAGACGCCGCCATCATGGCGACAACCGAGTCACCATCGACGATGTGGCAAAAGAAGCTGGGGTGGCCCCGATTACGGTATCTAGAGCTTTGAACACGCCCGATAAGGTGTCATCAAAACTACGCGCACGTGTCGATCAGGCCGTGACATCACTGGGTTATGTCCCCAACCTCATCGCCGGAGGTCTCGCATCAGCGGGCACGCGAGTCATCCCGGTCGTGGTGCCATCGCTATCCATCCTGACCTTTATCGAGGTAGTACACGGCATCCAGCAGACGCTCGAAGACGCTGGCTATCAAGTGTTATTGGGCTCGACCGATTTCGACTTGGACCGTGAAACATCACTGATCGATTCGGTGCTGGGCTACTCGCCGTCGGGCGTCATTTTGACTGGTCTAAAACATAACGATAGCACCGTGCAACGCCTCAAGACCTGGGGCCGGCCAGTGGTCGAGATCATGGAGTTGGGGCTGCCTTGCATCGATATGAATGTCGGTGTCGACAACCCGCGAGCGGGGGCCTGTATGGCCCAGCATCTCCTTGACCGTGGTTATCGACGCATCGCTTTCCTCGGGGTCGGGATGGCGCGTGACTATCGTGCCCGGCAACGTTTCGAAGGACATCGCGAGGTGCTGGCTGCCGCAGGGGTCGAGAGTGACCTTCTGTTTACGAGTGAGGAACCATCCTCTTATGCAGCAGGACGCCGTGTTTTCCTTGAAGCGCTGGCTGCCCGCCCCGACCTCGATGCGCTTCACTTTGCCAACGACAACCTCGCAGCCGGCGCGATCCTCGAGGCAAACCGTCAGGGAATCCGCATGCCTGACGACATTGCCATGGGCAGCTATCTGGGTCTGTCTCTCGGCGAACACCTATCGCCTACGCTGACCACCGTGTCGGTGCCACGATTCGAAATGGGAGTCGAGGCGGCGAAGCTACTGCTGGAACGGCTAGAAGGTCGACCGCCTTCTCAACCTCGGATCGATATCGGCTATCGCTTGATCGCACGCGAAAGCACTTGAGGATAGGCAATGGGGAGATCATGGCATGAAACAACTTTTGGCCGCCTTCTATGGCGATGATTTCACAGGCTCGACAGAAAACTTGGCGCAATTCTGCCGCCATGGGCTTCGGGGCAGATTATTCTTCACCAGCAGCAATCGGGAGGCGATTCTTGAGATGGCCTCCGAACTGGACGTAGTGGGACTAGCAGGCACAGCTCGTGGCCTGGCTCCCTCGGCAATGACCGAGGAAGTGGCCCCTGCTCTTGCCTTGTTAGACACCCTCAACCCCCGCCTCAAGCAGTTTAAGATTTGCTCGACTTTCGATTCCTCGCCCACCATCGGTAGCATAGGGCATGTCATGGATCTAGCCCGACGCCGATGGCCGGAATGTGCTCTTCCCATCTTGCCTGCCACGCCGGCTTTTGGTCGGTACACGGCCTTTTCCCATCTGTTTACACGTTATGAAAACGAAATATGCCGTCTGGATCAGAACCCTGCGATGGCATATCACCCATCGACCCCAATGGGCGAAGCCGACCTACGGCGTCACCTCATGGCGCAGACCGCCATCCCTCCGGGAGCGGTCACGTTGCTGGATTATCAACGGCACGACGGCGGCTGGCAGTGCTTGGCATCCGCCGTAGAAGAGACACGCTTCGTGGTTATGGATGCGACACAAGCAGCTGAGATGCATCATGCCGCCAAGCTTATTCTTAAGCTTGCCGAGCGACATCCCACCCTTGCAGTAGCGGCGCAGGGTCTGGCCGATGCCCTAGGTGGACTGGTCACGCGCGACATGGAACAACGCGAGCCACTGCCCACGACGTATCCTGGAGTGGATAGGCTACTGGTGCTATCCGGCAGTTGCTCGCCCCAGACCCGTAAGCAACTCGCACACTTGGAAGCGCAAGGTGGCTGCATCGTGACGATCTCCCCCATGGAGGCATTGCGTTCCCCTGGTGCGTTATCGAAAAGGCTCGCTCACGAGGTGATGGGCGCCTTCACCCAGAGCCAGATGGTCGGTGTCGCGACGACGCTCCAAGACGCCGATCTCGTCGATGAGCTAGCTAGTGATCGTTTATCGCTGGCAGTGGGAGAAGTATACGCTCTCTTGGCTCAGCACCTTCGTCGAGAAACAGCCATCCCCCGTATCGTTTTCGCCGGCGGTGACACATCCAGCCATGCCATGCGCCGTATCGGCGCTGATGCCCTGGAGTTGGTTGCTTTCGATGAGACACAGGGTGGTCATCTATGTCGCCTCATCGCTCCCGGCTCACCGATAGAGGGATTGGAGGTAGTGCTCAAGGGCGGCCAGATCGGAGGAGAAGACTTCTTTTCGCGGACGCAGCGAGGCACATAGGCACTCATCCGTGTATAAGACGGCGGCGGAGCCTTTGACGGCTTCCGAGAAAGCAAGCAGACCACTACTATGGCCAACCGTCACCCACGGAGTCGAAACCACTACTCATCCTCGACCATTGGCGTAGAACCATCCCGATTTTGACCGTAATCGGCTACCCTTGCGTCTTCGGCTTTGCCGCCGTGCTGCATTACCTTTCGATTTCCAAGGATGGTTCTCTTGTCGACTTCCGCGATCCCCCGCCGGGGTGTTCTAACTCTCGTCGCGCTGCTGCTGGTGGCGCTCAACCTCCGCCCGGCGCTGACCAGCGTGTCGCCGGTGCTCGGCAACATCGGTGAAGCGCTGGCGCTCTCCCCCAGTTGGCAAGGCATCCTGACCACATTGCCGGTGCTGTTTCTGGGTCTGGCGGCGCCACTGGCACCACGCCTGGTCCGCCGGATCGGCCCGGAGCGCAGTGTGTTTGCCGCGCTTGTGGTATTGGCGGTAGCGCTGCTCGCGCGGCCCTATATCGGCACACTGGGGCTCTTCCTGGGCACGGCGATCGCCGGCGGCTGCATCGGGATCATCGGGGTGTTGCTGCCGGGCATCGTCAAGCGCGACTTCCCCCGACGCGTCAGTATCATGACCGGCCTCTACACCGTGGCGCTCAACCTCGGCGCTTCCGCCGCTGCCGGCACCACGGAGCCACTGCGTCAATTATTGGACGGCGCGTGGCAAGGCGCTTCACAGGGGGCTTCATACAGCCCCTGGCAAGGCGCGCTGGCGTTCTGGTTGCTGCCGGCGGTAATCGCCGCGCTGTGTTGGCTGCCGCAGCTCAAGGACACCAAACCCACTCGCGTTCCCGTTCGTCGCGGTGCGCGGCTACGCCACGACCCACTGGCGTGGCAAGTCTCGCTGTTCATGGGACTACAGTCGTCGCTGGCCTATATCGTGTTCGGCTGGTTACCGACAATCCTGCAAGATCGCGGATTGGCAGCAGTCACCGCGGGGCTGGCGCTGTCGGTATCGATCCTGCTACAGGTGTCCACCGCGATTCTAGCGCCGTGGATCGGCAGCCGTATGCGCGATCAGCGAACGGTACTGATTGGCGTGATGACACTCACCCTGACCGGACTGCTGGGCTGCCTCTACGCCCCGATCGACAGCATATGGCTGTGGATCGTGGTGCTGGGCCTGGGTCAAGGCGGTACTTTCAGTATGGCGTTGACGCTGCTGGCGCTGCGCGCACCCGATGCCACCACCGCGGCTAGTCTCTCGGCGATGGCCCAGGGCATCGGTTATACCCTCGCGGCGCTTGGGCCGCTGCTGGTCGGTGTGCTGCACGACTGGAGCGGTGACTGGAACGTGGTCGGTTTTCTGGTGAGTGTGCTGGGGCTGGGCGCGCTGGTCATGGCGCTGGGCGCCGGGCGCGCTCGTCAGGTGGCATCGACACAGGGTACGGATTGAAGGATCGGGCTGAGAACGTGGGCTGATGGCACGGTTTGAGACGCGGGCCGACGAACCTGGACGCCGGAATCGGTTACTCTAGGAGCGAGACCAACGACTCAGGAGACTCGCATGCCCGCCAGTGCCATCAGCCTCACGCAACAGCAGCGCCTGATCGAGATCGTGCGCGATGCCGCCAAGACCGAAATCCTGCCGCGCTTTCGCAATCTCTCCGAAGGCGCGATCCGCTCGAAGAGCGCGCCGGACGACCTGGTGACCGATGCCGACCAGGGCGCGGAGCGGATGATGACGGCGGCGATCCGCGAGCTGCTCCCGGAGGCGACGGTAATCGGCGAGGAAGCGGTGGCCGAAGGCAGCGCCAGTCTCGATGACATCGCCGACGCCGAGCTGGCGCTGATCATCGACCCGGTCGACGGCACCTGGAACTTCGCCCGTGGGCTCAATCAATTCGGGGTGATTCTGGCGGCGACCAGTTTCGGCGAGACGATCTTCGGCCTGCTCTATGATCCGATGGCGGACGACTGGATCGTCGCCCGCCACGGCGAAGGCGCCTGGTTCGGCCGCCCCGACGGCACCCAGCGCCAACTGCAGGTCTCGGACACCGACAAGTTCGACGAGATGGTCGGTTCCACCTCGATCCGGCTGTTTGCCAAGCCGCAGCAGTATCAACTGGCGGCGACCTTCCCCGACTTCCAGCGCATGATGGCCTTCGGCTGCGCCTGCCACGAATATCGCACCATGGCGTTCGGCTTCGTCGATTTCATGCTCACCGGCAAGCTGATGCCGTGGGATCACGCCGCCGGGCTGATGATCCACGCCGAAGCGGGTGGCTATTCGGCGCTGCTCGACGGCACGCCCTACCAGCCAACGATCCATCAAGGCAAAGTGCTCGCCGCCAGTTCCCACGCGCATTGGGAACAGTTGCGCGAGAAGTTCAGCTTTCTGGTGTGAACGCGATCACCCCGTTTTTAATGGATGAATGGAGCACGCGTTACCCTGAGCCGATTCGTCGGGCTTGTGAGAGCTCGACACCGACAATGGTCACTCCACCCCGTAGGCATCCACCCAGTCGCCCACCGCCACGTCCATGCACTGCGGCTGTTGCTCGAGCCACTCTGCTAGCGCGAGGCGCTCGTCCTGCGAGGCATTGGCGCCCTTGCGCGGCAACACGAAGACATCCAGCCGAGCCGCGTCGACCCCGCCGCCCATGACCAGACCGTGCGACTCGAGTTCTGCATCCAGCGCATCGAGCAGCCGCGACGCATCCTCTTGTTCCACTGCCTGCAGACGGCATGACAACGCAAATCCGAGCACCGCGAATTTACCCTTTTCCCGAACTACACCCCCATTTTCCATCCCCGACATAGCATTTCTCCACGACGTCCATTCTGGTGGTTTCAATGGTCCCACCCCGCGAAGTATCGCGAGTACGTTCACCTTGCGATGCGGCTGGGCGACACTGCCCCTAAAGCCCCATCGGCAAGAATAAGGAAAAACTTAAATTTTGCCGAACAATGAAGATGCCGAGAGAGTTGTGATGCAAGGAGAGTGACGACCGCGAGCAACGTCAAAACGCGACTCGCGGCGTGCCTTATGACGAAGCAGCGGACTGCTGCAATGCCTCGCGCTTTTCCAGCCAGCGGCCGGTGGCGAAGATCGCGATACCCAACAAGGCGAGCGAGGTGCCCACCAAGCCGGTGGACGACCACGCCAGCCCCGCCTTGATGGTCACGCCAGCCAACCAGGCGCCGAGCGCATTGGCCATGTTGAAGGCGGCGTGATTGAGCGAGGCCGCCATGGTCTGGGCGTCTTCGGCGACGTCCATCAACCGCGTCTGCATGGCGGGAGCGACAGCCATGCTGGTCCCGACGAGCGCCACGAACAAAAACCCTGTCCACACCGAGTTGGCGGCGAAGTAAAAACCGCCTTGTACGCACGCCACCCACAGCAGAATGATCGGAATGCCGCGCAAGAGATTCCAGTCGGCGATACGCGCGCCGGCGAAATTACCCAGGATGGTACCCACCCCGAAAATCGCCAGCACCAGCGGCCCCAGCGACTCGGCCATGCCGGCCTGCTCGGTGAGCGTGGGCATGACATAACTGAACACCGCGAACATGCCACCGCACCCGAAACAGGCCACACCCAGCGTGAACAGTACGCGCGGCTTGATCATCGCGGTCATCTCGCGCTTGGGACTGGCCTGACGGTCGGCAGGCTGATACGGCACCCATAGGCGCACCATCAGCGCCGTCAGCAACGCGATGCCACCCACACCGGCGAAAGCCGCCTGCCAGCCGATCAAATTGCCCACCCAAGTGGCCAACGGGGCGCCGACCAGAATCGCCACGGTCAACCCGGTCATGACACGCGCCACCGCCCGGGCACGTTGATCGACGGGCACCGCCGCCGCGGCCACTAGCGCCGCGACGCCGAAGTAGGCCCCATGCGGCAGGCCGGCGATGAAGCGCAGCCCAACGAAGGTGCCGAAATGCGGCGCCATGATGCTGGCGAAGTTGCCAAGAGCGAACAGCAGCATTAGCCCGATCAGTAACGCGCGTTTGGGCAGCCGTGCCGCCAACGCCGAGATGATTGGCGCCCCGACGACGACGCCGAGCGCGTAACTGCTGATGGCGTAGCCGACATCGGGAACTGCCACCTGAAGATCGTCGGCGACGCGGCTCATCAATCCCATGATGACGAATTCACCGGTACCGATACCGAAGCCACCCAGCGCCAGGGCCAATTCCGCCAATCGTGGGTGCGCGGCGCCGCCGGAAGGCGTCGACGCGTCTGTGGATGCGCTCATGGGCATTTTCCTGTCTTGAGGTCCTGATCTTGAGGAACGTATCGAAAAGAACGTGTCCCGAAGACAACGTGTCGCGACCAATTCGCAACCTGTGGGCCGAAACGATCAATTCTCTCAGATTTAGACTTAAGTCTAAATCTGGGCACTTTAACATGACGGCCATTGCCATCCATGACACGGAATACGCGCTCCGCCACGCTTGGCCTGATAGGATCGAGTCAGGATTTTTTGGAGTCATCGCCATGCCCGAGCTGATTCGTCGTCCCTTCGTCTTTCTGCGCCACGGCCAGAGCACCAGTAACCTGAACCGTCGGATCGCCGGCCAGCGCGATGTCCCCCTCACTGCGCAAGGCGAACGAGAAGCGCACCAGGCATCGTTATTGCTCGGCGACGTCGTCTGGCCATTGATCGTCGCCAGCCCCCTGGAACGCGCCCGACGTACGGCGGAACTCGCCACCGGACGTGCCCCGCACTGCCTGATCGGTGGGCTCAAGGAACGCCATTGGGGCGAGCACGAAGAACACCCCATCCCCGAGACGATGCCTTATCTGCTCTCGCCCGAGGGCGGGGAAAGCTGGGCGGATTTCGTCACCCGCATCGTCGCTACGCTCAATGCCCTGCTCGTCGAGCACGAGACGCCGCTGATCGTCGGCCATTCCGGACTGATCCGGGTGATCCGTTATCTCGACGGCGGTTCACCGGAAGGCCCGCGCACCGATAACGCCATGCCGCAATGGGTGGCGCCATACGGAACACGCGGCTGGGAGATCCGCCCACTACGCGAGTCAGACGTGGCGCACCTACCGCGCCTATCGAAGACGACCTGACCCCGGCGTATCAATCGCGTCCGGTGTTGACCGTCCAGGCCAGGGTTTCACCGGCCTTGAAGGGCTTCAATGTCTCGCCGTGACCTTCGGTACGCTCGGGCATCGTCCAAGGGCGACGTTCGAGCTCGATTTCCTCATCGTTGAGCGGCAGGCCATAGAAGCGCGGGCCGTTCTCCGAGCAGAATGCCGCGAAGTGCTCGAGTGCGCCCTCTTCCTCGAACACTTCCGCGTATACCGACAACGACGCCTGGGCGTTGAACACCCCGGCGCAGCCGCAGGCCGTTTCCTTGGCGGCGACCACGTGCGGCGCCGAGTCGGTGCCCAGGAAGAACCGCGGATGACCGCTGGCCACTGCCGCGCGCAGCGCCCGCTGGTGCTCGGCCCGCTTGAGGATCGGCAGGCAATACAGATGCGGACGAATGCCGCCGACCAGCATGTCGTTGCGATTGTGCGCCAGATGCTGCGGCGTCAGCGTTGCGGCCAGGTTGGCATCACCCTCGAGGACATACTGCGCGGCGTCGCCGGTCGTGATGTGCTCGAACACCACCTTGAGTGCCGGGAAACGCTGGCGCAGCGGGATCATCACCTCGTCGATAAAGAACTTTTCGCGATCGAAGATATCGATCTCGCCGCGCGTGACTTCGCCATGCACCAGCAGCGGCATACCGATCCGCTCCATCGTCTCGAGTAGCGGATAGATATCCGCGATGCGCTTGACGCCGTGCTGAGAGTTGGTGGTGGCATTGGCCGGATACAACTTGGCCGCCGTCAGCAAGCCGCTGGCGTGCCCTGCCTCCAGCGTCTCGGCACTGACACTCTCGTTGAGGTAGCAGGTCATCAGCGGGGTGAAGTCATGACCGGCCGGCACCGCCTCGAGGATCCGTGCACGGTAAGCCTCGGCTGCCGCCAGCGTAGTGATCGGCGGCATCAGGTTGGGCATCACGATGGCGCGCCCATAGACCCGACTAGTGGCAGGCAGCACCAGGCGCATCACGTCACCATCGCGCAGGTGAAGGTGCCAGTCGTCGGGGCGGCGGAGGCGAAGACGGGTGGGGGACTCGGACATTCTCAGGCTCCTGGGCACTGACGGAAAGGCTGACGGGTAAAACGTTTAACGCACCACCGTGGCGGCACGCTGACGCTGCAATGATACCAAAGCGGCGCCCGCCAGTGCGGCCACGCCGATGGCAAATCCCACGCCGGTGGCTTGCAGGCCGACGAGCCGCGCCACCAGGCCGATGCCCACCACGGGAATCGAAATCGCCACATAAGCGATCACGAAGAAGGTCGACGTCACCGCGCCGCGCTGATTCAGCGGGCAGGCAGCCGCCACGGCGCCCAGCCCGGCGCGAAAGGCAACACCCTGACCCAAACCAACGATCAGCGCTCCCAGCAGGAAGACCCACAGCGTCGCCAACGCCAGTCCCGTCCCGACGGTCAATGCGCCGACAATCACCACGGCACACCCCAGCGGCAAGCGATGCGCCTCGGGCAGACGCCCCTGCACGAGCTGTCCCAGCGTCGAGGCGAAGAACACGCAACCGGCCACCAAGCCGATCGCCAGCAGATTCGAATGCCCCAGCACCTGGCTCATGAACGCCGGTGCGGTGGCGGTGAAGAATCCCAGCACCGCGAATCCGGCGAACCCGGCGATCACCGCCGGCACGAACACGCCGCGCACCTCGGCGGGCACCTTCAAACGCTGTATGCGCAGGCGAACCCGGGGTGGCCGCGTCACGGTCTCCGTCGCCACGGCGACCCCCAGCACGGCGATCGCCAGCAGCCCCAGGTGCACGGCATACGCCAGGTGTAGCGGCCACGCGGCATATTCACCCAAGGCGCCCGCGACCACCGGTCCCAAGCCCAGGCCGCCCATGTTGGCGGCGGTAGCGACGAAGGTCGCCGCGCGCTTCCAGGCCTCGGGCGCCGACTCGACCACGGCCACCGTCGCCGTGCCGGTGAAAATACCGGCCGAGATCCCCGACAGCACGCGCCCAGCCAGCAACGTGGAAAGACCATCGGCCGCAAGGAAGACGACATCGCTAAGCGCCGCTGCCGCCAACCCCGCAAACAATAGCGGACGGCGCCCCAACTGATCCGACCAGCGCCCGGTGATCAACAGTGCGGCGATGACGCCCACGGCATAGGCGGCGAAGATCACCGTGATGACGAGCTGCGAGAAGCCAAAGGCCGACTGATAGCCTGGGTAGAGCGGTGTCGGCAGCGTCGTGCCCAGCATGGTCACGAGAAACGCGAAGGCGACCCCGGCAAAACCCAGCCGCGTCGTCGAATCACTTGAGGAAATACCCGTGGGGGACATGCAAACGTTTCCTTGTCAGGTGGCGCGCATCCTGCGCGATGTCGGCAGGACACGAAGTGTATGCGATAATGCTCGTTTCCCCAGAAGCGGCTCAATCGGACACGCCCTATGCCCACTCAGCTTCCGTCAAAAGGGACACTCTACATCGTCTCGGCGCCTTCCGGCGCGGGCAAGACCAGCCTGGTACGTGCCCTTCTCGAACGTATCGCAGGCATCCAGGTCAGCGTCTCGCACACTACGCGCGCCATGCGCCCCGGCGAGCACAACGGCGTCAACTACCACTTCGTCGACGTCACGACCTTCGAGCGCCTGATCGAAAGCGGCGATTTCATCGAGTATGCGCGGGTCTTCGATAACTACTACGGCACCTCGCGTGCCGCCGTTCAGGCCCTGCTCGACGCCGGCCAAGACGTGATTCTGGAAATCGACTGGCAAGGGGCTCGCCAAGTGCGTGCGGCCTTCGACGAGGCGGTCTCGGTGTTCATTCTGCCGCCTTCGCGTGAGGCGCTCCACGCGCGGCTTTCAGGGCGCGGCACCGATGACGAGGCGACCATCGCCCGGCGCATGCGCGATGCGGTCGACGAGATGTCACACTACGCCGAATACGAGCACATCATCATCAACGACACCTTCGCCCACGCGCTCGACGAGCTGAGTTGTCTGGTGCATGCCGAACGCACCCGCGTGACACGGGTCCGGAAAGCTCACGCGCCACTGCTGGCGGCGCTCTTGTCACGCGTGGAAGACGTCGAGTAGACTCGAAGCTCCTTCCGCAGGTCTGGCTTACGCCGTTTTTATTTCTCGATCAGGGTTCACACTCATGGCACGCGTTACCGTAGAAGATTGCCTCGACAACGTCGATAACCGTTTTCAGTTGGTGATGATCGCCACGCAGCGTTCACGTCAGCTCGCTCGCGGCTCGCGCGATGCCCAACTGGCGTGGGAAAACGACAAGCCCACGGTCATGGCACTGCGCGAAATCGCGGCCGGCCTGGTCGATGTCAACGTCCTCGACGAAGTCGTCGACCCGCCCGCTCCCAAGCCGCGTCCCGAGCGAGAGTACAACGACTAAGTTCTCTCCATTCTCGAAGGCGCGCGCTATGTTCACCATCGACGATCTCGCGGACCGACTCGGCGGCTACTTACCCCCCGAGGAGATTCTGCACGTCAAGCGCGCCTTCTACTACGCCGAGCAGGCCCATGACGGCCAGCGGCGGCGCTCCGGCGAGCCCTATGTCACCCACCCGCTGGCGGTCGCCAACATCCTCGCTAACATGCACATGGACCATCAAAGCTTGATGGCCGCCATGCTGCATGACGTCATCGAAGATACCGGCGTGACCAAGGAGGCGTTGACCCGGCAATTCGGCGAGCCCGTGGCCGAACTGGTCGATGGCGTCTCCAAGCTGACCCAGATCACCTTCGAGGACAAGGCGGTCGCCCAGGCGGAGAACTTCCAGAAGATGGTCCTGGCGATGTCTCAGGACATCCGCGTGATCATCGTCAAGCTCGCCGACCGCTTGCACAACATGCGCACGCTGGGTGCGTTGCGCCCGGACAAGAAGCGCCGCATCGCCCGCGAGACACTGGAAATCTACGCCCGCATCGCCGGGCGGCTGGGCATCAACACCATTCGCGTCGAGCTCGAGGATCTCTCGTTTCAGGCGATCCACCCGATGCGCGCCGAGCGCATCAAGCGTGCGGTCACCAAGGCGCGCGGCAATCGTCGTTCGATGATGCGCCAGATTCAGGACAGCCTGCAGAAGTGCCTCGATGACGATGCGCTGGGCGGCAGCGTGGTGGGCCGTCAGAAGCATCTATTGTCGATCTATCGCAAGATGCGCGACCAGCGCAAACCCTTCGCCGAGATCATGGACGTGTTCGGGTTTCGCATCATCACCGATGACGTCGACACCTGTTACCGCATCCTCGGCGCGGTGCACAATCTCTACAAGCCGGTGCCGGGACGCTTCAAGGACTACATCGCCATCCCCAAGGCCAATGGTTACCAGAGCCTGCACACCACGCTGTTCGGCCCTAGCGGGATGCCCGTTGAGGTGCAGATTCGCACCCGCGAGATGGAAGCGATGGCCAACAACGGTATCGCCGCGCACTGGCTGTACAAGGCCGGTCAGACCGAGCGCCCCATCGGCGCCGGCAGCCATGCCCGTGCCCGCGAATGGGTCCGCGGGCTGCTCGAGATGCAGCGCCACGCCGGCAACTCCCTGGAGTTCATCGAACACGTCAAGAACGACCTGTTCCCCGACGATATCTACGTGTTCACGCCCAAGGGCGACATCATGGAGCTTCCCGGCGGTGCTACTGCAGTGGATTTCGCCTATAGCGTGCACACCGACATCGGCAACAGCTGCATCGCCTGCCGCATCGACCGCCATCTGGCGCCACTGTCCTCGACCCTGGAAAGCGGCCAGACGCTGGAGATCATTACCGCGCCCGGCGCCCGGCCCAACCTGGCCTGGCTCAACTTCGTGGTCACCGCCAAGGCGCGCTCGGCGATCCGTCACGCCCTCAAGCATCAGCAGCGCACCGAATCCGTGCAGTTGGGGCGGCGCCTGCTCAACCGCGCGCTGAGTGCCTTCGAAACCAGCCTCGAGGAGCTGCCCGAGCATCGCCTGGCGGCGATACTCGAAGAACTCGATCTCAAGCACGAGGACGATCTGCTCGAATCGATCGGGCTCGGCACGCGCATGGCCTACGCCATCGCGCGCCGTCTATTGGAGTGCAACGCGCCGGAAACCGCCGAGGAAGTCGCCACGGCGTCGCGTTCCGGGATGCCGATCGTGATCAACGGCGCCGAGGGCATGATCATCAGCTTCGCACGCTGCTGCTATCCGCTGCCCGGGGACCCCATCATCGGCCATCTTTCGGTCGGCAAGGGAATCGTGGTACACCGCCATGATTGTGGTAACCTGCGAGAATTGCGTGACGATCCCGACAAGCTGTTCGCCCTGGAGTGGTCACAGCAGATCGATCAAGATTTCCCGGTGGCGCTGCGTCTGCATGTCGAGACGCGGCGCGGCTTGGTCGCCGAACTGGCCGGCCTGGTGACCGACGCCGATGCCAATATCGAACGCATCGGCATCGAGGAACGCGATGCACGCCTGTCGATCGTCAACCTAACGTTGGCCGTCCACGACCGCGTGCATCTAGCAAGTATCATGAAACGACTGCGCAACCTGCCCCACGTCGGCAAGATCACTCGCGTTCGCAGTTGACACCATGGCGACCGACCCGCCGCCAACAGGAGCGGCGGGTCGGTCGTTTCGTTTTTACGATGCCCGGCGCGCCCGCTAACGCGGACGCGGCGGCGTCGTTATTTTTGTCCATCGCAATGCGCACATCGCATAACGACAAGGAGCCATGCCATGAGTAACAAAGCCGTCATCAATACCGAGCAGGCACCCGCCGCCATCGGCCCCTACTCGCAGGCCATCAAGGCCGGCAATACGGTGTACATGTCCGGGCAGATCCCGCTCGACCCCAAGACCATGGAACTGGTTTCCCAGGACTTCGAGGCCCAGGCGCGCCAGGTCTTCACCAATCTGCAGGCGGTGTGCCATGAAGCCGCTGGCTCGATGCAGGACATCGTCAAGCTCAATATCTATCTGACGGACCTGAGCAACTTCGCCGTGGTCAACCAGATCATGGAAGAGTACTTCCAGACTCCGTACCCGGCCCGTGCCGCAGTCGGCGTCAAGGAACTGCCCAAGGGCAGCCAGGTGGAAGCCGAAGCCGTGATGGTCATCGGGGACTGAAATCCGCCAGCCGTCCCCGACGACTGAGGTAAACGGTCAGGCGCGAGCGGTCTGCGGCAGCTCGCCGCGCAACTTGCTCACGTCCGTGCGGGGCGGCACGCCGAAAAGGCGGCTGTATTCACGGCTGAAATGGGATGGACTTCCGTACCCCACGCGGAAACTGGCGGTGGCCGCCTCCATCCCTTCGGCTAGCATCAGCCTGCGCGCTTCGTGCAATCGCAGCTTCTTCTGGAACTGCACCGGCGACATCCGGGTAACCTGCTTGAAGCTGTGGAACAGCGACGACTCACTCATGTTCACCATGTCCGCCAGCTCGCGAACGCGCAGCGGCTCGGTGAAGCGATCCTTGAGTACTGCGATCACCTTCGAGATACGGTGGGTCTGGGTATCGGCCACCGCGAACTTGCGCATGTGCAGGCCGATCTCGCCGACCAGCGCACGATAGAAGATCTCGCGCCGCACCAGCGGGGCGAGAATGTGGATGTCCTGGGGTGCGTCGAGCAGTTTCACCAGCCTCAGCATGGCTTCCACCAACCCCTTCTCGGCCTGCACGCGCCCAAGGCCGCAAGCGGTCTCGGCGCACGCCCGCTCCTCCATCTCGCCCAGCCCTTCTCCCAGCTCCAGCACTAGATCGGTGACTTCCTGGGCATCGACGGCGAGTTTTAGCCCCAGGTAGGGCCGCTCCGTCGAAGCCTCGGTGACCTTGCCCAATACCGGCAGATGCACCGCCGACACCATGCAGCTCAGCGGCCCATAATCGATTTCCCGATCCCCCAGCCATATTCTCTTGCTCCCCTGCGCGATCAGGCAGAGCGAAGGGTCATAGACCGTCGAGCCGATACAGTTGGTCAACGAGGAGTTGGCGCGCACCAGTTCCAGCCCCGGCACCGCCGTCGGGGTCAGCCCCTCTTCCGGTGCCCATTTCTGAATCTGACGAGACAGAGTATTTGCCAATTGGTCGATCTCATCATCCAGTGTTTCGAAAACAGGCTGCACGACACTCACGACTCCGCCCTCTCGTTGGCCGACTAATTATCGTTTTTCGATAAAGCGCGAGTATAGGCCAGCCAGCCGGCATTTTGATGACAAAACCCGATCCCTGCAGGATTGGGCAAGATCTTTGAAGGAACGGGCAAGCATCATACCGACAGGTCGCGATAGCGAACGCTCCTCACTCCCGGATGGGCGATGTCTACAGGATTAGGCAATTAACCACGAGTAACCCGATAACGTGTATCCGCCCTGGAACCGTACATTGATCGTCCATGATCCCATGCCGGCTCATCGTCGCCCGCCAGGGTGCTGCGCCGGACGCGAGGACACGGGATCGACGTCCGGGAACGACCCAGGGGGCCAGGCAATGAAGAGGTTCGACCAGAAGCGCATGCCGAGATCAGGGCGGATTCACGGCCTGGGCGTCATGCTCGTCATCGTGCTGCTGGCCGGCTGCGATGCCCATGGCGAGGCAGACTCCGCCAGTGCACCGCCACCGCCGGAAGTCGACGTGGCAGCGGTGTTGGTGGAACCGGTCACCCTGCGGGAGACCTTTACCGGCCGCGTGTCGTCCCCGCAGACCGTGCAGGTTCGGCCACGGGTGAGCGGCTATATCGACGAGGTCGCCTTCGAGGAAGGAGAACTGGTCGAGGCCGGCGACCTGCTGTTCCGTATCGACCCTCGCCCCTACGAGGCACGCGTTCAGGCCGCCAAGGCATCGTTGGCGCAGGCACGCAGCCAGCGTCAGCTCGCCGAGGTCGAGGCCGAGCGGGCCAGGACCTTGGTCGGACGGCAGGCCATTTCCCGGGAGCAGCACGATCAGCGCCAGGCGGCGGCGCTCAATGCCCGGGCGCAGGAAGCCGAGGCCGAGGCCACGCTGACCAGTGCCGAATTGGAACTGCAGTACACCCGGGTCACCGCGCCGGTGGCAGGCCGCACCGGACGCGCCATGGTGACGAAAGGCAATCTCGCCAGCGCCGACCAGTCGATGCTGACCACGCTGGTGTCGGTGGATCCCTTGTACGTCTACTTCGACAGCAACGAAACCGAGGCCCAGGGGGCGCAGACGCTGTTGGCCCAGAGCGAGACCATGACGCTACATATCGGCCTGACCGGGGAGACGGGTTTCCCCCACCAGGGCCAGTTGGATTTCGTGGATAACCAGATCAACGCCGACACCGGTACGCTGCGCTATCGCGCCGTCCTGCCCAACCCGGATGGCGCATTTCGGCCCGGCCAGTTCGCGCGGGTGGAGATGCCCGTCGCCAACCTCAGCGAGGCGATGCTGATCAATCGCAAGGCGGTGCTCGCCAATCAGGACCGGCGCTTCGTCTACGTGGTTGGCGACGACGACACCGTGACGCCCCGTCAGGTAGAGCTCGGCCGCGAGGTGGGAGAGCTGGTGGTGATCCGCGATGGATTGAAGGCCGGTGAGCGGGTGATCGTCAACGGCACCCAGAAGGTGTTCGCGCCTGGCATGCCGGTGGCACCGAACCCGGTCGCCATGCGCGAGCCGGTCGTCACCAACGATGTCGCCACTCGATCCTAGCACTGCCCAAGGACCTTTCCCTCCCTCCGGAATGACAAGACGCGGCGGACATCGCATCCGCCGCCCAGGAGCCTGCTGTCATGAATTTTTCCCGCTTTTTCGTCGACCGGCCGATCTTCGCCGCGGTGCTCTCCATCGTCATCTTCGCGGTAGGGGTGATCTCCATTCCCAATCTGCCGATCGGCGAATATCCGGAGGTGGTGCCGCCCTCGGTGCTGGTGCGCACCACTTACCCGGGCGCCAACCCCAAGGAGATCGCGGAAACCGTGGCGACGCCGCTGGAGGAGGCGATCACCGGCGTCGAGGACATGATGTACTACAAGTCCGTGGCCGGCTCCGATGGCGTGCTGCAGATGACCATCACCTTCCAGCCCGGGACGGATGCCGAACAGGCCACCGTGCGCGTCCAGAACCGGGTCAGCCAGGCGCTGGCGCGGTTGCCGGAAGCGGTGAGGCGACAGGGCGTGACCACCCAGAAGCAGTCCCCCACCTTCCTGATGGTGGTGCACCTGGTCTCGCCGGATGACAGCTACGATACCCTCTACCTGCGCAACTATGCGCGCCTGCACGTGCGCGACCAGCTGGCGAAGATCTCCGGCATTGGCGAGGCGCAGCTGTTCGGCGGCGGCGATTACGCCATGCGCGCCTGGCTGGATCCCGATCGCATCGCATCCCATGGTCTCACCGCCGGCGACGTGGTCGCGGCCATGCGCGAACAGAACGTTCAGGTCTCCGCCGGCCAGATCGGCGCCGAGCCGATGCCGGACAGCGATTTCCTCACCCTGATCAACGCCAAGGGGCGCCTGTCCACCGAGCAGGAATTCGGTAACATCGTACTCAAGGTCGGCGAGGATGGCGAAGTCCTGCGGCTTCGCGATGTCGCTCGCCTCGAGATGGGCGCGGGCGACTACACCCTGCGCGCCAGCCTCGACGGCAAGGAGGCGGTGGCGATCGGCATCTTCCAGTCGCCCGGCGCCAACGCCCTGCAGATCCGCGACCAGGTGATCCGGACCATGGACGAGCTGGCCACCCAGTTCCCGCCGGGGGTGGAATATCGCACCGTCTACGACACCACCCTGTTCGTCACCGACTCGATCCGCTCGGTGATCCAGACACTGCTGGAAGCGATACTGCTGGTGGTGCTGGTGGTGACGCTGTTCCTGCAGACCTGGCGCGCCTCGCTGATTCCGCTGCTGGCGGTGCCGGTCTCGGTGGTAGGCACCTTCGCGGTGCTGTTGCTGCTGGGATATTCGATCAATACCCTGACCCTGTTCGGATTGGTCCTCGCCATCGGCATCGTCGTCGACGACGCCATCGTGGTGGTGGAGAACGTGGAGCGCAACATCGGCCAGGGGCTGGCGCCGCGGGCCGCCGCCCACCAGGCGATGCGCGAGGTGTCCGGGCCGATCGTCGCCATCGGCCTGGTGCTGTGCGCGGTGTTCGTGCCGATGGCGTTCCTCTCCGGGGTGACCGGCCAGTTCTACCGCCAGTTTGCGGTCACCATCGCCATCTCGACGGTGATCTCGACGATCAACTCGCTGACCTTGTCACCGGCCCTGGCGGCGATGCTGCTCAAGCCCCACGACGCGCCCAGGGATCGTCTGACCCGGGTGATCGACTTCCTGTTCGGCTGGCTGTTCCGGCCGTTCAACCGCTTATTCAACGCCGGCTCCAATCGCTACCAGGGCGTGGTCTCGGGCAGCCTGCGCCGGCGTGGCGCGGTATTCGTGGTCTACCTGGTCCTGCTGGGATCCACCGGTTATCTGTTCCAACTGGTGCCGCCGGGATTCATTCCGGTGCAGGACAAGATGTACCTGATCGCCGGAGTGAAGTTGCCGGAGGGCGCCTCGCTGGATCGCACCGACGACCTGCTGCGCCAGGTGGTGGATATCGCCATGGAGACCGACGGCGTCGAACACGCCATCTCGTTCCCCGGCCTCAACGCGCTGCAGTTCACCAACACCGCCAACACCGGGCTGGCGTTTCTGACCCTGAAACCCTTCGATCAGCGCACCCGCACCGCGGCGGAGATCAACGCCGAGATCGCCGGCAAGATCAGTGGTCTCAAGAATGGCATCGCGTTCTCGTTCATGCCGCCGCCGATTCTCGGGCTGGGCAACGGCTCCGGCTATCAGTTGTTCATCGAGGACCGCAGCGGCCTCGGCTACGGTCCGCTGCAGGAGGCGGTGACCGCGTTCCAGGGCGCGGTGGTGCAGACCCCGGGCATGTCCTATCCGATCACCAGCTACCAGGCCAACGTGCCCCAGCTCGATGCCGAGGTGGATCGCCTCAAGGCCAAGATCCAGGGCGTGGCGGTGAGCGACCTGTTCGACACCCTGCAGACCTATCTTGGCTCCACCTACGTCAACGATTTCAACAACTTCGGCCGCACCTGGCAGGTGATCGCCCAGGCCGACGCCCCCTACCGAGACAGTGTCGAGGACATCGCCCGGCTGCGTACCCGCAATGCCCAGGGCGAGATGGTGCCGATCGGCTCGATGATCGATATCCACCAGAGCTTCGGTCCCGACCCGGTGCTGCGTTTCAACGGCTACCCGGCCGCGGATCTGGCCGGCGAAGCCGATCCTCGGGTGCTCTCCTCGCCTCAGGCGATGAGCGTTCTGTCCGATATCGGCGAGCGCGTGCTGCCAGATGGCATCGACTTCGAATGGACCGATTTGAGTTATCAGCAGTTCACCCAGGGCAATGCCGCGCTGGTGGTGTTCCCGCTGGCGGTGCTGCTGGTGTTCCTGGTGCTGGCCGCGCTCTACGAGAGCTGGACGTTGCCGCTGGCGGTGATCCTGATCGTGCCGATGTGCCTGCTGTCGGCGCTGGTCGGCGTCAAGATCTCCGGCGGCGATACCAACGTCTTCGTCCAGGTGGGGCTGGTGGTGCTGATCGGGCTGGCCTGCAAGAACGCCATCCTGATCGTCGAATTCGCCCGCGAGCTCGAGTTCCAGGGTCGCAGCGTGGTGGAAGCGGCACTGGAAGCCTGTCGCCTGCGGCTGCGGCTGCGCCCGATCATCATGACCTCGATCACCTTCACCGCGGCGGTGATACCGCTGGCGCTGGGCCATGGCGCCGGTGCCGAAGTGCGCCAGGCCCTGGGCATCGCCGTCTTTGCCGGGATGCTCGGCGTGACCCTGTTCGGCCTGTTCTTGACGCCGGTGTTCTACGTCGCACTGCGCAAGCTGGCCGGTCCGCTCAAGCCGCACGCTTCGACGCTGGAGGGAGAGACTCACGATCAGTCACCGTCCCACTAGGGCATCCAAACGCGTACTGATTGTGATCGACGCATCAAGTGGCGGCTCACGAACAGCTCGACGCTCATCTCGGTCATGATGACTAGATTGGATATCGACACGAACCATGAACGCGGAGCCACTGATCGTCCGATTCGGATCGCGCGAGAACATCGCCTCAATCTGGACTGTTGTCGACCACTTCGCTATCATCCTTTAACACCACAAATGAGAATTATCATCACTTGTGACGGAAACATCAGATTCACCCTAATAGGGGATGCGGAGGGAACATTGAAGATCATCACACTCGTCCTGGGGGCCATCACGGCCCTGCTGGGCTTGGCGCTGTTCGTCGGCGGCATCTGGCTGGCGTCGCTTGGCGGAGCCTGGTTCTACCTGATCGCCGGAGCCTTGTTGACCGTCGCCGGGATCGGGATGGCAAGACGTGCCGCCTACGCGCTCTGGCTGGCCTTTCTGGTGCTGCTATATAGCTTGGTCTGGGCATTCTACGAAGTTGGGCTGGATTTCTGGCAACTCGTGCCACGCCTGTTGGTCTTCATCGGTATCGCGATGGTATTTGCTTCCCTAGCGCCAACGTTGAAGACCTCGTCCGGCCAACGCGCGCTGGGCGGAAAAGCCTCCGCAGCCATCGCCGTGATCTGTCTGGTTACTCTCGTCGGTTTCATTGCCGGCATGTTTCACCCGCATCCCTCAGTGGTCGCCGACGACGATACCAGTGCAGCGATCATCAAGTCGGATGCCGGTCAGGAAAACGGCAATGACTGGCCCGCTTGGGGGCGCAGCACCCAAGGCGAACGCTTCGCACAGTTCGAGCAGATCAATAAGGACAACGTCGATCAGCTCGAGGTCGCATGGACCTACCGTACCGGCGACCTGGCCACCGGTGGCGCCGAATATCAGGTCACGCCGCTGAAGGTCGATGACACTGTCTACCTCTGCACGCCGATGAGCAAGGTCATTGCCTTGAACGCGACCACTGGCAAGGAAAAGTGGCGCTTCGACCCGCAACCCAAGATCACCGAGAGCGTCCAGGGCTGGAAGCGTTGCCGCGGCGTTGGTTATACCGACCTGGGGCCACGAAAGCAGACGGCCTTCGCCGATAGCGTCGTCCATTCAGCTGACGATAACGACACGGCCGCGCAGGATGACGCCAACACTTCCGACAGCCAGATTGACAATGCTTTGAGGGCCTCATCCGCACCAAGCTGCCGCCGTCGCATCATCGAAACCACCATCGATGCTCGTTTGCTGGCACTGGATGCCGATACCGGCAAGCTCTGCACGGACTTCGGCGATGGCGGTTACGTCGATCTCCGCAAAGGATTGACGCCAACCCCGGCAGCCAGTCAGGAAGGAACCTACAACGTCACTTCCGCGCCGCTGGTTGCGGACGGAGTGATTCTGGTCGGCGGTCGTCTCAATGACAACCTATCAATCGATGAGCCCTCTGGCGTAGTCCGCGGTTTCGACGCCGAGACCGGCAAACTGATCTGGGCCTGGGATGCCGCTCGCAAGACGAGCAAACCATTGCCGCCGGGAGAGACCTACGCTCCCGAAACACCCAATTTCTGGGGCACTGCAGCATACGACCCCAAGCTCGGCCTGGCCTACTTTCCCACCGGCAACCAAACACCGGATTTCTGGACGGGGAATCGCCATCCGTACTCCAACGAGTACAACGACTCGATCGTCGCCGTCGATTTGCAGACGGGCGAGGAGCGTTGGCACTTCCGCACCGCCAACATCGACCAATTCGATTACGACGTCTCCTCGCAGCCGATTCTGTATGACCTACCGCGCGAGGATGGCTCGACCACCCCCGTGCTCATCCAGTTGACTAAGCGCGGCGAGATCTTCGTACTGGACCGTCGTAACGGCAAGCCGGTATTCCCGGTCGAGCAGCGTCAAGTGCCTACCGATGGCATGCCTGGCATGCAGATCGCGTCTACCCAGCCGTTCTCGGCGCTTTCGGTGGGCACTACGCCGCTCAAGGAGACGGACATGTGGGGCGCGACACCACTCGACCAGCTCTACTGTCGTATTCAGTTCAAGCAGATGCGCTGGGAAGGGCCATTCACGCCACTGTCTGACAAAAAGCGCACGCTGATTTATCCCGGCTATTACGGTGGCTTCAACTGGGGCGGCGGCGCAATCGATGCCTCCACCGGAACATTGATCGTCAATGATATCCGCATGGCGCAATGGGGCCGCTTCATCAAGCAAGAGGTGGCAGAGAGTACCGGGCTGAAACCCTCCACCGAAGGGGAATACTCGACTCAGACCGGTACCCCATGGGGAGTCGAGCGCTCCATGTTCGTTTCACCACTGGGCGTCCCCTGCTTCAAGCCCCCGTTCGGCAGCATGACCGCAATCGACCTGACCACCGGCAAGACCAAATGGCAAGTACCTATGGGCACGATCGAGGATGCGCCGGTCCATGGCTTCGTCTCGGGACTGCACATCCCGCTGGGTATGCCGACCATGGGTGGGCCGCTGGTCACTGGCGGCGGCTTGACGTTCTTCCACGGCACGCTCGATTACTACATTCGGGCACTGGATAACGACACCGGTGAAGAGCTGTGGCGCAGTCGCCTACCGGTTGGCGGACAGGGAGCACCAATGAGCTACATCGGTAGCGACGGCAGGCAATATGTCGTCGTCGTCGACGGGGGCGCAACGCGCACTGGCAGCGACGAAAATCGCGGCGACTACGTGATCGCCTACGCCTTGCCCAAAGCCGACTGACCCGGGCGGCGCCAGCGCCGCCCGATCCGGCTCGAGCGGCCCCCGCCGTGCCTAGCACGACGGGGGCCGTTTTCCTATGCTGGGCGCGACACGGGAGGAATCGCGATGCGAAGACTCTTCTTCGCCCTCTGGCCCGACGACGCCAGTCGCCGGGCGCTGGCGAGCGCGGCCGACCGCCTCGCGCCGATCTGCGGCGGATGGCCGCTGCCCGCCGCGAACATGCACATCACGCTCGCCTTTCTCGGCAACGTCGACAGCGCCCGCCTCGAAGCCCTGGGCGGGTTGACCCGCGCCTGGCCCCGGTTCGCGGACGCGTGGACGCTCGACCGGCTGGGGCACTTTCCCAGGCCGCGCATCGTCTGGGCCGGCGGCGCCCCCTCGGCCACGCTCAGCCGCCTCCATGACGCACTGTGGCAGGCACTCGCCGCCCACGGCTTCACCCCGCCGCAGCGCGAATTCACGCCCCACGTCAGCCTGGTGCGCCAGGCCGAGCGCCCCGCCCGCGAGACGACGTTGGCCACCCCCATCGTGTGGCGCTTCGATCATCTCGCCCTGGTGGAGTCGCAGCTCGGCAACGGCGGCTCGCGCTATCGGACGCTGGCGTGCAGAGTCGATTGATACCACCAGCATGAATTGCCCAGAAGAATGACGGTACGCGTTGCCAAATCTGCCAGGAGAAAGTGCTGAACATCCGCCAGGATGCTGTTCAAAGCGCGTAATTTTCCCTGCAAGTCGCTATTGACGGGCAAGTTCGCGACGCGTTTTGTCGCAGCCGTGTTGTACAGTCCGGCCATGGTTTTCTCCCGTACAGAGCTCCTCCGATGAAGCCGCTATTCGCTCAAGACGGACGCCA
Organism: Chromohalobacter beijerinckii; assembly: GCF_023061185.1. Taxonomy (GTDB): domain Bacteria; phylum Pseudomonadota; class Gammaproteobacteria; order Pseudomonadales; family Halomonadaceae; genus Chromohalobacter; species Chromohalobacter beijerinckii. Next base: position 42,856 of record NZ_JAKGAK010000009.1, read on the forward strand.
GGATAAGAAGCACGTCTCCCTCTGGGAGCGGCTCCCCTCAAGGAAGGTTGCCCTACTACCGTGGCAACGCCTGAAAAAGGTGCTCTTACCATCCTGTCGGTCCACACACCACGGTGAGGACGCCAACTGGCGCTCGGTGGATCTCTCCGCGCAGCTGGGTTATCCACTGACGCTTGAGATTCAAGGCTGGTGCGGCTCCAGCCCCTTCGCCTGGAGAAGCATCAGCGAAGGCACCATCATCGTGAAAAGCTGCTTTCTCCAAGCGCCCGGTATCCCTCTGGAAATGCTGCTCGCTCGGGACGATGTCATCGGGGAGGGCGTACCGTCGGAACTCGTCTTCTTGGGCAATAACGTACCTTTCCTGCGTTATGCCCTCTATCAGGCCTGCGCCTGCCTAACCTCCGCCCGACAACTGGCCGTGGACTGCCCACTACTGCTGATCTTCGCCCTCGATTGGGCACATCGGATGGATATTGAACAAGCCGAACTGGCGGCATGGCTTTCCAGCAAGCGCACCCGGCTATTGGAAACTATCGGCCTGCCCGGCTCCGCTTCACTCGCTCGGCTGTTGCGTCGTATTCCAGTGACTCCGCTCACGAACTGGCAGTTGGACGCCGCACGGCAATGCCTGCAACACCCCGATGCCTTGGCGCTACTAAGGCACCTCACCCACCCTACTCTCAACCATGTATGGTTCCTGCACCGCTTCCCCGCTTCTTGGCCAAAGCTGCTGGAGATGATCGGGCAGGACGCGCCGTTGCACGAAATCATCTGGTTACAGCGCATGGTCCTGGACATTCAACGCCTCGCGCCCAATGGCACCCAGCTCTACCGCGCAAGCGATCCCCAGGCGTTGCAGCAGCTGCATGACGACTTGGTGGAACGTTTCAATGCCCTGAGCCGGGAGAACCGTGGCGCTGCACTCGCTATGCAGTATGGCGATTACCCTGAGGCGCCCCTGCCCGGCGATGCCGATATCGTCGCGCTGGCTAGCTGGGATGCCCTGCTGGAAGAAGGCAAGCGAATGCATCACTGCATCGGCAGTTACGCGGCACAAATCGCCGCGCGCAAGGTCTTCGTCTACCACATGGAAACGCCCGAGGTGCTGACCATCGCGCTGGCCCCGCAAGGCGGCAAATGGGGACTGCAAGATGCACGCGGTTACTGCAATGCGCTGCCGAGCGAGGCGTCACTGAAAGCAATACAGTGGTGGCTGGCAGCTTACTACTAGACCTAGCCTGCGGTATGAGTTTCTGTCTGAAAGGCGTGTTCATCCACCCACTTAGCCAAATCGCCCAGTGCTGTCATCGCACCTGCCTTGGTGTACTCGCGGGGCCAAGCACTCAAAGCCAGCCAGCGCCCTGCGATTTCAGGCCAAGTGTCATTGCCATAGCCATCCCTATACCAAGTGCAATCCAGCTGCTTGGTGACAGGCGTTACCTTCAGAAAGGCCTGCTCGACTTCTTCCAGCCAGGGGTCGTTACGCTCCTGACTTTCCAAATACACCCTCACCTCGAAACCGATGTTTTCATTGCCTTCCGACTCCGATGAAGGATAATAAATAAGGCATATCTGTGACCCTCCACCGTTATTTTCCCTCCACATCTTGGGAAAAAATCGCCACACCCTCGTCTGATCTTCTCTCCAATCCTCTGGATTTTTATTGGTAGTGATCTCACTGTTCTCTATCTGCAACGCGGTAGCAATATGATTTTTCCCTTCTACCATTAACTCCTTTTCGAGCTGTTCCAGACGTTGTGATGCTTCGTATAGATCATTGAAATGTTTCAACGAAAAATCCAGCTCTTCTGGCGTCATTGTCTTTGCTTCCTTCGGATGAGCGATAGCGTCGAGGTGCTGCAACAATTCTTGGTAGAAGACTTGCCATTTCGTCTGATTGGATGGCACTACATCTTGCCCGTAAAGTTCATAAGCCGACTTCAATAGTTCTGAGTAGGATAGCGTCGGCCAGCCAGCATCAGTGGCGGGTGCTCGAACACTTTCCTTGGATTCATCCGGGCATAAAACACACTTATAAACTTTAGCTTCATAGCTTTTCAGAAAGCCGTCATAGGCATCAAACGGGTTATTCTCCGCTGAAGCCCATACTTTATGCTCGATACCCAATACGAAGTCGGTTCCTGAAACTACCAGATCCAGGCGTTTCGTCGATTCGCTTTCGGCATTCCAGCTTCCCGCTTCCCGCTCGGTAGTGACCGCTTCCCAGTCGATTCGCTGTAGATGTTCGTGATCGCAGCCACCTTGACGTACGAGTGCATGCAACACGGCCTTGGCCAACCAACGGGGCGAGCCGGGATACCCCCCCATGAAGAAGGCCATCAAGTTTGACAGGCGGTTCTCGTTCGTTCCTGGCCCTGCCTCGGAAAACAGATTGGGCGTAGGGGGCTCTGGTGAGGGAAGCAACGCCAGTTTCTCGAAAAAACGCTCCAATGCTGCCAAGTCGGTCGTTTCTGAAGACATCACGTCATGGCTCATGTGTGGGTTGAGCCATCATTTTGACGCAAGGCCTTTACATTTTCACACAAGGAAGAACAGTCTCAGATCGCCCCGAACAGGCACCGTCTCGCCAAGACACGAAACGCCCGCACCCGGCAGACAGCAGAAAAGCGCCCGCAGGCGCTTTGTCATGGTTTTCAGCGGGTTGGCGAGGTTAGTCGTCAGGCGCTTTCCGTGGCGGTCAGGAAGCCGCCCTGCTTGAGAACGTCCTCGTATCCCTCGCGAAAGGTGGGATACTGAAAGCGGTAGCCGCTGTCACGCAGCCGAGTATTGTCGCAGCGCTTGCTGGCCCGGCGCCGTAGCGGCGACTGGATGGTCTCGGTGAGCTCGACCTTGAGCTTGCCGGCCATCCACGTCATCACCTCGTGCAGCGGTGTCGGCTCGCAGTCGCTGGCCAGGTAGAGCGCCTCTACCGGCTTGTCATCGAGGCTCAAGGCGATCAAATGCGCCAGCACGCCCACGCAATCGTCGCGATGGATACGGTTGGAATACATCGGCGGATTCGCCGCCGCGACGCGCCCTTCCTTGACCTGACGGATCAACCGATCACGCCCCGGGCCGTAGATGCCGGAAAAACGTACCACGGTGCCCGGCAGCGGATGGTCGAGCAGCGCTTGTTCGGCCTCGCGCATCAGCAATCCCGAGAAGCCGGTGGGCTCGGTCTCGGAGGTTTCGTCGACCACTTCGCCCGCTTGCTGGGCATAGACGCCGGTCGATGAGACAAAAAACACGCGCTTGGGTGGCGTGGCGCGCGTCTCGAGTTCGCCGAGCACGGCCTTGAGCCCCTTGGGATACGCTTCGGCATAGGCGTTTTCGTCGAAGCGCGCAGCGCTTAGGATATAGACTACGGTGTCCGCGTCGGGCAAACGTGCCAGCGTAGCGGGGTCCGTGACGTCTAGTGCCAGGGCCTCGATGCCTGTTTCCGCGAGCGGCGCAACCTGGCGGCGCACGCCGATCACCCGCTGGCCAGCGTCGATCAACCGCTTACCTAGCTGGATACCAATGTCGCCGCAACCAATAATCAGAGTCGTTTTCTTCACCTTTCCCTAGCCTCTTGGTAAAAGTCCTTGATAAAAAGTCTTTGGCAAAAAGTCCCTTGCATCGAATACCTTAGTGAATCCATCGCGTAGCCTAGGAGGCCCGAAAAGGCCCAGCCCATGACCCTAACAGAACTCCGTTATATCGTAACCTTGGCTCAAGAGCACCACTTCGGGCGCGCTGCCGAGCGTTGCTACGTCTCCCAGCCCACACTTTCGGTGGCCGTCAAGAAACTGGAAGACGAACTGGGCATCGCCCTGTTCGAGCGTTCCAAATCCACCGTACAGGTCACACCACTGGGCGAGAAGATCGTTGCTCAGGCGCATCGGGTGCTGGAACAAGCCGGCCTCATCAAGGAAATGGCCACTGAAGGCAAGGACCAGTTGGCAAGCCCGCTGCGCATTGGGGCGATCTACACCATCGGACCTTACCTGTTTCCGCACCTGATACCCGAGCTGGCGCGTCACGCCCCACAGATGCCACTGTACATCGAAGAAGGCCTGACGGGTGATCTACGCCGCAAGTTGCGCAGTGGTGAGCTGGACGCCGTGATCGTCGCCCTGCCGTTCAACGAGCCGGATGTGCTGACCAAGGCGATCTACGAAGAGCCTTTCGAAGTGCTGTTACCCGCCGGCCATCCATGGACACGCAAGACCGCGATCGCCAAGGAAGACTTGCTCCAGGAAAAGCTGCTGCTGCTGGGCGAGGGACACTGTTTTCGTGACCAGATCCTTGAGGCTTGCCCCGCCATCAACAATCAACTCAATAATCCGGGCAACACTCTGATCGCCGAGGGCGGCTCGCTGGAAACCATTCGCCACATGGTGGCCTCGGGGCTGGGCATCACGGTGCTACCCAAGTCGGCCATCGGCACCAGCCATTATGAATCGGGACTGCTCGAAAGCCGGCCCTTTGCCAATAGCGTACCCAGCCGCACGGTGGCCATCGCCTGGCGTGCCAGCTTCCCCAGGCCCAAGGCCATCGATGCCCTGACCACGGCCATCGAGACATGCCAACAGCAGCGTATCCAGGCGGCATGAGCACTGACATAAAGGCTATGGATGCGCCGGTCAGCGAACTCACCGGCGTGGGCGAGGCGCTGGCCGCCAAGCTCGCCCGGCTGGGTATCGCCAGCATCGCCGATATGCTCTTTCATCTGCCGTTGCGCTATCAGGACCGGACGCGCATCACGCCGATCGGCACCCTGCGCGCCGGTACCGAAGCCGTGGTCGAGGGCGATATCGCCGCTGCCGATATCGTCAAGGGACGGCGGCGCAGCCTGCTGGTCCGCCTCAAGGATGGTTCAGGCATCCTCAGCCTGCGCTTCTTCCACTTTTCGCCCGCGCAGCAACAACAGTTCACGCGTGGCTTGCGTGTGCGTGCCTTCGGCGAGGCCCGCGCCGGCGCTACGGGCCTCGAGATCTATCATCCCGAGTACCGCTTGCTGCATCAGGAGGACGCCCCGGTCGAGGAGCACCTGACGCCGATCTACCCCACCACCGAGGGCTTGACCCAACCACGCCTGCGCGGCCTGATCCAGCAGGCACTCAAGCAACTCGACGCCGCGCCCGACGCCTTGCCGGATTGGATTCCCGACGCCCTGCGCCAGCGCTTTCGCCTGCCGGGGCTGCTCGAGTCGCTGCGTTACCTGCACGAACCGCCCCCCGAGGCGCCGGTGGAACGCCTTGCCGAAGGGCGTCATCCCGCCCAGCGACGCCTGGCGTTGGAAGAACTGCTTGCCCATCAACTCAGCCTGCGGCAGGTGCGCCTGCGCATCCAGACCGACAGCGCGCCCGCACTGGGCGGTGGGCGTAGCCTGCAGGCACGTTTTTTGACCCAGTTGCCGTTCTCGCTGACCGGCGCGCAGCGCCGCGTCCTCGACGAAATCAGCCACGATCTGGAACGCGCCACCCCCATGCTGCGCCTGGTCCAGGGTGACGTCGGCTCAGGCAAGACCGTGGTCGCTGCCATGGCGGCACTGGCGGCCATCGCCGGTGACTGTCAGGCGGCCATCATGGCGCCTACCGAAATCCTCGCCGAGCAGCATTATCGCAACTTCCGCGATTGGTTTACGCCGCTGGGCATCGAGGTCGGCTGGCTGGCGGGCAAGCTCAAGGGCAAGGCGCGCCTGGACACCAAGGCGGCAATCGCCGATGGTCGCGTTCAGGTCGCGGTGGGCACGCACGCGCTGTTTCAGGACGACGTGCACTTTCACCGCCTGGGCCTGGCGATCATCGACGAACAGCACCGCTTTGGCGTTCACCAGCGACTGGCGCTACGCCAGAAGGGCGAAGCCGGCGGCCTCACGCCACACCAGTTGATCATGACCGCCACACCGATTCCGCGCACGCTGGCGATGAGCGCCTACGCCGATCTCGACCTGTCGATGATCGACGAGCTACCGCCCGGCCGCACGCCGGTCAAAACAGTGGCAGTCCCCGACGAGCGTCGTCCCGAAGTGATCGAGCGCATTCGTCGCGCCTGCGCCGAGGGCCATCAGGCTTACTGGGTGTGCACGCTCATCGAAGAATCCGAAGCCTTGACCTGCCAGGCCGCCGAGGCGACCCATGAACACCTCAGCGAAGCGCTGCCCGACCTGGCCATCGGCCTGGTGCATGGGCGCATGAAAGCGGCAGAAAAGGCCGAGGTAATGGAGGCATTCAAGACGGGCGAGCTGGATCTTCTCATCGCCACCACGGTGATCGAGGTCGGCGTCGATGTGCCCAATGCCAGCTTGATGATCATCGAAAACCCCGAGCGTTTGGGACTCTCGCAGTTGCATCAGCTGCGTGGCCGCGTGGGGCGCGGCGCCACCGAGAGTTTCTGCGTGCTGCTGTATCATCCGCCGCTGTCGCAGCACTCGCGGGAACGGCTAGGGGTGATGCGCGATACCACCGATGGTTTTCGTATCGCCGAGAAGGACCTGGAGCTGCGCGGTCCTGGCGAAGTACTCGGCACTCGCCAGACGGGCCTGGCGCAGATGAAGATCGCCGATCTGGAGCGCGATCGTGATCTGCTCGACACCATCAGCCCCCTGGCGCGTGCGCTGCTCGACGAGGCGCCGGAGGCCGCCACGCCCTTGATCCGCCGTTGGCTGGGCGAAGACGCCGGGCATTATGGGCAGGTATAAGCCCAGGCGGACACTGCCCGATCATCATGATGGCGTGGAGTCATCCTCGGCCTGGCCGGCCTGACGCTCCCACTTGCCCGCCTTGGCTAGCGCCATGATGACCTCGCGGGCAATGGCACGCTGACTCGGCGGCAAGCCGGCGAAGGCTTCCAGGGTCTCGCGCTCGCGATAGCTCAGCGCTTCCCACAGATGGTCGCTCTCGTTGACGCGGTGCTGCACCGGCGCACCGAAGCGCAAGGCTGCCGGCGGCACTTTCAGCCACTCGGCGAGAACCACGAGCTTTTCCTGAGTAGGCAGCGTCTCGCCACGCAGCCAACGGCGCACGCCGTGCAGCGTCACTGGGCGTCCCGGATTGCGCAGGTTGAACTCACGCTCCAGCACGGCGGGCTTGGGCGCATAGCCGGCCTGTTGCATGGCCTCGCGCAGGCGTTGGGCGAATTGGGTCTTGGCGTCTTCCATGCCTGCACAGTAAGGCGTCTCGCCCCCATGCGACGTAACCATTCCGTTGCTTTTTTGAAGATCGGGCAACACTACCGGTTACGTTGCGTGACGTCGATTATCCCGAGATAGCAGTGACTTACCCGTGACGCCGTCATTCGCGCGAGGCCTGGATCGACAAACGCCCCGCCGCCTCGCTCAACGCGACCAGTTGACGACTGATCAACGCCAGTTGGTTCTGCAGCAAGCGGCGTTCATCACACGTTTCCTCGGCGGCGGACGCCTCCAGCAAGCCGGCATGCCGCGTCAGGGTGTCCTGGTGCGATTCGATCGTTTCTCCCGCAGCGAGCTGGCGTGCCACGCGCGCCAGCGTCTCGGCCACGTCATCGGCCGCCGCCGTCACCGCGGTGTTGTCATCGCCTGCGGCGCCGGCCGCCCCGCGATGGGCCCCCAGTGCTGAGAGATAACTCAACAGGGTGTGTGAATGCACCAGAAAACGCAGCCCGACATCGGCATCCTTGCGAAAGTGTCCCGGCTCCAGCAGAACATTGCCCAGCGTCGTGGAAAGCGCCGCGTCGGCGTTATGAGCGTTGCGCCGTGCCAACCGGTAGGCAAGGTCGTCGCGCTTGCCTCGCGCGTACTGGTCGAGGATCGCGCGCAGGTAGGCCGCACTGGCTTCGAGTGTCGTCGCCGCTTGACGGTGCAGTCCACGCCCTTGCCAATCGGGCAAGATCACCAGCACCGCCAGGCCCGCGATGGCAGCGCCCAGTAGGGTATCGAACAGACGCGGCCAGATCAGCCCAAAGCCGTCGCCGACTTGATTGAAACAGAACAGCACCATCAGCGTGATGGAAGCCGTTGCCAGTGTGTAATGATGCGCACGGGTAGCGAAGAAAGCGACACCAGCGGCCACCGTGATCAACGCTTGGACAGGCTCGGTGGGAAATAGCGTGATCAGCGCCCAACCGGCGACCAACCCCATCACTGTGCCTTGGATACGCTGACGCAGAAAACGCCGCGTGGCCCCGAAATTGGGTCGGCATACGAACACGCTGGTGAGCAGGATCCAGTACCCCTGAGTAGGATGGATCCAGTGCAGCACGCCATAGCCCACCACCAGCGTCACGCTCAAGCGTAGCGCATGGCGAAACACCGGTGACGCCAGGCTGACATGCGCCTGGAGACGTTCGATGACGTCGCGCGGCCCGCGTGGCGAGCGGTCGAACAGACTGCTGTCTTCGTGATCGGCCCGCGCATCGGGATTGTCGGCACCGGCCAGCTTGTCTTCCAGCGTAGCGAGGTTATCGGCCAGTGCCGACAGCGAGCGCAGCAGATCACGCCATTCGTCGCGTCCCTGGGCATGCAGGTTGTTCAGGGATGCATTGAAATCCTCCAACGCCTGGGCGCTGGGGCCGTGATCGAAAGGACGATCGAGAAGCAACGCACGACTCAAGGCCTTGCAGGCACGCCCTTGCTGATCGAGCAAACGCTGGGCGCGAAAGAGGATATCGTGATGGAAGAACGCCTCGGCCAGCGCACCATACGGATAATGCGAGGAACTCGCCCGCTCGTGGATGTCCTGCGCGATGAAGTAGAGCCGCAGGTAACGATTGAGCTTGCGCCCGCCGCGCTGGCCTTCGAGGCGTCGGAAAATCATTTCCTTGCTCTGATTGAGCGCCGCCACCACGCGACCATTCTGCTGGGCCAGCGCCAGACGCTGCTGCTCGATATCCATCCCTCTCAGCGGCTCGAAAAGTGCCGACTTGAGGCGCAAGTACACGCCCAGCTCGCGAAAGACGTGCGCCAGACTCAACTTGAGCGGATGACGCGAGAACAAGGCGCACCACACCACCGAGATCGCCCCGTACCAGGCCGCGCCCGAGACCAGCAGTAACGGCTCGCGCCATAGCTCACCCAGCGCGACACCGCCGTGCTGCTCGAGGCTGATCATGGTGTAGATGGCGAGAATCAGGGTCGCGGTGGCGATGGTCGCATAGCGCTGTCCCACCGCACCGAGCATGGTCATGCCGAAACTCGACACGCCAAGGCCCACCGCGAAGATCACGGGATGCGCAAACGTCAGCTCCACCGACAACGCAGCGACGGCGAAACACACTAAGGTCACCAGCAACGCCTGCAGGCGTCCCTGCCAGGTATCGTCGGTCTCCGCCAGGGCGCTGGCGATGATACCCAAGAACAGCGGGATCAGCTTGCCCATGTCGTCGAGATACCAGCACAGCGCCATGACGCCGGCCAGCGCGATGAATACACGCAAGCTGTAGGCGAAGGACTCCAGGGTCCAAAGGCGTCTAAGCGGTTGGATCAACGACGTCGGCAGCATATCTCTCGATCGGACGGTAACAAGCCAGGAAGTCGTGCCTTGCACGACACTACGACTTTAGTATAACGAACCCAACCGAGCCATGGCGATGCCCGTCGCGCGCACCAGGCGTCACGACACCGCACAGCGGAGCTAGCGTAGATGCTTGAGCAATCCCTGCAAGCGTTCCAGATCGCGCGAATCGCCAACCAGACGTAGACGACCACTTTGCAAACCGTCGAAGAACGCACGCGCCGTGGGGCGCTTGAGAAACGCCACGCCGGCATGGGCATCGCGAAAGCGTAATTCCAGATCGAGATCGATGGGTAAGCCCGGCGCATCCTCGATGGCCTCGGGGCGCATACGGTAATGGCGTGCGAGGCTGAGATCCTCGGTGGCGACGCCCCAATCGAAGCGTTGCATGTCCGAGAGTTTCTGCTGAAAACGCGGATTGCGACGTCGAGCACGCTTGAGCATGACACCCAACAGCCACAGCATCAGACGCAGTTTCATGCGCGCCTCGCCACATAGAAAAAGAGGGGAAAGGAGAAGAAATTGCACGGAGCGCCGGTGAATAGATGGCCCGAACACTCCGTGCCATCACTCACTTCACGGCGTCCTTGAGCGCCTTGCCGGGCTTGAACGCCACGGTCTTGCTCGCCGGAATGGTCAGCGGCTTACCCGTCTGCGGATTCTTACCGGTACGCGCGGCACGCTCGCGGACGGTGAAGGCACCGAACCCGATCAGCGAGACATCCTGGCCCTTGGAGACGGTACCTGTGATCTCATCGAGAATGACATTAAGGACCTGACTGGCCTTGTCCTTGGAAAGATCGGCACGATCGGCGATCGCCGCGGCGAGTTCTGGCTTGCGCATAAAGCCCTCCTGGTTTGGCAACGAATGCGACACCTTTGAGATATCGCTTGTTGTTTTTCAATGAGCGAAACAAGCGCCACGCCATCGGCGCAGCGCTGACACTACCCACCTACTGCGCCAGACCGGTACCCACCGGCATGACGACCTAAGCTAGGGTAGCAACGGCGGGGCGGCCCGCGCCAGCTCGACTTTCCGACGTACGCAAGCGCCTGTCAATGCAAACCCCAGCAAATAGCCGTTTTCATCCTCGGCGAGCGCACTGAGATCGTCGCCCTCGCCCTCGATCCGCCAGCGTGTCGGTGCCTGACGCGGCGGTAGGGCCACTACCGGGCATGACGGGGTCTTGACCAGCACTGGCCAGGCACCGTAAGCGACCGGCGTCGGCGTTCCGGTCAGGGTCGCCGCCAGCGCCTTGGCGCTGGCCTGAAGCGGTTGCACGTACATGGCGTTGAGCCCCGCCACGCAGGCACAATCGCCCAGTGCATGAATGCCGGGCTGCGTGGTCGCCAGGTAGCGGTCGGTCTGAATACCGGCCTCGGACACAGTGAGCCCAGCGGTGTCGGCCAGCGCGGTACGCGGCGAGAGGCCGGTGGCGATCAACACCAAGTCGGCGGACAACACCTCGCCATCATCGAGCACCAGCGAGACCGCCTCATCGTCACGCTGGAGCTGGGCAAGGCTACGTCCCAGGCGCAGGTCGGCGCCCGTCTTGCCCAAGGCGGCCCCCAGCACTTGTCCTAGCGGCGGCGGCAGCAAGCGCGCCAGCGGTGCCGCTTCGGGCGCGACCAGGGCAACGCGATGCCCTCCAGCAAGCATGTCGTCGGCGAACTCGCAGCCCACCAGTCCGGCGCCGACGATTGCCACGCGCGCGACGCCGCCATGACGCGATAAGGCGGCATGGAAAAGCCGATAGTCGTCGAGATCGTTGATGGTGAAGACGCGATCACGCACCTCGTCCGCCACCGTGAAGGGCGCACTGGGTGCGGCCCCAGTGGCCAATACCAGCTCGCCGTAGGGTAGACGTTCCGCGCCGATAGCAAGCGTCTGCGTCTGCGGGTCGATGGTACCGACCCGCGTGTGCGTGCGCATTGTCATCTGGAGCGCATCGGCCACGTCGATGGGGGAGCGCATCGCCAAACGCTCGGGCAACATCCCCTTGGCAAAGCCCGTGGACAAAAGCGGTTTCGAATAGTCGGCGCCACTATCGGCGGTAATCAAGGTGATGGCGCGCTGCGCATCGCGAGCACGTACCTGCCGGGCCAGGCCCAGGCCGGCCATGCCGCTGCCGACGATGATCAAAGGGTCGCTCATTGGCGCCTCGTGCTACGCATGACAGAAAATGATGATGCGGCGATATGACAGCTCGAACGCCGCAAGCGCGGACGCCGCCATAGCGCATCGTACACGCATGATACACTCATGTACTTTGAGCCTGATTTTACGCATGGCACACGACAGTTTCAGCGCTGGCCCACACTGGCTACCGGCCGCCGCCCAGCGCCCCCGCATGAGCCCCGCTTGGTGGCGCTGGGTGGCCTCGCGCGACTCGCTGACCGCGCGCCTGCGCGCCGCCAGCACGCGGCCCTTCGGGGTACGGCTGCTCGCTCAGGGAATCAGCAGCCCCCGGCACGATGAGGCCCAAGCGCTTGAACTCGATCCCCGAGCCCGTATCTGGCGGCGCGAGGTCATGCTGATGCTGGGCGACACACCGTGGGTCGCGGCACGTTCGGTGGCCCCACTGACGTCGCTTCATGGCGCGCGACTGCAGTCACTGGGAACACGTTCGCTGGGCAGTTGGCTGTTTCGCCAACCCGGCCTCGAACGCGGTCCTATCGAGATCATTCGGTCACCGACGCCCAAGCTCGTTACGGGACACGGTCGCATCGCGCCCTGGGGACGGCGCTCGATCCTGCGCCTGGGGCGTACGTCGATTCTCGTACAGGAGTTCTTTCTCGATGCCATGACCGCTGACCTCGCGTTGCCATCGCGCTAAGCTGGCTGTTCACGTTTTCATAGGCACGTTGCTTTTTCACAGCCACATTGCTTTTCACAGCCACATTGTTACAGGAGAGCCCGATGTCCGCCGATTCATCCGACGCCGCGCGCCCCACCGGCCTGGCCCGCGTGCCGGATTTCCTGCGCCTGACACGACTCGACCGCCCCATCGGCACTTGGCTTCTGATGTGGCCGACGCTATGGGCCCTGTGGCTGGCGGCCGAGGGCGTGCCCGAGCGTGGCACGCTGCTGATCTTCGTTATCGGCGTCTACGTGATGCGTGCTGCCGGCTGCGTGATCAACGACTACGCCGACCGCCATTTCGATGGCCACGTCAAACGAACGCGTGATCGGCCATTGGCCACCGGGCGCATCTCCGAGAAGGAAGCCAAGGCCACCTTCGCGGTGCTGGTAATGATTGCCTTCGGCCTGGTCTGTCTGACCAATCTACCGACTGTGCTGCTGTCGTTCGCAGCGCTGGCGCTGGCGGCTACCTATCCGTTCATGAAGCGCTATACGCATTTCCCACAGGTGGTGCTGGGAGCCGCTTTCTCGTGGGGTATCCCCATGGCCTTCATGGCCATTCAACGCCAGGTACCGCTCGAGGCGTGGTTGCTACTTGCCGCCAATGTCGCCTGGACGGTGGCCTACGACACCGAATACGCCATCGTCGACCGCGACGACGACCTCAAGGTAGGGATCAAGTCCACGGCGGTCCTGTTCGGCCGCGCCGACCGGCTGATAATCGGACTTTTGCAGGGCGTGACCGTCGTGCTGCTCGCCTGGATCGGCCTGCGTTTGGCGCTGGGCGGTTTCTTCTGGCTGGGGCTGGCCGCCATGGTGGCAATCTTCGTCTATCAGAACTCTTTGATTCGTTATCGTGAACGCGACCCTTGCTTCCGCGCCTTCCTCAACAATCATTGGGCCGGGCTGGTGGCCTTCGCGGGCATCGCCCTGACGTTATGGCCTATGTGACGCTATGAGCTATAGGTAAAGAGCGCGATTGTCACGAAGCTGTCACATTAGCGCGTTGTAATCGTCATGCTGATGTCATTCATGAGTGATTCGCTTCATCGCGATCCGCAAGAGGCCCACGCCCATGACCGCCAAGACCGTGCTCATCGTCGATGACGAGGCGTCCATCCGCGAAATGATCGCGGTGGCGCTGGAAATGGCCGACTACCGCGTGCTGGAAGCCGACAATGCCCAGACGGCGCACGCCATGGTGGTCGACGACCAGCCCGATCTATTGCTGCTGGATTGGATGATGCCCGGCACCAGCGGCATCGAACTGGCACGGCGTCTCAAGCGCGATACCGCCACCGCCGAGCTGCCGATCATCCTGCTCACCGCCAAGAGCGAGGAAGACAACAAGATTCAGGGGCTGGAAGCCGGCGCCGATGACTACATCACCAAGCCGTTCTCGCCGCGGGAACTGGTGGCACGCCTCAAGGCCGTGCTACGACGCGCCACGCCCACCGGGGTCGAGGATACGGTGGAAATCGACGGCTTGCGTCTCGACCCCGTCAGCCACCGGGTCAGCGCCAATGGCGAGGCACTGGACGTGGGCCCCACTGAGTATCGGCTCCTGCAGTTCTTCATGACGCATCAGGAGCGTGCCTACACCCGTAGCCAGTTGCTCGACCAGGTCTGGGGTGGCAATGTCTACGTCGAGGAGCGCACCGTCGACGTACATATTCGCCGCCTGCGCAAGGCGCTCGGCGATGACCACCAACACCTCATCCAGACGGTACGCGGCACCGGTTATCGCTTCTCCACCAAGGAGTAGCGCACGTGTATTATTGGACCAATGAACTATGGCGTCTGGCATACCTCGTCATCGGTCTCGGTGCCCTCGGATGGTTATTGGGTGCGCCCGGCTGGGGGTTGGCCGCCGGTCTGGGCCTCTATGTCTACCTGCATCTGCGCCATTTGCGCGCTCTGTATGTCTGGCTGACCCAGCATCCGCATGATACGCCACCGGTCGGCGCCGGGGTCTGGGGCGACCTGTTCGACCGCCTCTACAAGTATCAGAAGACCCAGCGTCAATCGCAGGCCCGCCTGCGCGATATCATCCGCCGCGTACAGGACTCCTGCGAAGCGATGCGCGATGCCGTGGTCATGCTCGACCGGCACGGCGACCTGGAGTGGTGGAACAGCGCTGCGGCCCAGATGCTTGGCTTTCAAACGCCCCATGATCGCGGCCAGCACATCACCAACTTCCTGCGCGATCCGAGCTTCGTGGCTTATTTCAATGCCCGCGATTACCGCGAACCGCTGACCTTGGCCTCGCCGATTCGCGATGACGTGACGCTGCAATACCAAGTCACGCTGTTCGGCGACAACGAGCGCCTCGTCATGGCGCGCGACATCTCGCGACTGCATCGCCTCGAGCAGATGCGACGCGACTTCGTGGCCAATGTGTCACATGAGCTGCGCACCCCGCTCACCGTGTTGACCGGTTATCTCGAGACCTACCTCGATCAGGCCGACCAAGTGCCGCCACGTTGGCAACGCGGCCTCGGCCAGATGCAGGAACAGACCCAGCGCATGCAGAACCTGGTCGAGGACCTGCTGCTGTTGTCGAAGCTGGAAACCGATCAGACCCGCGACGACCCGGCCCCGATGGACATGGCCACGCTGCTTGAAAACATTCGCGATGACGCCGCCAACCTTTGTGCGGGCAGTCATGAGATAGCCCTGGATATCCACACCGACCATTGCCTGCTGGGTGACGAAGGCGAGATGCGCAGCGCCGTTTCCAACCTGGTCTTCAACGCCGTGCGTTATACACCGCCAGGGAGCACCGTCACGCTGCGCTGGAAGACCTGGAAGGAAGGTGCCGCAGTGGAGGTCGAGGACGACGGCGACGGTATCGACCCCGTGCATCTGCCGCGCCTCACCGAACGCTTCTATCGCGTCGACAAGGGACGCAGCGCCGCCAATGGCGGCACCGGGTTGGGGCTGGCGATCGTCAAGCATGTGTTGCTGCGCCACGATGCGCATCTCGACATCGACAGCCACCCCGGCCGGGGGGCGCTTTTCCGCTGTGTTTTCCCCGCCACGCGCGTGCACGCCGCCCCCGCAGAACGGCGTGCCGTGGGTAATAGCTAGGTCCTGTGGATAAGCGAAGTGCCGATCCTCATGTGGACAAGTCGATGTTGCCACCAGGGGACGCGGGCAAGGATCAGCCGTTGACCACGCGACGCGGCGACTGTGTTTCGGCCTTCTCGCGGCATGCCAATGGGCAGTTGCCGCAGTAGCCGAGTCCGGGCAGGAGATAGCGGATACAACAGACGCGCCGGATGGGTTCGATGTCGCCATCGGCGTTTTTACGCTGACGAACGGGTTGGAAAAGTGGATTGCGCTGGCCGTCGGCCAACTCGCGCAGAGTCATCCAGCGTTCGCCGAGCTCCGCTCCACGCTGGGCCTCCGGCAAAGTGTGCAACTGGCGCACGAGATAGTCGACGTATTGCCCCAGGTTACTCCACAGAGCACGCGGCGCGATGCCGCTGTGATGCGCCATGCACGTGATGGCGGGGCCCCAGGTGTCGTGTATCAGCGGCAAAAAGCGCGCTTCTGCTCGAGTGTCGGCCAGAGGCGCGGACGTATCCTCGACCACCAGGGCATCGATGAGCATGTCTTCGCCGAGCACGACTCCGAGCCGCGACAGATCGAGCGGCAACTGCCGATCCGCCAGCAGGTTGTGCGCCATACCCGTGTACGTCGTCAGGGCCAGGAAATACTTCGACCAGAGCGACATTACGGCACGGCAGTCGCCATGCTGATGTTCGGCGCCATAGCGTTGGATCACGTGCGCCATGCCACGCCGGGAAAACAGATCTTGCGCCCGCCAGGCCGTCTTGGGCGCCTGGTCCCAGGTCATCAGCTTGCGATCCATCCCCTTCAAAGGGCCGGCATAAAGCCGGGTAAGCGACACCGACATCGAAGACGTTTCCTGTGGCGAGGCCGAAATGGGTGGCGTGGGCCATGACCCACGCCAGGCAGCGTAAATGAAAACCACTCGCGACTCAATCGCGCCAAGATCTTGCCGGCGAAGCCGTCGCGCGATGGCTTGCAGGGTCTAGAAGTCGTAGGTCAGGCTCGCGCGCACATTCCGCTCCGCTCCGAAGTAGCAGTGCTGAAGCGAGTTGCATGACGCCACGTATTCCTTATCAAACACGTTGCCCACATTGAGCTGTACCTGCATGCCCGGCATGCCCATCTGGCTCAGGTCATAACCCAGCATGGCATCGACCAGCGTGTAGTCGGGAACTTGCTCGGTATTGGCGCGATCCGCTTGGATATCGGCGTAATAGCGCACCCCGAGACCGGCATCCAACCCTGCGAGCGTATCGCCCTGGAAGGCATAGTGGCCCCATAGACTCGCCTGGTGACGTGGGGCGTAGATGGCGTGGCTACCTTCCTCGCTATCCACGTCACTCTTGGTGTAGGTGATGTCGGTGTAGCTGTAGGCGGCCTGCAAACGCAGCCCCTCGGTCAATTGCGTGCGGGCTTCCAGCTCCAGGCCTTGCGACTCGATCTCGCCGATGGAACGGTAAGGATCGGTGGGCTGTTCCTTGGTAGCGACGTTTTCCTGGGTGATGCGGAACAGCGAGAGGCTATAGCGATCTTGGGTGCCCGGCGGTTGGTACTTGAGGCCCGTTTCCCACTGCTCGCCTTCCATCGGCTCGAGCAGATCGCCTTCGGCATCGACGAAGCTGGTCGGTGTGAAGGCCGTGTTATAGCTGACGTAGGGCGCGACACCATTGTCGAATAGATAGAGCACGCCGGCCCGGCCACTGAACTGGGTATCGTCTAGCTTGCTCTCGCTGTCGTTTAGATAATCGGTGTTTTTGATGTCGACCCAGTCGTAGCGGCCGCCCAACGTCAGGCGCCAGCGATCGAATGCCATCTGGTCTTGCAGATAGACCCCCGTCTGCGTCAATTCATGGCGTTCATCGTTGGTCTTGGCGATATCACCCACGATATCGGCACCATATTGCGGGTCGAAAGCATTGAGATTGGGAATGGCTCCCGAGGTATAGACAATATCATTCTTGCGGGTTTGGTAGTCGACACCCATAAGCACGGTGTGATCGATGAAGCCACTGCTGAGCTTGGCTTCTACTTGGTTATCGACGGTCCAGGCCTCAAGTGATTCTTCGGCACCGTAATAATATCGCTTGAGTTCGTTGCTATCCCCATCGACCCAGACGTTTTGCCCTATCAAGTTGCCTGCACCGTCATAAAGGTATTCAGCACCTTGGGCGACTTGATCCATATCGACATCGGCATTCAGATAGCGCACCTTCTGGCGCGCGGTCCAGGCATCATTGAAACGGTGCTCGAGGCTGTAACCGAACATCCGCTGAGTCCGTTCGAACTTGTCGTAATCGTCTTCGCCATCGAAGAAGTTATTGCTGATCTTCTGGCCATTGTGGCTTTCCACCGCCCCCTCGTAAGGCACGCCGGAGTGATAGCCGCCTTCCGGGTCCTTTTGCAGATAGGCCATGAACGACAGCGTCGTGTCGTCGGTAACATCCCAGGTCACCGAGGGTGCGATGGCGTAGCGCTCCTCCTCGACCGTGTCGAACTGGGTGTCCGCACCGCTGGCCAGCCCCACCACGCGATAGGCGGCCCGCCGCTCGTCGTCCAGAGGGCCGGTCAGATCGAACGCCGCGCTGCGCTGGCTGTTGTTGCCGACGCTGAACCGTAGTTGACGATGCGTCTCGAACTGCGGCTGCTTGCTGGTCAACGCCACCAGGCCACCGGGGGAGGAGCGCCCATAGAGTACGGAGGCCGGTCCCTTGACGATTTCGACGTTCTCCAGGAAATACGGATCGATCACCATCGAGCTGTAACCGTTGGTATCGCCCATGACCTTGAGGCCATCGAGATAGGTATTGCTCAAGCTGCCGTCGGAGAACCCTCGCATGACCAGGTAATCGTAGCGATTGGAGGCGCCGACCTGATTGGTATAGACCCCCGGCGTATATTGCGCGGCTTCCCTGAGGGTGCGGGTGTCACGCTCATCCATCTCGTCGCGGTCGACTCGCGAGACAGACTGAGGGGTTTCGACAATCGGCGTCTGTGTCTTGGTGGCGGCCTGGCCCGAGACCGTCACCGTGGACAAATCGACGGCCCCGCCGTCATTGCTTTCGGATTGCGCCCATGTCGTCGTGGGCATGAACAGTACGCCTGCCAGGCACGCGCAGGAAAACCAGTGGGGATGCAATGTGCGACTCATGAAAACGCTTCCTCGCTCTCGTACTCGGGTCGCGGTCGACCCGTTTCTTATGGAGAGTGAGAATTATTAACTTTTAAGAGTCGTTCTGCTTATGCTGAATGCCGAAAAACCTATGCGCGGCGCTGTAAGCAAGCTCGCGGAGGAACTTATTTCATCATTAAGGAGTATTCACGGCCCCAGGTAGGGGTAGACGCTGGTGCAACGCACGCGGCGATAGGCCATAACGCTGCTTGAAGGCGGTGGCAAAGTTGCTGGCATGCCGATACCCGACCCGTGTTGCGACGTACTGCACGCTATATCCTTCCCGGAGCAGCTCATGGGCCATTTCGAGGCGGCGTTGGCGCAAACATTCGAAGACCGACTGGCCATACGCCTGGCGAAACTTGTCACGCAATGCGCTGGGGCTCATGCAGGCCAGTTGCGCCAAGGCTTCGATGCTATGCGACGCCTCGGGATGTTCGTGCAGACATTCACGCACTCGAGCCAGGTGGTGGCGATCACGCACCCCCAAACGGCGGTCTTTCCGGGGAGGCGTTCCCCTGGCCGCCAGGCCGTGGGCCATCAATTGCAGCGCCAGCCCCTCGCCGAGTAAGGCATGCTGTGTCTCCTCCGATGGCGCATTCAGCCACTCTTCAAGCGACAGCCAAACGCCTTCGGGCAAGGACAAGCGCCATGCCTCACTGGCGGCGTTGTCGAGCAATTCAGCCAGCGGCGTAGCCAAGCGCGTATGTGACGTACGTGCGGTGTCCAGGAGGGTGAGATTGATCGCGCGCAGGCGCTGCCCACCGGCATGACGTGCACTCAACGTCTGCTGACCGGCGTGCGTGAGCATTAACGCTTCACGCGGTGCCAGGGTGAAATGTTGCCCACCGTGCGACAGTTCCGCGCTGCCCTCGAGTATCACGATGATCGACACATGCGCTGGCGCGTCGGCCAAGGCGTGCGTTTCGTAGGTATGGTGAATCGTGAGGCGCGAACCGACGAGGCTGACACCCATGGCAGGGCGACATTCGTCGACCCAACCCTCGGCCACCGGGGTGGAAGCGGCGTCGTTGCGGGTCAAGGAGGGAAAGCGGTGATACAAACGATAACGGCGCTCGAAAGCGCCGAAATCTGCCATGGTCAGGCATTGGGCCGGCACTGAGACATCGTTCGTCATGCCTGTCACCGGGCCCATGACATACTCCCGATAGGCTTACGCAGTGGCTTCGGCGTAACGACGTGCCACTTCGTCCCAATCGACGACCTCGAAAAAGGCCTTGATGTACTCGGGACGCTTGTTCTGATACTTGAGGTAATAGGCGTGTTCCCACACGTCCAGCCCCAGAATCGGCGTATTGCCGTGCATCAGCGGGCTATCCTGATTGAGCGTGTTTTCCACGACCAGGCGCCCGGCAGGCGTGACGGAGAGCCAAGCCCAGCCACTGCCGAAACGCTTGACGGCAGCTTGCGTGAAGGCTTCACGGAACGCTTCGTCACCGCCCAGCTCATTGTCGATAGCTGAGGCCAAATCGCCCTTGGCTTTGCCTCCACCCTGTGCCGACATGACCGTCCAGAACAGCGAATGGTTGGCGTGCCCGCCGCCGTTGTTGATCACTGCCTGACGCTTGGCTTCCGGAACACGCTCGATTTCTCCCATCAGGGTTTCGACCGGCAGCGACTCGAGATCCGTGCCTTCCAGAGCAGCGTTCAGATTATTGACGTAGGTCTGATGGTGACGGCTGTGATGGATCTCCATGGTGAGCGCATCGATATGCGGTTCCAAGGCATCATAAGCATAGGGTAACGTCGGTAGTTGATGCGCCACGATATACCTCCTTGTCAATCTATCGTCGAATGTCGAGCCTTGGTGCAACATGGCACCAACGGCACGTTGTATCTAACAATAATAGTTTTCATTGCAGGTTTGTCAATTACTTAGCAGCTTGGGCGAGGGGGTCAGAACACCTTGTCGAGCACGAACATCAGCATGAATCCTCCCAGCACTCCGAAGGTCGCATCGCGTTCATGTCCCTTGCGATGCGACTCAGGAATGATCTCGTGGCTGATCACGAACAACATCGCGCCAGCGGCAAAGGCTAGGCCAAAAGGCAGCAAGGCGTCGACGACATGCACCGCAAAGGCCCCGATGACCCCGCCGATAGGCTCCACCAGACCGCTCAATAACGCCGCCCCCAATGCAGTGAGGCGCGAATAGCCGATAGCCAGCAGCCCCAGGGAGACGATCAGACCCTCGGGCAGATTCTGGAGACCGATGCCCAGCGTCAGCGCCACTCCGGCGGCCATGTCGCCACGCGCGTAGCCCACGCCAACCGCCAACCCTTCGGGAAAGTTGTGAATGGTGATGGCGAAGATGAACAACCAGATACGTCGGATCTGCAAGGCATCCGCGCCGCCCTGCTTGCCTAACGCGAAATGCTCGTGGGGCACGAAGCGGTCCATGCCCCAGACCAGAATGCCGCCACATATGATCCCCCCGCAGACGATCATTAGGGCCCAGCCGATGGTGCCGGTGAGCGCCAGCGAGTCCTCGTAGGCCGGCATGGCCAGGGAATAGGCCGTGGCGGCCAGCATCACGCCGGCGCCGAAGCCCATCAGGGCATCCTCGAGACGCTGACTGATGTGGCGCAGCACCATGATCGGTAGCGCCCCCACCGGCGTGAAAAGCCCAGCGACCAGACTCGCCAACATGCCCGCCTGAAGCGTGCTCAACGTCCCCAGCCAATCACGCATCTGGGCGCCCAGCCACCATACCAGGAACGCGCCCACGGCGGCCGCGAGTAGGATGCCCAGCGCCCAGCGGCGTCGAATAAAGCCACCTGGCGCTATAGAAGGCGCTTGCGAGGGCGCTTGCGTATCTTGCATGCGGGGTCTCCTGCGTCGTCGAGAGCGTTCAGCGTGTCACAGTCGGTAGATGACGGTAATATTGCTGCCAGAGTATCACCGCGCCCGCCACGCCGCCCGGCAACAACACCAGATTGAGCACCGGTATCCACGTCGCCAGCGACATGCCGAATCCGAAGGTCAGCGTCGGCCACCAACGGGTCCGCAAACGTCGTCGCATGTCGCCAAAGCTCACCTGGTTGTTATCCATCGGATAATCCAGGTATTGAATCGCCAACATCCACGCCGAAAAGGCGGCCCACAAGAACGGCATGAATACGTTCACGCCGGGCACGAAGCCGAGTATGAACAACAGCGCCATGCGCGGCAGCATGTACCCCAGCTTGACGAATTCCCGCCCTAACGCGTCGACTCCCGCGCGGAAAAGCCCCCGCGTATCGTTGGGCGGCGCCCCACTCAGACGCCATTCCACCTTTTCGGCGAGAAAACCATAAAATGGCGCGGCGATCAGGTTGGTCACCAGCGTGAAGGAAAAGAACACCACCAGCAGCAGGCTCACCACCAGTAGTGGCCAGATCAACCACTCCAGCCACTCGAGCCAGGACGGCACCTTGAGCATCCAGTAGTCGAGCCAGCCACCGAAATGCGTGAACAAATAGCCTAGCGTGGCGGCGTAGATCAGTAGGTTGATCGCCACTGGCGCAATGACGAAGCGGCGCATCCCCGGCGACAAAACCAGCCGTGTACCCTGACTGATGGCGGTAAACGCATGCAGCATCGAGGTTTATCCCTTGATAGACGATAGCGCGGACTCTGCGCAACACAGCATGCCATGCAGCGGCCCCAGCGCCCATCTCCCATGGTTGATGAAAAATTTAATACTAGTATGAGACTCTCTCAGACTTCGTGCTCAGTAAAACGCATGACCCGCTCGGCCTTTCGACGCAACCCTACGAATAGCGGTCAAGCGCGGCACGGCGGTGTGCTAACGTAGCTGAACCGGGATGCCTGAACGGCAGCGTTAACGCGCCTCCCCGGCCTGTACATGACGCGGCTCGGCATCGCGACAAGAGAACACCTCATGGTAAACGCCCCTGGGGCCGGCGCCCCCGACCATGGCGATGAAGCGCGCCGCCTCGACGAGCTTCAACGTCTTGGCCTGATGGATACACCGCCCGAGAAGCGTTTCGACGATATCACCCGGCTGACCGCGCGGGTCTTCGACGTACCCATTGTGCTGATCACGCTGATCGACCGCCACCGCCAGTGGTTCAAGTCGCGCTTTGGCCTCGATGCCTGCGAGACTTCCCGCGACAATGCCTTTTGCGCGCACGCCTTGCTCGAACGCCAGATGATGGTGATCGAGGACACCGACAGCGATCCGCGCTTTCGCGATCACCCCCTGGTCACCGACACGCCCTACATTCGCTTTTACGCTGGCGCCGTCATTCGTATGGCCTCGGGCCTGCCGCTGGGCACGCTGTGCGTGATCGACCGGCATCCAAGGCGCTTCGACGCCCATCAGCGCGAGATATTGCTCGATTTGGCACGCCTGGTGGAAAATGAGATCGGTGACGATGTCATCACGCGCCTCGAGCGCGCCCGTGCCGAAATCGGTACCCAGTTCGACCCGCAAACCCGGCTAGCCACGCAACAGCGCTTTCAGCAACTCATTCAGGCACGCCTGGCGGCATTGCCGGACACCGTGGCATTCTGTGGCGTCGCGGCCATCGATCTTTACGGCATGCGCGCAGTACGTACGCGCTTTTCCCTACAGGCCAGCAACGAAGTGCTCATGCGCGCCATCGCGCGGGTCGAGAAAGCCCTCGACGGTTTCGTCTTCGACTTGGCACGCATCGACGATCAACGCCTCGGGGTGCTGCTCTACCAGGGGGATCCCGCGCGCATGGCCGACATCATGGCGACGCTGGCCGAGACCTTGCGGGCACCCTATCTCGCCGCCGGCAAGACCGTCACCGCCGCCGCGCGCGTGGTCTGGGCACAAGATGCCACCCGGCTCGGCCATGCCGATGACATCCTCTCCGCTCTGCAGCATACCTGCCGGCGCCTCCATAATGAGCGCGGCGATGCCCTCCTGCGTCTCGATACGCCAACGTCGCTGCCACGCCTGACGCGGCGCAACTTGCTACGCCGCCGTACGGCCTCGGCACTGGCTGAAGACCGTTTCCGGCTCCACTACCAGCCGCAGGTCGCCATACACGGCTATCGTCTGAAAGGGTTCGAGGCCTTGCTGCGTTGGCATGACAGTGAATTGGGGCAAGTCAGCCCCCAGGATATCGTCGATATCAGCGAGGAAATCGATCTCGGCGATCAACTGGATACCTGGGTGCTGCAGACCGTCACCCAGCAACTGGCCACGTGGCGCGACCGTGGCCATTCCCTGCTACCGGTATCCGTCAACGTTTCCCAAGAGCAGCTCGCGCGACCCGCTTTCGTTGACCTTATCGACTCATTGCTCACGCGCTACCGCCTGCCCGGGCGATTGCTCAATCTGGAAGTACTCGAGCGCTCATTGATCGACGATCCCGAGGCCATCATCGACAGCATGCAACGCCTCAAGCGTCGTGGCGTGGGGTTCGCTATCGATGACTTCGGCACCGGCTATTCGTCGCTTTCCTACCTCACGCGGATTCCGTTCGACACACTCAAGATCGACAAGAGCTTCATCGACCGTATATGCGACGAGCCACGAGTAGCCTCGTTGGTGCACTCGATCGTCTCGCTGGGGCGCGATGCCGGCATGCAGGTCGTCGCCGAGGGCGTGGAAAGCGTCGCCCAGGTCACTCTACTGCGCGACTTCCACTGCCACAGCATTCAGGGCCATGTCTTTTCCATCGCCTTAACCCCGCCCCATGCCGAAGCGTTGTTGACGGCCACTGCCAGAAAACGGCGTCACTTCCCGAGCGACTCGTCCAGCTCACCGGGATCGGTGTGACGCACGTCGAGCCCCTTGACCAGATAAATGACATGCTCAGCCAAATTGTCGGCATGATCGCCAACCCGCTCCAGGGCCCGCAGGATCGTCATCACGCTGAGAATGGAGGTGATGGCGCGCGGATCTTCCATCATGAAGGTCACCAGCGAGCGCGTGGCCGTAGTGTATTCGTTGTCGACCGACTCATCCTCGTGGAGCACCTGCAGCGCTAGGCGCGTATCGAAGCGCGCGAACGAGGTCAGCGCATCGCGCAACATCTTGCGCACGTGCTCGCTCAGGTGGCGAATCTCGACCATGCCCCGCGAATGGCGGTCCGACTCGATGAGCGTCAAGGCATTGCGTGCGATCTTGTTGGCCTCGTCGCCGACGCGCTCGAGATCGGAGGTGGCGCGGATGACCGCCAGCACCAGGCGTAGATCGGAGGCCGCCGGCTGCCGGCGTGCCAGCACCCGGGTGCATTCCTCGTCGATCTGGATTTGCATGTCGTTGACAGCGTTATCGCTATCGCGCACGCGCTCGGCGGTTCGGCTATCGCCCTCGAGCAACGCCTCGACGGCATCCTGCACCTGTTTCTCGACCAGTCCGCCCATGGCCATCAACTGGGTCTTGAGCTGCTCCAGTTCCTGGTTGAACTGGCGGGAAATATGCTGGCTATGCGTCTCGTTGGTAATGTCCATGACACTGCTCCGCTTGTCGGAATCGCCGCGACTCAACCCACGCGGCCGGTGATGTAGTCTTCGGTGCGCCGTAAGCGCGGATTGGTGAACAACGTATCGGTCGGGGCGTACTCGACCAGCTCGCCAGCGTGCAGAAACGCAGTGTAGTCGGACACGCGCGCCGCCTGCTGCATGTTGTGGGTGACCAGAATCAGCGTCAGTTGCGACTTCAAGCCACGAATCAGCTCCTCGATCTTGAGGGTCGAGATCGGATCCAGCGCCGAGGCCGGCTCGTCGAGCAGCAACACGTCCGGTCGCACCGCCAGGGTGCGGGCAATCACCAAGCGCTGCTGCTGACCACCCGACAACGTCCACGCTGAGGCATGCAAGTCCGCCTTGACCTCCTCCCAAAGCGCCGCCGACTGCAACGCCCACTCGACGATCTCATCCAGCTCGCGCTTGCGTTTGACGCCCTGCAGACGCACCCCGTAGGCGACGTTTTCATAGATCGACATGGGAAACGGGTTAGGCGTCTGAAACACCATCCCCACCCGGCGGCGCAGCTCGGCCACATCCACATCACGGCCATGAATGTCCTGGCCCTCGAGGCGAATGTGTCCGTTCCGCGTGACCTGGTCGTTGAGGTCGTGCAATCGATTGAGGCCGCGCAGTAGCGTCGACTTGCCACATCCCGAAGGCCCGATGAAAGCCGTCACGCGATGACGCGGCACGCGTAGCGTCAAGTCGCGCAGCGCCGGCTTACCCTCATAGGCGAGCGACAGAGCCTCGATGTCGAAACAGCTCGACGTCGAGGGAAAATCGACCACCGCCGACGAGAAGCGCTGGGTCTCGGCGGCGGAAAAAGACGCGGCTGACAAGAGTGACGAACCTCCTACGAATGCTCCAGTGCACGGTGACGTGCCCTGAGATGATGGCGCAAGATTATTGCAGTTAGGTTAAGCACCACGATGACGACGACCAACAACGTCGCCGTGGCAAACACCAGCGGCATCGCCGCCTCGGCATCGCGACTGGCGAAGCCAAGATCGAACAAGTGATAGCCCAGATGCATGAACTTGCTATCGAGATGCAAGTACGGAAACTCCCCATCCACGGGGATTTCCGGCGCCAGCTTGGCCACGCCCACCAGCATCAGTGGCGCCACCTCGCCGGCAGCACGGGCCACGGCCAGAATCACCCCGGTCAGCATCGACGGCAGCGCCATGGGCACCACTACCCGGCGCAGGGTTTCGAAACGCGTCGCGCCCAGCGCCAATGAACCTTCACGCAATGCCACGGGAACTCGCGCCAGGCCCTCTTCTGTGGCCACGATCACCACCGGCAGGGTCAACAGCGCCAACGTCAGCGAGGCCCACAGCAGCCCGCCGGTACCGAAGGTCGGCGATGGCAGGCGCTCGGCGAAGAACCAGCTATCGAGGTGACCGCCCAATCCGTAGACGAACACACCCAGCCCGAACACGCCGTAGACGATCGATGGCACCCCGGCTAGATTGCGCACCGCGATGCGTACCAGGCGCGTCAACGGCCCCTGGCGTGCCACCTCGTTGAGATACAACGCCGCCAGCACGCCGAATGGTGTGACCACCAGCGACATCAGTATCACCATCAATAATGTGCCGAAAATAGCCGGCCATACGCCGCCCCC
Organism: Chromohalobacter beijerinckii; assembly: GCF_023061185.1. Lineage (GTDB taxonomy): Bacteria > Pseudomonadota > Gammaproteobacteria > Pseudomonadales > Halomonadaceae > Chromohalobacter > Chromohalobacter beijerinckii. The sequence goes on from NZ_JAKGAK010000009.1 coordinate 69,543, forward strand.
GGTATTGCCATCGCTCGGCGCCTCGCTGAGAAAGCGCCACACACCGTGCCCCCAGGCCGCGAGCTTGTCGCCGATATCCATGCGATTGGGCCAGGAAAGCGACGCTACCTGCGCAAATTCCACCTCGAGCGCGCGCCCCTCGACGTTGCGCACGTGCAGCGTCGTGACCTCGGCGTCCCCCGCTAGGGCCCGACGCAGGCGGCGCTCGGCCTCGGCACCTTGCAGGCGTTCGCCGGCGGGCGTCTCCAGCGCCGTCAGACGTCCGATGAAGGGCCCCCAATCGCGACGCTCGGCGTACAGCAGCTCCGGCGGCGTCTCGCGCCTCTCGATGGCCTGCGTCTCGACCCATCGCCATACCTCACCATCGAGGTCGCGATTGGCGGTGAAATAGCGCTGCTCACCGGCTTCGCTACCACGGGCGATGCCGGCAATCCGCTGGCCGTCGTCGAGGGTCAGTTGCTCGATATCGGCGGGCCAGAAGTGCGCCAGTCCGCGCGTCACGACCAGCACCAGCAGCGCCACCACGGCCAATAGCGAAAGCGCCACGCAGGCCCCGCTCAGCCATCGCCAGACACCGTCACCGCCCACCCGAGGGATTCTCATGCGTCACCCCCATAGCGTCGATACCGCCGTTTGAGCCGCCAGCGCACCATTTCCGCCAGCGTGTTGACGACGAAGGTGAATACGAACAGCAGCAACGCCCCGAGCAGCAGCAGGCGATAGTGCGTGCCGCCCACCGCCGCCTCGGGTAATTCGATGGCCAGATTGGCGGCCAGCGAGCGCAGGCCCTCGAAAAGGCTCGGCGACATCAGCGGCGTATTGCCGGTGACCATCAGCACGATCATGGTTTCCCCCACCGCGCGTCCCGCGCCGATCATGACCGCGGAGAGAATTCCCGGCGCGGCGGCAGGCAACTGCACCCGCCACAGCGTCTGCGCCCGTGTCGCACCCAGTGCCAGAGAGCCTTCCGCCAGGGGACGGGGCACGCCGGAAAGCGCTTCCTCGGCCAGTGAGTACAGCGTGGGAATGATCGCCAGCCCCATGGCCATGCCGACGATCAGCGCATTGCGTTGCGCGTAATCCCAACCCCACTGCTGGTGCATCCAGGCACGCAGGTCGCCGCCGAACCACCAAGCTTCGAGCCACGGAGAGAGACTCAGCGCCGCCCAGCACAGCAGCGCCAGGGGCACCATCAGTCCTATTCCGGCACTGATAGGGGGTAGATGAAGTTCCCAGCGTCGGGAAAGCATCCGCCACAGCCAGCCGCACGCCACGCTGCCCAGCGGCACGCACACGAAAAGCGCCAGCGTTCCGGCAAGATGACGCTCGACGAAGGGCGCCACGAACAGCCCCGCGACAAAGCCGATGACCACGCCGGGCAACGCCTCCATCAACTCGATGGCGGGCTTGAGACGCGCGCGCTGCCGCCGTGACATGTAACAAGCGCTATGCACCGCCGCTCCCAGCGCCAGTGGCACGGCGAACACCATGGCCCAGGCTGCCGCCTTGAGCGTCCCCCAGGCCAGCGGCACCAGGCTGTACTGCGGCTCTTCATCACCCGTGACGGCCGCCGCCCAGCGCCACTCGGCATCGCTATGGCCTTCATAAACCTGCGGCATCCATAGCGTCGCCGGACTCACCGCGGCATGCGGTGCCTCGATCGACAGCCGTTGGAGCGTACCCGCCTCGTCCAGCCACATCACCTGCGTGCCTTGCGCATTAATCGACACGGCCGTCGGCGGCGTGGTCTCGGGTGCCTGACCCTGCCAGCGCTGGCCACTCAGGGATTGATAGAGCCCCAAGCGGCCGCTGTCGTCCAGCGCCAGCCACAGGCGCTGCCGGGGCAAAGCGATCAAGCGTCGAATGGCAGAGTCGCCCAGGGCCGTGTAAGAGGTCTCGGCCGCTTGCCAGCCCGCATCGTCGGGAGAGAGTCGCCAACGGTGCAGCCCACCGCCGGCATCGCCGACGATCAGCGTGCGCCCGCCCTGCAGGAAGCTCAACGCCGTCGTCGGCGCCTGGGTGTCGGTACGCGCCAACGCCTTGCCACCGCCATCGGGAGACAGCTCCCACAGCGTCAATTGCGTGCCTTGGGTCATGGCCAGGCGGCCCGCGTGGCCCAGCGCGATATGCTCGGCCGTCTCCGGTACTGCAATACGACGCGTAGCCTCACCGGTATGCCACAGGGCCGCCACCTCACCCTGGCTATCGCGCCCCGCCAGCACCCAGCCCTGAGCCGCATGACGCAGTGTCAGCGCTGCCACACCACGGGCCTCGAACAGGCGCATGGTAGAGGCCTGGGCCCATCGTAATCGTCCCCGGTCATCGCGGGGCACCAGACGCACCTCGCCGTTGCTCAACCCCAAGGCCAGCGGCTGCCTATCGCCTGCCTCGGCTACTGCCGCGATGGTGGCGCTTGTGGCCAGCGTCGCGACCTCGCCCTCGGCGTCGCGCAGCTGTCCGTCTCGGGTCAACCAGCGCCTGCCGTCTTCGGCCAACCAGACGGCGTGAATCGCGCCTTCGTCGGCGGCCGAGGGGGCGGCGTCGACATTCACCTCGGCGTCGTCGAAAAGCGGTAGCACGGCCAGCATCAGATACACGCCGATGGCCAGCACTGCCACGACCACGCCGATACCGCTGGCGGCGATCACGCCAGTCGCCAGACGATCGAGACGCTGGCGCAGGCGGCGATTCGAGCGAGGCGGGGCGGTGGAAGGTTCAGTCATCGGCGAGCCCGGCGGCGAAGCGTTGCCTTGCAATGAAGTGAGACCATCAGATTACGTCAGTTTGATGACGATTGCGTGACATCGGCAAGGGGTGGCAGCCGCAACGCCCGCCTGGCAGTGGCCAGGCGCGATTCTGGCAGGGACACGAACCCTTGGCGAGCGACCACGGCCTGGCCCTCGGGCGACAACACAAGATCGAAGAAGGCGCGCTCCAGGGGCGGCAAAGACTCGCCCGGCGCCAGGTTGACGTAGATATACAAAGGCCGCGTGAGGGGATAGCGACCACTGACGACGTTGTCGTGCGTAGGTAGACGCGGCGTGCCCTGGTCATCGCGCAACGCCAGTATCTTAACCATCGCGGTGGGATAGCCAAGGCCAGCATAGCCGATCGCCTCGCGGGAACGGCCGACCGCCGCCACCACCGCCGAGGAGCCCGGCAGTTCGTTGACGTCGCGGCGGAAATTACCGCCGCACAAGGCCTCCCGCTTGAACAGTGCATGCGACCCGGAGGCTGTGTTGCGACCGAAACGCGCCACCGGCCGTGAGGCCCAGTCGCCGTCGAGCCCTAGCGCGCCCCAGCGCCGGATAGCGGGCGCTTGATCGCAGAAGCGAGTGTCGGCGAACAATGCCTCGACCTGCGCCAATGTCAGCGAGGTCAACGGATTGTCGCGATGCACGAACAGCGTCAGCGCGTCCAGTGCCACCGGCACCGCCACCGGTGGATGGCCCTGGCGGGCGATGAAGTCGGCGCGTTCGGCCTCGGTCATGGGGCGTGACATGGCACCGATGCGCGTCACCCCTTCGGCCAGCGCCGGCGGCGCAGTCCCCGAACCCGAGGCCTGTACCTGCAAGCGTACCTCGGGATGACGCGCGCTGAGCCGTTCGCCCCATTGCGTCATCAAACCACCCAGCGTATCCGAGCCGACCGAGCCCAGTGTGCCGCTCAACGGCGCCGCCATCGCCATCATCGGCAACAGCAATGCCCCTAGCGTCATAGCCACGCGACATCGCCAGGTCACTGTGGCGCACCGCCCTGTTCGTTTTTTCCTGATCAACGCTCTCGCCCCCGTTGTCACGCCTGCCCCGGCGCAAAACACCTTGCCGAGCGACTGGTCGTCGAGGCCCAGCGGCGTTTACTATGAGACGATCTCAACGGCATGAGATGACTGCAACGGCGCGCTACGCTCGATAACAACAATGTTCGACAACAACAGTGCTCGACAACAACAATCGCCAGGACCCACACCATGCATGAACTCGACGATATTCCCACCCCGCAGGGCGAACTCACGCTCAAGCTCGTCACCCGGCGCCAGGATACCAACCTCTACGGCGACATCCCCGGCGGCTGGCTCATCGCGCAGATGGACCAGGCCGCCGAGCTCGCCGCGGGACGCCTGGCAAGCGGCCGAACCGCCACGGTCGCCACCGAGAGCATGGATTTCTTGTGCCCGGTACGAATCGGCGCGATGGTCAATATCTTCACTAAAATCAGTGAGGTCGGGCGCAGCTCGATCAAGGTCGATGTCGAGGTGTGGATCCGTCCACCACACGAGCGCAGTCCCGAGGAGCGCTACAAGGTCACCGAGGCACGCTTCGTAATGGTGGCACTGGACGACAACGGCCGCATACGTCCCGTCCCCGAGGCGTAAGGCGCCTATCGTGATCCGTTATGACGAACCATTGCCGCCGCGCCGCACCAGCCAGTAACTCAGGCCCAGCGCGAGCACTGCGGCGGCCAGGGCCACGATCTTCAAGGGCTCGATAGTTTCCATGTCCATGACCATGAACTTGCGGACCAGCGCCATGATCGCGATCAGCACCACGATCTCGACCTGGATGAAGCCGCCGCGCCCTTCCATGGTCCGCACGATGGAATTGTTGAATTCCATGGCGATCAGCACCGTGAGAATCATGTCGAACACCGCCTGGAAGACGCGGTAATCGAACGGATCTCGGGTCTGAACGAACAACAACTCGATCACGTGAACGACCAGATAATACAACGCCACCAGTACCACGAAGCCGATCGCCACCGTCAGTACCAGCGAGACCAGGCGCTCGAAACGTTGATAGCCGGAAAGCTGCGACCACTGATCCATCAACTCGGGAAACCACTTCTTCATCGTTGCGCCTCGCTTTTCTTATCCGTGGCCATTGTCCCGACCATGCCCCTCGACACGCGTCGGTTCATAACGGCGTCAGCTTGGCGAAGCCCAGCACCAACCATTTGTCGCCCTCGTCCTCGAAACTAATGTGCACGCGGGCCCTGGCGCCTTCGCCCTCGGCATTGATGATCACACCCTCGCCGAAGACCGGATGACTGACCCGCTGCCCCAGGCTCAACGACGGCTGGTCGTCGTCGCTCGATACGCTTTGCTGCTGGGAGAGACCGCGGTTCGGTCGCGTGGAAACCGGCCGCGAGACCTGGCCACGCAGACGCACCTCCTCGAGCAACGACTCGGGCAACTCATGCAAAAAGCGCGACGGCCGCGAGAAGGTTTCCTTGCCATGCAGGCGGCGGATCTCGGCGTGGGTCAGATACAACTTGCGCATGGCGCGGGTCACCCCGACATAACAAAGGCGCCGTTCTTCCTCGAGGCGCCCCGGCTCCTCCAGCGACATCTTGTGCGGGAACAAGCCCTCCTCGACACCGGCGACGAACACCACCGGGAACTCCAAGCCTTTTGCCGAGTGCAGCGTCATCAGTTGCACGCTGTCCTCGAAATCGTCGGCTTCGTGATCGCCGGCGTTGAGGGCGGCCTCGGCCAGGAATGGCTCCAGTGCCGCCGCGCCCTCGCCGACTTCCTGCAACGAGAAGGGATCGCCCTGGGCGAAGTTGCGTGCGGCGTTGATCAATTCCTCGAGGTTCTCGACACGCGCCTGGCCCTTCTCACCCTTTTCGTTGCGGTGATGTTCGAGTAGCCCGGTCGTGTGGAGCACATGCTCGATCAGTTCATGCAGCGCCATGCCGGCGGTGTCGTTGTCGAGACGCTCGATCAGCTCCGAAAAGGCCGAGAGCGCACTGGCCGCGCGCCCCTTTAACACCCCCTCACTGAGGCTATCGTGCAAGGCTTGCCACAATGAAACTGACTGCGTACGAGCCCGCTCGCGCAGCACTTCCACGGTGCGTGTACCGATACCGCGCGCCGGCACGTTGATCACGCGCTCCAGCGAGGCATCGTCGTCGCGCGTCAGCGTCAAGCGGAGATACGCCAGGGCGTTCTTGATCTCGAGACGCTCGTAGAAGCGTTGGCCACCGTAGATTCGATAGGGCACGCCACTGCGGATCAAGGCCTCCTCGAGCACCCGCGACTGGGCGTTGGAGCGATAGAGAATCGCGATGTCATGCCGCGCACTGCCCTTGTTCACTTCCTCGTTGAGGGTATCGACGATGAAGCGGGCCTCGTCGAGGTCGTTGAAGCCGGCGTACACCGAGATGGGCTCACCGTGAACGCCATCGGTCCAAAGCTCCTTGCCCATGCGCCCGGCGTTATGGCTGATCAGCGTGTTCGCGGCCTCGAGAATGGCACTCGTCGAGCGATAGTTCTGCTCCAGGCGCACCGTCGTTGTCGCGGGGAATTCTTCGGCGAAGCGCCGGATATTCTCGACCTTGGCCCCACGCCAACCGTAGATCGACTGATCGTCGTCGCCGACCACGGTCATGCCCGCGCGATCACCAGCCAGCAGCTTAAGCCAGGCGTACTGCAAGGTATTAGTGTCCTGGAATTCGTCGACCAGCAGATGACCGAAACGCTCGCGATAGTGGGCCAGCAGGGACGGGTTGTCGCGCAGCAACTCCAGGCCACGCAGCAGCAATTCCCCGAAGTCGACCAGACCGGCGCGTTCGCACGCCAGTTGATAGCGCTCGTAGAGATCGACCATCTGGCCCATGTAGGCATCGCCATGGGTCTGGACCTGATGGGCGCGCAGCCCCTCTTCCTTGCAGCCGCCGATGAAATATTGCACCTGCTTGGGCGGGAAGCGCTCAGCGTCGATGCGATGGTCCTTGAGCAGGCGTTTGACCAGGCGCAGTTGATCGTCGCTATCGATGATCTGGAAATGCTGGGGCAGGCGCGCGTCGTGCCAATGGGTGCGTAACAGGCGGTGCGCGATGGAGTGGAACGTGCCCACCCACATGTTGCGTAACGACAGGCCCAGCAGCGCCTCGAGGCGCGTGCGCATCTCGCGCGCCGCCTTGTTGGTGAAGGTCACGGCGAGAATCGCGTAGGGCGACAGTCCCTCGACCTGCAATAACCAGGCGATACGATGCACCAGGACACGCGTCTTGCCTGAGCCAGCACCGGCCAGCACCAGCAAATTGCCCTGTGGATGGCTCACGGCCTCGCGCTGGGCCGTATTCAGCGAGTCGAGTAGCGGCGAAACGTCGCCCGGCGAAACGTCGTCCATGGATCACGTATCTTGGCATTGCGAAATGAGCGCACAGCTTAGCACAAGCGGTCTCGGCTTCGTTCGCTCGCGATCCGCCAGGTGGCTAGGGGTCTTCGTCGGCGTCGGGATAACGCAACGGGACCAGGCTTTTCTTCACCGACTGGAGTTGCTCTGCCAGCTTGGGGCCGCGCGTCTTGGCCACGCCCACGGCAAGCACGTCGACGATCACTAGATGCGCCACGCGCGAGCTCATCGGGGTGTAGATTTCGGTGTCCTCGTGCACATCGATATAAAGCGGCAGAGTGACTTCGCTTGCCAGCGGCGAATCGCTAGGACATAGGCCGATCACCGTGGCGCCAGTCTCGCGGGCCAGGCGCACGCTAGCGACCAGCGCCCGGGTGCGTCCGGTCTGGGAAATGGCGACTACCACGTCGCGAGGCGTCAGCGTTACCGCCGACATATTCTGCATGTGCGGGTCGGAATAAGCCGCAGTGGATATCTGCAGGCGAAAGAACTTGTGCTGAGCATCGAACGCCACCGCGCCCGAGGCGCCGAAACCGTAGAACTCCACACGATTGGCCATGGCCAGGGCATTGACCGCCTTGCCCAACGCGGCGTGATCGAGCCGATCGCGCACCGAGAGCAACGTGCCTACGGTGGAGTCGAAAATGTTGTGGGCAAATTCAGCGACGCTGTCACTATCGTTCATCGAGAACTGCGCGAACTGGCTGCCCGTGGCCAGCATCTGCGCCAGCTTGAGCTTGAAGTCCTGGAAACCGTTACACCCTAGCGCACGGCAAAAACGCACCACGGTGGGTTCGCTAACCTTGGCTTCGGTGGCCAGATCGACGATGCGCATGTGAATGACATCCTCGGGGTGACGCAAAACGAAGCGCGCCACCTTCTGCTCGGAGCGCCGAAAGTGCTCCATGCGGCGTCTCATCTCGTCGAACAGGGCACTGCTCATGATGGCGCGACTCCTTGGCTGACCAACAACGACGTGAAAACAAATTCGATTCTAGTATGCCGCAGGCGTTGAAGGGAGAAAAAACGCCCGTTTCATCCTTGACGTCATAATTCTGTCAAGTGCGTTATAGTAAGAATGTCAAGCGGAGCCGGTTCAGTGACAATAAGACAGTTATAAGGACGACTAGGAGATTCGATATGCGCGATGCCGCACATCTTCAATCCTTGAAAAGCGAGCTTCTAGACATTCATATGAGCCTGGAAATGCTCGAACATGAGCAACGCAAAAAGAGTGCTGCGACACGCTATCTGCGGGCGCGGCGTGGTATTGAGCTGCATCAGGAATTCAAACGTCTAGAGCGCGACATCGTCGATTACGACGACTGGCAATAAACAGGCACTCGATGAACGGAGAGATCTCCCCGTTCATCGAGTGCCCAGCAAAGCGTGCCAAGCCCGGCGCGGGCAATATTCGACCACGCCGGGTAACGCTCAGAGGCTGCTGACGAAGACGATCACCACGCCGATGGGCGCGATGAAACGTACCGCCACGCGCCACAGCGCGAAGGCGCCATCGCTCATGTTGAGCTGAGAGCGCAGTTCGTCGCGCCCCATGAACCAGCCCACGAACAGCACGGTGGCCAAGCCGGTCAGCGGCAGTAGCAGCTTGCTGGTGACATAATCGAGCAAGTCGAAGATGGTCATGCCGGCGAACTTGTCGAACATGCCCAGCGGTGCGAAATCCCCCCAGATGTTGAACGACAGCACCGTGGCCAGTCCCAAGGCCCAGGTTGCCAGCCCCGCGACGATGGTCGAGCCCACGCGAGACAGCGGCGAGCGCTCCTCGATCCACTCCACCAGCGGCTCCAGCAGTGAAATCGCCGACGTCCAGGCCGCGAATACCAGCAGTACGAAGAACAGCAATCCGAACAGCCAACCACCGGCCATGTTGCCGAACGCCAACGGAAGAGTCTGGAAGATCAGGCCTGGACCCGCGGCCGCATCCAGCCCATTGGCGAACACGATGGGGAAAATGGCCAGTCCGGCAAGCAGGGCGATGACAGTATCCATGACCACGACGATAAGCGCCGAGCGACCGATGTTGACGTCATCGGAGAGATACGAGCCATACGCCATCATGATGCCCATGCCCAGACTCAGGGTGAAGAAGGCATGCCCCAGCGCGGCGAGAATGCCATCACGGGTGATCTTGGAGAAATCCGGCGTAAACAGGTAAGCCGCCCCTTCGGCAAAAGCGCCGGTGGTCGCGGCGTAACCCACGAGCAACACCAGCAGCACCGCCAGTGCCGGCATCAGCGTCTTCGCCGCACGCTCCAGGCCACCGGCAACGCCACCCACCACGACACCGATCGTCATGATCATGAACAGGCTATGCCAGAGCAGCAATTCCACGGGACTTGCCAACAGATTGCCGAACAGGGTGCCAACGCTATCGTTATCCAGACCGCTGAAGGTATCGACCACCGCCATTTGAATATACGCCAGCGCCCAGCCACCGATCACGCTATAGAAGGAGAGGATCAGATACGCGCCGAGAATCCCGGCCACGCCGATCAACACCCAAGCGCGGCTGCGCTTGAGGCGCCGCGTGATGTCGCCCATCGTCGAGATAGGATTCTTCTGGCCCAGTCGCCCGAGCAACCATTCGGACATCAACATCGGCAAGCCGACCAGGAAGATGCAGATTAGATAGACCAGAACGAAAGCACCGCCACCGCTTTCGCCGGTCATGTAGGGGAATTTCCAGATATTGCCCAAACCAACCGACGAGCCGACGGCGGCCAGCACGAAGGCCATCCTGGAGGACCACTGCGCGTGCGAATGAGACTTGTAAGACATTGCTTCACCTGAGTTGCGTGGCGCCATCGCGCTATTAAAGGATGGCGTTGTATTGTTGTTGCCACGTCCCCGGGCATGGATCGCACACCACGACATGGAGCATGACAGGTCCTTGTGAGCGCTGGGATCTGACCACCGATCAACAAGGAGACCGCACCGCTCGCAGCGATGTCAGTCAGCGTAAGGGTGTCGATAAACACCGATTGAGGAGACGATCGTCCTCGACGTCGTCCACAGAGAAGCGCCATTTTAGCGGCAAGTTTTAGCCAAAACCATTCGCGTTATAGCGTCAAGCCATTACCACCGCGTCATAAGACGCCATCGCATTATCATCGAGGTTAGAAAAGCGCGCTCTGGCGCTCGCCGGGAAAGGCTTCGAGAGGTGGTAAATCGACACGTTCGGCCAGGCGTGCATAGAAGCGTCGGGCCAATTGCGGTGCTTGTCGGTTATCCGGCGTATGCACAAACAAAAAAGGGGTTTTCCCCTGTTTTATCCACAGAATAAGGCGTTCACACCAAGGCGTAAAAAGTCGATCGTTGATGGCCATATCACAATGTCCGATGAAACGCACGATAGGCATATTTGCCGTGGAAATCACGTGTAACGGGCGTTTCGGCTTTTCGCCCTGAGCCTTTATCAAGCGCTTATCGGTACCTGCGGGCGTGGCGAAAAGCGGCCTGACATCGAGCATGACCCGATCTATTCCCAAAGTTATCAACAAGCGGTTCAATTGCTGTTCCGCCGCCCCTTTGTGGAAAAATTCACTATGACGCACCTCCACGGCACAGGGTATTGCCGACGGCCAGTGTTTCAACAGTGCCTCTAATGCTGGCAGTTCCGAGGCCCCGAAATCGCGCGGTAACTGCACCATCGTCGGCCCAAGCCGATCATGTAACGGCGCTAGCGCTGCAAAGAACGTCTCGAGTTCATCCGCGATGCCCACCAGGCGTTTTTCGTGCGTGAGCCGCGCCGGTAACTTGAAACAAAAACGAAAATCTGGCGGCGCCTGACGCGCCCATTGGGCGATGGTCGCCGCCTTGGGCGGCCCACTGTAGAAGGTCGTATTGCCTTCCACGCTAGTAAACACGGCACCATAATCGTGCAGCATGCCCTCCTGGGGCGCATGTCGAGCGTAGAGACTGCCACGCCATTCTCCATTCGCCCACATCGGTAAGCCCAGGAACAAACGTGGGTGATTCCCCGTCACGATGCGCCTCGCAATTGTATCGCGGGTATCCCGCGGCTATGATGCGCTGCTTGACGCGGCCTCACCGGGTACGCTTCTTGCATCGTGTCATTTCCCCGCCCTTTGGCCACAAGCCCTCGGCGGTTCGCCGACCATCTTCGGCATCGATTCATCTTCCACACCCTCGGGAGAGACAACATGAAGGTTTCCTGGCGTTCCTGGCTGACGCTACTCGAAGGCTGCCTATTGGTGGCACTTGGCGTGCGGCTTCTGCAATCCGCCGATTTACTGGTCAGCGGTACCGCAGGGTTGAGTCTGCTGATCAGCGATCTGCTGCCGGTGAGTTTCGGCATCACTTTCTTCGTCATCAACCTGCCCTTTTACGGGCTCGCGTTCAAGCAATTGGGGCGCGATTTCACGCTACGCACACTCTTGAGCGTGACATTGCTTTCGGTACTCAGCGACACCCTCACCGCCACACTTCCCTTGGGCAACACTCACCCTGTGGTGTGCGCCATCGCGGCGGGGCTATTGATCGGCCTCGGGCTTGCGTTGCTGTTTCGAGCCAACGCCTCGTTGGGAGGTCTCAACATTCTCGCCCTTTATCTGGAACGCCGCGTGGGATGGCATGCCGGTCGCACCACGCTGTGCTGCGATCTGCTGCTATTGTTGCTGGCCGTCATCGTCTACCCATGGACCCAGGTAGCGGGTTCGGCCTTGGCATTTCTCACCTTGAGCGCGGTGCTCGGCCGTTATCATCGCAAGGCCAGTGGCCAGCGTCACCAACCCATTGACGACGATGACGAGGCGGCACACATTCCGCGGCGCAAGGGCGCTCTATCGCCTCATCGCGCCTCGATCACGCGCTTGCAGCCCCTCAACGAGGAAGGCTAGGCCGCGTCTGAAAAGCGCCTTAGGCGAGATGCCACTGGCACGACTCGCCCCAGCAAGGCATCATCGCTGGCGATACTCATTCCGGGAGTCGACCGCCGAGGTGCCTTGCTTGTTCATGCCATTGCCGCGACCGATCATCGACGCCGCCCACACCCTGCGCCAACTGGCACGCACGGCGTGGTTGTTGCCGCTGCTGGTGCTGGGGGCTTGCAGTTCTCAGCCTCCCGCCCCGAGCACGCCATCGCCGGCAGAGTCCGAGCGTATGCAGCCCATGGAATGGCAGGCACTGCCCGGCTGGCGTGACGATCACGTCATCGCCGCCTGGAGTGCGTTTCTCGCCAGTTGTCCGCAGCTTGCCAAGAAGCCCCGCTGGACATCGGTCTGCGATGATGCCGAACATGTCGACCCGCTCGATGAAAGCGGTATTACGCGCTTTTTCGAGACTCGCTTTCAACCTTACCGCCTCACCAACGACGATGGCTCCACCACGGGCACGATCACTGGCTATTACGAGCCCATTCTGAATGGCTCGCGTGACCGACACGGGCCGTACCAGACGCCGCTCTATCGCTTTCCCAACGCCTGGCAAGCGGCACCGCATCGTGTACGTGCCGAGCAGCGCACATTGCTGGAAAGCGGTGCCCTGCGCGGTCAGGAACTGGTCTGGGTCGATGACCCCGTCGAGGCCGCCTTCCTGCAGATCCAGGGCTCAGGACGTGTCCGGCTGGACGACGGCGACACCATGCGCGTGGCCTTCGCGGGGTCCAACAATCAGCCCTTCCGCTCGTTCAACCGTGCCCTGATCGAGCGTGGCGAGATCGATGCCTCCGAGGCCACGCTGCCCGGCGTGCGCGCCTGGGCCAAGCGCCATCCCGGGCGGGTCAAGGAAATGCTCACCGTCAATCCGCGCATGGTTTTCTTCCGTGAGTTGGATAGCGATCACAGCGCTACCCAAGGACCGATCGGCGCCCTCGGCGTGCCTTTGACCGCGGAACGCAGCCTAGCCGTGGATCCCTCGCGCATTCCGCTGGGCGCACCGATCTTCCTATCGACTACACAGCCGCTCTCGAAAGAACCCTTGCAGCAGCTGATGGTCGCCCAGGATACCGGCAGTGCCATCAAGGGCTCGGTACGCGCGGATTTCTACTGGGGACACGGCGACACCGCTGGCGAGCGCGCCGGGCGCATGAAGCAGGACGGTCGTCTGTGGGTGCTGATGCCAAAATGAGCCGATCATCGGGCAAAGAGGGAAGAGACGAATGACTGAAGATCGCCACGCCACGGCCCCATTGGCCGTGGTCACCGGCGCCACCGCCGGGCTCGGTCTCGAGACCGCCAAGGGGCTGGCCGCGCAGGGTTATCGCGTCATCATCACCGCACGCAACGTGGAAAGAGGCGAGCTTGCCTGCCATGCCATTCGCGCCCATGCGCCCCATGCCGAGGTACGCGCCGAACCACTCGACCTCGACAGTCTCGAATCGGTACGCGATTTCGCCGCACGCTTGAAACGGGATGAGCCCTCGCTGGAACGGCTGATCAATAACGCCGGGATCATGGCCCTGCCGCGCCTCGAGCGCACCCGGGATGGCTTCGAGCGTCAACTGGGCGTCAACTACCTCGGGCATTTCCTGCTCACCAGCGAGTTGCTGCCACTGCTCACCGCCGCGACGGCGCCCCGCGTAGTACAACTCTCGAGCCTCGCCCATCGGGGCGGCCGCATCGCCTTCGACGACCTTAACGGCGAGACACACTACGATCCCTGGCGAGCCTACCGGCAATCCAAACTCGCCATGCTGTTGTTCGCCCAGGCGCTGCAGAAACAAAGCGATGCCCGGGGTTGGGGGCTTAAGAGCCTCGCCGCCCATCCCGGATTGTCGCGTACCGCGCTGTTCGACGCCGGGGTGAAAAGCCGCCCGGTCATCGGCAGTGTCTTCAAGCTGACCCTACCGCTGATCAGCCAGTCCGCTGCCGAGGGCGCCCGCCCCACGCTGCATACCGCGCTCAGCGATCACGTCGCTCCCGGCGATTACATAGGGCCTGACGGTCTCGGCGAGACACGTGGCGCACCCAAGCGGGCCCACCGCGCCCGTAACGCGCGCGACCCGGCGGTCGAGGCACGCCTGTGGGAGGTTTCGTGCGAACTCACGGGGGCACGCTGGGACGCCACGGCCCCCGCGTAACGGCCTTACAAGCCTTCCTCGAGCAACTGGGGAGCGAAGTAAGTCATGATCAGATCGGCACCGGCGCGGCGCATCGAGCCCAGTGTTTCACGGATCACCGCCGCTTCATCGATTACACCCTGTTGCGCCGCCAGGCGAATCATCGCGTACTCGCCGCTGACCTGGTACGCCACCAGCGGCAACAGGCTGTTGCGACGGATGTCCGCCATGATGTCCAGATACGCCAGCGCCGGCTTGACCATCAGGAAATCGGCGCCCTCGGCTTCGTCTGCCAGCGACTCACGCAGCGCCTCGCGCCGGTTCATGGGGTCCATCTGATAGGCCTTGCGATCGCCCTGGAGTTCAGTACCCGCCGCTTCGCGGAAGGGGCCATACAGCGCCGACGCCAGCTTGGTGGAATACGCCATGATGGGGATATCCTCGAAACCGGCCTCGTCCAAGGCCGCACGAATCGTCGCCACCTGACCATCCTGTGCCGCCGAGGGCGCGATGATGTCGGCCCCCGCCTTGGCGGCCGCCACGGCCTGAATGCCGAGATTGCGAATGGTCAGGTCGTTGTCGACCGTATCGCCCTTGAGGATGCCGCAGTGCCCGTGCGTGGTGTACTCACAAAAGCAGATATCCGGAATCACCACCATCTCGGGATCGGCCGCCTTGATGATGCGTACCATGCGCGACACCAGGCCATTTTCGTCCATGGCATCGCTGCCGTCGGCATCTTTGTGATGCGAAATGCCGAACGGCATGATGCCTCTGAGGCCCAGCGCGCTGAGGCGTTTCACTTCCTCCGCCAGTTGGCTTTCCGGCACGCGATACTGCCCCGGCATCCCCTCAATGGGGACAAAATCGTCCGCGTCTTCTTCCACGAAGATCGGATACACCAAGTGCTCCGGACGCAGCGAGGTTTCACGCACGATGTCACGCAGCGATGATGTGCGCCGCAGGCGCCGCAGGCGGGCCTGGGGAAACTGAGCAGGCATGTAGGACTCCTTGGATGGTCGATGGCATGCCGCCGACGTGTTCCGGTGGCGCGGCGAGCATTGCCTGACATGAACCTTCGACCAATTTTATAGCAAGCTAACAAAAACGCCCAGCCGACGAATTGTCGCATCCGCCGGCGGGTACGCGTGTCACTCCACGGTCACCGACTTGGCCAGGTTGCGCGGCTGGTCGACATCGGTGCCCTTGAGCACGGCGACATGATAGGCCAGCAATTGCAGCGGAATGGTGTAGACGATGGGCGCCAACGCCTCGCTGACCGCCGGCACACGCAACACGTGCAGGTGCTCGTTGGTCTCCATGCGAATGCTCTCGTCGGCGAACACGAACAACTCGCCACCGCGGGCACGCACTTCCTGAAGATTGGATTTCAGCTTCTCGAGCAATTCGTCGTTGGGTGCCACGGCGATCACCGGCATCTCGCTGTCGACCAGCGCCAGGGGCCCGTGCTTCAGCTCGCCCGCCGGATAGGCCTCGGCATGGATATAGGAGATTTCCTTGAGCTTGAGCGCCCCTTCCAGGGCGATCGGAAAGTGCGCACCACGCCCCAGGAACAAGGCATGATGCTTCTCGGCAAACGCCATCGACAACTGCTCGATCTCGCCATCCAGGGCCAGCACCTGGTTGATGACCCCGGGCAACTCCCTGAGTCCCTGAACAAGCGGCGCATGCTCGCCATTGGCGCCCCGCACGCGACCCAGCGCCAGGGCCAGCAGCAGCAGCGCCACCAGTTGGGTGGTGAAGGCCTTGGTCGAAGCGACGCCGATCTCGGGGCCGGCCTGCGTCATCAAGGTCAGATCCGATTCACGCACCAGCGAGCTGCCCGGCACGTTGCAGATCGCCAGGCTGCCAAGATAGTCGCGCTGATTGGCGAAGCGCAGCGCCGCCAGCGTATCGGCGGTCTCGCCAGACTGCGATAGCGTCACGAACAAAGTGCCCTCGGGCACTACTACTTCGCGGTAGCGATATTCCGAAGCCACCTCGACCTGTGTAGGCACGCCGGCCAGTTTCTCGATCCAGTAACGCGCTACCATGCCCGCATGGTAGCTGGTGCCACAGGCGATGATATGCACCTGACGCACGCCCTCGAACAGCGACGCAGCATCGGCCCCAAAACTGTTGACCAGCACCTGATGATCGCCGAGACGGCCTTCCAGCGTGGCTGCGATCACTTGGGACTGCTCATGGATTTCCTTAAGCATGAAGTGACGATAGCCGCCCTTGCTGGTTACGCCGTCGCCATGCTCGAAGATGCTCACCGGACGCTCGACGCGCTCCCCGCTCGTCTCGAAGAGCTCGATTTCACCGCCCCGGGCCAGGCGTACCACATCGCCTTCCATCATGTAGATGAAGCGATCGGTGACCTGCAATAGCGCCAGCGGGTCGGACGCCAGGAACGCCTCACCGATGCCCACGCCTACCACCAGCGGACTACCCTTGCGCGCACCGATGATCGCATCGGGCTCCGCACGGTGCACCACCGCCAGGGCATAGGCGCCTTCCAATAATGCCACGCTGCGTTGCACGGCCTGGAGCAAGTTCTGGGAAAGGGTGAACTCGCGCGACAACAAGTGCGCGATCACTTCGGTGTCGGTCTCGGAGGTAAAAACGTAACCCTGGGATTCAAGCTCGGCTTTCAGCGCCTCATGGTTCTCGATGATGCCGTTATGCACCACCGCCAGGCTATCGCCGGATTGATGCGGATGCGCGTTCTGCTCGCTGGGGCGACCGTGCGTGGCCCAGCGCGTGTGGGCGACCCCCAGGGTGCCTTTGAGCGCCGTATCGGCGAGCTTCTCTTCCAGAGCCGCCACTTTGCCCACCGCACGCTGACGATTGAGCCGCGCATCGTCGGAAAGCACGGACATGCCCGCCGAGTCGTAGCCGCGATACTCGAGACGGCGCAAGCCCTCGAGAAGGATTTCCTGCACGTGACGCTCGGCGACGGCCCCTACGATTCCACACATATTGAACTCCTCGTCTTCATTCGTTGACCGCAGCGCGGATGACGGCAATGCCCTGGGCCTCGATCCGTCGACAGGTATCCGCATCGAGCCCCTCGTCGGTGATCAGGGTATGAATCCGTTCCCACGGCAGTTCCAGATTGGGGATGCGCCGGCCGATCTTGTCGGATTCGGCGAGTACCACGACTTCGCGCGCGACCTCCGCCATCACCCGCGATAGCCCCAGCAATTCGTTGTAGGTGGTGGTCCCACGCTCCAGGTCGATGCCGTCGGCACCGATGAACAATTGATCGAAATCGTAGAAACGCAACACCTGCTCGGCGACCTGTCCCTGGAAGGATTCGGAGTGCGGGTCCCAGGTACCGCCGGTCATCAGGATCGCCGGCTCGGGCTCCACCTCGCGCAAGGCATTGGCCACCGACAGCGCGTTGGTCATCACCACCAGCCCCTCGCGCCCGCCCAGTTCGGGAATCATCGCCGAGGTGGTCGTGCCGCTGTCGATGATGATGCGATTGTGGGCGCGTATCCGCGCACTCGCCGCTTGCGCAATCGCTAGCTTTCGGGGCGAAAGCGGCGCGTTGGCTTCCGCCAGTATCTCACTAGGTAACGGCAAGGCACCGCCGAAACGACGCAACAGCAGACCGCTCTTCTCCAGCGTGGCGAGATCCTTGCGTACGGTGACCTCAGAGGTGGCGAAGTGGCGGGCAAGCGTATCGACGCTGGTTTCACCCTGCTCATTCACGTAGGCCAGCATGGCATGGCGCCGCTGGGCAGTATCGCGTTTGGGCATATCATCCTTATTCACGAAAGATATATCTTCCGAAACGAAACAATACGCTTATAAAACGCGATTCGTTATCTTCGGTCAAGCACCGCCCGGCCTGTGGAAGAAAAATAGCGCACGGCAGAGGGGAAATCTCATTCCCTCAAGAGATAGCGGGAGGAGACTATAAGAGGACGACCGCTGAGGGCCGCCCTTTACCATTCACGAAGACTTACGCGGCCGTTGCCAACCGGCACGCGTGGTCTGACGCGGTCGCGCCACCGCCAACGCCCCGGCGTCGACATTCTTGTTAATGGTCGAGCCGGCCCCGACCGTCGCGCCATCGCCCAGCGATACCGGCGCTACCAGGGCGGTATTGGAGCCCACGAAGACGTCGTCGCCGATGTCGGTGCGGTGTTTATTGGCGCCGTCGTAATTGCAAGTGATGGTGCCCGCGCCGATATTGACGCCACGCCCCAGCCGAGCATCGCCGACGTAGCTCAAGTGGTTGATCTTGCTGCCTTCGCCAACCTCGGCATTCTTGGTCTCGACGAAGTTACCCACTTTGCTGTCGCATGCCAGGCGCGTGCCGGGACGCAAACGTGCGAAGGGCCCGATGTGCGCGCGCGCAGCCACTTCGGCTCCTTCGATGACGCTGTGCGCCTCGATTACCGTCTCCGCCGCAATATGGCTGTCGCGGATCAGCGTATAGGGGCCCACGCTGACGCCATCGCCGAGCGTCACCTCGCCCTCGAACACACAGCCCACGTCGATGAAGACGTCATGTCCGCAGTCGAGGTTGCCGCGTACATCGAAGCGAGCCGGATCGGCCAATGCCACGCCGTCGGTCAGCAGACGCTCGGCCTGGTCCCGCTGATAGGCGCGCTCGAGGGCCGCCATCTGCGAGCGATTGTTGACGCCTTCGACTTCCAGCGCCGAGGCAGGCGCGGCCGTGGCGATATCGATGCCCTCGGCCGCCGCCATGGCGAAGATGTCGGTCAAATAATACTCGCCCTGAACGTTCTCGGCGGAGAGCCGGGGCAACCAGCGCTTGAGCTGCGCCCCGGTGGCGGCAACGATACCAGTGTTGCATTCGGTGATGGCGCGCTGGGCTTCGCTGGCTTCCTTGTGTTCGACAATGCCCGTAACGCGGCCGTCGGTATCACGCACGATCCGCCCATAACCGCTGGGATCAGGCAGTTCCACGGTCAAAAGCCCCAAGCGGGTCTCATCCACTTCGGCAAGCAATGCCGCCAAGGTCTCGGCGCGGATCAGCGGGACATCGCCGTAGAGGATCAACACCTTGCCGTCGCCCATGTTCTCCAGTGCCTGGGCCACGGCATGACCGGTCCCCTTTTGTTCGGCCTGCAGGGCGAACCGCACCTCGCGCCCGCCGAGTTCGGTCTCGACCTGCTCGGCGCCGTGGCCAATCACCACGTGCGTGCGCGTCGCGCCCAGTTGCTCGGCAGTATCCAGCACATGCGTCACCATCGGCTTACCCGCCAACGGATGCAAAACCTTGGGCTTGGCCGAACGCATCCGCGTTCCCTGACCGGCGGCGAGTATCACCACGTCTAACGTCATCGCTGTCGTCCCTATGCATCTCTTAAAGAAGATGGCCGTATTCTACGGTGGGCGGAAGGCGCTACCAAGCGACATGCGTCATGTCTCGGCACGATATGTAAACGTCCGTGACAGGCGGTTAGCGGATAGCATTCACGAAAAAAAGGCGACCCGTGGGTCGCCTTCATGGACAGTGGCATCGCGTGCGGCGCCTAGCGGCGGCTACCCTTCTCACGCAGTTGCTGGATGGTACGCAACTGTGCCACGGCTTCCGCCAGTTCGGCGGCCGCACGGGTGTAGTCGAGATCGGACTGCTTGTCGCCCATGGACCGCAAGGCCTCCTGACGCGCCTCTTCGGCGGCAGCCTCATTGAGATCGTGCGCCCGCGTGGCCGTATCGGCCAGCACCGAGACCACCTCCGGTTGGACCTCCAGGAAGCCGCCAGTGACGAAGTACACTTCTTCCTCGCCATCTTCACGCGTCACACGGACCGGTCCCGGCTTGAGC
The DNA here is from genome assembly GCF_023061185.1 of Chromohalobacter beijerinckii. Classification (GTDB taxonomy): domain Bacteria; phylum Pseudomonadota; class Gammaproteobacteria; order Pseudomonadales; family Halomonadaceae; genus Chromohalobacter; species Chromohalobacter beijerinckii. The sequence continues at coordinate 89,538 of NZ_JAKGAK010000009.1, forward strand.
TCGGTGAGCAGCGGTGCGTGACCACGCAGAATACCCAGATCGCCCGACACGCCGGCCGCCACTAGCTGCTCGGCGCTGCCGGAGAAGATGGCCTTCTCGGCGCTGACGATGTCGCATTGGAAGCTAGCCATCGCTATCTCCTCGTTCATGGAAGCGTCGGGCACGGCGCGCAACGGCGCCGTGCCTACCACTCCCGAATGGGCATGGCCTTACTTCATGTTGTTGGCTTTCTCGACGGCTTCGTCGATAGTACCAACCATGTAGAAGGCTTGTTCGGGCAGTTCGTCGTATTCCCCGTCGAGGATGCCCTGGAAGCCACGGATGGTCTCCCTGAGGGAGACGTACTTGCCGGGCGCCCCGGTAAAGACCTCGGCAACGAAGAACGGCTGTGACAGGAAGCGCTGGATCTTGCGCGCACGTGCCACGGTCAGTTTATCTTCGTCGGCCAGCTCGTCCATCCCCAAGATCGCGATGATGTCCTTGAGCTCCTTGTAGCGCTGCAACACACCCTGCACACCGCGTGCGGTGTTGTAGTGCTCTTCGCCGACGGTCAGCGGATCGAGCTGACGCGAAGTGGAGTCCAGCGGATCGATGGCCGGGTAGATGCCCAACTCGGCGATGGAGCGCGCCAGTACCACGGTGGCGTCCAGGTGCGAGAAGGTGGTCGCCGGTGACGGGTCGGTCAAGTCGTCCGCCGGGACGTAAACCGCCTGCACGGAGGTGATAGAGCCCGTCTTGGTCGAGGTGATGCGCTCCTGCAAGACGCCCATTTCCTCGGCCAGGGTCGGCTGATAGCCCACCGCAGAGGGCATGCGGCCCAGCAGCGCCGAGACCTCGGTGCCCGCCAGGGTATAACGGTAGATGTTGTCGACGAACAACAGCACGTCACGCCCATCGTCACGGAACTTCTCAGCGATGGTCAGACCGGTCAGGGCCACACGCAGGCGGTTCCCGGGCGGTTCGTTCATCTGGCCATAGACCAGCGACACTTTGTCGAGAACGTTGGAGTCCTTCATCTCGTGGTAGAAGTCGTTACCCTCACGGGTACGCTCCCCCACCCCGGCGAAGACGGAATAACCGCTGTGCTCGGTCGCGATGTTGCGGATCAGCTCCATCATGTTGACGGTCTTGCCGACACCGGCGCCGCCGAACAGACCAACCTTGCCGCCCTTGGCGAACGGGCACACCAGGTCGATGACCTTGATGCCGGTTTCCAAGAGTTCGTTGGACGTTGCTTGATCCGCATAGCCCGGCGCCTTGCGGTGGATCGGCATGCGTTCTTCTTCGCCGATATCGCCGGCTTCGTCGATGGGATTACCAAGGACGTCCATGATGCGTCCCAGCGTGGCCTTGCCCACCGGCACCGAAATCGCCGCCCCGGTATTGGCGACATCGAGGCCGCGCTTGAGGCCTTCGGTGGTGCCCATGGCGATGGCACGCACGACGCCGTCACCCAGCTGTTGCTGTACTTCCAGAATGGTCTCGGTGTCGGAGACCTTCAGCGCGTCGTAGACCTTGGGAACATCGTCCCGCGGAAACTCTACGTCAATCACCGCGCCGATGATTTGTACGATACGTCCGCTCATGTTGGTTCCTCTAATACCTGCAAATGAAACCTGCTTCGCCTGGGCCCCGAGGCAACCCATACGGGAGCCTCGGTGGGACCTGCGTCGTCATACGGCGGCGGCGCCGCCGACGATCTCCGAAATCTCCTGGGTGATCGCGGCCTGACGGGCCTTGTTATAGACCAGCTCCAGGTCATCGATCAGATTGCCGGCATTGTCAGTCGCGCTCTTCATCGCGATCATCCGTGCCGCCTGTTCGCAGGCCGCATTCTCGACCACTGCCTGGTACACCTGGGATTCCACATAGCGCACTAGCAAATGATCGAGCAGGGTCTTGGCGTCCGGCTCATACAGGTAGTCCCAGCTGCCGCTGGCACGTGTCTCTTCTTCATCGTCATCATCCGCCTCGGCTTCCAAGGGGAGCAACTGACGTACGACCGGCTTCTGAGTCATGGTGTTGACGAACTCGTTATGCACCACGTAAAGCCGATCCAGTTGCCCCTCATCGAAGGCCTTCAGCATGACACTGACGCTCCCGATCAGGTCTTCGACGGCCGGGGCTTCGCCCAGACCGCTCTTGCCCGCCACCAAGTTGCCGCCATGGTTGCGAAAGAACACATTGGCCTTGGAGCCGATAGCCGCGTAATCGACCTCGACGTCCTGTTCATGCCAGTACTTGGCTTCGCGCGTCACGGCCTTGAACACGTTGACGTTCAGGCCGCCGGCCAAGCCTCGGTCACTGGAGACCACGATATACCCCACGCGCTTGATTTCGCGCTCGATCATGTACTCATGACGATACTCGGGGTTGGCCTTGGCAATGTGACTCACCACGCGACGGATCAGCTTCGCGTACGGCTGGCTGGCCGTCATGCGTTCCTGGGCCTTGCGCATCTTCGACGCAGCGACCATTTCCATGGCACTGGTGATCTTCTGCGTGTTCTTGATGCTCCCGATCTGGGTGCGAATCTCTTTTGCAGCTGCCATCTCGATCTCACCCTCTTGCGAGCCGCTCAGCTAGGATTGCCGGCCCGGTGTCACCGGGCCTTGCATCACCAGGTCTGAGTGGACTTGAACGTCTCGAGGCCGGACTTGAGGCCCTGCTTGATATCGTCGTCGTAATTACCGGTCTGATTGATCTTGTCGATCAGCTCGGCATGCTCGGATTTCATGTACGCCTGCAGCGCTTTCTCGAAATCCAGCACCTTGTTGACTTCAATATCTTCCAGGAAACCTTCGTTGGCGGCGTACAGTGTCACCGCCATTTCGGCCACCGACATCGGCGAATACTGATTCTGCTTCATCAGCTCGGTGACGCGCTGCCCATGCTCAAGCTGCTTACGGGTCGCTTCGTCGAGATCCGAGGCGAACTGTGAGAAAGCAGCCAGTTCACGATACTGCGCCAAGGCCAGACGCACGGTCCCGCCCAGTTTCTTGATGATCTTGGTCTGCGCCGAGCCACCCACACGCGATACCGAAAGACCCGCGTTGATCGCCGGACGTACCCCAGAGTTGAAGAGGTTCGTCTCGAGGAAGATCTGACCGTCGGTGATCGAGATCACGTTGGTCGGCACGAACGCCGAGACGTCGCCGCCCTGAGTCTCGATGATCGGCAACGCGGTCAGCGAGCCGGTCTTGCCTTTGACCTCACCGTTGGTGAGCTTCTCGACATGATCGGCGTTGATACGCGCGGCACGCTCGAGGAGACGCGAGTGGAGATAGAAAACGTCGCCCGGATAGGCTTCGCGGCCCGGCGGACGGCGCAGCAGCAGCGAGACCTGACGATAGGCCACGGCTTGCTTGGAGAGATCGTCGTAGACGATGAGAGCGTCTTCGCCACGGTCGCGGAAATACTCGCCCATGGTGCAGCCGGAGTACGCCGCCAGGAACTGCATCGGTGCCGGGTCAGCGGCGCCGGCAGCGACGATGATGGTGTGTTCCATGGCCCCATGCTCTTCGAGCTTGCGCACCATGTTGGCAATGGTCGACTGCTTCTGGCCGATGGCGACGTAGACGCAGGTAACGCCCTTGTCTTTCTGGTTGATGATGGTGTCGATGGCGATCGCCGACTTACCGATCTGACGGTCACCGATAATCAGCTCACGCTGACCACGGCCGATCGGCACCATGGCGTCGATGGACTTGAGACCGGTCTGGATCGGCTCGTCGACGGACTGACGGGTAATGACGCCCGGCGCGACCTTTTCCACCGCGTCGGTCATCTTGGTGTCGAGCTCGCCCTTGCCATCGATGGGGTTACCCAGCGCATCGACCACACGGCCAATCAATTCCGGACCCACCGGCACCTCGAGGATACGACCGGTACACTGCGCGGTCATGCCCTCTTCGAGCTGCAGATAGTCGCCGAGCACCACGGCGCCGACGCTGTCACGCTCGAGGTTGAGCACCATGCCGAAGATGCTGCCGGGGAACTCGATCATTTCGCCGAACATCGCGTCGGCGAGACCGTGGATCTTCACGATACCGTCGGAAACGCTGACCACGGTACCTTCGTTGCGGGCTTCGGATGCGACATCCAGCTTTTCGATACGCTGTTTGATGATGTCGCTGATCTCGGAAGGATTCAGTTGCTGCATGCCATGTCCCTCGAACTCAAGCGGAAAGTGCGTCGCGTAGACGGTTCAATCGACCGCGTACCGAACCGTCGATGACGGTGTCGCCGGCACGCAGGATCACGCCGCCCATCAGCGCACGGTCCACCTGAGTGGTAATGGAGATTTCGCGGTTGAGACGCTTCTTCAGCGCAGTCGCGAGCTTGTCCTGCTGTGCGGCATCCAGATCGAAGGCGGAGACGATGGTCACATCCACCCGCTTCTCTTCTCGAGCGCGCAATGCCTCGAACTGCTCGGCGATCGCCGGGAGGGCGGCAAACCGCCCCCGCGAGCCAACGGTACGGAGGAAGTTGCGAAGAGACTCATCGAGTTCTCCGCAAACCTCGAGCAACAACTCGGTCTTCTGTCCTCGGGACAGTTTCGGGTTGCCCACCACCTTGGCGTTGAAATCGGTGTCAACCACCGCTTGCGCCGCCGAGGCCAGGTGTCCGGACCAGGCTTCAAGCGCCTTTTGATCGCGCGCATATTCGAACGCCGCCTTGGCGTACGGACGAGCTACGGTAGACGTTTCAGCCATGCCTCACCTCCTCAGAGCTCAGCCGCGAGCTTGTCGACCAGCTCACGATGCTTGGCTTCATCAATGGAGGAGTCGAGGATGCGCTCGGCCCCCTGAATGGCGAGTGTCGCCACCTGGGTCCGCAACTCTTCCTTCGCACGCTGCGTCTCCTGCTCGATCTCGCCGCGAGCGCTTTCGATCATGCGCTCCCCTTCGAGACGAGCGTTATCACGCGCTTCCTCGATCATCTGGTTGGCCCGTTTATGGGCCTGCTCGATGATCTCGGCCGCCTGCTCCTTGCTCTCCTTGAGTTGCTCGGCTGCTTGCTCCTGAGCCAGCTCAAGGTCGCGAGTCGCACGGCTGGCCGCATCCAGGCCATCGGCGATCTTCTTTTGCCGCTCCTGCAACGCCTGCATGACCGGCGGCCATACAAACTTCATGCAGAACCAGACGAAGACCGCGAAGGCTATGGCCTGACCGATCAGGGTTAGGTTCAGATTCACGCCAGCACCTCTCGCATCACAAGTTTGGGGTTAATGTCACCGTGGCCCATGGGCCAAACGGCAAAGTTAACCGACAAACGGATTGGCGAAGGTGAAGAACAGCGCGATGCCCACACCGATCATGGTCACGGCGTCGAGCAGACCGGCAACGATGAACATTTTCACCTGCAGCTGCGGAATCATTTCCGGTTGGCGTGCCGCACCTTCGAGGAACTTACCGCCGAGAATGCCGAAGCCGATGGCGGTGCCCAATGCACCCAGACCGATCAGCAGGGAGACGGCGATAGCGGTCATGCCCAGAACTTGTGCTTCCATGATTGACTCCAGTTTATTTCAAGGTTTAAGGGTTGGGGTTGAGAAAACCGGTTAATGCTTTTCCGTCGCCATGCTCAGGTAGACGATCGTCAGCATCATGAAGATGAACGCTTGCAGCGTGATGATCAGAAGGTGGAAGGTCGCCCACGCGAAATGCAGGGGCAATTGCCACAAGCCGATCATGGCGATCAGGATGAAGATCAGCTCGCCCGCATAGAGGTTACCGAACAGCCGCAATGCCAGCGATACGGGTTTGGCCAGCAGTGTTACCGCTTCCAGCAGGAAGTTGGCAGGAATCAGCAAAGCCTGAACGAACGGATTGGAGGCGTTGAAGGGGTGCAGCGTCAACTCGGCCACGAAGCCGGAGAAGCCCTTTTCGCGGATACTGTAGAAGATGATCAGGGCAAAGACCGCCAGCGACATGCCCAGCGTGGCGTTAACGTCGGTGGTCGGCACGACCTTGAAGTAGACATGCGCGGGATCAGCCCCGAACCAGGCACCGATCTTCTGCGCCAGCATCGGCAGAAAGTCCACCGGCACCAGATCCATTAGGTTCATCAGGAAGATCCAGCAGAAGATCGTCAGCGACAGCGGCGCAATCAACTTGCTCTTGCCGTGAAACGTTTCGCGTACCGAATTATCGACGAACTCGACCATCATCTCGACGAAGTTCTGCAGGCCGCTCGGCACGCCGGTGGTCGCGGTCTTGGCGACCATGCGGAACACCCACAGGAACAAGATCCCCAGGCCGATCGACCAGCCCATGGTGTCCAGGTGAATGGCCCAGAAACCCATTTCCTGGGCTTCCTGCGCGGAATGTGCCAGCCCCAACCCATGCTCCGGGTGCAACCCGAAGGTCATGTTTTGCAGGTGGTGCTGGATGTACTCCGAAGACGTCGGGTTGTTGCCTGCCATTGAGTAAGCCTCGAGTTCAAGTGCGCGACGGTCGATGCAACAGCCAGGGTCCCAGCCAGTGCGCCAACTGCGTCACCACGTAAGCGCCAAAGAAGAAAGCGGGGTTTGAGGGAGGCACGGCTACGAATACCGCTATGAACAATGCCGCCGTCAAACCGAACTTACCGGCCTCGGCTCGGTAGAAACTGTTTACGATGTTGCGCGCTTGCGATGCTCCCTGATGACGAAAGGTCTGCCAGGCAAAGAAGACATTAGGCAGCCAGGCAACCAGGCCGCCCAGTAATGTCGATAACGCCGCTTCAGGCGTATGCCAGATCAACGTGGGTGCCGTCATTCCCAGTGCCATGCACAACTGCAACATCAGCAAGGGAAACAGTCGTGGGCCCTTGAGCCTGGCCGGTGCCGCTTTATGCATGGCGTCGGTCTTGCCGTCCTCTTATTGCTGGTGTCGTCACCCGGACAAATCTTGGCGGATTATAGGGGAGGGCCTAGTGGCCTTCAACAGAACATGGGCCGATTTAGCGCGATCTGGCAGCTCGTTACCACTAAAGGGGCACGAAAAGACGATAAATAACGTTAACGCGCTAAACGTTGACTGCGGCATTTTGTCACACTAACCGCTTATCGTGCGGCTGCATCCGGTCACTGAATATGCCCCAGGATGCCATCCAGTTCGTCGAGGCTGGTGTAACGAATGGTGACACGTCCCTTGCCGGAGGCCCCATGCTGGATCTTGACCGGCGCGCCCAGCAGTTCGGCGAGACGCGTTTCGAGCCGTGCCACATCGGTATTGCCCGACGCGCTCGGCGCAGGCTTGGTGGTCTCTTTGCCGCTGGCGTTCTGCTTGGCCAGCGCCTCGGTCTGGCGCACGGTTAAATCACGTTCGACGACTTCACGCGCAATGCTACGCTGACGCGCGACGGGCAGGGTCAGCAGGGCACGTGCATGCCCCATGTCCAGATCGCCGCGTTCGAGCAGGGTCTGCACTTCCTCGTCGAGACTCAACAGGCGCAGCAGGTTCGCCACTTGGGCGCGCGATTTGCCCACCGCATCGGCCACCTGCTGTTGTGTGAGCTCGAAGTCGTCGAGCAGGCGCTTCAGCGCCATGGCTTCTTCCACCGGGTTGAGGTTTTCGCGCTGGATGTTCTCGATCAGCGCCAAGGCGAGGGCAGCCTCGTCGCTGACCTCGCGCACCACGGCGGGGATGACGTCGAGTTCCGCCAATTGAGCGGCCCGCCAGCGTCGTTCGCCAGCGATGATCTCGTAGCGAGACTCGCCCATCGGTCGAACCACGATGGGTTGCATGACGCCCTGGGCACGAATCGAATCGGCCAGTTCTTCGAGCGACTCGGGTTGGATATCACGCCGTGGCTGATACTTGCCCCGGCTCAGTTGCCCCAGCGGCAAGCGCATCAAGCGCTCCTGCTCCTCGCTGGCAGCCGGGGCCTGAGCGGGTTCCAGCACGACATCGCCGTCGATGGCGTCATCGCCGAGTGTCTCGCGTTGACGCGCGCCTGCACCGATCAAGGCATCCAGGCCGCGTCCCAGTGCGCGTTTGCGCGTCATAAGTATTCCCTCGATTCGTCTCCCACTCGCCAAGGACGCGTCATAGCGCCAGGCGGCGGATCAGTTCCTTGGCCAACACCCGATGGGCCTGGCTTCCCCGCGACAGGCGCGCATACTTGGTCACCGGTACGCCGTGGCTAGGTGCCTCAGCGACGCGCACGTTGCGCGGAATGGTCGTCTTGAGCAGGGTGTCACCGAAATATTGGCTCAACTGTTTGCTGACGTCGCGCGTCAGGCTGTTGCGCGCGTCGTACATGGTTCGCACGATGCCGAAAATGCTTAGATCGGGATTCACGTTGGCCTGGATCTGCTCGACGGTGTCCAGCAGTGCGGAAAGGCCTTCCAATGCGTAGAACTCGCATTGCAACGGGATAAGTACTCCGTCCGCCGCGGTCAAGGCGTTGACGGTCAGCATATTGAGCGAAGGCGGACAATCGATGATCACCACGTCGTAACTTGCGGCCACGCTTCCCAAGGCATCGCCCAGGCAGCGCTCGCGTCCGTCACGGTCGAGGAGATCGACTTCGGCGGCGGTCAGGTCGCCATTGCCGGGCAGCAGAGCATAGCCGGCGTCGGGGCAATCGAGAATCACCTCGCTGGCACGGCGTCCGTCGAGCAGCACCTCAAGCACGCTACCCTCGAGTTCATGCTTGTCGACGCCACTGCCCATGGTGGCATGTCCCTGGGGATCGAGGTCGACCAATAGGACCCGCCTGTCCAGCGCGGCGAGACAGGCCGCGAGATTGACCGCGGTGGTGGTCTTGCCAACGCCACCCTTCTGGTTGGTCAAGGCGATTATCTTGGTCACGATCGACTCCCATTATCGACAACGCCCGAAAACGGCAGCGCTGGTGGCATTCAACTACGTCGCAGGCGCACGAGCACACGTTGCGCCTCATCGCCCGGTACCGCCAGTGGACGGTTTTCGACGAGCGTCACCTCGCTCGGCAAGGCGGCAAGCTCCGTCTCCACATCACGGCCCTTCATCGCTAACCATTCGCCATCCTCGGCCAACAAGGGGCGCGTCAGCGTGAGGAAGGTCGCCAGATCGGCGAAGGCTCGCGACACGATCTGATCGAAACCGCCATGCTCGAAGGTTTCCACCCGCGCTTGCACCGGCATGACGTTATCCAGCCCCAACTCTAGAACGGCCTGGCGCTGAAAGCGTACTTTTTTGCCATTACCGTCGAGCATGGTTACCGCCAGGCGAGGATCGAGTATCGCCAATACCAGGCCAGGCAACCCGGCGCCTGCACCGACATCGAGCAACGTCGGACCACGCACGGCGGCTGCTATGCTGGCGCTATCGAGCAGATGGCGGGTGACCATCTGCTCAGGATCACGTACCGCGGTGAGGTTATAGGCGCGGTTCCACTTGTGCAACAACGCGAGCAACGCCAACAGGCGCTCACGGGCAGTGGCATCGACTTCAACCCCGAGCGCGGCGAGGCCGGTATCGAGACGCGTTTCACAAGCTGGGGTCATGCGTTGGCCGCCTGGAGGGACTGCTCATCGATCAGGCGACGCTTCTTGAGATGCACCAGCAATAGCGACACGGCCGCTGGGGTGACCCCGGAGATACGTCCCGCCTGCGCCAGCGTCTCAGGTCGCGCAGCCTCGAGCTTCTGACGGATCTCGTGGGACAGGCCGTCGATGCGTGCGTAGTCCAGATCCTCGGGCAGACGCAGTGTCTCGTGGCGGCGCAGACGATCGATCTCGTCCTGCTGGCGCGCGATGTACCCCTGGTACTTGGCCTGTATCTGCACCTGCTCGGCGACAGTGGGATCGAGTTCAGGCGCGCCGTCGTCGAGATCGGCATGCGTCAGCTCGGGCCGCTTGAGTAGATCCGCAAGACGGTATTCGCGGGCCAGCGGCTTGTCGAGCTTGCTGGCGAGACGTGTGGCCAGCTCGCTCTGGGGTTGTACCCAGGTTTCCCGCAGGCGTTCGGACTCGCGGGCGATGGCCTCGCGCTTGGTGGAAAAACGCTGCCAGCGTTCGTCGTCGACGAGCCCCAGTTCCCGCCCGATCTCGGTGAGACGCAAGTCGGCGTTGTCCTCACGCAGCAACAGGCGATGCTCGGCCCGCGACGTGAACATGCGATACGGCTCTTGGGTGCCCATGGTGATCAGGTCATCGACCAGCACCCCGAGATAGGCCTCATCGCGGCGCGGTGTCCAAGCATCCTGCCCTTGAGCACGTCGTGCGGCGTTGAGCCCGGCCAGTAAGCCCTGGGCGGCAGCTTCCTCGTAGCCGGTGGTGCCATTGATCTGACCGGCGAAGAACAGGTTGTGGATAAATTTGGTTTCCAGCGAGTGACGCAGATCGCGCGGATCGAAGAAATCATACTCGATGGCATAACCGGGGCGCGTGATGTGCGCGTTCTCGAAGCCTTTGATCGAACGTACCACCTGGAACTGCACGTCGAAGGGCAGCGAGGTTGAAATCCCGTTGGGATAGAGCTCGTGCGTATCGAGGCCTTCGGGCTCAACGAAGATTTGGTGACTCGACTTGTCTGCGAAGCGGTTCACCTTGTCTTCGATGGACGGGCAGTAGCGCGGCCCAACCCCCCCGATGACACCGGAATACATCGGAGAGCGTTCGAGATTGGCGTGAATGATCTCGTGGGTACGGGCGTTGGTATGCGCGATGTGGCAGCTCATCTGACGCGGATGCTGCTCACGGTTGCCGAGATACGACATCACCGGGGTCGGCGTATCGCCCGGTTGGGTCTCGAGTACCGAGAAATCCACGCTTTTGGCGTCCAGGCGTGGCGGCGTACCGGTCTTGAGTCGATCGACGTTGAACGGCAGGGCACGCAGGCGTTGCGCCAAGGCATTGGAGGACGGATCGCCGGCCCGTCCGCCGGAGTGATTGTCCAACCCGATGTGGATAACGCCGCCCAGGAAGGTGCCGGTGCACAACACCACACTTTCGCCGAAGACGCGAATACCCGTCTGCGTGACGACGCCGCGGACTGTATCGCCGTCGACGATCAAATCGTCGGCGGCCTGTTGGAAGAGCGTCAGATGCGATTGGTTTTCCAGCTGGCTGCGAATCGCGGCCTTGTAACGGACGCGGTCAGCCTGGGCCCGCGTGGCACGCACGGCGGGGCCCTTGCGGGCATTGAGTACACGGAACTGAATGCCACCGAGATCGGTGGCATGCGCCATGGCGCCGCCTAAGGCATCGATTTCCTTGACCAGATGGCTCTTGCCGATCCCGCCGATGGCGGGATTGCAGGACATTTGGCCGAGCGTCTCGATGTTATGCGTCAGCAATAGCGTCTGACAGCCCATGCGAGCGGCAGCCAGTGCGGCTTCGGTCCCCGCATGGCCCCCGCCGATGACGATGACATCAAAGCGGTCTGGGTAATCCACGTTACACCTCGAATCGCAGCGTATGGCTGCGGTCGTGCATGTCGGCAAGCCTCATCGTCAGGCGATGGAGCTTGGCAAATAGCCGGACAGTATAAACCCCTTGTGAGTAACCGTCAGGGTTTTCCACACATGGATTTCCATGTGGGTTGGTCCGTCATCGGGGTCTTCTATTAATAACAATATAGAATTTAAAAGAAGTTCTGTTGTTGTTGTTATTACTGGTATCGCCAAAATCTGGGGATAAGTTAAAAAAATCAAGTGCCATCGGGACTTTACACTGTTCATCGCTGATCGGAAAAAGAGCAAATAGCCTGCGCGGGAGCGGGGGACGGCCTGTGGATGGAAGGGGATCTTATCCACACGCCAGATCGTGCACCACTTGTCCCCAGGTGCATACCAGAGCCCCGCCCATAGTGGTCAACATTTAATGGTGTTGCCTTTTAACCCCCGCATGACGGGGCTGGTGGCGATAATGAGAGGGTTATGACGTCAAACTTATACACAGGCGAAAAATCGCCTTGTGAAGACAGAAATGAAGCGCGGCGACCCTTGGAGATCGCCGCGTAATCGTGAGGTGGGAGCGCTATCTGGTATTGGAGAACACAGAGCTAGTGCTTGAGAACGCGGGAGAGGAAAGCCTGGGTGCGTTCGTGTTGGGGACGATCGAAAACCTCTTGTGGCGAGCCTTGTTCGACGATGCGGCCGTCATGCACGAAGATGACGCGGTCGGCAACCTCGCGTGCGAAGCCCATCTCGTGGGTCACGATCATCATCGTCATGCCTTCGTTGGCCAGTTCCCGCATGGCGTCGAGTACTTCGCCGATCATTTCCGGGTCGAGAGCCGAGGTGGGCTCGTCGAACAGCATCAGGCGCGGTTCCATCGCCAATGCGCGGGCCAAGGCGACACGCTGCTGCTGGCCCCCGGAGAGCTGGCTGGGATACTTGTCGGCTTGATCGGTGATACCCACGCGTTCGAGCAGTCGATCGGCGATTTCCCGGGCTTTGGTGTTATTGAGCCCACGTACTTTCACCGGGGCCAGGGTCACGTTGGCATGCACCGACAAGTGGGGAAACAGATTGAATTGTTGGAAAACCATGCCGACCTCGGTGCGGATGGTCTGCAACGATTTCCCGCCCTTGCCGTACGGTGTGAGTTCGTTGCCATCGACGACGATGCGTCCTGACTGAAACTCCTCGAGGCCGTTGACGCAGCGAATGAGCGTCGATTTGCCGGAGCCACTGGCACCGACGATGACGACCACCTCGCCGGCGGCGATCTCGAGATCGATATCCTGCATCACGTGCAGGCTGCCAAAATACTTGTTGACCTTCTCCAACGTGACGATCGGAGTAGTGGAATCTTGCTGACTGTCATTCATGATAGGCGCCTCATTGTCCGACCAGGCCCTTGCGCTCGAGCAGGCGCAAGGCGAAAGAGAGACTCAGGGTGATCGCCAGATAGAGCAAGGCGACCATCAAGTAGACCTCGAGCGCGGTGAAGGTGGTCGCGATATAGACCTGGCCTTGACGCACCAGCTCGCCCACGCCGATGACCGAGAACAGCGAGGTGTCCTTGATGCTGACGATGCCCTGATTCCCGAGCGCCGGGATCATGCGACGTAGCGCCTGGGGCCAGATGATGTAGCGGAAGGTATCGGTCCGCGACAGGCCCAGCGACAAGCCGGCTTCACGTTGGCCCTTTTCGATGGATTGCACGCCGCCACGCACGATTTCCGAAATATAGGCCCCTGCGTTCAGGGCGATGGCGGCGATACCGGCAACAACGGCGTTGATCGGACCACCCAGGAGTTGCGGCAAGCCATAGAAAATGAACAGTACCTGCACGAGTACTGGAGTGCCGCGGAATATCTCGATGTAGACAGTGGCGGGCCAGCGTAGCAAGCGCAGCGGACTGATACGTAGAAGGCCAAAGATGATACCGATCAGAAAGCCGATGGCGAGACCGCCGAACGAGATCAGCAAGGTCCAGGGGATGCCGGTGAGCAAATGCGGGATGGAGGCGATGGCCGCCTGCCAGTCGAACTGGAAAGTGACGTCCACGAAGGTGTCTCCAGGGTCGTGCCTCGGCGTACGTGCGCGCTGAGGCGACGACGCTTACGGTGGATGATGTGCATGAAAAGGGGCCGGGTGCATGGTCACCCGGCCCCTGAAGGGTGTCGTACTTACTCGGCGTCAGGCGCCTTACCGAACCACTTTTCGTAGATATCGTCGTAGGTGCCGTCTTCACGCATCTCGCTGAGCGCTTCGTTGGCGGGTTCTACCCATTCGCTGCCCTTGGCGAAGGCGATACCGTATTGCTGGCCTTCGTACAGTGGGCCAACCACCTTGGCTTTGCCCTTGCCTTTGGTCTCGGCGAAGTAGCCGACGTTGGGCGCGTCATAGAATACGGCATCAACACTGCCGCCCATGAGAGCCATGTACATGTCGGAACTGCCGGGATACGGGGTGATTTCGGCGTCGTCACCGAGCTCTTCCTGGAGGTAGTCGTAGCTCGTGGAACCGATCTTGGTGCCGATACGCATGCCTTCGAGGTCGTCGAGTTCCTCGACGTCGTCGTTGCTATTGGGGACCAGGATGCGTAGACCGCTATCGTAGTACGGGTCGGAGAAATCGACGATCTCACCGCGCTCGTCGGTAATGGTGATACCCGCGATGGCGATATCGACGTTACCGGTCTGCACGGCGGGGATGATGCCGTTGAAGTCCATGGTGTTGAGATCGACTTCGAAGCCGGCACGATCGGCGATGGTGTTGATGATGTCGATGTCGAAACCAACCATTTCGCCGCTATCTTCGTCCATCATCTCGAAGGGCACGAAGCTGGGGTCGGTGGCCACGGCAAGTGTGGGGGTATCCTGGGCGAGGGCGACACTGCTGGTACCGAGTGCCAGAGCCAGGGCGGAAAGACGTAGTGGCAAGTGTTTCATAGCGTTCCCCGTTTACTGTTGTTGATGGGACCGGCTCTACATTGACGAGTCCCGGTGGGGGCGTCAAGTAGAGAGAGGGAGAACGCGAAGGGAGAGAAGGGGCATCCGCGTGACGGACGCCCGAGGCGCTGCATGACCGCTCAGACGGCGAACGAGGCACCGCAGCCGCAGGTAGATGTGGCGTTGGGATTCTTGATGATGAAGCGCGCTCCGGCGAGGCCTTCCTCGAAATCTACCGTGGAGCCAACCAGGTATTGATACGAGAGTGCGTCAATGATCATCGACGCGCCACCATGTTCGATGACGGTATCCTCATCGCCGACGTTTTCGGCGAAATCGAAACCGTACTGGAAGCCCGAGCAGCCTCCACCGGTGACGTAGACACGCAGTTTGAGACCCGGCTTGCCCTCTTCCTCGACCAATACGCCCAGACGCTGGGCGGCGGCATCGGTCAAGTACATGGGCACCGGGACGAACGATTCAGCCCCGCTCATGGGTGACCTCCTTAATCCATCGTGTGGCATATGGCTTACCATTATCGTGAAAACCAAGCAAAACGGTCAACTTTGTATTGCTGTGGAGTGCTGCCTACCGTCCTTCGCTAAGGTGTATGATAGAAAATACGCTATGTCAGGTTGCCATGGCGACGCCGGGGCGTGGCCATGCCGCGCGCCATGTCCTCGGTGGAATTATCCGTTCATGGGGAGATACGGTGTGCCTTCGCGTCGGTTTCGACCACCGCTCAAGCGGCCCAGTATGGAAGCTTTTCGTCGCCGCTTGGCAAGCGTCGATGCGTTGCCGCAGTTATGTGTGCTAGGGGTCCTCTCGGGGCTTCTGACCGGCGGTCTAATGGTCGTTTTTCGCGGCGCACTGGAGTTTGGGGCGCTGGCTTTCATGCCCGATGGCGACCCCGAGGCCTTTGAGCGACTCGCAGTTCCCCTTCGTGTGGTGTTGCCGTTGATTGCTGTGGCGCTGATCGGTCTGTGGCTATGGCGTATGCCGACGAGCGTCGGCAAGATCGGCATCGGTCATGTCATCGAACGGTTGACTTATCATCAGGGCAAGATGCCGCTACGCAACTGGATCACCCAGTGGTGGGTAGGGCTCGTGGCCCTGTTGGGCGGTCTTTCCGCAGGGCGCGAGGGGCCTGCCATACACCTTGGTGCGGCGGCATCGAGCTGGATCGGTCAGACCATGCGGTTGCCCCACAACAGCCTGCGCGTATTGGTGGGGTGCGGCACTGCGGCGGGCATCGCCGCGTCGTTCAATACCCCAATCGCCGGTGTCATCTTCGCCATGGAAGTGGTGATGATGGAGTACACCATTACCGGTTTCATGCCGGTCATTCTGGCCTCGACTACCGGTGCCGTTGTCTCGCAGTTGGTCTACGGTTCCCAGCCCGCCTTCTCGGTGCCCAGCGTGCAGTTGGCTTCGTTATTCGACCTGCCCTGGATCGCTGTCACGGCCTTGTTGATCGGACTGGTGGCCGGCGGCTTCGTGCGTCTTGCCAGGCCTGCCGTGTGGCAGACGCGCCTGCCCATGTGGGGACGATTCCTGGCGGTGGGTGTTGCGGTGGCGGTACTGGCTTGGTGGTATCCCCAGGTCCAGGGGATGGGCTATGACTCGCTGGAGCGTATGCTTGTCGGCCAGCCGGCGCTGGATGTGCTGATCGCCGTGGCGCTCGGTAAGCTGGCGCTGACGGCATTGGCCATCGCCTTTGGGGTTCCGGTGAGCATCATTGGGCCGATTCTGGTGTCGGGAGCGGCCCTGGGCACGTTGTGCGGATTGTTGTGGGCCACGCTGATGCCGGAGCTAGCTTCGTCACCGGTGGTGTTCTCGCTGCTGGGCATGGCCGCCATGATGGGGGCCGTCCTGCAGGCGCCCTTGGCGGCGTTGATGGCGCTTCTGGAATTGACCCACAATTCGAGCATCCTGCTGCCAGGCATGTTGGCGGTGGTCATTGCAGTGCTGGTGGCGCGTCAGGGGTATCACTGCTCGGGTTTTTTCATCTCCACGCTCGATAGCCAAGGTCTGCATCCCTTGCAGCGTCCCTTGATGCAAGCCTTGTCACGGGTCGCGGTGCCAGCCGTCATGGAGCGCAGCGTGGCGCGGGCGCCGCGCATACTGACGCGCGCCCAGGCTCAGGAACTGCTAGCCGGCAAACCCACTTGGCTGGTGGTCTCGCGCGAGAACGACAAACCCCCGGTAGGACTCAAGGCCGCCGGGCTGGCACGGCTCATGCTCGACGAGCAGTGGCAGGGCGAGACGCATTTCGACCTATTGGAGATTCCCGGCCAGCGGGTCGACATGGCGCCGATCGCCTTGCAGGCGACGCTCTCCGAAGCCTTCGAACAGCTCAACAAACAGAGGGTCGATGTGCTGTATGTCGAGCACACCACGGCGCCGCTGATCCGCAAGATTTCGGGTATCATCACCCGCGACGCCATCGAGAACTACTACCGTAACAAATGATCCCGGCACTACTCCGGGCATTTTCAGCAAGAACGTAGGACTAGCATTAAGGAATCGCCATGTATCATTGGATCTTATCGCTGCACCTAGTTGCCGTCATGACCTGGTTCGCGGCGCTTTTCTTTCTCCCCCGGTTGTTCGTCTATCATGCCCAGGCGCGCGACCATGGCGATGAACAGGCGATGGGTTACTTTCAGCTCATGGAACGGCGTCTCTACAAAGGCATCATGCTGCCGGCGATGCTTGCGGTGATCGTTTTTGGGGGGCTGCTGATCTATCTGGTGCCGAGCGTCATGAGTAATGGCTCGTTCCATGTCAAGCTGCTGCTGGTCGCGTTCTTGATCGGCTACCATCATGTGTGTCTGGCCTATCTCAAGCAGTTCGCGGCGGCGCGTTGCCAGAAGAGTTCGAAATTCCTGCGTATCTTCAATGGCATTCCCATCCTGCTGCTGTTTGCCATCATCCTGCTCGTCGTGTTTCAGCCGTTTTGATGGCGACGCCAAGATTGCCGGCGGTGCTGGTGCTTGCTGGACACGACCCCACCGGCGGGGCGGGGCTGACCGCCGACGCCGAAGCCATCCGCGCCTGTGGTGGCTGGCCGTTGACCGTGCCCACCGCGCTGACGGTGCAAACCACGCGTGACGTCAAGCGCGTCATGCCGTGTTCGCGCGAGAGCATCGAAAGCGCTTGCGAGGCTTTGTTTGCGGATATCGAGATCAGCGCCATCAAGGTGGGGCTGATCGCCGATCGTGCGTCCCTCGAAGCGGTCATTGCCGTGGTGAGTGCGCATCCCCATTTACCGTTGGTCGTCGACCCGGTGATGCGCGCCGGTGGCGGCAGTGCACTGACGCCCGACGACAACGTGGCGATGTTCCGCGAACGCCTGCTCGCGCTAGTGGATATCTTGACGCCAAATCGCCAGGAACTGGCGCGTCTGAGCGGGGCTTCCGGCAGTGAGGTGGACCGGGTGGTAGAACTGATGTCGCTGGGTGCGCAGGCGATTCTGGTCACCGGTGCCGATGCCTGGGAAGAGGAGACATCCGTGCGCGATGAGGTTGTCCACACCCTGCATACCCCCGACAATAGTCGTCAATGGCGCTGGCCACGACTGGCGGGTGACTATCATGGGTCGGGATGTACCCTGGCGGCTTCGTTGGCCGCGCGCTTGGCGTGTGGTGAATCCTTGATCGAAGCCTGCAGCCAGGCCCAGCGAGTGGCGTGGGATAGCTTAGTGCATGCGCAACGTCTCGGGCACGGACAGGCGTTACCCGATCGCTTGTGGCGATTGCCGCCCTTCGAGAGCGAGACGATATGACGGCGGATTGGACGCAAGGCATTTACGCCATTACCGATTCGGCGCTGCTGCCGGATGATGAGCGTTTGTTCGCGGCTTGCGAGCGCGCCCTGAGCGCGCGTCCGGCGTTGCTGCAGTACCGTGACAAGTCGGCGGATGCCGATAAACGCTGGCGTCAGGCCGCGACCTTGGCTGGATATTGCCACGATGCCGGAGTCCCGCTGATCGTCAATGATGATATCGCCCTGGCGGTGCGATTGGGTGCGCGTTTCGGCACTACTATCGGGGTCCACCTGGGACAACAGGATGGCGCGCTGGATGCCGCACGCGAGGCCCTGGGGCCCTCGGCGATCATCGGCGCGACCTGTCATGCGCGTCTCGACCTGGCCGAGCGCGCGACGGCCGAAGGCGCCAGTTATCTGGCCTTCGGGCGTTTCTTCGCCTCGCGCACCAAGCCTGAGGCGCCGCCGGCGTCCTTGGCACTGCTCGGCGACGCAGCGCGTTTCGGCCTGCCGCGTGTGGCGATCGGCGGGCTCGACGTCCACACTATGCGTCTAGCCCGTGAGGCCGGCGCGGAGTTGCTAGCCACGGTGCATGCGGTCTTCGGCGCCGACGACCCCGCTATCGCCATCAAGGGACTGCAGGCGAGTCTCGGCGATGCGGTGCGACACTGAATTATCCACAGGTTCGAACGGCGAGTTGTTCGACCTGTCCAGAGAGTTATCCACACTTTCTTTTAGCGACACTCTATCTTAGTCACACACAGCCAGAGGAAGTCATGACCACGTCCGCACAACTCTTCGAGCAGGCTTGCCGTCACATCCCCGGCGGTGTGAATTCACCTGTGCGTGCCTTCAAGGGCATGGAGCGTGCGCCGGTATTCATCGAACGTGCCCAGGGCGCCTATCTCTACGATGTCGAAGGACAGCGCTACATCGATTATGTCGGTTCTTGGGGACCGCTGATCACCGGCCATGCCGATCCCGATGTGCTGGGCGCAGTACGCGATCGACTCGACGATGGGTTGTCCTTCGGCACTCCGACCGCCATTGAAACGCGCATGGCGGAGCTGATCTGCGACATCATGCCGTCCATCGACATGGTGCGCATGGTCAACTCGGGCACCGAGGCCACCATGTCGGCGATTCGCCTGGCACGTGGCCATACCGGGCGCGACAAGATCGTCAAGTTCGAGGGCAATTATCACGGCCATTCCGATTCGTTGTTGGTCAAGGCCGGGTCCGGCGCGTTGACTCACGGCGAGCCGAGTTCGCCTGGCGTGCCGGCGTCCCTGGCCGAACATACCGTGACGTTGCCCTATAACGACTTGGACGCGGTACGCGCGTGTTTCGCCGAGCTGGGTGACGAGATCGCCGGCATCATCGTCGAGCCGGTAGCGGGCAACATGAACTGCATCCCGCCGCAGCCCGACTTTCTCAAGGGCCTGCGCGAGGTGTGCGATGCCCATGGCAGCGTGCTGATCTTCGATGAGGTGATGACCGGCTTTCGCGTGGCGCTGGGCGGTGCTCAGGCGCATTTCGGCGTGACGCCCGATCTGACCTGCCTGGGCAAGATCGTTGGCGGCGGCATGCCGGTGGGTGCCTTCGGCGGTACCCGCGAGCTCATGGAACAGGTCTCGCCGCTGGGGCCGATCTATCAGGCGGGCACGCTGGCCGGCAATCCGCTGGCCATGGCGGCGGGGATCGCGCTGCTCGAGAAGATTCGCGAACCGGGCTTCCACGATGCGCTCGGCGAACGCGTGGCGACGCTGTGCGATGGCTTGGAAGCCCGCGCAGAGGCGGCCGGTGTGGATCTGATCACTCAGCGTGCGGGCGGCATGTTCGGCGTCTTCTTCACGGCCCAGCGGCGCGTCGATAATTTCGCCCAGGCCACTGCCTGCGATGCCGATACCTTCCGGCGCTTCTTCTTGGGTATGCTTGAGGAGGGCGTGTATCTGGCACCTTCGCCGTTCGAGGCGGGGTTCATGTCGAGTGCGCATACGGCGGCCGATATCCAGACGACGCTGGACGCCGCCGAACGGGTACTGGCGACACTGGGACAGGCCTGATACGGCGAGTGAACGATGCAATGCAACGACAGGATGCGGGAGAACGCTCAGTGAGCCAGGTATTGATCGAGGCATTGCGCCAAGGCCAGGAGTTTGGGCATCCGGTCGGCGAGATCGAGGTGTTCGAGACCCATATTTCCTGGGTCATCCTTACTGGCGACTATGCCTACAAGATCAAGAAGCCGCTGGATTTCGGCAGCTTTCTGGACTTTTCCACGTTGGAAAAGCGGCGCCGGCTCTGCGAGCAGGAAGTGCGCCTCAATCGTCGTCTCGCCCCGGCGTTGTATCTGGAGACGGTGCCGATCAGTGGTACGCCCGAGGCGCCGCGGCTGGGGGGTAGCGGCACCCCGTTTGAATATGCCGTCAAGATGCGCCAGTTCAGCAACCGCCACTTGTTCAGCACCCTGCAAGTTAGCGGCGAGCTATCGGTGGAGCTGCTCGACGACCTCGTCGACCAACTGGTGGCGTTCCACGAAGACGCGCCGCGCATCAGCGGTGATAGCCCACTGGGGTCGCCGGATACTGTGCGCCGCACGCTGGATCGTGAGTTCCGCTTGATCGAGGCGCGGATCGACGATCCCCAGGCACGCGAGCGGCTGTCGCGGCTCGAAACCTGGAGCCTGGACAGCTTCGCGCGACTCGAACACGAATTCGAGCGGCGCTGGCGCGAAGGCTACGTGCGTGAGATCCACGGTGACATTCACCTTGGCAATGCGGTGCATTTCGAGGGGCGTGCGCTGCTCTTCGATGGCCTGGAATTCAACGCCGAGCTGCGCTGGAACGATGTCGGCTGTGAGCTGGCGTTCTTGCTGATGGATCTCGAAGCGCGCGGTGAGCAAGCCTTCGCTAATCATGTGCTCAATCGCTACCTGGAACTTTCCGGCGATTACGAGCTGGTGCGTCTGCTCCCCTATTACAAGCTGTATCGAGCGCTGGTGCGGGCCAAGGTGGCGATGCTGCATTACCACCAACCGCAATTGACGTCTGACGAACGCCAGGAAGTGTACGCTGAGTACCAGCACTACATTACCTTGGCCGAACGTTACAGTGAGTTTCGCTTCCCGTATCTGATCGTTGGCGTAGGCGTCTCGGGCAGCGGCAAGAGCCGTTTTACCGGCGAGATGGTGCAGCGACTGGGCGGTGTGCGGGTACGCTCCGACATCGAACGCAAGCGATTGTACGGCTTCGAGGCCCAGGCCAGCACCGCCGATGGTGCCGATATCTATACGCCCAAGGCTACTGCACGTACCTATGATCGCCTGGCCGAACTGGCGGGAATCTTGCTGGAATCAGGATTGCCGGCGTGTGTCGATGCCACCTGTCTGACGCGCGCTCAGCGCACGCAGCTGTGCTTTGAAGCCGAACGTCGTGGGCTGCCGGTGCTGCTGGTGAGTTTTGAAGCGGATGAAGCGACCCTGCGCGCGCGCATCGAAAGGCGTGCTCAGCGCGGTGGCGACCCTTCCGAGGCGGGGCTCGAGGTACTTGAACGCCAATTGGAGCGTTTCGAACCCTTCGCCGACGATGAACTGAGCCATCTGGTCCATCTCGATACGACTGCACCGGATGCCAATCTCACCTTGGTATCGATGATTCAGGAACGTATTCAGCTCAATTGAGGTGCCGTCATCGTCGTGTCGCGGCCGCGTAATGAGCTTGTCATGTGCGCTCCTTACGCTGAAGGGGTGTTCAGGGTCGTCACATTGCCGCATGGCGTGTGGGTGATGTGAGTCTCGTGATATTGCGCCGCTCCTTTGGGAGCGGCGTTTTTTTGGCATTGCTGGGATCATGACGTGCGCGCTTTGCGGGGGCTGCGCAGCGAGACCATGGGCGGTGCACCGAGATTCTGACGCGCCCAGTTCATGGCCTGAATGCGGTTATGCAC